>JAZOVE010000023.1:0-76961 GCA_045658545.1 Elusimicrobiaceae bacterium
ATCTGTTGTTACTGATATACCATCACCGGGATAATTCGTCTTTATCGTTGTCCTATATCCAAACTGTCCGTTGCTCTTCCCAAATTCACCGTCTATTTCATAACTTCCGTCCCAAGGCGTGCAGAAATGTAAGGTGCTTAAGCCCGCTACACATTCAGCTTTTGTGTTAAATTTACTTGCTATATCTACACAAGGATTAGTTGCTAATGGCTTACCCTGTGTATCCACATCATTGCAAGTATTGTTAGAATTGTTAGTAGGTGAAGATAATTGTGATCCGCAAGTTACAGATGCAGCAGACCATTCACAAAATGTAGCATTACCCCCACTTTCGCAAGTATCGCTACTAAGATCATTACATTGTGAATCTGAAGCTGATTTTGTGTTACAAACACCACCGGCTACATATGAACAAAATTGATCCGGACAGCTTGTTTGAGAACCATCAAAATTGCTTGCACAAACAGTATTATTTTTCCATTCACATGTATATGAGGTGTATGTCCATGAGCAATACTCAGAATATTCACCACAAGCATATTCTGTTTCTTTATTACTGCAATAATCGTCAACTAAAGCACAAATTTGGGTGTTTGGTACCCAATCACAATATGGAACACCTTCGTCACAGTCACTAATATCACAACTGTAAGAACTATTAAAGTTACATGTTCCTTCTGCACCTACCTTCTTACAATAATTTGCACTACTTCCTGTTCCACATTGATCTGTTTCAATATCGTGACAAGGATTCCCTGGTCCATTAGAACATGAAGTTTCCTCACTCCAAGTACAAAAATCGGCACCAGCAGTTGTACACCCCTGTTCGTCGTTACCATAAGTATTTTCACAAACATTGGGAAGAGGACTGCATGAACCTGTACCACTCCACTCACAAGCATCACAACAAGAGATTTGATATTCTGGATAATCGTGGCAAGAGGGATTGTTGACAACCAAAGACCCAGGGCCCTTGTTAGGTGCGTCACAACAAACAGGAACACCTTTACAGATGTTATCAAGATCGCTGCCTTGTGCCGGGTACATTGCAATTGTGCGTATCGGTGGCGCGCTATCCGGGCTATATGGGTTAATATTGGCTTGATATTTAAAGATATCAAATAAAATTGTTTGTATCGGAAAGTCCCCGCTTGCAACAGTATTTATCACCGTCGTTGTTCCGCTTGAATTGGTACTTTCCATCTTTCTGACAGGATTTGAACAGGTTACTTCCGAACATAAAGTTAAACAATGGTTAGGATAATAAGGATGGCTATGATTCGGGGTAATTGTAACATTATCAAATTCAATTAAGGCGGAGTTTACCCAAGGGTCCTTAGAATCAACAATTGCTTTATAACTAGGGTTAGACGTTTGGTTTAAGTTATATATTTGCGAGCTTATAAAAGATCTGTTTTGATAACTGTGTGTATCCAAAAGGGGCCATTCGCTTGCGGGTATAACACACTGATAATTTGTATCTGTGGAAGCTTTAATATCTGAATACCAAACAAAGTTATTTGTAACCATTGCCGTCTGGGCAGACAAGCTATTTATACATAAAATGATAAAGCAAAGCCCCACCAAAACAGGCCCCATATAAAAACGATTTTTATTTATGTTTTTATTACTGTTTATCATTTACCAAAATACCTTAATTACATTTTAGCAACTTTTGAGCAAAAATCCAACACTTTTTTAAATTCCCTTTTTTGCTTTCTTTAAGCCTTTTTTTGCCGCTTTGTTATTTGGATTAATTTTTAAGGCGCTTTCATAATTTTTGGCGGCAGTTTCGAAATCTTTTAAAGCTAATGCCACTTCCGCTTTATGAAAGTAAATTTCTTCGTCTTTTACATCTTTTAAAGTGTTTAAAATTTGGGATGCCTTTTCCGCCTCGCCCGCCTTAAAATAATACCAAGCAAGGGAATCTAAATAGGCAACTTCTTGCGGCTTTTCGTTTAGTGCGCGGGTAATTAAATTGTAGCCTTCTTGTAAATCTTTTTTGCTGCCTTGGTCGACTAAAAAATAACCTAGGAAATTTAGTGCCTCGGCATTATTTGGGTTAAGTTCAAGTAAACGGTGCAAAATATCTTTCATTTTATTATATTTTTTTTGTTCATAAAGCACTGCACCGTAATTAAAAAGTACAAGCTCTTTTTCCGGCGAAGTTTTTAAAATTTCTTCAAAAATATTTGCCGCCTCTTTATACTTTTTTGCGTCCACTAAAGCCAAAGCATAATAGTAAGAAATTTCATTGTTGTTTGGGAACTTTTTATAAGCCGCACCCATTAATTTTGAAAGTTCTTCTTGCTTTGAGAGCATACTTAAATAATAACCCGCTTTAATTTGCATAGCAGGTGTAGTGTCAAAATCACGCGCTTTTTTTAGGTAATTTAAAGCACCTTCATAATTGCCTTGGCTTTGTTCGGCAAAGGCAAAATAACGCGCGGCATAGGGGTTTGTTTCATCTATTTTTAAAAGTTCTTTAAAATATTTTTCCGCATTTTCATCATCTTTTTGAAAGACAGCCATATTTGCCAACTTTTCCACAACTCCTGCATTTACAAAACCGTCTTTATACATATTTTGGTAAGTTTTATAAAGTGCTTGCGCATTGTGTTTTGACTCGTAAATTCTAATTAAAGCCTGGTAAATTTCCGCCTTATTTTGGGCGGTTTTTAAAGCATTTTCCAAATAAGAAACGGCTTTATCATCTTCCCTGTTTTTTAAATAAATTTCAGCAATTTTTACGCTTATATAACCGTCTGCTTGCGGGTAATTTTTGGCTAAATTTTGCAAATAATTTATTGCGGCATTTTGGTCTTTACTTGCTAAAATTCCGGTATAATAAAAGGTTAGTTCAAGATTTTCGGGGTTTAATTTTAAGGCCTTTTTATATTCGGCTAATGCTTGGGTTAAAGAGCCATCACGCAAATAATAATCCCCCAAAAGAGTACGATTTTGCCAAGACTTTTCTTTTACACTTTCAAGCGCGGTTTTGCAAAAATTAAAATCTTCTTGTTGATTGTTTAAAGCAAGGTAGCAATATTCTTGAATTAAATGTTTATCGTCTGGGTTTTGGGTTAAAAGTTCTTTTAATATCGGCAGGGCTTCTTGCGGATTATTTGCCTGTTCAAGCGCAAATGCCTGAATAAATTTATTATAAAAATCTGCTTTATTTTGTGCAGCTTCGGAAAGTTCAAAATTACCTTCCCAAGCACATAAAAAAGTTGTTAAAAAAGATAAAAAGATAAAAAGTTTTATTCTCATAACTCAAGTTTAAGGACTAAAGCATCCTCCCCCATATTATAAAAATTTTTGCGTGTGTTTACTTTTGCAAATTTAAATTTTTCATAGAATTTACGCGCCGGTTCGTTTACGGAAGAAACTTCCAAAGTTATATTTTTAACATCGCACTTTTTTAAAAAATTTAAAGTATAGGCGAAAAGTTCAGTACCAAGGTATTTGCGTTGTGCCGACGGCAAAATTGCAAAATTTGTAATTTCCGCATCCTCGCAAACAAAGCGAACGGCGCAAAAACCAAGAGCATTTTGGATATTATTTTCTGTGTCAGTTAAAACAAAAATTTTTGAAGTTTTTTGTGCTGCCTCATTTATAAAATCTTCCTCAATCCAAGCGGCAGCGGTTTTAGTTTGCTTGCAAATTTCGGCAAGTTCTTTGGCACAGTTTGCTTCTGAAAATTCTATTATTTGCCGCATAATTCAAAGCGTGCCGGTTTTAAATAAAGCGGTGTTAAAACTTCTTCTTTGCTTTGCGTACCCAAATATTTTTGCGCGGCGGTGAGCAAAATTTCAGGCGTTAAAAAATTTACTTTTGAGTAAGTATAATTTTTACCGAAATATTTTTTTAGCGGCTCTTTTGCGCCTGCCCAACCTGCTAAAAATAAAGGCACTTTTTGGGCGGAAAGTTCTTTGTTTAAATCCTCAATATTAAGCCATTTCGGCCCATTTTCGCCGACAAAAGAAACAAAATATTCTTCTCTAAAAGCAGGCAAAATTATAACTAATTTCCCTTTTGGGTTTTTGCTTTGCCATTTTTTAAATTCTTTACTTTCCAAAATAGCTGGGGCAAGCACCTCAAAAATACTTGCACTTGCAATATTTGTACCGTTAATTTCAGCCAAAACAGAGGCTAAGGTAACACCAATCCTAATCCCCGTAAAACGGCCGGGGCCTTTGATAAAAAAGAAATTTTTTGTATCTTTAAAATTTTTGCCGGCACGTTTGTAAAGTTTATTTAAAAGCGGAAATAAAAGTTCTTCTTGTTTAATACCGTCTTTGCTCGCTGCGTAAATTTTGCCGCCGCAAAACAAAGCGGCTATAAGCGGCGTGGAAGAACTGTCAAGCATTAAAGTTAAATCTTTATCTATTTTTTGCATAAGCCCCCAAGCAATTTTTGCGCTGTTTTACCAAACGCTTTTAAGGTTATTTCACGTCTGTCACCCTCGAGCAAAGTAACTGTAATTTCAAGCCGTGTGCGCGGGAAAAAGTTTTTTGCGGGGCCCGGCCACTCAACAAGCAAAATGGCATTTTGGTCCTCAAGCATTTCCTCAAAACCGAGGTTGAACATTTCCCCTTCTTCAAGGCGGAATAAATCAGCGTGGTAAAGCGTAATATTTTTATTTTGATATTTTTTTAAGAGTGAAAAACTTGCACTCACCGGTGTTTTTTTAACACCGAAACTTTTAACAATTTCTTTTACCATTACCGTCTTGCCGGCACCGATAGGACCTTCAAAAAACAAAATCTCCCCCCCTTTTAACAAGGCGGCAATTTTGCGGGCAAGGGCTTTGGTTTGATTAACACTTTCAGAAGTTAATTTTAAAGTTTCCATTTATTTAACCTCTAAAATATTAAAAGTTTCACCGTCGGCAGATGTTTGCGGGGCATTTGTATCAAGCATAATTTGGCCGTCAACTAAAAAATGATATTTATATTTCCCCGTCGGTAAAGCTAAAGTTAAGGTAAAATTTTTATTTTCATTTTTATTTAAAGTTAAAGGGTAAGCGCCCCAAGCATTAAAATCCCCTACAACCGCAATTTCTTTTGCCGTCGGCGAAACATAAAAAAATGTTACACTTTGCGGTTTTAAATTATCAAGATTTTTTTGCCTTGCAGGGGTTTGTACATATTTTGAACGGGCAAGAATTTCGGGCTGATAGAAATTTTCAAAATGCTGGAAACTAACCATCAATACCACCGCCAAAGCACCGCATAAAAGACCGTAAAAAATAAGGGCCGGAATATTTAAAGTTTCAGTTTTCATCAAAATACTCCCTTACAAAAAATTTTGCACCAAGTTTTTGGGCAAGCGCTTTTGCTTTTTCCGTATCAATACCTTGATTACTTACGACGGAAACCGCAACCTCTTTTATATTTTTTGCGGCATTACGCACAAAATCTTGCATGGCTTCAAAAGATTTTTCGGCATACTTCGGATCAGGGCGAACGATTTTGAGCCAAGTTTCATTATCGGTAGCATTTAAACTGATGTTTATTTTATCAATATACGGGACAAGTTCTTTTGTAATATCACGCCCCCAAACAAGAGAGCCAAGCCCCAAAGTATTAAGCCGCAAAGGATACGGATATTTTTCTTTAATTTGTTTAGCCGCTTCAAGCAAAACGGGGAGTGCCATTGTCGGTTCGCCGTAGCCGCAAAAAATAATTTCTTTAGGCGTAAAACCGGCAGAGATTTGTTTATCAATTTCCGCTAAAACTTCGTTTGCACTTGGTTCTTTACCTGCCAAATCCAAATTGTAACCATTGAACATTTTACTGCCTTTGCTTTTTGCGCAAAAAACGCAAGCGTTTGGGCATCTATTAGTCAAATTTATATACAAAGAATTTTTGAACTGATAAACTATTGTCATTTTGTAACCTTTATTTTACAACCCCACTCCTAACCTCTCCGCCTTTGCAAGCAAAGGTGAGAGGAATTATAGGAAATATTCCTAATACTCCCCGCCCCTTCTTAAGGCGGAGGGGCTGGGGGTGGGGTTATAAAAACAAATCTTTACACTCCTATATAAATTATACAATTTAATTGATATAATTAAGTATGGGAAATTTACTTTTACTTTCTTGTTGCGCGCCTTGCAGTGCAGGTATAATAAAAAAACTTGCCACGGAGGGAAGGAAATTTAGTGTTTTGTTTTTTAACCCGAATATCGCACCGTTTGAAGAATATCAAAAACGTTTAAATGCAAATAAAAAAGTATGCGAACATTTCGGTATAAATTTTATTGAACTCCCTTATAACCATGAAGCTTGGCTTAAAACAGTTGCCGAAGGTTTTGAACACAAGCCTGAGCGCGGCGCACGTTGCAAAAGATGTTTTTTATACCGCCTAAAACAAGCCGCAAAATATGCTAAAGGAAACGGCTTTACGGAGTTTAGTTCCGTCTTAGGTATTTCCCGCTACAAAGATTTAACAAGTGTAAATGCCGCCGCAGAAATTGCACAAAAAGAATTTGATATTCCTTATGATTTTACTAATTGGCGCAAAAATTCCGGCGAACAAGAAGGCATAAAACTAGTTAAACAATTCAATTTATACATCCAAAAATACTGCGGCTGTGAGTTTAGTAAAAGGTAATTTAATTACAAATTGTGACCGTAACCTAGGTAATCATTCTTATAACTGTAACTCCCATAAGTAGTTGTTGTATTCACAAATTTTTTACAAAGGTCATCGTTAACATGATCGTTTACATTTGTGTTTCTACACATATAATATTTATTACCAAAATAATAAAATAACCAAAGGCTTATATCTGGATTAACACAATATACATAATTAATTCGATCAACTGCTGCGTGTAAACCGCAAGTAACATTAGTAGATGCTTTTACTTGCGATAAATGGCCATCATAAGAAGTTATTCCAAGAGGGAAATCTATATCAAGCCTATCTCCGTCTTGTGTATAAGTACCGTTAGCAAGAAAGTATCGGTTTTCAGCGTCCATTATAGTATGCAAAGCAGTTACGATTTCTACAAACCTACTTTTCCGTACTGCTTTTTTATATTGCGGCAACGCAACTGCAGCTAAAATTCCGATAATTACCACTACTACTAGCAATTCAAGCAAAGTAAAACCTTTGCAATTTTTTTGTTTTTCTTTTTTCATTTTTTTCTCCTTTAATTTATTTAATTTTTTCCTTATTGCATCCACCCATATGTCTTGTCATACGGGCGGGAGGTGCAGAAGGGGGATAAATAAGGAAAACTTTATACCCCCATCCGTCAAGCAAAAAAACAAGTTTTTGCTTGCCACCCTCCGCCCGCCATGCGGGTGAGGGCAATATGGAAAACCTTTCAAAATATCTCAAAAAGACGAAGCCAAATAAAAACGGTGTCGCAAATTTTGGCACAGTATTTTGCATTTAGAGAAGGCGCGACGAGCGAGGTATACCGTGAGTGGGGCGAAGCCCCCGTGTATCCGAGCGAGGAGCAACGCACTATAAATGCAAAAGACAAAGCCAAATAAAAACGGCTCTTATCTCGGAGCCTATGAAATATCCTAAATAATAGCCGTAGTTTATCATAGCTGATAAACATTTGGCATATAGCACCTCGGGGATCAACCAAGTTGCTATATGCCTTAACGACCATTTTTGGTTTTCATAGGAGCTATTTCTAGCTATCCGTTTTTAACGGTTCCAAAAACAGTTTTAAATTTTTTTAAGCCGCTTATATTTATGCGACTTACATTAAAATCAACCTCTTAACTAAAGTATAACATTTTTATAACTATTCATCCCTGTAAATTTCACAACTTTGAATATTAAGATTAGCACATAAAGTGTTTAAATCGTCTTCGCCTTTGGCGATAAGTAAAAGTTTATCACCTTCCTGAAGCTCGGTGCTGCCGCGTGCAATTATATATTTACCGTCGCGTTTTAACATTATCGGCAAGGCATTATCTTCAAGCCCCAAGTGGCGGATTGTTTTACCGCGTTTAAGAATTTCAGGCGTAACTTTAATTTCGGAAGTAATTGCAATATCTTCAGGTACATAGACGGCAAAATCTTTATGTTTAAAATCTGTTTCTATTACGCCGAAAACTTTGGCAAAAAACGGCACTGTTGTTCCTTGTAAAACAAGTGAAATAATTGTTATAAAAAATACTATATTAAAAATCATCTTCGCAAAAGGCACGCCGGCAACATAAGGGTAAATAGCAAAAATTATCGGTACAGCACCGCGCAGACCAACCCAAGAAACAAATAATTTTGCCTTATTATCAATATGCTTAAACGGAAATAGACATAAAAATACCGTCGCAGGCCTTGCAATAAAAGTCATAAACAAAGCAATACCTATGGCAATAGGGGCAATATCCACAAGTTCATTTGGGTTAACAAGCAAACCAAGCGCCAAAAACATTATAATTTGGCAAAGCCAAGCAATACCGTCAAAGAACACAACAACACTCTTTTTATAAGCAACTTTATTATTACCGACCACTAAACCCGCAATATAAACCGCCAAATAACCGTTACCGTGCAAAACATCCGTTACGGAAAATATAAATAAAGTAATAGCAAGCAAAAGCACAGAATATAAGGAAGAATAATCCAAATTTATTTTATTCATTATAAAAACTGTTAAACGCCCTAAAATATAACCAAACATTATGCCTAGCAAGAACTGTATAGCCAAAGTCCAAAGCATAACATCAATGCTTAAATTATTAAGTTTAATAAAACTTATCAGCATAATTGTAAGCATATAGGCCATAGGGTCATTACTACCGCTTTCAAGTTCAAGTAAAGAGCGGACATTTCCTTTAATATGCAAATTCCTTGCACGTAAAATTGAAAATACAGAGGCAGAATCGGTTGACGACATTACCGCCGCAAGCAATAAACAACCAAGCAAACCAAACCCTGTTCTTAAAGACGGGAAGGCATAAGCAAATACACCTGTAAAAAAAGCCGTAAAAACAACACCGGCGGTAGATAAAATAATACCTTCTTTTGCAACAGGTTTAATATCTGATTCACGTGTATCCATACCGCCTGAAAACAAGATGATACTTAAAGAAACCATACCGATAAATTGCGCCGCTTTAAAATTGGAAAATTGTATACCAAGCCCATCACTTCCAAAGGCCATACCGACGAGTAAAAACAAAAGCAAAGCAGGAACGCCGAAACGATACCCTGTTTTACCTGCCAAAATACTGACAAACAGTAAAACAGAACCTATAAGTAAAAAATTCCCTGCACTAAATATCATTTTAAGTTCCTAAAACTACATTTTAAAATTTTCGCCTAGATATAATTTGCGGGCCTTTTCGTCATTTAAAAGTTTATCTGGGCTGCCTTCAACCAAAATTTTACCGTCGTAAATTAAATAGGCGCGTTCGGTTAAAGGTAAAGTTTCACGGACATTATGATCCGTAATCAAAATGCCTAAACCGCGGTTTTTAAGTTTAAAAATCATTTCGCGAAGTTCGGCAACGGTTATAGGGTCAATACCGACAAAAGGTTCATCAAGTAAAATAATTTTTGGGTTGCTTATCATACAACGTGCAATTTCCATACGGCGCTTTTCACCGCCTGAAAGTGTCCATGCTTTTTGTTTAGCAAGTTTTGTTAAACCAAATTCGGTTAAAAGCTGGTCCACCCTATCTGCACGTTTTTTGGCATCAGGTTCAAGGCGCTCTAAAATTGCAAGCAAATTTTCTTCCACAGTTAAACCGCGGAAAATTGTTGGCTCTTGCGCAAGGTAACCAAGCCCGCAACGCGCGCGTTCGTACATTGGCAAAACGGTAACATCTTTACCGTCAATAAAAACTTTACCGGAAGTTGCTGCAATAAAACCGACTATCATATAAAAAGAAGTTGTTTTCCCCGCACCGTTTGGCCCAAGAAGACCGACAATTTCGCCGGAGTTAATTTTTAAAGATACTCCTTTTACCACCAATCTTTCTTTATATGCTTTCTTTAAATCTACGCCTAAAAGTTCCATAATTAATCCTTTAATTTTTTAAGTTTTTCATCTGCCATTAAATCTTTTGACCAAGTAAGCCAACCCTGCGCATTACCTTCGGCAATAAATTGTCCGTTTTTTGTATCTACTATAATTTTATCGGCTTCAAGGGCATAACTGCCGTCTTGATTTTTACCGACCATTAATGGCCTGACATCTAAAGCTTCAAAAATACCGCTTATTCTGTCAAAAGTAACATTTTGCGCATTTAAAGTATTTTCCTTATCACTTAATTTTACTTTTCCGCTTGCTTTTAAAAATGTTGCTTGTTTTGAAAATTCCACTTTATCTGCAAACAAAGTATATGTATTTTCCGGCGTTTGATAGACAACTTTTACTTGTGCTTTTTTTGAACCGTTTGCAAAGCCGCTGTCTTTATTTTGATTATAAAACACGCGTTTTGCCGTCAGAGTTAAAACCGTATTATCTGCGGTACGCGATAAAAAAACATTGCCGTTAAGCTCATAAGTTTTTGCTTTGCGTTTAGATAAAGCTTTATCGGCAAAAAGTTTATACATCTCATTTTCATAGCGGACATTACCGATAAATTCTTCTTCCAAACTATCTTTCCTAATAATCCATTTATCGCTTTTAACCATACCGCCAAGAAGCATTGATAAATCTTCTTCTTTTTGTGCGAAAGCAAAAATTGCAAGGAAAGAAAAAATTAGAAGAAAGAAATATTTTTTCATTTTAATCCCTCTAAATTTGAAGGCAAATCGGTAACTTGTTTATAAATTTCTATGTTTGAAAATCCTTGATCTGCTTTTAACGCTTTGCCCCTAACTGTAATACCGTTACGTTTTAAGACGAAAGGAACATCAGTCCACGCCACTTTAGTAGAGGTGTTATAAAAAAGTTTTTCCGTTGTTAATTTTAAATTTTCTTCTTCTGATTTCACTACAACAGAACCTAAAAAAGTTATTATATTTTCTTTATAAGTCCCTTTTTTGGAAGTTAAAGTTGACTCTTTTTTCCCTTGATTAAAAATAATTTTTGGGTTTTCCATAATAACTTCTTGATTATCGTAAAAATCTGCCGCATTTGCTTTAAGCTGCCAAGAAGTTTGACCATTAACCGTTTCCCTTAAAACAAAACCTTCCGCCCTTTGTGAAGGCAAAACATTATCCCCGCTTGCTGAATTTTTTTGGCAAGCACTAAACAAAAGCGGCAAAGATAAAAGTATTAAAAACTTTTTCATTTTATTTTTTGGCTAAAGCAATAAATTCAATTAAATTATCTTTATCTAAAAAACCTATAACTTTATTTTTTTTGTCTACAACAGGGGCATTATCAAACTTGCGTGCATTGATAATTTTTGCCGCCTCAATAGCCGGCATATCTTGGGGGAAAGCAAAAGGATTTTTAGTCATAACATCATTAATTTTTAAACCCAAAACATTTTGCTTTTTTTGTAAGAGGCGCCTTAAATCACCGTCTGTAAAAAAACCTTTTAACAAACCTTTTTTATCAACTATTGCGGTTGCGCCTGTTTTGTTTTTAGTCATAACAAGCAAAGCATCTTGCACACTTGCACCCTCTAAGATAACAGGGTTTTTGCCTTTAAACATAATGTCTTTTACGAAATAAGTTAAAAGTTTACCAAGCGTACCGCCCGGATGGAAAAGCGCGAAATCTTCTTTATGGAAATTCTTAACTTGCATTAAACAAATTGCCAAAGCATCACCTAAAGCAAGCATCGCCGTCGTAGAAGATGTAGGTGCCAAATTATAAGGGCAGGCCTCGCGTTTAATTTTAACTTCTAGGCAAATGTTTGACATTTTACCCAAAGTGGAATTTTTATGGCCTGTTAAAGCAATAATTTTTATGCCTTCTTTTTTTAAGGGGGTAAGAATTTTGCTTAATTCTTCCGTTTCACCGGAAAAGGAAAGAGCCAAAACGATATCACTAGTGGTAATCATACCAAGATCACCGTGCAAAGCTTCGGTAGGATGTACAAAAAATGACGGTGTGCCGGTTGACGCTAAAGTAGCGGAAATCTTGCGGCCTATATGCCCGCTTTTACCGATACCGACAACCACAAGCCGCCCTGCAGATTTGCTTACAAGTGTAACGGCTTTAACGAAATTTTCACCCAAAATCTGGGCGGTATCTTTAAGGGCTATTTCTTCTGAAATAAAAACTTCTTTAGCCCTTTTTAAAATATTTTCTTTGCACAAATTTATTTTAGCCATGGGGTAACCTCTTGTGAAATTGTCCTTTTATGATAAGGCTTTGGCAATTTATCAGTAATTGCGCTGACGATAAAAAATAAAACAAGCAAACAAGCATAAATTATTAACAATGCTTTTAAAGTTTTTATAAGTGTTAATTTTAATTCATTTTTAGGCATTTCGTAACCTCATCAATTGCAATCATTTGTTTTACAACTTCTTTTAACTCCGGCAAACTTAAAGTATTGGCCTTATCGGAAAGTGCTTTTTCCGGATGCGGGTGCGCTTCAAAAAATATACCTGAAATACCGGCACCGGCCGCAGCGCGCGCTAAAGTTAAGGCGACAGTTTTATCCCCACCGGTGCAACTTGCACCCGACGGTTTTTGCATAGAGTGTGTTAAATCAAAAATAACAGGGTAACCGCTGCGGCGCATAATTTCAAAACTGCGCATATCAACCACTAAATCGCCGTAACCGAAACTTGCCCCGCGTTCGGTAAGCAAAATATTTTTATTACCTTGGCTTTCAATTTTTTTGATAATTTCATTTACGGCTTGAGGTGCCAAAAATTGCCCTTTTTTGACATTGATTACTTTACCGGTTTTTGCGGCTGCCAAAACCAAATCCGTTTGTCTGCATAAAAAGGCAGGGATTTGTAAAATATCGGCAACTTTTGCGGCTAATTCGGCTTGGTACGGCTCGTGAATATCGGTTAAGACAGGTACTTTATATTTTTGTTTTACTTCGGCAAGCAATTCTAAACCCTTTTCAATCCCTACACCGCGGTAAGCGGAAACGGAACTTCTGTTTGCTTTATCGAAAGATGCCTTGAAAATAAAAGGCACTTTTGCCTTTTTCATTAAAGTACAAATTTGTTTGGCGGTATCTAAAAAGACCTTTTCCCCCTCAATAACACAAGGCCCGCCGATAAAAACAAGCGGCAAATTATTTGCAAATTTTATTTTACCGACATTTACTGTTTTTTGTTTTATATTCATTTTGCCCCCTGTTAGCGGTCTAAACTAATAATTTCTTTAATTGTCAAAAGTTGTTTAAAAATCTTTTTAAAAGAATTTTCGGACATATCTGTAACAAGTTTTAAAACAAGTTTACCGTCTGTTTTGTAGAATCTTTTTTTAACTATTTTTACGCCTTCTTTTTTTATTATATCTTCTATTTTTGTAACTATTTCAAGGTCCGGTTCGCATTTAATTGTTATATATTCAAAAGTTTTTACAGACTCAAAAGCACTTAATGCTTTCTTTAAAAATACTTGCAAAATTAATACACAAACTACTGCAAAAACGGCAAAACCGAATTCCCCATAACCTACTGCCATGCCGATAGCGGCAACAACCCAAATACCTGCCGCCGTTGTAAGACCGGAAATTTTATTACCTTCCCTTATAATTGAACCTGCACCCAAAAAACCTACACCCGTTACGATTTGTGCGGCAATTCTTGCAGGGTCCCCACCGAAATATTGCGCAGAAAGCAAAGATACCATTGCAAAAACAGTTGAACCCATACAAATCAAAGTGTTTGTGGAAAACCCTGCCGGCTTTTCATGATACTGTCTTTCAAAACCGACGATAGCACCTAAAAAGAAAGATACGATTAAACGAATTGTAGCATCTGTTAAAGTTATCATTTTTTTATTTCGGCAAAATTTCAAGCACGATGAAATAGAACAACATACATGCAATTCCTATCGGTAAAGCTTGTTTTGCCCACTCCTTACTTTTAATTTTGAATTTTGAAGCACAAATAATATTTGGAATATTCCCCGGTATTAAAAAACCGCCTGACACTACCAAACCCAAAAGCAAAAACTCAATTTGGGTATTTGTCATTGTCGGCACAATTTCAGCAGCGGCCAAAGTTGCATTATCTAAAATTGCCGAAATTGAGTTAGCCCAATATAAAGCCGCAAGGGGCAGTTTCATAATACTGATTTCAGCCAAAGGCGTAAGCCCGTGGCCGAAGAAAACCAAAGCCATAATAAACAAATAAACTTTTGCGGCACGCACTAAAATATCTTTTGCGCTGTCAATTTCCACATGCTGCTGGGTTTTAATTTGTTCATCTTTTGTGCGCCCTGCCATATAAGCAAAAAAGGCAACACCGGGTATAATTAAATACCAAAGTAAATTAAGTAAATAAAAGAAACCGGCATTATGCGGTTCACCTGAAAGTTTGCTGATAACTATTGTTGAAAGCGGTTCACCTATCGGTGTTAAAATTGCGCCGAAACCGATTGCAAAACAACCCATAACAATAACGTGGACAGTATCGCGCCTTGTTAAACGCAAAGTTGCGGCAATTTCGCAAAGTATCAAAGCAGCGACGATAGCAGTTATCACACTGGATAAAAAACCTAAAATGCCGACAAATAAAATGATAGTTTTTTGTAAACCTATTTTAACTTCTATATGTTCGATAAAATGTGCGACATTTAATCTGAATTTTCTAAATAATAAACCGATAATTAAAACCGCTAAAGAAATTTTTATAGGTTCTGTTAAAGCATCTTTTACAAGGTGCCAATTCCAAGCAGATATAGCCGTAACGGCAATAATGCCGAGGACGAACAAAAAAACCTCAAGCTGCTGTTCAACTTTATGCACCATAAAAGGCAAGAAAAGTGCCAATAAGATTATTATTGTTAAGATTATGATCACTAATGTACTCATATACTCCCCTCTTTATATTATACTACATATTAGGGAGTCTGACTTTTTTGTTTTTTGCAATCGATACCTTTTTCCCAGATTCTGATTTTATTCAATGCACCAATTTGTTTTTTGTTTTGTTCTGCCGAAATACTGATATGCTGAATTATTTTTAAGCAAGAAAAGTGAAAGGTCTGTTTCTTCCTTTTTTACTTCGCAAAGCAAGCGAAAATATTTGTCACGCTCACAATTTTTTAAAATAATTTTACCCCCAGAGAGAAATTCTTTAGTTAATTTTTTGGCTTTTTTAGCGGCAATTCTTTCGCATTTATCTTTAGTTTTTAATTCGGGTGCATCAATATTTTTTACGCGCACTGATATATTTTCGCAAAATATCGGAATTTGGCAAGGCAAAGAAACTTTAAAAGTATCACCGTCATAAACGGAAATTATTTTGACATTATAAAAATCTTGCATGGGTTTTGCAAATAAAGGGCTAATAAAAAACAGTAGGCAAATAATTATTAAAGTTTTATTTTTTTCAATGAAAACGGCCATAATTATCTTATGATCGTATGAATCCACAAAATAAAAATAGCCGTAACTCTCTAAAGAGAGTGTTTGGTATAAAACAAAGGGGTAATTATGCCCTTTAATTTATACCTAACCAGCTATTTTTGAGTCATACGATATCTTTATGAGTAACCCTCACAAAGATGATTTCTTCTTTAAAAAAAGAATCCCAAAAATAGAATAAAAATTGTACAAAACAACCGTACATTATAATTATACAAAAAAATGTGGTACACAAGTACAACGTAAAAATAAAATTTTGTAAAATATATGTATGAGAAAAAAAGGTATAGAAGTAATCGCCACCAACCGCCAGGCCTTGCATGAATATTTTATCTTGGATACTTATGAGGCAGGCCTTGTCTTGCTCGGTGCGGAAATAAAATCAATACGCAGCAAAGAGTGTTCTTTGAGGGCGGCTTTCGTGCGTGTGGTTGACGGTGAAGCGCAAATTTTAAACTTAAACATCAAACCCTATGCCTTTAATACCCATACGGTTTTGGACCCGACAAGAACCCGTAAATTACTTCTGAACCGCAGGGAAATTAACAAACTTGCCGCAGCAAGTGAAGTTAAGGGGCAAACTATTGTTCCGCTTGAACTTTATATTAAAGACGGTTGGGCAAAAGTAAAAATCGCTTTGGCAAAAGGTAAGCATTTGTTTGACAAACGCAAGACCTTAAAAGACAAAGCCGTTGCGCGTGATATGGAACGCAACTTTAAAAATAAATTTAAGTTGTAATTTGCTATACTATATATTATTACAGTATAAGGGGATTTTATGAAGATACACTCATTTAAAGTAACACCGAATTTACCGGAAAATATGAAATTCTTGGAAGAACTTTCCAACAATATGTGGTTTGCGTGGAATTGGGATGCCATTAATTTATTCGTCAAAATTGATGAAAAACTTTGGGAACAAAGTTTGCGTATGCCGAAATGGCTTATGGCAACCGTATCACAAAAACGCTTGGAAGAACTTAGTAAAGACCAAGATTTTATCGCACAATTAAATTATGTTGAATCACTTTACAGAAATTACCAAAAAGAACAAAACACTTGGTTCAACAGAATCAAAGGGGAAGGAAAAGATAATTTTTTAACTGCATATTTCTCAATGGAATATGGTATCGGCGAAGGTTTGCCGATTTATTCCGGCGGCCTTGGCATGCTTTCGGGCGACCATATTAAAAGTTCAAGCGACCTCGGTTTACCTTTAATCGGCGTCGGTTTATTTTATCAAAAGGGTTATGTAAAACAAGTTTTGAATAAAGACGGTTGGCAAGGCGAACAGTACCCTGAAAATGACTGGGCGCATATGTCCGTTGAACCGATTTTGAAAGCAGACGGCAACCATTTGACCGTCGATATTCCTTTAGGGCGCGAAGTTATTAAAGCTATGATTTGGCGCGTACCTGTGGGGCGCACATCACTTTATTTGCTTGACACCAATTTACCGGAAAACCCGCCGCAACACAGAACTATTACCGAACAACTTTACGGCGGTGACAGGGAAAACAGAATTAAACAGGAAATTGTTTTAGGTGTCGGCGGTGTAAAGGCTTTAAAAGTTCTAGGTTTAAAACCGACTGTTTACCATATTAACGAAGGCCACTCCGCATTTTTACTTTGCGAACGCATTATTGAAATTATGCAGGAACGCCAAATTTCCTTTGACGAAGCACGCGAAATTGTGTGGGCAACTTCAGTATTTACAACACACACCCCTGTAATTGCAGGTAATGAACATTTTGATTTTAATTTAGTCAAAAAGTTTATGGAACCTTATGTAATGCAACTCGGCATCGGGTGGGACAGGTTTTTAGATTACGGTAAAGAAACACCGCAATCACCGATGTTTTGCATGACTGTTTTTGCTTTAAAACTTTCTGCTTACTTAAACGGTGTAGCAAAATTGCACGGTAAAGTTTCCCGCGAAATGTGGCATAAAGTTTGGCCGAACTTAAATGTAAATGAAGTACCTATAACAAGCATTACAAACGGCGTACACTCCGCAAGCTGGGTAAGCCACGAACATAATGATTTGTATAAAAAATACATCAATAATTCCTCTAAAGTTATGGAAGAACTTGACCAAACACATTGGAATAAAGTGCAAGATATCCCGGCAGCTGAACTTTGGGCAACACATAATTTGCGTAAAGATAAACTTATTAAGCATATCCGCGCCAAAATGGTGAGGCAGGCGCACCGCATTAAATCAAATTTAAGAACCCCAAAGCAAGCCGCAAATGTTTTGGAAGAAGGTGTTTTGACTATCGGTTTTGCGCGCCGCTTTGCAACTTATAAACGCGCCACTTTGCTTTTCAAAGATCCGGAAAGATTGGCAAAAATCGTCAATAATCCAAACAGGCCGGTGCAGTTTGTTTTCGCCGGTAAAGCACATCCGGCAGATAGTGCAGGTAAAGAATTTATCAAAAAAATATTTACCTATATGCTTGACCCGCGCTTTAACGGTAAAATCGTTTTTGCTGAAGATTATAATATGAACCTTGCCCGCTATATGGTGCAAGGTGTGGATGTGTGGCTTAATAATCCAATTAGGCCGATGGAAGCGTCAGGTACAAGCGGTATGAAAGCCGCTTTAAACGGTGCTTTGGCACTTTCAATTTTAGACGGTTGGTGGGACGAAGTCGGCCCTTGCGATTTTAGCTGGTCCATAACCGGTGCAGATAATTATAAAGACGACGAAGAACGCGATGAGGTGGAAAGCCAAGCACTTTATAATTTGCTTGAACAGGAAGTAATCCCCACTTATTATGACCGCGACACCGACGGCTTGCCGCAAAAATGGATTAAGAAGATGAAGGACTCAATTTCCACAATCGTTCCGTTTTTTAACACAAACAGAATGGTGCAGGAATATTATGATAAATTCTACACAAAAGCCCATTATTACGGCAGTATCTTAAACACAAAAGGTAAAACTGCCGAAGTAGCCGCATGGCGCAAACAAATATCAGATAATTGGCCGCAGGTTTCAATTAAAGATACAACAGGGCAATTTGACAGCCAAGTTTTCGTTGGTCAAAAAATTAAAATTACCGCAGATGTTACTTTGGGCAGTTTAAAACCTGAACAAATTGTTGTTCAATTACAACTCGGTACACGCGGTATGGGCGGTGCTTTTGAGACGGCAAAAGATATGTCAATGAACCTTGTTAAACAAGAAAACGGCATATATAAATATGAACTTGAAATCTCCCCCGAAACAAGCGGCAGGCAAGATTATGCTTTAAGAATTATCCCGTTTAATGCCTGTGTTCCGCATCCGTTTACACCGCTTTTCGTACGTTGGGAAATTTAGTTTGGCAGGTGCGCTTTGAATATCGTTTTAATTAATCCGGAAATTCCGTTTAATACAGGCAATATCGGGCGCACATGCGTGGCAACAAATACGCATTTATTCCTTGTCGGAAAACTCGGCTTTAAGATTTCCGACAGGGAAATTAGGCGCAGCGGCCTTGATTATTGGCCAAAACTTAAATATACTTTAGTTCCTACCTGTGATGAATTTTTTGATAATTTACCTTCTAATGCAAGATTATTTTTCTTTTCCACAAAAGGCAAAAAATGTTTGTGGGATATTAAATTTGAAAAAGACGATTATTTAATTTTCGGCTCTGAATCTTGCGGCCTTCCGAGGAGTTTCTACACGAAATATGCCGATAAACTTTACACTATCCCCATGCCCGGGGATGTACGCTCCTTAAACCTTTCCACTTCCGCCGCAATTTGTTTGTATGAAGCATTAAGGCAAACGAGATAGTATGAATCCAAAAATTATATTAATAATTCTGTTTTTAATTAACTTATTTAATTATATTGACAGGCAGGTACTGTTTGCTGTTTTCCCTCTGCTTTCAAAAGATTTGGGGTTAAACGACGGGCAACTTGGAATGCTCGGCTCTGTATTTATGATTGTCTACACACTAACTGCGCCCGTAATTGCTTATTTTGCGGACCGCTCGCCACGTCAGATTTGGGTTTCCGTTTGCGCGGTTTTATGGAGCGCCGCAACCGCACTTACAGGTATGGCAAAAAACTTTTATAATATCGCGCTTGCACGCAGTTTTATCGGCGTTGGGGAAGCCGGGTTTACAAGTGTTTCCCCCTCTCTTGCGGCTGAAGGTTTTGATAAAAACCACCGCGCGCGTATACTTGCAATTTTGGGGCTTGCCCTGCCGCTTGGCAGCGCGCTTGGCTATTTGCTGGGCGGAATAATCGGCCAAAATTACGGTTGGCGTATGGCGTTTTACATTTTATCTATCCCAGGTTTTTTGCTGGCTTTTTGGGCATTTGTTTACATTAAAGATAAACGCAAAATTACGCAAGAAGAAAAACAGCAAATTAAAATTTCAAATTATTTACAATTTTTTAAAAGCAAAAGTTTCGTTTATGTATGCCTTGCCGAAGCGATGGCAACTTTTACCCTCGGCGGGCTTGCCGCGTGGATGCCGACTTATTTCCACAGATATTTTAATTTTAGTGTCGCCGAGGCCGGCACAAAATTCGGGATCATGATAATTATTGCCGGTTTAATCGGCACTTTGGGCGGCGGCGTGCTTGCAGACTTTTTACATAAATTTACAAAGAAAGCATATTTCCACACAACTTTATTTGGGTATGCTCTTGCTTTGCCTTTCGGGCTTTTAGGGCTTTTGTGTGAAAGCCAAATTCTTGCTTTAACTTTTTTCGGTATAGCTATGAGTTTTGTTTTTATTCAAACAGGTGCATTAAACGCGGCAATTATAAGTTTGACTTCCGTTAAAATACGCTCAATGGCTTTTGCCTTTCATATTTTTGTTATTCATGCTTTGGGTGATGCACTCTCGCCGATGACGATTGGCAAAATCTCACAAATATTTGATTTACAGTTAGCAGTTTTTATTGCCATAACATTTTTGATACCGGCAATGTTTTTTTGCTACCGAGCTGCCCGCACATTTAAAGGGCAGGAATTATAATTTATAATTTAACGGATAGAGTGTAAAGGTCCTCAAGCTGCTCAACTTTAACCTTAGGCGTTTCTTTAAGTATCGGTGTAAAGATTTCCTTCATACCAAGGCGCGCGGCTTCTTTGATGCGGCGCTCTGTTAACGGTACAGGTGCAACTTGCCCTAAAATACCCACTTCCCCGATAAATGCGGAAGTACCTGAAATCGGTTTATCTTTAACTGAACTTATTACCGCAGCGCAAATTGCAAGGTCCAAAGATGGATCATTAATTTTTGTACCGCCCGTTAGGGAAATATAAACATCTTTATTATCTAAATTTAAGCCGATATGTTTTTCAAGCGCTGCAAGCAGCATTTGGCAGCGGTTTAAATCAAGCCCTGTTGCTATTCTGCGCGGGTATGGGAAATGCGTCACAGAAGTTAAAACTTGCACTTCAGTCAAAATCGGGCGCGTGCCTTCAAGCGCGATAGAAAAAGCACGGCCTATAATTTTTTTACTGCGTGATGTCTGTGCAAAATATGCGCTTGCATCCAAAACATCTTCAAGCCCTGTTGCAGTCATTTTAAACAAAGCAATTTCAGAAGTTGAACCAAAGCGGTTTTTATGTGCGCGGAGTATGCGCAAAATGTTATCGGAATCACTGTCAAAATATAAAACAGTATCAACCATATGTTCCAAGACCTTCGGTCCGGCAAGCGCGCCGTCTTTAGTGACGTGACCTAAAATAAAGGTTATAATACCTGTCGGTTTTGTAGCGCGCAAAATTTCCCCTGCGCTTTCGCGCACTTGGCTTAAAGTGCCTGATGCGGAATTAAATTCCGGATGATAAACCGTTTGGATTGAGTCAATAATCAAGACCTGCGGTGCAACTTTTTTTATTGCTTCCAAAATGCGCTGAATATTTGTTTCGGATAAAAGGAAAATATTTTCCCCGTCGGCTTTTAAGCGTTTTGCACGGGATGCAATTTGTTCCAGGGACTCTTCCCCTGAAATATATAAGACCTTTTTATTTTTTGATAAAGCAGATGCGAGCTGAAGCATCAAAGTGCTTTTACCGATACCGGGCGCGCCGGCAAGCAAAGTAATTTGCCCATCAACAAGGCCGCCTGAAGTTAAGCGGTCAAACTCACTTATACCTGTTGCGGTGCGTTTTCCTTCTTTTGCGCTTGCCTCTTTTAGAGGGGTAATTTCTGAAGAAAATTCCGTAAATGACTTTTTTGTTTTTGCGGTTTTTGATTCTTCCTGAATAACTTCTTCGGCAAAGCTATTCCACTCCCCGCAATCTGGGCAACGCCCAAGCCATTTTGGGGAATTAAACCCGCATTTTTGACAAGTATAAACTGTTTTAAATTTCATAAATTATCTATTTTGCTCCTGCTTGTTTTAAAATTTCTATGATTTCTGTATATTTATTTTCAGTAGCTAAAGATAAAGACGTTTTTTCGTATTTGCTTTTTGCATTTACATCCGCATTAGCTTCTATTAAAGCTTTAACAATTTGTAAATATCCAGCTTCAGCGGCATACATTAAGGCACTATATCCAGTTATTGCATTCTTAACATTAACATCAGCACCGGCTTTGATTAGAATATCTACAGATTTTGTATACCCCTGACCAGAGGCAAGTATTAATGCTGTATGTTCTTTAAAAGTACTGCTTTCATTTACCTCCGCCCCAGCTTCAATTAAAATTTTTATGATTTTATAATTATCTTTTCCTGTCAATGCTGCCATTAAAATTGAATATCCTAGTGGATATTTTATATTTATGTCTGCTCCTTCTGCAATTAATACTTTTACGATTTTTACATTTCCATTATGTGCAGCCCACATTAAAGCCGTTTCTCCATTATTATTTTTTGTATTTACATCTGCACCTGCGGCAATTAAGGATTTCACGATTTTTAAGTGTCCATTTCTAGCAGCTAATATTAAAGGTGTATAACCATCCTTATCTTTTTCATTTACATCTGCTCCAGCTGTAATTAATGCTTTTGCTATATCGGTATATCCGTAAGTTGCAGCAAAAATTAAAGCTGTATTTCCATCCTTATCTTTTGCATTTATATCTGCACCGGCGGCAATTAAAGATTTAGCAATTTCTGTATATCCCCTAATAGCTGCAGTTCTCAACGCAGTCCATTCTCCTTCACTTTCGATATCTACATTTGCACCGGCAGAAATTAAAGCTTTTGCAATCTTAATATAATTGTGCAAAGCGGCAATTATTAAAGGGGTTCTCCCTCCACCGTCCCTTACATTTAAATTGGCACCGGCTTTGATTAAAGCATTTACGAGTTCGGTATCACCACGTGATGCTGCAATAATTAAAGCATTACCTGAACAATTATCTTCACAAACATTCAAACTTGCATTTATATCTGCACCTGACTCAATTAGAGTTTTTGCAGCTTCAATTTGACCAGAGAGAGTAGCACTAATTAAAACTGTAAATCCATCATTATCTCTAGCATTTACATCTGCACCGGCGGCAATTAAAGTTTTTATAATTTCTACGTTATTAGCAAACATTAAAGCCGTTTCCCCATTCTTATTTTTTGCATTTACATCTGCCCCAGCGGTTATTAGAGCTTTTACGATGTCAGCATATCCCTTATTAATGGCGAGATTTAAGACAGACCATCTATTTGTACCTGAATTATTCACATCTACCCCGGCAGCAATCAAGGTATTAACAATTTCTGTATGACCTTTAGAAACTGCCCACTCTAAAACAGTATAATCTTCATCATTTTTTGCATTAATATCCGCACCTGCGGCAATTAATGTTTTTGCACTTTCCGAATTAATGGCAAACATCAAAGCTGTATTGCCTTTTTCATCTTGGGCATTAACATTTACACCCTCTTTGAGTAAACTATTTATTGTTTTAACATCCCCTTCCAAACTTGCTTTAAGTAAGCTTGCATTATTCTTATCTGGGGTATTTAAGGCAGCACCTGCTTTAATTAAAGCATTTACACTTTCAGCATCCCCTTCAAATGCAGCACTCATTAAAGGTGTCCACCCGGTTTTATCTTTAGCATTTAAATCTGCTTTAGCTGCAATTAATATTTTTACAATTTTAGCACGCTTTGTATGGGCAGCCCATTTTAAAGCTGTCCATTTATCCTCATCCTGTGCATTTATGTCTGCACCTGCCTTAATTAATGTTTTTACAATTTTAACATTACCTTTTTTGGCAGCTAATACAAGTAGTGGATTTCCTTTTTCATCTTTTTGATTAACATCTTCGCCGTGTTTTATATAGTAAGCAACGGCCTTTTCGTCCCCGGCATTTACGGCTTCCACCATACTAACTGTGGGTTTATAACTGTTTGCAGCAGATAATACAAACATACCAATAATTAAAGTTAAAAATAAACGAAATGATTTCATAATATCTCCTTTACTATTTAAACACTACATTTACACACAAAATTTAAATACTACCTTGCCCCTGCTTGTTTCAAAATTTCTACAATTTCAGGGGTTCCTTCATGTTCAGCTATCATTAAAACTGTTGTTCCGTATTCGTTTTTAGCATTAACATCTGCACCTGCTTTAATTAAAATATTAATAATAGGAACATTCCTTCTAGTAATTGCATACATTATAGGTGTTTCCCCGCTAGCATCTCTTAAATTAACATTTGCGCCGGCTTTAAGTAATACTCTTATAATATCAGTATATCCCTTATCTACGGCTATAGCCAAAGCGGTAATTCCATTATTGCTTCTTGCATTAACATTAGCCCCAGCTGCAAGTAAAGCTTTTACAGTTTGGAGGTGCCCTATTTCGGTTATATTCAATAGAGGAGTAGAACCATTATTACCTTTTACATTTACATCCGCACCGGCTTTAATTAATGTGTTTACAATTTCAATATTGCCATCCAAACTAGTTTCATATATCAGAGTATAATTATTTTTATCCCTTACATTAACATCTGCCCCGGCGGCAATTAAAATATTTAAAATTTCAATGCGGTTAAAAAGATAGGCAGTACTTAAAGGTGTTTCCCCATTATTATCTTTTGCATTAATATCAACACCATCGGCAATTAATTTTTTTACAATTTCGGTCTGACCGTTTATAATCGCCCTCATTAAATCCGGATTAACCGTTCCTGTTTCTCGTTTATTTTCTGATACCTTTACAGTTCGTGTATTTGCTTTCGCATTTGAAACAGATGAAACAGTTGTGTTAATTTTATTCTTTGCATTAACATTAGAGCTGTTTTTGATAGTACCCTTTTGGGTCTTTTTATTTTCTATCACGATAGTAGGTATTGGTACCTCAACATTACATTCATTCCATCTTTCTACAGCACCGGCTGTTTTAAGGACGCTAACTATTCTAGAATATCCGCCTGATTCAGCAAATGATAAAGCCGTTTCGCATGCAGAAGTTTTTGCATTAACATCAGCGCCGGATCTAAGTAAAACTTTGACAATTTCATAGTGTCCTTCCTTCGCCGCGACCATTAAAGCAGTACCTCCTCTTGCATTTACTTTAGCACCGGCCTTGATTAAAGATTCTACAACTTTGACATTCCCGCTATATACGCCTAATATCAAAACAGTAAGGTCCTGCCGTGATTCTTCTTTCGCATTGACATCAGAACCTTCTGCAATTAAAATATCTACAATTTTAGCGTGGCCATAAAATGCCGCCTCCATTAAAGCTGTTCTGCCTTTATGCCTTGCACTTACACTCGCGCCTTCTTTAAGAATATCTTTTACAGATTCGATATCCCCTCTTCCACTGGCGGATATTAACACTAAATCTTTAGAACGGGATGGTTTTATTTCTTCTGTTATTTTCCCTGCTTCTTTTAAGTTTTCTGCAATTTTAGTATAACCCTTTTTTTCTGCAATCATTAAGGCTGTGTTTCCTTTATCATTCTTTGCATTAACATCAGCGCCGGCTTCAATTAAAATATTTACAATTTTGGTGCGACCGAAAAGAGCAGCAGTGATTAAAGCAGTATCGCCGTTATTATCCTTTATATTAACATTTGCCCCTGCTTTGATTAAAGCATCTACAATCCCAATATGGCCTTGAACAATAGCTATCATTAAAGCTGTTTGTCCATCTTTATTTTTTATATTTACGTTTGATTTGGCTGAAATTAAGATATCTACAATCCCATTATAGCCTTTACCTGAAGCAAACATTAAAGCCGTAAAGTCACCTTTATCACTTGCATTTACATTGGCTTTTGCCTTAATTAAGGCATTCACGACTTCAAGGTACCCTCTGCTAGCTGCAAACATTAAAGCAGTTACTTGATGAGCATTAGTAGCATTAACATCTACACCTGCTTTTATTAAAATATTTACGATTTCAATATAACCCTTGCCTGCTGCTAATACAATTAATGGATTTCCTTTCTTATCTTTTTGGTTTACATTAGTTCCTTTTTGTACGTAATATGCAACAGCCTTTTGATCTCCGGCAGTTACAGCTTCTAACATTGTGGTTTGGGGTTTATAATCACTTGCTGCAGATAGTACTATAATACCCGAAATTAAAGTTAGAAGCAAACGAGTGAATCTCATAAACGCTCACTATTTTGCCATGCTTGCAAGACCAAGCAAGGATGCAAGTTCCTTGTCTTCAAACGATAAGTTCGCACCCACTTGGAAAGCAGACGCTTCAGCAATATCATTATACCTGACATTAAGACCAAAATTCTTAGTAAACCATGCCTGTGCACCCAAGGCATAAAACGGCTTATCAAACATTCTGCCGTTAATAACGCGCTTTCTGCCGAAATCAGTTGCTTCACCGTACAAGGCAAAGTTTTTAACAATAAAATTATCAGCTTTATAAAAGGGTTTAACCGCAGCCCTAACACCGCCGGAGCCGCGAATCATACCCACGGCTAAATCTCCCCATTGATTGTAAACACCTAAGCGGGCATCAATTTGGTTATAGTCCCTAAAGTCCTTATCGTTTTTCGGTAAATTATCTTTATTACCCAAATTTGCAACACCGACACTATAATAAGTGTAACCGTTACCAGGCACAAATTTAACAAACAAATCAGATGTACCGATCCCGCCGTTTGGCTGATAATAAGCATCATAAAGCCAGAAAATTTTGAACTTTGCAATTTGACCTATAAATTGTTTTGCATCCGCAGAAACTTGCTTGATATTAGCTAAAGTTTGTTCAACATCTGCTTTCATTTGTTGGTCAGACATTAAGGCCGGAAATAAACCTTTGCCGCTTTCCATTTCTTGCATAACTTTATTTGAGGCCTTTGTAAGTTCGCTGACATCCTGCATTGATTTTGTTAAATAAGGCCTTAAGGAAAAAATCAAATCATTTAAGTTACCTGAAAGATTGCGCAAATTTTCAAGTGTTGCATTTAAGTCCTCTGCAAATTTACCGTTATCGCTGATACCTGCGGTTAAATTTTGTATAGAATTTAAGGCCTCTGTTATCATATTTGTAATTGACGGTAAACTAAGCCCTTTTACATGGGAACCCGGTTCCAAAATACCGCTTTGAGGATTACCTTGCTCAATTTGCAAATAATTTGTGCCGATTAAGCTTGTTGTGGCTATTGCAAATTTTGAATTTTTGTAAATAACTACACCCTCATTTATTTTAAGTATAGCCAAAATTTCGCCACCATCAAGTTTCAGTTCTTTGACTTTACCGACTTCAACACCGTTTAAGCGGACATTTGATTTCGCAGGTAAACCGGAAACATCTTGGAAATGAACAATTATATCATAACCCTTTGTTATTGAAAAACTGCCCAAAACAAATAAACAAACGCCGAATATTACTATTCCTATAAAAGTAAATAAACCTACTTTAGTTTCTGTACTCATAAATACCTCTTTAATTTGATATTTTCATCTGTATCGGCCCTGTTGCCGAACCTTCAATAAATTGTTTTACATACGGGTTTTGCGTTTTCTTAAACTCTTCTTTTGAAGCCGCAAGTTGCACTTTGCCTTCATAAAGCATGGCAAGCGTATCTGAAATTTCAAAAGCGCTTTTCATATCATGTGTAATTACTATTGACGTTACGCCGAGTTTGTGTTTTAAATCTAAAATTAATTGGCTGATGATTTCTGACATTATAGGGTCTAAACCGCTTGTTGGCTCGTCATACAAAATAACTTTTGGGTTTGTCGCCAAAACGCGTGCTAAAGAGACGCGCTTTTTCATACCGCCGGAAAGTTCTGACGGGCGCAAATTTTCAATATCTTTTAAGCCGACGAGTGCTAATTTTTCTTTAGCAATTTTTGCATATTCGCTTTTTGGCGTATCGGTTAAATATTTTAAACCGAAAGTTACATTTTCCCCGACAGTTAAAGAGTCAAATAAAGCACCCTCTTGGAATAAATACCCAAAACTTTTGCGGAGTTTTGCAAGTTCAAATTCATTATTTATATGCGTAATATCTTTACCGTCTACAATAATTTTACCGCCGTCCGGCTCAAGCAAGCGGATAATACATTTAATTAAAGTGCTTTTACCTGTACCCGATCCGCCGATAATAGTTGTAACTTCACCGTCTTTAATTTCCAAATTAACGCCGTTTAAAATATGTTTAGGTCCAAAATGTTTTCTTAGATTTTCAATCTTAATCATATTAAACCCCGAAAGCGTGCAAAATTGCTGTCAAGAAATAGTCCACAACCAAAATCATTACCATGCTGACGACCACCGCCCCTGTGGTAGCTTTACCGACGCCTTCTGCCCCGCCGCGTGTATTTAAACCTTTATAACAACAAATTACACCGATACAAAAGGCAAAAACAAAAGCTTTAATTAAACCGTGCATCAAATCGTCAATACCTAAATAGGTGGTAATATCGTTCCAATAAGTTTGTGACGGAACACTTAACCCGTTAACACTTACAAGAAAACCGCCGAAAATACCCATAATATCCGCAAATAAAGCTAAAATAGGGATAGAAACTGTAAAAGCAATTAAACGCGGAATAACCAAATATCTTATTGAATTTGTACCGAGTGTACTTAAAGCATCAATTTGTTCCGTTACTTTCATTGTGCCGATTTCCGCCGTAACTGCGGCACCTGCGCGGCCAGCTATTACGAAAGCTGACAAAACAGGCCCAAGTTCACGCACCAAAGAAAAGCTGACAAGCAACCCGATATACAAAGGCTCACTTAAAATACTTTGCATAGTGTTACCGGCCTGCAAAGCAAGCACCATGCCGACAAATAAACCCGTCATCAAAATAACAGGTATACTTTCAACGCCGATTTTTACTATTTGCTGGAAAGTTTGTGATACTTCAAGCGGGGTTTTGATAAACCAAAAAAAGGAGTCCTTTATCATTTCGGCCGCTTGGCCGAATTGAGTGAAAAAGAAAATTAAAAATTTCCCGAATTTCTTAAACATCTAAACCCCTATAAAACACCTATACGCGGAACGCGGCGCGTTAAAACGGTTAAAATTTCATAGTCGATAGTTCCGCACTTTTCGGCAAGTTCCAAAGCAGTCAAATTTTTGCCGATTAAGGTTACTTCGGTGCCGATTTTAATGTCTCCAAGTTCGGTAATATCAACCATCATCATATCCATAGTGATATTGCCGATTTGCGGACAACGTTTGCCCAAAATTTCCACTTCCGCTTTATTTGATAAAGCGCGCGGGTAACCGTCGCCATACCCTATAGGTATAGTAGCAATTTTTGAGGGCTTTTTGGTAACAAATGTTCCGCCGTAACCGATTTTTACATTTTCCCTAACATCTTTAATAAAAACAACTTTTGATTTTAGGGATAAAACCGGCTCAAAACCGTCTTCTAGGCCATAGGCAAGATGCCCAAGGCGTACCATATCAAATTGCGCTTGCGGATAATTCAAAAATGCTTGCGACGCCGCCAAATGCCTGATACCTACATTTAAGTTTTTATTTTTTGCTTCTTCAAGCAACTCGGTATAATAAATATATTGTTGCTGGGAATATTCTTTGCTTGCGGCATTGGCGAAGTGGCTGAAAGTTCCTTGCACTTCCACGAAAGGCGCTTTGTTTAAAATTTTAAGTATTTCTATTGCGGCAGGGCGGCGTGAACCAATACGGTTCATCCCTGTTTCCTGCTTAATATGTGCGTATGCTTTGAGTTTTAATTTAGCGGAAAGTTCCGCCAGAAATTTAGCGGCTTTAACACTTGCCACAGTTACGGAAAGATTATTTTTTATAGCATACTCAAAACAATCAAAAGGCCAAATACTGCCAAGAACTAAAATCGGTAAAGTTATGTCTTTTTGGCGCAGCACCATACCTTCTTCAATAGATGCAACACCCAAAAAATCGGCAAGTTTATTTTCTTGCACATATTTTGAAATTAATACAGAGTCATGCCCGTAAGCATTGGCTTTTACAAGTAATAGAATTTTCGGGTTACCTTGCGCCCTTTGGGAAATTAAACTTTTTGCTTTTAAAATATTATTTTTTAAAGCATTTAAATTAATTTCCGCAACTGTCGGGCGAAGGATTGGTATTGTCATAGCGGTATATCGCTTGATGCGGCAAAGTTTTCAGCGGCGGCCTCATCACTTACTAAAGCGGGGTTAGTAAATAAGGTATACTCGCTGTACCAATTAAGGTCAATTGTGCCGACTGGGCCGTTGCGTTGTTTTGCTAAAATCAAATTGGCTTTATTTCTTAAAGTTTCGTCGTTCCACTTATAATAACCTTCGCGGTGGATTAAGGCAACCACGTCGGCATCCTGTTCAATAGAGCCTGATTCCCTTAAGTCCGAAAGTTGAGGGCGGTTATCTGCGCGGCCCTTTTCGGTATTTCTGTTAAGTTGGGAAAGCGCAAGAACGGGAACATTCATCGTTCTTGCAAGTTCTTTTAACATTCTTGAAATTTCCGAAACTTCCTGTTGGCGGGATTCCACCTTTGCCTTACCGCTTCTAATCAAACCGATATAGTCAATTACAATAAGCCCTAGTTCCTTTTTTTCTTTTTGCAGTTCACGGGCGAGGCGGCGTGCACGCATACGGATTTCGGTTATAGTTACGCCGGGGGTATCATCTATAAATAACTTTTGTTCGCCGAGTTTTTGGACTTTTGCCGCAAGTTCCCGCCATCTTGATTTTTGAAAAACTCCTGTGCTTACATTATGTAAACTTGCTTGTGCGGCGGTGCAAACCATCCTTTGGTAAATTTGGTAACGCCCCATTTCAAGGGAAAATAATGCAACGGGGAAACCTTTATCCAGCGCATTTTGAATAATATTTAAAGCCATAGCGGTTTTACCTTGCGAAGGGCGAGCTGCCAAAATTATAAGGTCGCCTTTCCTTAAACCACCGGTCATAGTATCAAATTCATTAAAGCCTGTGGGAACACCTTTGATGGGGTTTTTATCGATAATAAGTTTTTCAATTTGCTCCATTACCTCGTGCGCCATATCTTTACTTGATACAAAACCCTGTTTTTCCTGCTTTTGGTTTAAAGTAAAAAGTTTGCCTTGCGCTTCGTCAATAAGGTCAGAGGGGTCTTGTTCCGCGTTTTTATAGCAACTTTCTACGGTTGAGGTGGAAATTTTAATAAGCTCGCGCACCATGGCGGTATCATAGACGATTTTTGCATAGTGTTCGACATGCGCCGCGGTGGAAACTTTTGACATAAGTTCTGCCAAATATCTTTCCCCGCCGACTTCGGCTAAAAAACCCTCTTTTTTTAATTCTTCGGTTAAGGTGATAAGGTCAACCGCTTGGTCTTTAGTGGCTAGATTCTTCATAGCATTAAAGATCTTTTGATGTGCTGTTTTATAAAAATGTTCTACGCTGACTATACTTATAGCGCGTTCAAGGGCATCTTGCTCTATCATCATAGAGCCGAGCAAGGCCATTTCAGCATCAAGTGCTTGTGGGGGTAATTTTTCGTTTGTCATAGTATATATATTATACCAAGTTTTAGGCATACCGTACACAAACGCATATAACGCGCTTGTAGTTTTTTTGTTTTCTTTTTTGCGGCTCAAAATCGTGCAAAATTAGATTTTTATATCTAAGCCGGTAACTCGCAAAAAGCAAATTTTAGAGGTATATTTTGCTTTTTGCTCGAGCAAACCGGCTTGTTAGAATATAAAAATCTTTCAATTTTGCAAACACTAATATCGCCGCAAAAAAGAAAACGGGGAAGATTTTAAAAAAATCTACTCAAAAATACTTGCCGGTTCTTTGTGCATGGTTTGGCTTTATTAAATTCGCTGCGTCGCACAAAAAACACTTATACGCTACGGCTCTAAACCTCAAAATTTTCGTGAACTTTCCTCAAAAATACTTATCGGGTTTGTGTTTTGACTCTTTACCTTACACGCCAACCTTTACGAACCTCTAAATAAAGATTCATTGTATTAGTTATATCTGATGCTTGAGGGAACATATCTTTGCAAATATTATTATATTTATCACTATTATAACTTCCTACAATTCCGCACCATGTTTGACCTTCAAATTGATGATTGGTGGCTTGTAAAAAACGCACATAAATAAACTTATTTGAATAACAATAAATCCAAAATTTTTGTTGTAAGTAACACGCAATTCCAGGATGTGCAGACACTTTTACATCAAGATTAGTACTTGAAGTTGCATATGTACCGTTTGCCAAAAAATAACGTTCCTGTGCTTCGGCATATGGTTTAACTACGGAGATAACTTGCGTTAACTCCGCTTTTGCTTTTGCCCTCTGATAATTGGGCAGAGCAATTGCGGCTAATATGCCAATGATAGACACTACTACTAAAAGTTCCAAAAGCGTGAAACCTTTAGTGAATTTTTGTTTTTTTACTTTCATAATTTCTCCTTTGTTTTAGGTTCCGTCTTAAAGGCAAACAAAAACGGCTCTTATATCGGGGCTTCTGACCAGACCTTCAATAATAGCCGTAGCTTATCACAAGTGATAAACATTCAGCATATACTAACAAGGGGATCAGCCAAGTTAATATATGCTCTAACGACTATTTTTGGTGGTCAGAAGCACTACTAATAGTTCTCCGTAAAAACGGTTCCAAAAACAGTTCAAGTTATATTAGGGCAATTAACCCTACATTTTACATCTCTTAAATGATAACAATTTCTGATACTATTGTAAATATAGGGGTTATTTCTTCAAAAAATTCTTAATGGCTTGGAAACTCTTTTCCGATATAATATGCTCTATTTTACAGGCATCTTTGAGGGCGGTTTGTTCATCAACTCCCATAGTTATAAGCCAAGCGGAAAGGGTTTGGTGTTTATCATACACTTTTTCTGCTATTGACTTACCTTTCGGGGTTAAAGTTATATGTAATTTATCATCTACGAAAATATATTTTTCATCCTTGAGTGCTTTTAGGGCAATACTGACACTTGCCCGTGCAAAACCGAGGTGGTTTACAATATCAATTGCATGTACCTCTTTTTGCTTTTCGGTCAAGATGTATATAATTTCCAAATAATTTTCTTTTGATTCCGTAACTGCCATAAACTAATTGTAACATATTTTACCCGGTTATACTTTTTTTGTTTTTGCACGTATAAAGCATTTTTTGTAAAATATTTATATGGAAAATAATATAAAAATTGCTGCAATTTGCCCGCGCGTGGCCCTTGCAGACACAAAAACAAACACAATAAATATAATTAAGTTATTTAAAAGCACCGTCAAACAAGGTGCAAAAATTGTGATGACGCCGGAACTTTCAATAACCGGCGCAACTTGCGGGGATTTGTTTTTAACACCGCTTTTGATTGATAATGCCTTAAAATCCTTAAACACAATTTTAAAAGAAACAAAAAAATTAAATGCCGTCCTAATTGTCGGCTTACCTTTACAAATAAATACACAAATTATAAATGCAAGCGCCGTATTATATAAAGGTAAAATTTTGGGTATTGTTCCCGCTAAAACTTGCGATACACGCTACTTTACCCCCGCCAAAGAAATTAAATTAACTAAAGCTTTGATACTTAATCAAAAAGTGGCGCTTTATACTCCCGTTTTTAAAATATTTAACACAAGTTTTGCCGTCAAAACAGGGTTTGATATAAATGACACTTTCCCCTATCTGCCGAAAGCGGAAATTATTTTAAACCCCGCAAGCAATTATGAGCAAATCGGTAAACAAGAAAAACTTGAGAATTCACTTTTAATATATTCCGCTATGCAAAACTGTAATTATGTTTATGCTTCGTCTGCTTTTGGGGAATCTTCGGCAGAAGCGGCTTACAGCGCAAATATTTTAATTTACAAAAACGGCAAATTGTTAGCCAAATGCCCGCGCTTTACAATGCAAGAACAAATTATTGTTTGCAATCTTAACGAAGACGGTAAAAAAAGTTTTACGGTACAAGAATTAAAATTTGACGCAAAACACCCTTTTAGCCCTATAAACAAACAAGAGCTACTTGAAGTTTTAGATTTGCAGGCGCTTGCACTTGCAAGGCGTTTAGAGCAAACAAAAATAAATAAAGTTATTTTGGGTATTTCCGGCGGGCTTGATTCCACTTTGGCTTTGCTTGCCGCGGTCCACACTTTCAACAAATTAAATTTACCGCTTAAAAATATTTTTGCTTACACTTTGCCCGGCCTTGGTACAACAAAACAAACAAAAAATAATGCCAAACTTTTATGCAAAGCACTCGGCGTTAGTTTTGCGGAAATTGATATTAAGCCGGCAGTTTTACAACATTTTAAAGATATTAAACATAATAAAAACACCGTTGATACCGCTTATGAAAATGCCCAAGCGCGCGAACGTACACAAATTTTATTTGATATTTCAAACAAGCTCGGCGCTTTGGTTTTGGGTACGGGGGATATGTCTGAATTTGCACTCGGTTGGGCAACTTACGGCGGGGACCATCTTTCAATGTACGGTATAAATGCAGGTATTCCAAAAACTTTAATACAGGAAATTGTTGCGCAATATTCAAAAACCGCAACGGCCAAAGTCGCGGCAGTGTTAAGAGATATTTTAGAAACGCCGATTTCCCCAGAACTTAAACCGGCAAAAAAAGGGAAAATTACGCAAAAAACTGAAGACCTAGTCGGCCCTTACATTTTGCATGATTTCTTTTTGTATCACTTTTTAGTTAATAAATTCGGCCCAAAAGAAATTTATAAATTTGCTTGTACAACTTTTAAAAATGATTTTGACAAGGCAACAATTAAACATTGGCTTGAAGTATTTTTTAGACGCTTTTTTAGCCAACAATTCAAACGTTCCTGCTGCCCTGAAGGGCCGAAGATTTTAGAAGTTTCTTTAAGCCCGCGCACAGATTTGCGTTTACCGAGTGATGTTAATTCAACTTTGTGGCTTGAGGAAATTAAAAAGTTGAAATAAAATTTTATTGACCTTCCGCGCTTTTCCTGTTATATTATTATATGTATGGGAGTATTTATGAAAAATAAAGGGTTTTTATTAATTGAAATACTTATAGCGGTTTTAATTATTGCCATTTTAACAAGTATTATGTTGCCGAGATATAAAAATGCAATAAAGAAGGCAAAATCTGCCGAACTGAACTTAGCGGTTGACCCTAATAATCAAAATAATGGCATAAATGCTTTGATCGGTAAAGACGGTAATATAGATATCCCTAAGATTCAGAAACAAATTAATAATTATGGTAATTTATCTTCGGTTAATAAACAATTTGATGCTTATGAAGACAAAAAAACCTCAAAGTCAACAGAGGGTAGCATAATGATTAAATTTGAAGATTAGAAAAATTTAAGTTGTTAAAATACCGCCCTAATTCTTTTAGAACTAGGGCGGTATTTAATTTATGAAATCAAACCGTACGCAAAAACCCAGCAAGTATTTTTGACTATTAGACCGGAAATTTTGATTTTTACAACCCCACCCCAGCCCCTCCGCCTTTCTTACGAAAGGGGCGGGGAGTAAAAGGAGTATTTTTTTGTCGTTAAATCTTCCCCGTTTTCTTTTTTACGGCGATATTAGTGTTTGCAAAATTGAAAGTTTTTTATATTCTAATAAGCTGGTTTGTTTGAGTAAAAAGCAAGGGTATACCTCTAAAACTTGCTTTTTTACGAGTTGCCGGCTTAGATATAAAAAACTAATTTTGCACGATTTTGAGCCGTAAAAAAGAAAACAAAAAAACACAAGATAGTTCCGCGTGTTTGTGTACGGTATGCGGAATGTAAGCACGTAAAAACTAATTTCTATTTATAAACGTTGTAGTCAATATCTTGGAAGATATTATCCTTCCACTCAAGTTCCTTTAAGTAGTTCTCATCAATGCGATTGCCGACAATCATTTCATAAAGCGCAGTAAAACGTTTTACATGGTCTTTAGTGCGTTTTGTGGAATATTCTTTTGCAGTTCCCACCGTCATTAAAAATGCCCAATCGGATGATTGCATTAAAACAAGTTCCCTAGCACATTGATTTAAGGCGCGTTTTAAAACACCGTCGGCATTCGGGAAGCGGTTTGCAAGTTCAATCATACGCTCTGCCGCTTTGATGAGGTGGCGGTAAATCCAATCATTTCCGCTGTTAAGCCAAACATCATTATAACCTTTATCCCCCCATGACGACGGAGAGGGTTGCACAATTTGATTAACAGGGTACTTCTCAAGATATTCAAAAGGTGTAATTAACTTGATATCTTTTTGGTCATAATAGATTTTTTTGAATAAAAATTCCAGGAAATCTATACCTTCATACCACCAATGCCCGTAAAGTTCAGCGTCGTACATTGAAACGACTAAAGGTTTGCGGTCCGTAATAACACTGGCCAAATATTCCACTTGTTTTTGGCGGTTAAACATAAAATTTCCGGCATGGCTTGCGGCAACTTCCAAAGCATCACTCGGGTAATAAGGTTGCTTTTGGTTTAAGGCAACTTTACCGGTAATTTTATAATATTTCATACCGATATTTCTTCTTACACCGTCGCTATGCAAATAGTTTTTGATATAGTCATAATCAAGGTCATAACCAAGGTCGCGGTAAAATTCGCGGTAGCGCGGGTCGCCGGGGTAGCCGCTTTCTGCGCTCCAAACCTGCTGGGCGGACTCTATATCACGTGCAAAAGCCGCAACACCTTGCGGTGTGTAAACCGGCGCATAAATACCGTATTTGGGGCGCGGAACACCGTGCATAACGCCGTGTGATTCCATAAAGAAAAATCTTATACCTTCTTCTTTTAAATATTTATCTACGCCGTAATTATAGGCACACTCTGCAAGCCAAATACCGCGCGGTGAACGGCCGAAATGTTTACGGTAATTATTAACCGCAATTTTGATTTGCGCTTTTATACTTTGCTCTTGCACCTGTAAAGGCAAATAACCGTGCGTGGCACAGCAAGTAATAATTTCAAGTTTGCCCATATTTTGGAATTTTTTGAAACCTTCCAAAATGCGGCCGTGATAATAATTTTCAAAAAGTTCGCGGTATCTGTGGAATTTTTCATGATACATTTTTGCTACATAAGCAAATTCAGTATTTTTTGTGCGCTCAAGTTCCTTTTCGGAAAGTTCAATTCTTTGGTTTAAATAATGACGAAAGCGCTGTATTAGCATTTCATCTGCCATCATTTCGCAAAGCGGCGGGGTAAGGGACATTGTTACCCTAAAATCAACACCTTGCGCAGTCAAATTTTCATAGACATTTAAAAGCGGCAAATAAGTTTCCACCATTGCTTCGAAGAACCAATCTTCTTCAAGAAAATCGGGGTATTCCGGATGGCGGATAAACGGCAAATGGGCGTGTAGAACTAAAGAGAGATAACCCTTTTCCTGTTCCATTATGCCTCCTCGCGTTTTGCTTTGATGGTAATAAATCTTTGCTTTTCGCCTTTGGTTTTATGTTGTGCTTTAATGGGCATATCTACAATTTGCCCTGCATTTAACGGAAAGCGGAAAGAGAAGCTGCCGTCTTCGTTAACACTGATTTTTTCCCCTTTAATATACACATCGGCATTTTTGCTTGCTTGCCCGTAAATAATAATTTCACAAGCGGCTTTAAGCCAAATATCTTCGTCAGTTTTATTTTGCGCAAAAGTATGTGAGCTCATCCAAGAAGAAGTATGTGATGAAGGGTTGCTTTCGCGCCCGATTTCAAATGCCTTCCAGCGTTGGGCGAGAACATGTTGCAACTTTTCGCTTGCACCTGTACCGAACATTGAAGCGCAAGACATTTTTAAAATCTTTTCATAATCACCTTCAACCATCATCCACTTTTCATCAATAATATTTGAAACTTCGCCGGTAGGAACGGTAGTTTTATTAGAGCGGGTTAGTAAAATAAATTCCCCGCTTGGTGTAATAATACCGATATCGCAAATATAAGTGCGCCCGCTGTGGACCTGCAAATACCAGCTTCTTGCATCAAGCATTACGGGAACATCAAAATAAGAATTTGCATTTGTACCGTCAAAGGCCTTATTTGTTATATCGTAAACGCGGATTATTGTTCTTGAATTATCAAAAATATTTTGGCCTTTTTGGTCTTTAATTTTTTCAAAAGTTTCATTTACAATTTCCCAAAATAAAAACATCCAATTCGGGTCTTTAGGAAGTAAAAAACTTTCCGTTTTGCCGTAACTTTGCGGCAAGTCATATTGCGCTTCGCGCGCGGCGGCCGTATCAATTTTGATTACGGCAGTTGATGATAATTTTTCGTCCATAAATCTCCTTTTTATTCCCCTTTTGGTAGTAAACCCAAGTTTATCATTTCCTCTAAATCCGGCTTAACCAGATTAGGGGAAATTTGAATAGATTTCGCTGCTGCATCAATATCCTTTAACCCATTACCGCCTACTACGATAGCAACAGTTTCATCCTTCTTAATGGCGCCTTGCGCAACCATTTTTTTAAGCCCGGCATAAACTGCGGCACCGCCGGGTTCTGCAAAAACACTTGAAGCACGTGCAAGCTCCGGTATAGCGGCAATAATTTCCGCATCACTTACGGTAACTGCACTGCCTTCAGATTCTTTTAAAGCCTGTAAAGCCAAAAAACCATCCCGCGGAACATTTACGGAAATACTGTCTGCAATAGTATTTGCCTGTACCTGTTCAATTTTCCCTTCATTAAACCAAGCTTTTGTAATAGCAGCACTGCCTTCGGCCTGAACGGCAATCATTTGCGGCATTTTGTCAATTATACCGAGTTTATTAAAATCCTGAAAGCCGCGCCACATACCGCTTAAAATTGTACCGTCCCCGACGGCTACAAGCACTTTATCAGGTGCTTCCCATTGCATTTGTTCGCAAATTTCAAAAGCACAGGTTTTTTTACCTTCCCTTGCATAAGGGTTAAAACCGGCTGCGCGGTTATACCAATTAAAACGTTCGGTTGCTTTGCGGCAAATTTCAAAAGCGTCGTCGTAAGTACCGTCAATTCTTATGACCTCTGCACCGTAAATATAAAGTTGTACAAGTTTCGGTTCGGGTGTATTTCTTGGTGCAAAAATTACGGTTTTTAAATTTATACCGGCGGTGATACAGGCAAGGGAATCACTTGCATTTCCGCTTGAGGCATCTGTAATAACTTTTGCATCAACTTCCAAAGCACGTGCGACGGCAACAGCGCTACCCCTGTCTTTTATTGAACCTGTCGGGTTTCTGCCCTCGTCTTTAATAAATAATTTACGGATACCCAATTTTTCGGCAAGTTCATCGGCCCTATAAAGAGGTGTCCAACCCACTTGTACCGGCGGTAATTCGTCATGGTCATCAATAGGGAGCAAATCCAAATAACGCCAAATATTATATGAGTGGTTATTTTCAAGCACGTCATAATCAAAGCGTTTTTTGATTAATTTATAGTCGTAATTTATAGCAAGCGGCCCGCCGCAGGCAGTACATACATAATCTGATTCGCGGGTTTTATGTTCTTTGCCGCAGATGGCGCATTGGAGATTTAGTATCTTCTTCATATATATATTTTAACATTTTTAGGCTATATTTTGATTAAATTTGTAAAACTTTATCTCTTTTTAATATGCTATAATATAGGTAGATTTATCGGGCGTGTAGCTCAGTTGGGAGAGCGCCTCGTTCGCAACGAGGAGGTCGTCGGTTCGATCCCGATCACGTCCAAAATTTTCTAAAATTTCCCTAAAACTTTCCGCTTTAAAAATTCCTAACTATTTTGTTGCACTAACTACCGGTTCTTTTGACGGTTTGGTTTGTTGTTTTTCGATATCTTTAGCAGATTTTAAAGCGGCCTTTTCAATTTTAGTAATACGCTTTTGTGCTTTAACTGCCGCCTTGCTTTGAGGGCGGTTTAAAATAACTTGCTTATATTGATTTTTAGCCTTTTCGGTATCGCCGAATTTTTCTGCAAGTTCAGCTGCTCTGTATAAGGCCTGAACACCGTTTTCCGTTGTCGGGAAATGTGTGGCAATCTCTTCCCTAACAGTGCGTTCTGAATAATTATCCTTTAATTTATCGGCTTGAATTTTGGCTTCCCTTTCTTTTGCCGCCACATAATACTGCTCTTGGTTAGGCATAATTTCAGCAGCAACTTTTAGGGTTTCTATCGCGGCATTGTAATTTTTTAAATCTTTTTCCTGTACTTCGGCTTTAAACATTAAAGCATTAAATGCCTCAACTTTTTGCCCGTCTTTTAAGTAACCCTCATAGGATTTCTGGGCATTTTCTACGGCGGTGTCATAATTTCTGTCACTTTCTTCAAGCAAAGCCCAATGTTTATATACTGTGGGTACTTCTACGGAATTTGGAAAATCACTTAAAACGCGTTTATAATGTTCCCTTGCAAGTTTATAGTCCTTAAGTTCGCTTGCATAAATATCACCTTTCATACGCAAGGCCGCAGCGCGGTATTTGGTTGACGGGTAAATTTGCCAAACTTTATCATACTTTGATAAAGCCGCCCAATAATTGCCGTTGTTTCTGTATAAATCGCCGAGCAAAAGTTCAATTTTATCATTATTTTCATAAGCGGGGAAGCGCATAAAAAACTGTGCATAATCTTTAAGCAGATGGTCTTGTGAATTTTTTAAATTTAATTTATTTGCAGCGGAAAAATACATATTTAATCTATCTTCCGTAAGTTGCGGCAAATTTTTGGGGGCGGTGGCTTCTAACATATCTGCCTGTTGTTTAGAAGGGAATTCATTTATTACTTTAGTTAACAAATCTTTAGGTAATTTTTTTGTAGGGTGCTCATAAACATATTTTAAAATTGTCAAATAAGCGGATACATATTGCCTGTTATTATATTCGGTTTGGGCTTTAATAACCATAGCTTCCGGTGCGGTGGGCAAAGTGTAATTTTTATTAAGCCAAGTGTTTAAATCCCATTCTAAAGCGGAAAGCTGTTTCTTGTCTGTTGAAGAAATTTGCTGCCTGTAAAACTCAAGTTCCTTTTCCGCACTTTGTGCAAAAAGCGCGGTTAAACAAAATAAAAATACTGTAAGTGTTATAATTCTTTTCATAATATTACCTGTAATTTGTAAACTGAAGTTCAAGGCCGAAATCTTTGCCTTTTAAAAGTGCGATAGTATTTTGTAAAGCATCTTTCGAAGCGCTTGAAATACGCAGTTGCTCACCTTGAATACTTGCATTGACTTTAAGTTTACTCTCCTTAATAATTTTGACGATTTCTTTTGCTTTATCAGCCGGAATACCTTGCTGGATTTTGACCTCTTGTTTTGCACTTCCGCCGAGGCCGGACTCTATTTTTTGCGGAATAAAATTCTTTAAGGCAATGCCTCTTTTGGAAAGGCGCGTAAGCAAAATATCATAAAGTGCTTTTACTTTATATTCATCTTTACAAGAAAGTTTTAATTTATTTTCCTTAGAAAGCAATTCAAGTGTAGGGTTTGCATCCTTAAAATCATAGCGGTTTGAAACCTCTTTTTTTGCAATATTTATTGCTTCTTCAACGATATTTAAATCTACTTTGGATACGACATCAAAAGAAAAATCTGCCATAATATCCTCCTATACATATATTATATTATTTTTGGAGATACCGGGCAAATAAAATAAGGAATATAACTACTTCGTTTATATTCTTGTGGCAAATTTATATAACTTATTTAATTTGATATACTCTGCAACTACCGGAAGGGCTTTCGGTACAACCATTATCTGTAACATAATAATTACCCATACTCTTGCACAATTTCGCATATCTGGAATTCGATTGTGTAGTGAAAGCCATACATAAAGATTGTCTGCGATATGTCGAATGATCACTAAAATAATAAAATATTGTGAATTCATTTTGTAAGTTTTTATTGTTTATGCAGTAAACTTGTCGTTGATTATGTAGTTTGCATTTGCCCCAATCAAAATAAGCAGTAGTACCCTCCTTGCTTATCCTATTTGCTTTAATTTCCACATCCAATTCATTAAGATTGGTTGAATATCTACCATTAGTTAAATAAAATCTTTCATTAGCAGAGGTAAGGGCCTTTGTTATATTCATTAAAGCAGCAAAGCGTGATTTATCAACCGCAAGCTGATATTGCGGGAAGGCAATAGCGGCAAGTATACCGATAATTAAAACAACTACTAAAAGTTCAAGCAAAGTAAAACCTAATTTGTTTTTCATATAATTTCTCCTAATTTACACAACAGTTCTACTTTGTTGCGTACATATATATTGTAGAAAAAAAAAAAAACACGTCAAGTACTTTTTTTTACCGTCGTAAAAATAGATAAGTATTAAGACTAGAAGATACTTGTTAAATAAAAACTGCCGCAAATTAAAATATTGCCGCTTAATTTTTGGAAATTTATATTTTTTGGATTTGCGCAAATTTGTGCTTTCTTAAAATATTTTTTAAGTTCTGCGGCAGGTATTGCATTTTGGCTAGCTTCGGTTAGAATTATATTCTTAAAAAGTGGGCTTAAAATTTTAGACATTATTTTATAATCTTTATCGGCAGAGCAAGCGAAAATTAAAGTATTTTCTTTTTTATAATAAGGCGAATTTTTGTAAATTTTCACAAGTTCTTTTATAGCGTCGGGGTTATGCGCGCCGTCTTTAATAATATATTTCCCCCCTTTTTTAAGCACTTCAAAACGGCAAAGCAAATTTAAGTTTAAAGTTTTCTTTTTAAGCTCTAAAATTTCCGCTGCTTTTAAAACTATATTTTGATTTTCTTTAAGTTTCGTTTCTTCTTTTTTAACAGTAAAAAGCGGCGCTTTATTTTTTGCGGAAATACTTTTTATTTCCTCTTGTGCCGAGGGCGGCAAAACACCTATTATGCACGGAGTCTTCGTCTTTATTACACCGGCCTTTTCATAAGCAATTTGTTTTAAAGTGTTGCCTAAAATTTGCGTATGTTCTAAAGATACTGAGGTAACTATACTCAAACAAGGTTTAATAATATTTGTACTGTCTTTGCGTGCGCCGATACCACATTCTATGACGGCATAATCAACCTTTTTATCTTTAAAATAAAGTAAGGCAAGCAAAGTTAAAAGTTCAAAAAATTTGAGTTTTACCGTTTCTTTTTTTAGGACTTTTGAGAGGTATAAAGCAAAATCTTTTTTACTTATTTTTTTACCGTTAATTTGCACGCGCTCGCAAATATCGGTAATGTGCGGGGAAGTAAATAAACCGGTTTTAAAACCGTTTAATTTTAAATTTTTAGCAAGTAAAAAACAAACTGTTCCTTTGCCGTTACTGCCGCTAACATACACGGTTTTATAAGTTAAATTTTTTAACCCAAGCGCTGCCGCGGTCTTTTTAACTTCGGCGAGATTATTTTTTTTATTTCCATGCCCGCGCTCAAGCAAAAGGGCAAGCGCTTGTTTGAAATTCATACTAAATTTGTACAGGATTGTAGCGTTTAATTTTTGCACCGAGTGCGGTTAATTTTTGTTCAAATTCCTCATAACCGCGGTCGATATGATAAACGCGCTCAACGCAACTTTTGCCTTTTGCCGCCAAAGCCGCAAGCACCAAAGCCGCACCGCCGCGAAGGTCTGAAGACATTACAGTTGCCGGCGTTAATTTCGCAACACCTGTTATTTTTGCGGTATTTTTTTCAATCAAAATATTTGCGCCCATTCTGACAAGTTCCGGTGCGTGCATAAAGCGGTTTTCAAAAATATCTTCGCTGATTTCCGTATTGCCTTTTGCCAAAGTCATTAAAGCAAGCCAAGGGGCCTGTAAGTCAGTAGCAAAGCCGGGGAAAGGGGCAGTTTTTATGTTTACCGGCTTTATTGTTTTTGGTGCTTTTAGCTTGATCCAATTTTCGCCCGTTGTGATTTTTGCGCCGGCTTCTTCAAGATATTCAAGCAAAATTGCATTATCTTCAGGCACGCAATTTTTTATAGTAATTTCCCCTTTCGTTATGGCGGCGGCAATCAAGAAAGTACCTGTTTGTATACGGTCCGCACAGACGGTGTGATGCATACCTTTTAATTTATCAACCCCCTCAACAATAAGGCGGCCCTGCTGGTCCATATAAATATTTGCACCCATTGTTTTAAGGGCATTAATAAGGTCAAATACTTCGGGTTCGCGCGCGATATTTTCAAAAATTGTTTTGCCTTTAATTAAGCACGCACACATTAAAAGATTTTGCGTTGCACCGACGCTTGGAAAACTCAAAATCATTTTTGCCGGCACAAGTTTTTTTGCTTTTAAAACGATATTACCTTCTTGCAAAATAACTTTTGCACCGAGTTTTTTAAAACCCTTTAAATGAATATCAACCGGCCTGACACCGATAGCGCAACCGCCGGGCAAAGCAATTTCCGCGTGTTTTTTACGTGCAAGAAGCGGGCCTGCAACCCAAAAACTTGCGCGCATTTGTTTGACTAAATCATATGGAAGTTTAACTTTTAAAGCGGATTTTTTTGTGATGGTACAAGTGCCGTTTTTAAAAGTAACTTTTTTGCCAAGGGCCTCTAAAATTTTTATTGTTGTGTTAATGTCGCGGAGTTTAGGAACGCGCTTTATAACACATTCTTCGTCGGTCAAAAGTGTTGCAATTAAAATAGGTAATGCGGCATTTTTTGAACCGCCGATTTCAACTGTTCCTTTTAATTTCCTGCCGCCGTTAATAATAAATTGGTCCATTTTAGTTCTCCTTAATATATGCAAAAATGTAGCGGTCCAAACCCGCTAAATCACGTTCTAAAATAAAATCTTGCCAAATATCTCTACTAAAAAATTGTAGCACTTTTTGACCTTCTTTATCTCCGATTTCCAAAGCAAGCAAACTGCCTGCGGTTAAAAATTGGGGCGCGGTTTTAATAATTTTTTCAATAATTTCTGTGCCTTCTTTGCCGCCGATTTGCGCAAGGCGCGGCTCTTGTTTAACTTCGGGGGATAGGGTTTTTATATCGTCCTCTTTTATATATGGTGGGTTGCTGATAATAAGGTCAAATTTACCTTGCAAATTATTAAACAAATCACTTTCAACAAAATTAATTTTTGCTTTGTGCGTTTTAGCATTTTGTTTCGCAACTTCCAAAGCGAGCGTGGAAATATCACTGCAAGTTACTGCCGCCGCCACATAATTAAGCGCCAAACTTACGCCAATACAACCCGAACCTGTACACAAATCTAAAATATTTTTCGGCGCGGTTTTAAGTTTCTTTTGTGTTTTTAAAATAAGTTCTTCCGTTTCCGGCCGCGGAATTAAAACGCGGTTATCTACATAAAATTTACGCCCTAAAAAATTAGCGGAATTAAAAATATATTCAAGCGGTAAACCCGCAACTTTTTGTTTAATTACTTTATTTAAAATTTCCTCTTTTTCAGGCGGAAAAATTGCAGAGTCAAAGGCCAAAATTTCAGTACGGCTTTTACCTAGCAAAGTGCAAATAATAAACTCCGCGTTGGCGGCTGCTTCTGCCACATTGGCGGAGTTTAAAATATTTGTAACTTCTAAAACAACTTGTTTAACGGTTTTCATTATAAAGCAAGGTTTTTAAGTTTTTCTTCCGTTCTTTTTTTGCGGAGAAGTTCCAAAATATTTTCGATATTACCTTCCATAATTTCGGTGATATTATAAAAGTTTTCATTTAAACGATGGTCGGTAACGCGGCTTTGCGGGAAGTTATAAGTGCGTATTTTTTCGGAGCGGTCCCCTGTTCCCACTTGTGCTTTGCGCGCGTCGTAAATTTCTTTATTTTGTTTTTCTTCTTCCATTTGGTAAAGTTTTGCTTTTAACATACTTAAAGCCTTTTCGCGGTTTGCATTTTGGTGGCGCTCTTCGCGGCAACTGACTACTATACCCGTCGGTTTATGAATCAAACGAACAGCGGTTTCAACTTTGTTAACATTTTGACCGCCTGCACCGCCGGAACGGCAAGTTTCCATTTCAATATCGGCGGGGTTAAGTTGAATATCAATATCTTGCGCTTCGGGCATAATTGCAACGGTTACGGTTGAGGTATGCACGCGGCCGGAAGTTTCTGTATCAGGCACACGCTGAACGCGGTGCGTGCCGGCTTCGTCGCGGAGCCAAGAATAAGCCCCCTCACCTTTAATAAACATACTTGCATATTTGCAACCGTGCAAACCTGTCGGGGTATATTCCAAAAGTTCGGTTTTCCAACCTTTATTTTGTGCAAAATGTTGGTAGACACGCAAAAGCTCGGCGGCAAAGAGGGCGCTTTCTTCCCCCCCTGCACCGGGGCGTATTTCAAGGTAAATATTTTTAGAGTCCTTCGGATCGGGCGGAATAACAAGCAAACGAAGTTCCTTCATAATTTCAGCAGGTTTATTTTCAAGCTCGGCAAGTTCGGCGGCGGCAAGGGCAACCATTTCTTTATCAGAACCGTCGGCGATAATTTCCCTGTCGCCTGCGATTGCTTTTTCAACTTGTTCAAGTTCTTGCGCCTTTTCAATAATCGGTGCTAAAAAAGCATGGCGTTTTGTTTTTTCCTTAAACACATCAGGCGCGACGGTGCCGGAGGCAAGCTCGCGCTCAATTTCCTCAAACTCTTTTTTATATTTTGAAATATCCATATATTACCTATATAAAACAAACAGACCTCCGTAAAAGAGGCCTGTTGTTTGTTTTTAAAAAGCTATTTTGCGTCTTTTTTTGCTTCTTTTTTAGCTGCAGCTTTCTTTTTTGTTGCGGCAAGTTTAACAGGAGCAGTGGAAAGACCGATTTTCTTGACAGTTCTTTTTGCTTTTGCTTTGACTTCGGTTTTCGGTTTCCTTGCAACTGTTTGGCCTTTGGTGGCTGCAAACTTTTTATTAAATTTCTCAACGCGGCCTTCGGTATCCAACATTTTTTGTTTGCCGGTAAAGAAAGGATGGCAAGCAGAGCAAATATCTAATTTTACTGCTTTCATCGTAGAGCGGGTTTTGAATTTTGCGCCGCAAGCGCAAGTTACTTCAACAACTTCATATTTAGGATGTATATTTTCTTTCATTATAGTTTAACCTCAAATAGATTAGTTATATTATACAATATTTTTACTTTAATTGGTAGTAAGTATATTTTTCTCCGTTATTAGTTGCATGCCCATACGGAGTAAAAAGATTTTTCGTTGAAGATTTTATACGATGATTAAAACTTTTACATAAACGGCCAGCCCTATCTTCCCCATTCTTTGCTACACAAGAATATACTCCATCATAATAAACATAAGCAAACAAATAATCATTTCTTCCGCAAGCAATATTTGCCCCTTGATAATTTGAAATAAACTTTCCTACACAACAATAACTGTCTTCAAAAACAATACAACCCTCTCCCACATAATTTATATGCTCATAAGAAAAATCAATATCAAGCAAATCAAAATCCGCAGGATATTCATTATGTATTAACTGATAATTATCAACGGCAGTTTTAATAGATTTTACTTGATTTTGAAAATTGGAAAACTGTGCTTTATCAACAGCAACTTGATATTGCGGTAAAGCAATTGCGGCAAGTATGCCGATTATTACAACCACTACCAACAATTCAATTAATGTAAAACCTTGGCCACCGTTTTTTATTTCAGACATAAACACTCCAAAATTAATTTATACAGCATTTTTGTTTTAGCCATATATCATATTTTTAGAAAAAAAAAAAAAACGTCAAGTACTTTTTTATCGTAGTAAAAATAAAGATATAGCACAAAAATTTTATGTTATGTTCAAAATTTTGATTTAATAAAACCAAACCATCTACACCCACCCAGCAAGTATTTTTGAGGAAATTTAAATTTTTACTGCGACGACGAGTACCGCGAAGTAGAGGAACGTAGCGACGTATCGGTACTTTAGGAGCTGAAAAATCAAAATTTACCAAAAAGACGCAGACAGCTAAAATTAAAAATGTATATTCCTTATTTAGTATAATATTTGTGATACTTTAAAAAGTTATGCGTATACTAAGTGAAGCAAGGTACTTATGAACTTTGAGGAAACTTATAAAACATATTTTAAGCGTATATTTGCTTATGTTTATTCAAGAACAGCAAATGAAACTACGGCAGAAGATATTTGCCTAAATATCTGGCAAAAGATGTTGGATAAATTTTCATCTTTCGACGAAAACAAAGGCAATATTGAACAATGGCTCTTTACCATAGCAAGAAATGAAATTAACAGTTATTTTAGATTGTACTTTATCAAAAATTTCTTTTCTTTAACAAACAAGGAAGAATTGCACCCGCAACAAGAACAACAGCCGCTTGAAAATCTTGCTTTTGAGGAAGATAAAAAATTCCTCTTTAAATGTCTGCAAGACCTGGATAAAAGGGAAAGGGATATTATAAGTTTAAAATTCTTTTCCTCTTTAAATAACAGGGAAATTGCGAAAGTGTCGGGGTTAAGTGAAAGTAATGTCGGCACGATTCTAAAAAGAAGTTTAGATAAGATTAGGTTGAAAATGGAAATATTATGAAATTTAACGAAGAAGATTTAAAAAATAAATTTTCCGCTTTGGATTTTGACCCGCAAAATGCAAGGCAAAACCGTATCTACTCTAAACTGAATTTTGAAACTGATAATAGGAGATACGCTATGAAAAAATTTATTTATGCAATAGGAACGGTTTGCATTGTCGGCTTATTGCTGATTCCTGTTTTTAAGAAAGATAAAACAGTACAACAACCTGAAATTAAGACACCGAAAGCTACTGCAACCGTTACACCGAAAACTGAAAGTAAGGCCCCTGTTTTTAAAGCAGATGCCGAAACACTTAAACGAATTGAACAAGAAAAACAAGCCGCTTTGGAACGTGCCAAAAAAGAAGAAGAAATAAAAAGACAAAGGCTTGAAAGACAAGAGGCCGAAAGAATGGCCTTGGAAGGGGAAAGAAAAAGTTATACACAAGCCAGACCTACCGCGATGGAAAGTATGGATAATCGTGGCGACTATGACGGTGCTTCTATGGCTAACTTTTCCAGAAAATCACGTTCCACAGGCCTAGCAGCTTCCGCAGGCGGCTCTGCGACCTCACGCTCTTATGACAGTCGCGGAAGTATGGCGGTGTCGTCTGCTTTTTACCCGAAGGCAAGATACAGTTATTCCGGTACCGACTATAACTCCATGAACGCGGAAAGTTATAAATCTTTTGACGGTAATGCCTTTAAATTTGTAAAGGAAGAACCGCTTTCAACATTTTCCGCAGATGTTGATACCGCTTCTTATAACATAGTGCGCCGCGATATTGAAAGGGGTGTAAAACCAAATAAAGATGCAGTCAGAACGGAAGAATTTATCAATTACTTTACTTATGATTATACCGCCCCAAAAGCAAGCAGCAAAAACCCTGTAAATATCATTACAGAGCTTACCGATTCACCTTGGACGGAAGATTTGCAAGTGGTCAAAATCGGCGTAAAAGCAAAAGATATTGATAAAGAAAAATTACCGCCTTCCAACTTGGTATTTTTAGTTGATGTTTCCGGCTCAATGTCCGGTACAAACCGCTTGCCTTTAGTTAAAAAAGCTTTTGCTATGCTTGTTGAAGAATTAAGACCGCAAGATAAAGTTTCAATAGTAACTTATGCAAACGGAACAAATGTTGTTTTAGACGGTGTTTCTTTAGCTGACGAAGGCGGCAAACAACGCATATTATCTGCTATGGAAGGTTTGCGCGCAAGCGGCGGAACAAATGGTTCTGCGGGCTTAGATATAGCCTATCAAGTTGCAAAATCACACTTTATTAAAGGCGGAAATAACCGCATAATTTTGGCAACTGACGGTGATTTTAATATCGGTAACACATCACTTGGCGGGCTTGAAAAACAAATTACCGACGCCAAAGAAAGCGGAGTATTTTTAAGCGTACTCGGTTTCGGTATGGGCAATTATAAAGACGATAAAGTGCAAACTCTTGCTAACAAAGGCAACGGAAACTATGCCTATATCAATGACTTATTTGAGGCCAAAAAAGCACTTGTAAGAGATTTCGGTGCAACTTTATTTACCGTCGCAAAAGATGTTAAATTCCAAGTTGAATTTAACCCGGCAAAAGTGCAGGCGTACCGCTTAATCGGTTATGAAAAACGCAAATTAAATGACCGCGATTTTAATGATGACAAAAAAGATGCAGCCGAACTCGGGGCCGGGCATACGGTAACGGTTTTATATGAAATTGTCCCCGCCGGTGTAAAATTGCCAGACGGTATGGCAGATATTGATGAACTTAAATACAGTGTTAAAGCCACACCGCAAGCGGTGGACAGCGATGAACTTTTAACAGTAAAACTCCGCTACAAAGAACCGGATGGTGATACAAGCAAACTTATGAGCGAAGTATTAAGAGAAAAAGATTATAAGGCCTTTGAGAAAACGTCTCAAGATACACGCTTTGCTTTGAGTGTTGCCGCATTTGCCGAACTTGTAAAAGACAGCAGATATTCAAAAGAAACTGACCTCGTAAAAGTTATTGAAACAGCACGCAAAGCCAAAGGCGAAGATGCCGACGGTTATAGGGCAGATTTTGTCAAACTTATGTCTTTATACGAGGCTTTACCGAAGGAAAACTTTACCGCACCTGTTCGGGAAACTTATGTCGTACCTGTTAAAGTAACATATACTTCACTCCGCCCTATTATTACATCTTCAGTTGATGAAAAAGTAGAAGATATAAAAAAAGCAGCAAAAGCAGTTAAAGAAATTGTTGCTTTTGAAGAAGAATATTACCAAGAAAATGGGCACTATACCTCAGCTGTAAGTAAATATATAGACATGGCAGGATTAAGTTTAGTGGATCATTCTAACGGAAGATATGCTTATGCTATTACGGAAGACAGAACTAACACCATCCTACTTGCGTACCGATATACAAACTCCACTAATTATGATAAAATAACTTGTCAGGCAGCACAAAATAATCAACAAGCAATAGATGCTTGTAAAAAATTCTTAGGTAATGCAAAATTTATGCGTTCAAGCAACGGTTGTGTTATAGGACCATGTGAAGAATATCAAAAAATGTAATTTAAAGGAGGTAAGATTATGAAAAGGAAATTATTTTTAAGTTTTATTGTTTTGGCAATTCCGTTGCTTTTATTTGCACAAAATACAAATACATCACAGACGGCATCAAAAGCAAAGGCAAATAAAAAAGTTTCATTTAATTCCCCTAGAAGGAATCCTTTTATCTCAAGGGAAGAATCTATTAAATTAGAACAAATGAGAAAAGAAGAAATACGCCGTCAAAAAGAAGTTGAAAAAGCAGCAAAAATAGCAGCAGAAAAAGAAAGACAAGAATTGTTACGCAAGCAAATCTTATGCGATGAAATGAAACGCCATCCGTCAAGACAAGTTAGAAACAATATAAAAATTGACGGTATTTTAGAAAAGGATGTAATAATTAACGGAGAAATTTTATCTATCGGAAGTACCTTTTCTGTACCTATCAGGAATCAAAAAGAATTAGAAGATTGCGGCGTAGACATTAATGATATTAAAAAATCTAAGGTAAAAGTGCTGTCTGTTAAAGACACAACAGTGCGGTTCGTTTATAAAGGCGAACGTTTTGAAAAGACAATGCCTGCAATAAATTAAAATCTTCTCAAAAAGTCCCCAACATAAACGGGGGCTATTTTTTGTATAATTTATATATGGTAAATGTATTGCGCATATTAATTGTGTTGGTGGTTTTTACAGTCGGTATAATTATAGGAAATATATATGTACCGCAAAAGAATTTTGACCAAAAAAATATTGCCGTTACGGAAAAACCCAAAACATCACTTAATCTAGAAAATGTGCCTTCCGTAGATACTGTGTTAAAACAGGCGGAATTTTACAAAAATATTTTGATTGAATCAGGGCAAAGTCAAGAAGAAATTATAGGTTTTGAAAATAATTTCAAGCGTACAATTTTACAACTTTACTATAAAGAAACTTCTGCAAATTACGCCTTAGAACTTTTTAAAATTCAAATGCAGCCGGAAAATACTGCTGCATTTATAAAATCAAGAAATGAATATAAAAAAATAACAAATTTAATTGAAAATTTATATCCGCTTGAAGAACCAAAAGAAGTTTTAGTTATTAAAGAAGAAAAACCTATTTTGCCTATCGCTTTAAGCACACAAGCCGTGCAAAGTACACAGACAATTCAAACTGTTTCTACGGAAACGGCTGTTTCCACAAATACCGCTAATTAGGAAGTAAAGATACAACAAGCCCTTTTAAAATCACGCCGGCATTATCGGCAGTTGAAGTTTTAAAAGCTAAATCCACCTCAATAATTTTATCTATTGCTTTTAACATTATTTTACTTGGCGGCAAACTGCGCGCCATACTTACAAGGCGGGATTCCCAAGGCATGAGGCCTGCCGCACTTGTTATTTGAAAGGACGGCATACCCGCTTCAACAAGACGTTTAATTCTAAAAAGTTTCATTGCGGGGTTGCTGATTTTATTTAAAATTGCGATAGGTTCTTCCCCCGCTTTTAAAAGATTATCAATTATTTTAAGAGCTTCCCTTTTGTTTAAAGATAAGACGGCATTATTTAATGCAAAAGGGTTTTCTTCTTTAGAATAACCAATACTTGAAAGTAAATCTTCTTCCGTTACAGTTTTATCTTCGCGCTTATCAAGCAATAGGGATAACTTTTCAATTTCCATTGTAAGTGCATTTAGGTCCGCGCCGACGAGTTCCTCAAGCATAAACAAAGTATCGCTATTAATATTAAGCCCTTTTGCCGTAAAATTTTCTTTAAGCCATTTTTGCAAACTTGCGCCTTTAAGTTCATCAAAAAGAACTTCGGCGGAATCTTCACTTAAAGCGGTAGTTAGCGCTTTATCTTTTTTAAATTTTTTATAATCGTTATGAAACAAAATTAAACAAGTTGAATTTAAAGGATTTTGCAAATAATTAACTAAAGCGGCAAGAGGGTTTTTGGTAAGTTTATCAATATTGTTTAAGACAATTACGCGCCTATCGGCAAATGCAGGCATAGTGTTTGCCAAAGTCAAAATTTCGCCGATATCTTTGTTTTGTTGGCAATCCTCTTGCGTTAAATTAAATTCATCAACTTTTAAAGCGGAAATTATTTGTTTTGTTAAAGCTTGTTTCCTAAAAACATCATCACCGCTGAACAAATATACAGGTGCAATCTCCCCTGCATTAATTGCTTTTTTAATTTGGTCTGCGGTAAGCTTTTTCATATTACTCTGTTATCGTCGTTTGATTAGGGTTTATTTGGCTTTGCTGGCGCGTTTGACTACCGACGGAACCAAAACCCTCAACAGTGCGCTTTACAATCATTTTCGCAAAATTCTTCCAAAGTTGTTCGCGGGCTTGTTCTTCGGTCATACCACCTGGTAAAGTGGATGCGGAGAAAACATAAATTTGCTGTAAAGCCGGTTCTTGCCAAATAGTTTCCTGTGAATTTTTATCAATAAAGCGGAGGTTTAATAAAACTTCCATACGGTAAACAGTCGGCACAAGTTGTGTATCATATTGAACAGGAATTAAAATATAGCGCAAAATTTCGCCTGCCAAAACGCCGTTGGCTTGGTCTTCTTGCGTAATACTATAAGCGCCGTTCCTTAAAAACTCATCTACCACTTCAATTACAAGGCGGTCTTCAAGGGCGAAAACTTCCGTCCTGTTAATAATCGGCCTAACGTGAATTTTTGTTATATGCTGCGGCATAATTTGCGCATTTGGGCGGTAATACATTTGGTCTTTTAAGCCGTTACACGCCGTAAGCGGTAAAATTAAGCCAAGCAGTAAGATAAGTTTTTTCATAAATACTCCTATTTTTTAGGTTTTATAACGATGCTAACCATCTTTAAAGGCACTACTATTATTTTAATTATTTCCTGCCCTTCAAGCAAGGTTTTTATTTTGGCGGAATTTAAAGCTGCCTCTTGTTGCATTTCCTTCGTTGCGTTTGCGGGTATTTTTACCCTATCTTTAATTTTGCCGTTTATTTGCACACCCATTTCAAGCATTTCTTCTTTTAACATTTCTGCATTAACCGCGGGCCAAGCTTCGTTTAAAAGGAAATTTGTTTTGCCGGCTTTTTGCCAAAGTTCGTCGGTAAGATGCGGGGCAAAGGGGTGCAAAATCTTCATAAAACTTGCAAACATATCTTCATTAACTTCTTTATATTTGCCAAGCTCGTTAAAAAATATCATCATAGCGGAAATTGCAGTATTAAAACTAAAGTTTTCAATATCTTCCGTTACTTTTTTGATGGTTTTATTCTTTAAAATTTCAAGTTCCTGCGGCATTTTTATGTCGGTAATTTTAAGATCTTCCGCCCAAGCGAAAATACGTTTTAAGAAGCGGGAAATACCTTCAATACCTTTTGTGTCCCACGGTTTGCTTGCATCAAATGGGCCCATAAACATTTCATAACATCTAAAGGCATCAGCTCCGTATTCACTCAAAATTTCATCTGGGTTGATAACATTTTTCTTGCTCTTACTCATCTTTTCAACCATTGATGTTAATGCGCCGCCACCGTCTTTAAGGCAAGGGTTTTTGGGATCTTTAAAATCAATATCTTCATAAGGATGATAAGAACCGTTTTTGTCGCGGTAAGAAAAAGCAAGAATCATTCCTTGATGGCGCAGTTTTGCAAAAGGTTCTTTGGTATGCACTAAACCTAAATCATACAAAACTTTATGCCAAAAGCGTGCATATAAAAGGTGCAAGACAGCATGCTCCGCACCGCCGATATAACAATCAACGGGGCCCCAAGCTTTTTCAATTTCTTTATCAACAAAAGCATTGTTATTTTGCGGGTCCATATACCTTAAATAGTACCAGCAAGAACCGGCCCATTGCGGCATGGTATTTGTTTCGCGTTTGGCTTTGCCGCCGCAAATTGGGCAAGTGGTATTAACCCAGCTTTCCACATTTGCAAGCGGTGATTCACCTGTACCGCTCGGTTCAAATTTTTCCATTTCAGGCAGACGTAAAGGCAATTCACTTTCCGGTAAAGGAACGACGCCGCACTTTTCACAATGCACTATCGGTATAGGTTCACCCCAATAACGTTGGCGGGAAAAAACCCAATCGCGCAAGCGGTAAGTTGTTTTTGCTTTGCCGATATGGTTTTCTTCCAAAAATTTAATCATTTTGGCTTTTGATTCTTTAACATTTAAGCCGTTTAAAAAGCCGGAGTTTACAAGTTTGCCGTCTTCGGTATATGCTTCTTTGGTAATATCGCCGCCGGAAATAACTTCAATTAAAGGTAAATTGAATTTTTTGGCAAAAGCATAGTCGCGCGTATCATGTGCCGGAACAGCCATAATTGCGCCTGTGCCGTAACCTGTCAAAACATAATCGGCAATCCAAATCGGGATTTGCGTATTATTGACGGGGTTTATTGCGTATGCGCCTGTAAAAGCGCCGGTTTTTTCTTTTTCAGCGTCGGCGCGTTCAATATCACTTTTGGCTGCGGCTTGTTTTTGATAAGCCAAAACCGCCTCTTTTTGTTCCGGTGTTGTGATTTTTGAAACAAGTTCATGTTCCGGTGCAAGCACCATATAAGTTGCACCGAATAAAGTATCAGGACGCGTTGTAAAAACTGTAATTTGTTCGTCTGAATTTGCGACTTTAAAAGTAACTTCTGCACCGTTTGATTGCCCTATCCAATTTTTTTGCATCAAGAGGGTTGATGCGGGCCAATCAAGGCCTTCCAAATCTTCCAAAAGGCGCGGTGCATAAGCGGTGATTTTGAGCATCCATTGACGTAAATTTTTCTTCTCAATAGGTGTTTGGCAACGCTCGCAGCGGCCGCCGAAAACTTCCTCATTTGCAAGCCCTGTTTTGCAAGACGGGCACCAATTTATTGGCACCGTACTTTGATAAGCAAGACCTTTTTTATAGAGTTGTAAAAATATCCATTGTGTCCATTTATAATATTCAGGGGAAGTTGTATTAATTTCGCGGTCCCAATCATAAGCCATACCGAAGGACTTTATTTGGCGGCGGAAATTGTCAATATTTTTTTGCGTGGTTACTGCCGGATGCACGCCTGTTGCGATGGCATAATTTTCAGCAGGTAAGCCAAAAGCATCCCAACCCATAGGGTGCAAAACGGAATAACCGTTCATTCTTTTGAAGCGGACCAAAATATCAGAGGCGGTATAACCTTCCGGATGACCGACGTGTAGACCTTGCCCTGAGGGGTAAGGGAACATATCTAAACAATAAAATTTTTTGTTAGATTGGGGCAAAGAGGGAGTTTTGAAAAGTTTTGCCTCTTGCCAGCGTTTTTGTTGACGAGCGTCAATTTCTTTAAAATTTACAATAGACATATATATAAATTATACAAAATAATAAACACTCTGTATTTGGACAATTCTGTAATTTATACTTTATCTATTTAAACTTCCCCCAAAAGATTTGCTCGGGTTCAAGTTTAAAACCGGTTTTGGCTTTAACTATTTTTTGGACTTCTTTGATAAGATTATAAATATCTTGCGCAGTTGCATTTTGATAATTGATTATAAAACCTGCGTGTTTGGTGGAGACCTGCGCGCCGCCAACGCTTAAACCGCGAAGGCCGCAATCATCAATCAATTTGCTTGCATAAGCACCGACAGGTCTTTTAAATACACTTCCGGCAGAGGGATATTCAAGAGGTTGCTTTGCCGCGCGGCTTTGCAAAATTTCTTCGCGGCGCACTTGCAAAATTTGCTTTTCCCCCTCATCAAGTTGCCAAGTTGCAGATAAAATTACACAGTCCTCAATACCCCAAACTTTGCGGTACTCGTATTTAACATCTTCTTTTTTAAATTCCTGAATTTCGCCTTTTTTGTTGAGGACTTTAAAAGAAACAAGTTTATCAAAAGTTTCTGCTTTAAAAGCACCGGCGTTCATAAACACCGCACCGCCAACGCTGCCTGGGATACCGCTTAAATTTTCAAGCCCGCCAAGGCCGGCATTAATGCTTGCGCGCACGACTTCATCAAGTGCGGTACCTGCAAATGCGGTAACTTTTTGGCCCTCAATTTTAATATCTTTGAAATTTTTTAAGCAACAGGTTATTCCGGCAAGCCCCAAATCGCTGACTAAAATATTTGAGCCAAGCCCAAGCACCCTAAAATCAAGATGCTTATTTTTACTGAAATTTACTAATTTTTTTATTTGTTCCTCATTTTCAGGCAAGGCCAAAACTTGCGCCACGCCACCGACTCTATAAGTCGTAAAAAGCGAGAGTTGCGCTTCAAAAATAAAAGGAACATCTTTTAAATTTTCTAAAAAAACCTTTGAATTCATTAGATATATTATATAAAATAAAGAAAAGGAGTGTTTTATGATACATGAAAATGCAGGTAAATTACCAACACAAAAAATTGATTTAAAAGCTTTAGAAAATGCGTTTTATAACGCACAAAACCCAAAACCGGTTAAGTTCGGGACTTCGGGCCACCGCGGCAAACTCGGCGACGGCTTTTGCAAAATGCACGCTTTAAGCATCGCGCAAGCAGTTGCAAAAATGCATAAAGAAGATAATATTACGGGCAAAATTTTAGTCGGCGGCGATACACGTTTGATGAGCAAAACAACTGCAGAACTTTGCGCGCAAGTTTTAACCGCAAACGGCTTTAAAGTCATTTTATCGTCTATACCTGTTCCTACACCTGTATTTTCTTTTGAAATTTTATCAGGCCGCGCATGCGCTTGTTTAAACGGTACGGCTTCACATAATCCGCCGCAAGATATGGGCCTTAAATATAACGGTTCAAACGGCGGCCCCGCAAGCGCGGAAATTACAAGCCGCATTGAAAAGGAAGCAAATTATTTTTTAAACCACCCCCAAGAAATTAAACAAATTTCTTTGGAAGAAGCCAAACAAAAAGGCCTTTTGGAAGATGCCGATATTGTAACACCGTATATCAAAGCGCTTGGCAAAAAAATTGATTTTAATATTATAAGAGATGCAAAAGTTAAAACCGCAATTCACCCGATGGGCGGCACAACTTTACCTTTTTGGAAAGCAATAAAGCGCGAATATAAACTTGATAATTTGGACATTGTCAGCCACGATATTAACCCAAGTTTTGATTTTATTCCGCTTGACCACGACGGTAAAACGCGTATGGATCCGTCATCAAAATATCCGATGACACCTTTATTAAAATTGGTGGAAAATGCTTACCAGTTTGCCGGTGCATGCGATCCGGACGGGGACCGCTTTGGAACAGCTACCCAAAAAGGCGGTTTGATTGTTCCAAACCACGCACTTTGCGTTATGGCAGATTATTTGATTAAAAAGCAAAAAGATTTGACGGGCAAACAAATCGGCCGCACACTTGGCACGACGATGTTATTAGATAAAATTGCCGCGGCAAACAAAATAACTATTGACGAAGTTAATGTTGGTTTCAAATATTTTGTTCAGGGTTTGACCGACGGTAAATATGTTTTGGCAGGGGAAGAGAGCGCAGGAATGTCCATCTCAAATTGGACGACGGAAAAAGACGGTATGTTTGCCGTCTGCCTCTTGCTTGAAATAATGAGCGCGACCGCGCAAGATATTGCAGGCCTTTATAAACAACTCACTTTAATTTATGGCGAGCCGAGCTATACCCGCATTGATAATACGGTTACCGAAGAAAGCAAGGCGCGCTTTTCAAAATATTCCGCCGAAAGTTTTAAAGATTTGCAAACTTTAGCAGGCGAGCGTGTTTTAAAAATCCGCGCTACCGACGGTATTAAAATTTATTTGGAAAATTCTTGGGTACTTGCACGCAAGTCCGGTACAGAGCCGATAATAAAACTTTATGCCGAAACATTTAAAGGTGAGGATCATTTGAAAAAAATAATTGCGGAAAGTTCAAAACTTTTCGGATTTTAGAATTTGACTATATATACCAAAAAAAGTAAAATATATAGGTAAGTATTTTTTATAGAGGTACAAAATGGCAAAATTAAAAACAGGGCGTCATACAAGCGCCTTAAAAGCACAAAGACAATCTGTCAAGAGAAATTCAAGAAATAAAGGTTTGAAGAAAACCATTCACTTGGCTGCAAAAAAAGTTTTAGCATCTAAAAATGCAGCTGATTTGAAGAAAGTTTCTTCCGCTTTAGATAAAGCCGCAAAGAAAGGCGTTATCCACAAAAAAGCTGCTGCAAGGAAGAAATCCCGCTTGACAAAGCTTGTCAATAAAGCAGCAAAATAAAATTAACAAAATTTTACGCGGGCTCATTTGGACCCGCGTTTTTTTATTCTAAAATCTGTAAAATTATTTTACAAACTTTTTAGTTTTTCCTTTAATTCCGCAAAAGGCATAACTTGACCGCCGCCTTGTGCAAAGTCCGGCCGGCCGCCGCCGCGCCCGTTAAGCAAAGCGGAAATTTGCCCTGTTAACTTTCCGGCATTTGGGCCGCCTGCAAAACTCTTAACCACAAAAGATGCTTTACCGTTTAATGCGGTTATCACCATAATTACGGTGTTTGGGTTTTTGTTTGCAAAGTTATCGGCAAGATTTCTAAGTTCTTTAATTTCGGTATTTTCCGCATTAAAACAAATTAGTTTTGAGCCGTCTTTTAAAGTAAAACTTTCTTGCAAAGTACCGCCTGAAGCACCGCTTAAAATTTGGCGGCGCAAGGTGGAAATTTCTTTTTTAAGGTTCTTTTCCTGCTCAAGCATACTTTGAATTTTCCGTGTTAAATTTTCAGGGTGCGTATTAAGCATTAAACTTGCAGTAAGTGTAATATTTGTCATCTTCTGCATATTATCAATTGCGCTTAAACCGGCAACGCCTTCAATACGGCGCACACCGCTTGAAACGGCACTTTCTTTAAGCACCCTGATAACCATAATTTCGCCGGTGCTTTTAACATGCGTTCCGCCGCAAAGTTCAAGTGAAACACAACCTTTTGTGTTAATAAAACCTTCGCGGGAAATTAAAACAAAGCGGGCAGGGTCTGCATAAGTTTCGCCGAGCAAAGTTACTGCACCTAAAACTTTTGCATCACTTAAAGGGCGCACTTGCGTTTCCACTTTATAATTATTTGCGATAATATCCGCGGCATTATTCCAAACGGCAATTAAATCTGCCGGGCTGGGTGCTTTGGAAATTGTATAGTCAAATCTAAACTTTTCCGCCGATACAAATGAACCTGCCTGATGCACTTGATCGCCCAAAATTTTGCGAAGTGATGCATTAATAACGTGTATCGCGGTATGGTTTGAAGCCGTTTTAAAGCGGTTAATTTCGTCCACTTGCAAAGTGACAACATCGTGTTCTTTCAAAGAACCTTCAACGATATTTACTTTATGCAAATAAATTTTTTCAAGCGGTTTTTGCGTATCTGTAACAGTTGCAATATGTTTGCCGTCTTTTAAAATTTTACCGATATCGCCGACTTGGCCGCCACATTCCGCGTAAAAAGGCGTTCTGCCTGTGACGACAAAACCGCCGTCTTTAATTTCCTTAACAGGTTTGAAATTTTTATCAAGCAAGGCAAAAATTTCCGCCTCACAGGAAAGTGTTTCGTAACCAACAAATAAAGTGGACGGAACTTTACTTTCAAGCTGTTGCAAAGTCAAAACATGTTCCTTTTCATTTTCGTCCGTAAATGCTTTGGATGATGCTTTTGCCTCTTTTTGTGCTTGGTAAAAACCGTCTTCGTCAAGTTTAATATTTTTTTCAGCTAAAATTTCGCGCGTAAGTTCTAAAGGGAAGCCGTAAGTTTCATACAAATTAAAAGCTTCTTTCCCGCTGAAAATTTGGCCGGAATTTTCTTTTAAAAGTTCATTTAAACGCGCTTCGCCGTCGGTTAAAGTTCGGGCAAAGGCGGCTTCCTCAGCTTTTAAAGCATCAATAATATGTGCAAGGTTCGTTACAAGCTGCGGGTATAAATCTTGATATACGCTAACTAAAGTAGGCACAAGCTCGTGCATAAAAGGCGTTTGGCGGCCCATAAGTTTGCCATACCTAAATGCACGCCTGATTAAGCGACGCAAAATGTAACCGCGCCCTTCATTAGACGGCAAAACACCTTCTGAAAGTAAAAATGATGAGGCGCGCAAATGGTCCGCTACAATGCGGAGTGCAGATATTTCCTTTGCTGTTTTGCCTTCAATTTTTAAAATCTTTTTTGCGTGGTTTATGATAGGTAAAAATAAGTCCGTATCAAAAGGATTATCAACATTTTGCATTACCATACATAGACGTTCAAGGCCCATGCCGGTATCAATATTTTTTTGCGGTAAAGGCTCAAGGGTGCCGTCTTCAAGACGGTTAAATTGTGTAAAAACTAAATTCCAAATTTCTACATATCTGCCGCAATTGCAGGCAATACCGTTTTTGGCACAGTCGGGGCAACCTTTATCTTCACCGAAATCATAATAGATTTCAGAGCACGGCCCGCACGGCCCTGTGGGGCCCATGGTCCAGAAATTATCGTCTTCGCCAAATTCGTAAATGCGGTTTTTGTCAATTAAAGTAGACCAAATATTATAGGCCTCTTCGTCGCGCGGCGCAATTCCGCCTTTAAAAATACTGACATAGAGGCGGTTTTTATCAATTTTCAAAACTTCAGTTAAATAGGTCCACGCCCAATTTATGGCTTCTTTCTTAAAATAATCACCGAAAGAAAAATTGCCCAACATTTCAAAAAATGTTAAGTGGCGTTTTGTGAAACCGACATTATCAATATCAGTAGTCCTCAAACACTTTTGGCAAGTGCAAGCGTTTTTCAAATTCTTTTTAAGCCCCAAAAAATTGGGTTTAAATTGTACCATCCCGGCGGAGGTAAAAAGCAAAGTCGGGTCCCCTTGCGGAACAAGAGGGCTTGAGGGTTGCTCGGTAAGGCCTTTTTCTTTAAAAAAGGTAATAAAATTTTTACGAATCTCTTGGCTTTCCATATATAAAATTATATCATATTAGTATGATCCGTTTTATAATTAACCCAAATGCAGGCAAGCATAAAAACTTAAAAATGCTGGAGAAAGATATTAAAAAACTTTTCCCGCAAGCTGAAATTGTTTACACAAAATGTGCAGGCCACGCAAAAGAACTTGCAAGCGAAGCCGCGCAAAAAAATTATGAAACTGCCGTAGCTATCGGCGGAGACGGTACGATAAACGAAGTTACACAAGGTTTGGTTAATTCAAATACCGCACTTGGAATTATTCCTTGCGGCAGCGGTAACGGTTTTGCGCGTTTAATTAAAATGCCGCTTAAAAATACTTTGAAATGTTTGGAAATTATTAAAAAAAATCACACAAAAAAAATTGATGTTGGCCTTGCAAATAATGAATATTTTTTAAATGTTGCCGGTTTTGGTTTTGATGCTTTGATTGCACATAAATTTGCTACTTCAAAAAGGCGCGGCAAATTGCCTTATTTTAAAATCGGCGTAAAAGAATTTTTTAATTTCCGCGCAGAAAAATATAATTTGATTTTTAGCGACGGTAAAATAAAAAAAATCAGCCCGCTTTGCGCGGCTTTTGCAAACGGCAAACAATATGGAAGCAACTTTTTTATTGCCCCCAAAGCTGTTTTTGACGACGGACTTTTGGATATGGTAATAATTAAGCCAACAAATATTTTTAAAATGCTACTCGGTTTACCAAATTTTTTGAAAGACGGTTTAAGCCCTATTAAATTAACCGAAACGCAAAAAATTAAAGGCGTTAAAATTGAAAGCAAACAACCGTTTCACTATCACATTGACGGCGAGCCAAGAAAAGCACAAAACAATTTAGAAATTACTATATTGCCAAAAAGTTTAAATATTATATCAATAGAGGACTAAATGCCCGCCCCAAACAAAAAAGCAGGTTCCAGAAAACGTAAAACTTTCACCAAAAAACAAATTAAATTTTGGGCAAGTGTTATTATTACCGTCATTTTGTATTTTATGCAACAGCAAGGCAAACCCTTAACGAAGCCGAGCACTATAGAAAGTAATGAAGTATTTGATAATGTCTCTATCGCTTCCGTATACGACGGTGATACTTTTAAAATAAATTTAAACTGTTCGCTTGCGGTATATTGTGAAAAAGTGCCGGTGCGCGTGCGTGGCGTAGATACCCCCGAAATTAAGGGCAAAACGGAACGCGAAAAACAATTAGCAAAAAAAGCCAAAGAATTTACAAAAGAATTTCTAGCTAAAGAACCTATTAAATTATCTGATTGCAGCCGCGATAAATATTTCCGCCTACTTTGTGATGTTACTAACGGGCAAGGCAAAGATTTGGCGCGCGAACTTATTAAACACGATTTAGGTTATTCCTATCAAGGCGGAACAAAAAGCAATAAGTATCAGTAAAATAAATTTACTTTCTAGGCAAAAGTGCCATTAAGGCATTATATTTTTTGTTGAAGATACAAGTAAAAATCCTATTACTCCACACAAAAAGCGGTGTTAAAAGCATAGTTTTATAAATTATTTTGCGCTCAAATTTAGGGCGGTATTTTATATCAAGCAAATTGCGACTGCATAAAATTGCTTGGTAAGTTTCAAGCGCCCACAAAACAGGCCACATAACAGCCGCGCGCGCAAATACTTTATAAAACGGTATTTGTTTAACAAATTCAGGCGTAACTGAAATATTTTCAAGCCCGAAATGCAACCATTTATAGACGATAGGTAAAAATAATTTATAATTCTTTTTATCAAGTAAATCTTGCGGCATTAAACTGTGTTTTGTTAGGTCTACTATCGGTAAATAAATGCGGCCGAGTTTAATGTCTGCAGCAATATCTTTTAAAATATTTGTTATTTGTAAAGCTTGGCCGATTTGGCGGGCCTCGTCTACAAACTTTTTATTTTTCTTACCGTTTAATAAAAGTTTTGCCCAGAACACGCCGGGCGCACCGCCCATGGCGGCACAATAATCTTCCGTTTCTTTAGCACTTGGAACTGCTTTGATTAAGTAAGGGGAATCCCCCTCCGTAAAATAATTTAAATCCCAATCCATAGCGTTTGATACGGCAGTTACGACTTCCAAAATATCTTCGCACGCACGTTTATCCAAATTTTTATAAGCATCAAGGCAGAGCGGTAAATTTTCAAGCAAAGAAATTTCTTTTTCAAATTTTTCGTTAATACCCAAATCTAAGGCGAGGTATTTTGCAAGCAAATGCTCCTCCTGTTCCTTAACCAAAGCCGGATAATTTTTAATAAAATACAGACGGTCTTTAAGCGGCAAGAGCGGGGTATCGGCGATAGTATCAGCTATCCTGCAAAGCAAATATGCGACGGTAAAAACCTGCCTTTGCTTGCTCGGCATAATTTTTGCACTTAAATAAAGAGTACGCGCATTTTCTTTTAAAAGGGTATTAAGGTCCATAATAAAATTTTAACATATTTGGAAATAGGTAACTTACAGTTTATATTTTTTGCCGTCTAATTATTTTTGGTAAATTTTAATTTTTATCGCGGCAAGTCCAGAGCACAAAATCGTAGCGCAAATGGATGTTTTCGCGCTGCGCAGCAGATTTAAGATAATTTTTGATTTTTATTTGACGACGTGTACCAAGAAGTAAAACGAACGAAGTGAGTTTGCGGTACTCTAGGAAAATAAAAATCAAAAAGTGCTTAAATATGCAAGCACGTTTTGCGCGTAACAAAAACAATATGCGGCAACATAAAGCGTAAAACTTAAGTATAATATAAGTATGGCAGATATTGATATAGATACCACTATAAGTGATGTAAAACTCTTTTTAGAAAAATTAAAAAGTGAATTACCGGAAGTATTCACTAAACCCGTTGCCGAAACAGAAAGTAACGAGGCCCAAACCGAACCGAAACAGGAAACCGCCGGCAAGGTTTTATATTTGGGTAATTTGTGCGACACAGAACTAACTTTAAACCCCGAACAAAAAGCACCAACAGTGGTTTTGGCAGATAATAAATTTTATATAACTTTAACAAGTAAAGAGCAAAACCCTTCCGCACTTTGTGAAGATTTTTTGCGCCGCCAAGCACTTGATTTTTTGACCGCGCGCGCAAAAGAACTTGCCGCAAAAATGGAAGTAACTTTCAACAATTTAACTGTTAAGGACCAGAAGAGTTTATGGGGCAGTTGCTCTCAAAAAAATAATTTAAACTTTTCTTACCGTCTGATAAAGATGCCGCGCGCTGTAATTGATTATTTGATTATTCACGAACTTGCGCACCTTGTGCATTTTGACCATAGTGAAGAATTTTGGGCCACCGTTGAAAAATTTATACCAGATTATAAGCAACACCGCCGCTGGCTAAACAATAACAAATATGCGGTAATGGCAGAAAGTAATGTAACTTTAGACAATCTAAAAATTGAAGAAATAAAAACCGATACACAACAAACAGAAAATCAAGAGATTAAATAAATGTTTAAAAAACTTATTTTTACTTTATTTGCCTGCACATTTTTCTGCTTAAGTTTTGCAGCAGATAAAATGCCTGTTGTGTTTCAAGGTAAAAATAAGGCGACTGTATCGGTTATAAATTCAGAAGGCCAAACCTTTGTTGATGCGCGCGCTTTGGCAAAACATTTGCGTTTACAAAGCAATTTATTTTGGAATTCGGGCCAGCTTAATTTACGCGGGAAAGACGGCTTTTTTGCTACTTTAAGGCAAGGGGAAGATTCTGCAGCAATAAGAGGTAAAAAAGAACAACTGACCGCCGCCCCTTTTATGGAAGGGAAAGAACTTTATGTGCCCATAACTTTTTTTACGGAAGGCGCAGGGTTTAATGCCGGCAATTACCAGTCAGCTTTTGACGGAAATAAAATTATAATAGAACAAACCGGCAAATTGCCCGCCATACAAAAACCGCAAATAATAACCCCACAACCGAAAGAACAAAAAGTAAATACCGAAGAAACTAAAACGGAAATACAAGAACAAGATATTGAAGAAGAAAAAGAAGAGGATACAAAATTAAGCGGTAAATTTTTTACCAAAGTACCAACTGCAAATATTCCTGCACCGACAGTTGTAAACAAATTAGATACATCAAAAAAGGCTTTACCTTTTACGCCTAAAGATTTGCATAAAGAATCCGTCTTGCGCGTTTGCATTGATGCCGGACACGGCGGTAAAGACCCCGGAGCGAATTACCGCGGTATAGCAAAAGAAAAGGAACTTAATTTAATTGTAGCAAAAGAACTTGCAAAACTTTTAAAGAAAAATAAAAAAATTCAAATTAAAATGACGCGAGATAATGATACCTTTATCCCCCTTGGTACACGCGCGAAAATGGCAAATAATTTTAAGGCAGATGTTTTTATTTCAATACACGCAAATGCCGCACCGAATAAAAAGGCAAAGGGGTTTGAAATATATTTCCGCTCCGATAAAGCATCAGATAAAGAGGCCGCCCAAACCGCAGCATTGGAAAACGAGGCCTTAAATTACGAAGAAAAAGGCGTAGGCACCGTAACTTATGCGGACTTGCTTTTAAATTCACTTGCGGCTAATGAAAATATAAATGAAAGCTCTAAACTTGCTGCGCGTATCAGGAACAGCGTTTCTGACAAAAGCAAAACACTCGGTATAAATGTAAATATGAATAACAGCATTAAGCAGGCAAACTTTTATGTTTTGCAAGGTGTAAAAGCGCCGTCTGTGTTAGTTGAAATGGGTTATGTTACAAATAAAGACGACAAAAAACGCCTAAACAATAAAAAGATTTTGCAAATAATGGCAATGGCAATTAATAACGGTGTTTTAGCTTATGCCCGCCAAGAGGGCTGGAAGATTTAAATATCAGTTCGTTAAGATATTTAATAATAACTATAGCTACAAAAGGTGGTGTTGCAATATTTAGGGTTAGCCTGTTTACCGGTTTCTTTTTGACATACACGATTTGCACTATCATTTACATTTGTACTATATACAAGACATGCATTAGGTAGACCACTCTCCTTAAAAACATAATATCTCATATTTACGCCAAATATGTCTTTTGAACACATAATCTGATCAGATAAATACCAAATATAGCAATTTACATCGTTGGGTATTTCAATATCCAAATTATTAATTGCCTCCTCATAAGTACCATTTACTAAATAATATCTTTGGGCGGCATCTTGTACATTTCTTGTAATGGTTTTTAATGTTGAAAACCTTGCTTTGCCTACCGCAATTTTATACTGCGGCAGGGCAATTGCCGCCAATATTCCGATAATTACAACCACCACCAAAAGTTCTATTAATGTAAAACCTTGATTTGCATTTTTTATTTTGTTCATAAATCCTCCTAATTTTGTTTATACGGCGTTTTTAACCGTTTTATATCAAAATTGTACAAAAAACAGCTGTCAAGCCCATCGTCGTGAAATTAAACGTATGTTGGGAAATTTTTACAACCCCACCTCCAACCCCTCCGCCTTTCTTACGAAAGGGGAGAGGAATAAAAGGAAAATTCTTTTTTGTCGTTAAATCTTCCCTGTTTTCTTTTTTGCGGCGATATTAGTGTTTACAAATTGGAAAAATGATACAAAAAACCCCTGCGCTAAAAATAACACAGGGGTTTAATATTCAAGAAAAAACTATTTTTTAATTTCTTCTTTTTCTACCGGTAAAGCGGCAAGTTGTTTATAGAGTTTGCGCTTATAGGCATATTCTTCTTCAGCAATCTTGGTGAGGGCTGCTGCGCGTTCCGGGTTCATCTTTGCAAGATTTTTGAAACGTGTTTCGCCGCCAAGATAATCAGCCAAAGGAATGATAGGTTCGCCGCTATCAACTTTAAGCGGATTTAAACCTTGTGCCTTTAAAGCCGGGTTAAAGCGGTACAAGATCCAGCGGCCGCTTTGAACTGCCTTTTTGGCTTCAAGTAAACCTTTGCTCATATCAATACCGTGGGCAATACAATGTGAGTAGCAAATTACCAAAGCAGGACCGTCATATGCCTCTGCTTCGGCAAGTGCTTGAACTGTCTGGTTCATATTTGCACCTAAAGCAACTTGTGCTACATAGATATTACCGTAAGTCATAGCAATCATACCAAGGTCCTTTTTCGGCATTGTTTTACCGCCTGCGGCAAACAAGGCAACTGCACCCATCGGGGTTGCTTTTGACATTTGACCGCCGGTATTGGAATAAACTTCTGTATCCATTACCATAATCTTGATATTTTTACCGCTTGCTAAAACGTGGTCTAAACCGCCGTAACCGATATCGTAGGCCCAACCATCACCGCCCAAAATCCAGACAGATTTTTTAACTAAATAATCTGCTAAAGCGAGCATGCGTTCATTTTTAGTTTTGGTCTTTAAGGTTGCAACTCTTGCACGTTGTGCATCAATTTCGGCTGTTGTATGTTGCGGGGCATTTAAGATTTCATCAACGAGTTTATCGTCGCCGATTTCGGCTTTGATTTCTTTAAGTTGTGCCATAGCATCACCAAAAAGTTGGTCATAAGCTAAGCGGATACCAAGGCCGAATTCTGCGTTGTCTTCAAACAAGGAGTTTGCCCAAGCAGGACCTTTACCGTCGTCGCGTTTGCAATACGGGGTTGTCGGCAAGTTACCGCCGTAAATTGAGGAACAACCTGTTGCGTTTGCGATTGCAAGGTGATCGCCGTGCAATTGGGTTAAGAGTTTTACATAAGGTGTTTCACCGCAGCCTGCGCAGGCGCCGGAGAATTCAAATAAAGGTTTCTGTAATTGTGAACCTTTAACTGTTTCTTTTTTGGTTTTAACGTCGGCTGATTTGATGTTTAAGAAAAATTTGAAGTTTTCACTTTCCGGTTTTCTTAAAGGTAATTGTTCAACCATATTGATGGCTTTTTTGCTAGGGTCTTGTTTATTTTTTGCCGGGCAGTTTACGATACATGCACCGCAACCGGTACAATCTTCAACAGCAACTTGTGTGGTAAATTTAAGGCCGGCAAGGTCTGCTTTACCATCAGCTGATTTGAAGGTTTTTGGTGCGCCTGCAAGTTCTTTTTCCTGATAGGCCTTAATTCTGATTGCTGCGTGCGGGCAAACAAGTGAACAAATACCGCATTGTATGCAGGTTTCCGGATCCCAAGACGGGCACATTAAAGCAATATTGCGTTTTTCATATTGTGTGGTACCTGTCGGAAAAATACCGCCTTTCGGCATTTTTGATGTCGGTAAAGTATCGCCGTGATAGGTAATCATTTTACCCAAAACATCTTTTACAAATTCCGGTGCATCTGCAGGAACAGGGGATTGCATTGAAATTGTTGAAGTTACTTTATTAGGATATTTAATTTCATGTAAACCGTCTAAAGAGGCATCAACTGCGGCATAGTTTTTGTTAACAACTTCTTCGCCTTTTTTGGAATAAGTTTTCTTGATAGCTTCTTTAATTGCATCTATTGCGACTTGTTTTTCAATTACGCCGCAAATGCTGAAGAAAGCAGTTTGCATGATGGTGTTTGTTCTTGAACCCATGCCGGTTTTCATGGCAATATGGGAAGCGTCAATAGTGTAAACTTTGAGGTTTTTATCAATGATTTGTTTTTGTACTTCTTTGGGTAATTTATCCCAAACTTCGTCGGCTTTATAAGGAGCATTGATTAAGAAAGTTGCGCCTTCTTTTGCATTCCTTAAAATATCATATTTTTCAAGGAAAGAGAAGAGGTGGCAGGCAATAAAATCTGCTTCTTCAATCAAGTATGGTGCACGGATATATTTTTTACCGAAGCGGATGTGGGAAGTTGTCATTGAACCTGATTTTTTGGAGTCGTAAACGAAATACCCTTGTGCAAAGTTATCGCTTCTTGCACTGATAATCTTCATGGTATTTTTGTTTGCACCGACTGTACCGTCAGAACCTAAACCGTAGAACATAGCATTAAATGTACCGTCTGTTGCTGAGGTTTTGAAAGCAGGGATTTTTAAAGATTTACCGCCCAAGTCATCATCAATACCGACGATAAAGCTTGTGATAGGTTCTTTTGCATCTAAGTTATCAAATGCGGCTTTTACCATAGCAGGGGTAAATTCTTTTGAACCGATACCGTATCTTCCGCCGATAATTAAAGGTGTTGTTGCAAATTTTGCTTTTGCTTCTTTGGTTAAGAAAGCGGCGCAAACATCTTCAAATAAAGGTTCGCCGATTGAGCCGGGTTCTTTTGTTCTGTCAAAAACTGCAATTTTCTTGACTGTTTTGGGGAAGGCATTAATAAAGTCTTCTGCGGCAAAAGGCCTAAAGAGTTTAACTTTAAGGACACCCACTTTTTCGCCAGACATATTTTCAACTGCGGTTTGTGCAACATCTGCACCGCTGGCCATAATTACGACTACCTTTTCCGCATCTTTTGCGCCGACATATTCATATAAATCATATTGTCTGCCGGTTAATTTGGCGAATTTGTCCATGTATTTCTTTAAGATTTTAGGTGTTGCCAAATAGTATTTGTTTACTGCCTCGCGGCCTTGGAAGTAAACGTCCGGGTTTTGTGCGGTACCGCGGATTGTAGGATGTTCCGGGTTCATTGCATTTGCACGATATTTAGCAACTAAATTATCATCAATCATTTCTTTCATTGTTTCTTTGGAGATTACATCAACCATATTAAGTTCGTGGGATGTTCTGAAACCGTCAAAGAAATGTAAGAAAGGAACTTGTGCTTCAAGGGTTGCCGCTTGGGAAATTAAGGCAAAGTCCATAGCTTCTTGGGCGTTAGCGCTTGCAAGCATTGCCCAACCTGTTTGGCGGACAGCCATAACGTCACTGTGATCGCCGAAAATTGAAAGTGCATGTGTTGCAATAGCGCGGGCTGAAACATGAAAAACCGTCGGTGTAAGTTCGCCGGCAATTTTGAACATATTGGGGATCATTAAAAGTAAACCTTGGGAAGCGGTAAAAGTGGTGGTTAAAGCACCGGCAGATAATGCACCGTGTACTGTACCGGATGCACCGCCTTCGGACTGTAATTCCGCTACAACCGGGACATTACCCCAGATATTAGTTTCCCCTTTTGCGCTTTTTGCGTCGCAAATTTCACCCATTGTTGAAGACGGGGTGATAGGGTAAATTGCAATAACTTCATTGGTAGCATGGGCGACGTGTGCAACTGCAGTATTGCCGTCCATGGCTGTTAATTTTTGTGACATGTTTGTCTCCTTAAGATTAGATTACTCTTATATTTTACCATTTTTAGAGAGTGTGGAAATAGAAATTTTTAATTAAAATACCCCCCGGTTAAGGAGGGTATTAAAATAAGTAATAAGAAGTAGTTAATTACCGCCGCGGTCGTCATAATCTTTAAGTTGCCTTGCGCGGCTTGGATGGCGTAAACGCCTGATGGCCTTGGCCTCAATTTGCCTGACGCGTTCACGCGTAACATTAAACATTTTACCGACTTCTTCAAGTGTGCGCGGATAACCGGAGTCAATACCAAAGCGGAGTTTAATAATTTTTGCCTCGCGCTCTGTAAGTTTGGCAAGGACATCGGCAACTTCCTGTTTGCGTAAAAATTCCGCTGTTGATGCGGCAGGGTTCGGGCCTGTTTTATCTTCGATAAAATCTTCAAGGTTTGTGTCTTCATCGTCGCCGATCGGGGTTGATAAAGAAACAGGATCCTGCATAATTTTTAAAATGCTTTTTACTTTCTCCGCTGATATATGCATAGCTTTTGTATAATCTACCACATCCGGCTCGCGCCCTTGGTCCTGACGGATTTTGTTGCCGACTTTGGTTAATTTAGAAACAAGTTCCTTCATATGAACAGGTATGCGGATTGTGTTTGCCTGGTCTGCGATAGCGCGGTTGATGCTTTGGCGTATCCACCAAGTGGCATAAGTTGAAAATTTAAAACCGCGTTTATATTCAAATTTTTCAACGGCTTTCATTAAACCGAGGCCGCCTTCCTGTATCAAATCGGAAAGTTCTAAACTAGAATTAACATGCTTTTTGGCAATAGAAACCACCAAACGCAAGTTCGCGCGGATTAGTTTAACTTTATCTTGCAAAATGGCATTTTCAAAGTTTTCAATACGTTCGTTTAAAATTGAAAAGTCTTTTTCCGTCATCGGTATAATTTGCATTAAGCGCTCATAACGTCTTTGAGTATTTAAGATATTTTCAATACTTCTTTCAAGATGTTCAGCACTGTCTGCGTGGGTTTTACTGATAAGTTGCCTTTCGGTAATTTTCTTTTTCTTAAATTGATTTAAAACTTTTTGAGCATCTTTAAGCGGCAAGAAATAACTGTCAAAGCGTGACATATCGTTTTTGCAGCTCTCAATCTTTTCATACAAATCTTTAATTTTATTTGTTAAACGTTTAATTTTGTTTTGGTTTAAATTAAGTTTTGTAATTCTATCAACAACTTCTTTTTGTTTGGCTTGCAAAGCAGTTGTATATTTGTTTTCCAAAGCCGGGCTTAATTTACTGTTTTTTAATTTCATCATTAGGGCGGTAATTTCCTTTTCGCGCCTTGCAATTAAGGTGGTGGCTTCTTTTAATTTCTTACGCATATTGGCAAGTTCGCGGTCCGTTCTTTTACCGCGCGGCATAAGTTCTTTGGTGGTCATTTCGTCTTGGTCAACAAGTTCCTCCCAAGAGCAAATTTCACGCATAGTAATAGGGGAAGACAAAACTAGCTGCCTTAAATATTGTTCGCGGTCGCGGATATTGCGGGCCAAAGTTATTTCTTCATCACGGCTTAAAAGCGGTACTTTACCCATTTCCGAAAGATACATTCTAATAGAATTTGACGCATCTACTGTTGGCAAGGCCTCTTCTAAAGTTACAGGCCTGTCATTTATAATTGAGGGGGCAAGTTTTTTATCGTTTATTACATCTATACCGAGGTCTATAAGATCATTAACATCTTCGGAGTCCATTTCAGATGAATTTAAAGATTGGGAAATTTCATCAGAAGTCAAATAACCTCTTTCTTTACCTATTTCCGCTAATTTTTTGAACTTACCGTTATTATTTTTTGCCATATTTATTCCTTTACTTTGACTTTAATTTTTTTTGAATTTCTATTTGTTCTTTTAATAGTGCTAAAGGCACCTGACCTGGGCCGTAAGAACTTAACTGCTGCTGTAATTCCTTGTAACGTTTTTGCAAATAAAAATCTTCCATGCTCTTGATAAGAGCAGGAATTTCAGTTTTCGGCTTAAGCCCTTGCGGTAATTCTTTAGCTAAAAGTTCCAAAATAAAATCTTTTAATTCCGGCAAGGTTTGAATTAATTTTTGAGTTAAACCAAAGCCGTCAGCGTTTTCTTTATATAAGAGCGCTACATTTTTAAGTATAACCCCAATTTGCGTTTTTGACAAGGGGGTATTTTCTAAATTTTCACATAAAGTGATATATGCGGGGTATTTTAAAATTATTCTTACTAAAGAAATTTCCGCCGGTAAAAAGCCATTTAAAATATTTTGTTTTGTTTGTACAGGGCTTTCTGCCTGCGTTTCTTTTTTTGTTTCTTTTTTATTTGATTCAAGCAAAATGCTTTGTTCTATACCAAGGCGGTTTGCGGCAAGGGCGGTCCACTCCGCTTTAATAATTTTATCTTGCTGGCGGGAAATTATGTCCATAATTTCAGCTGCAAATTCAGATTTTTCTTTTGCCGAAATTACGCCGGCACCGTTTAAAAATTTATCTAACTGATAAGTAACAATATCTTTGCCGGTTTGGGTAATATTTTTAAAACTGTCTGCACCGTACTTAATGATATATTCATCCGGATCTAAACCCTCCGGTAAAGTTGCAACGGTTACATAAAAACCCTGCTCAAGCAAAATTAAAGCTGTGCGCTTTGAGGCCTTTAGACCGGCGGCATCAGGGTCAAATAAGACGGTAACCGTATCGGTATAACGTTTTAAAAGTTTTGCGTGGTTTTCATTAAAAGATGTCCCAAGCGGCGCAACACAATTTGATACACCGGCCTGATGTGCGGCAATAACATCCATATAACCTTCAAGCAAAACTGCGCGGCCCTCTTTGCGGATACTTGAAGCCGCAAAATTTAAGGCATATAAAACGCGGCTTTTTGAAAACAAAGGAGTATCGGGCGAATTTAAATATTTTGGCATACCGTCGCCTAAAACGCGACCGCCGAAAGCAACTGTTTCCCCCCTATGATTTAAAATCGGGAACATTAAGCGGTTTTTAAAAGTATCGCTTTTATTTGAAGCATATATAAGCCCTGTTTTTTTAAGGTCGTCAAGTGTAAACCCTGCCTTTAAAGCAGCTTGGCAAAGCCCGTCAAAAAAACTTAAACCGAGGGCAAATTTTTCCACCGTTTCTTTAGTGAGTGAACGGCTTTTAATATAATTTCTTGCACTTGCGCCACGCTCTGAAAATAATTGTTTATGGTAAAATTCTTTTGCAAAATCCATTAATTTATAAAGTTTGAGGCGGGCCTTTTCTTCTTCGGTTAAAAGGTCTTCTTGATGCCAATCTATACCGGCGCGCTCGGCAAGTTTACGGACGGCTTCGTTAAAGGACATATTTTCAATTTTCATTAAAAAATCAAAAATATCACCGCCGGTTTGGCAACCGAAACAATAATAAAGGCCTTTATCTGGGCTGACTGTAAAAGACGGTGTTTTTTCCTGATGAAATGGGCAACACGCCTTGTAAGAAGTACCCGAACGTTTAACATTAGGCACATAATCTTTTACAAGGTCAAGGATGTCAACACTGTCTCTGATTTTTTCAACCAAACTTTGGTCCATAAAGGTTTTTACTACTCAAAAAAGGTAAGATTTTTAGGCGCAATAGTCCGCCATAAAATACAGCGGACTATTGCACAAATAACAACTAAAAGCGTCTTCTTTTAGTTCTTCTCATTCTGCGTTGCGCTTCTTGGGATTTAAGTTTTCTCCTGACACTTGGAGGAACATAAGTTTCCCTTTTCTTAATTTCGCGCAAAATGCCGTTCTTTTCGCATTCTCTTTTAAAGCGTTTTAAAGCCTCTTCTAAATGCTCGGCATCACGAACTTTAACGAATACCATTACTTTTCACCACCTTTTGTTTGAAAGGTTAACCTGCGGGCCAAGTAAAGCGGCGGCCTGCCATTAAATGATAATGAAGGTGCATCACGCTTTGACCTGCCCCCTTGCCGTTATTGGCGACAAGGCGGAAATCTTTAATATTATTTCCTTTTGCAATTTTTGCGGCGGCAAGTTGCAATTTACCGAGGGTTAAGGCATCCTCTTCACTTGCGGCGGCAATATTTTCAATATGCTTTTTGGGAACGATTAAAATATGTGTGGGCGCTTGCGGGTTTAAGTCCTTAAACGCTACACAAAAATCATCTTCATAGACGATTTGGCTTTTAATTTCACCGTTAATTATTTTGCAAAAGATACAATCACTCATATATAGATTATACAAAATATACCCGCGCGCGCGCAATAGAGCTGTTGTGGTATTGCATATTAGGATTTGCGGCTCATACTAGTAACCCACCTCATCCACGTATCAGAAGGTTTTATTATTTTCTCTAATTTGTTTTCTAATTGCTGCATAGCATTATTAAAATCATTTAAAAGTGCCTTTCTGTCTTCACGGCGGATTTGTTTTCTAAATTTCCGCATTTCTTTATTAAAATTATCAACTAAAGGTTTTTCGTTTTCAAGTTGTGTTTTTATATTTTCAATCTCTTGTTTGGTAATTTGTACCGGTATTTCCTCTATAGATTCATTTGCTACAGACACCCCAAAAGAAGTACTAAATTCCCAATGTGAATAATAAATTATACCTTTTTGTAATGATTCTTCATCTCCTACCCTAATTGCGGCTTCAACAGGGTCTATACCAAGAGTAATAAAAAGTTCATAATTATCGTAATAAACACCGCGGCTTGTATCTGTAATATAATTTGCGACAGCGGCTAATACTATTCTGTTGTTTTTATCTCTCAGAAAAGTATTTAAATTTTCAGAATTCAACCTACTTTTTACCTCTTCTATATCGTATACACAACCATATTCTGATTTTAAGGGACCTTTATGACGAGGAAGTTGTAAACATCTTTTTGCACCTTTTACTATCTTTTTTACTTTTGTAAACTTCCTTGCGGTATCAACAGTATATAGTGATGCAATACTGTTTTGCCCAGATATTGAAACTTCTTGGGCAAATACAAAAAACGGTAATAAAAATAACCCTACTAATAAAAATATCCTTTTCATCTGGTTCTCCTTTATATCTTCTTAATTTGCGTCGTATATTATAAGTATAGGAAAAAAAAGAAAAAATAACAAGGGAATTAAGACCTATATAAAATTACCCGAAAGTCCTATATTACAATTTGCGAATTTGGCTTTTTATAATTCTTATGATATAATTAAAAAGGGGTAGTTATGATTAAAAAAATATTTATAGTATCTTATCTTTTAATTCTGCCTTTTGCTTGTTTCGGCGGCATTATAAATAACGACGATGTAAAGGTAAAAGGTGCAAGGCCTTCGGAAAATTATACAACCTTGGAATTTAACCCGGGGCAAGATGTAATAGATGATTCAAGGGGTATATCATCCACTTTCCTGACAACAAAATTTTATTATGGTTTTAAGGAAAGTAAACATGACTTCGGTATTGAAATACCTTTACTGCGTAATGAAAATAATAACGACGGTGTAAACGGCCTTGGTGATATTTTATTTGCTACAAATTACAGCGGCAATATAACAAAAGAACTTTTGTACGGCCTTCAGCTGGAACTTAAAACACCGACGGCAAGCAAAACCGAACTTGGTTGCGGCCGTTTTGAGATAAGCCCTGCGGCATTTTTGGAATATGCTTTTCCGGACGGTTTTTTTATTGCGGGCGGTTTTAAATACTATCATAGTTTTTGGGGTGATTCCGATAGGGCTACGATAAACAAAATGCGCCTGCGCACGAACTTCGGTTATATTTCGCCGACTGATTGGTGGATTATTGTTGACCCTAAATATTATTTTAACCTTGAAAACGGTAAGAAAGAAATTTATTTGGAATTTGAAGGCGGTTTTATGTTTAAGGGAAATGTTGCTTTTTACATAAAACCCGGTTTCCATGCAGCAGGATCTTGGCGCAGCCAGGACTGGAATATGCAACTTGGCATCAAATTTTTTGATTTGATATAAAAAATTTATTTAATTATAGAAAATCCCCCGCGGATTTTTTGCTTTTTTGCACCGCGGGGGAATTTATAAACTAATAATTTTCTAACTACATTTTTTAGCATCTTCTGGGCAATACTGCCCTTGGCAACAACCGTCATCGATATAAGTGTTACCTGCGCAA
>JAZOVE010000024.1:0-2207 GCA_045658545.1 Elusimicrobiaceae bacterium
CTTCTATTGCAGTGCCATTATTCAGCAACGGTGAGCTTATTAACGGTGACCGCATTTTAGACGGTGGGCTCGTAGATAATATTCCCATATACCCACTTATTGATAAAGACCTTGATTATATAATTTGTGTTTACTTTGATAATCATAAATACATTTTTGAAAACCCAAAATTTGATGAAAAAATTGTCAAAATTTTCGATTTTCCAAACCAAAAACCCTTTGAAACATTAACATTCACTTCAGATAGTTTCGACGAAATGGCTGAATATGGTTATAATTACACTATAAAAACATTAAGGTCCATTTTCGACACCAACAACCCCGAAACCATTAAAAAAGCCATTAAAGAACATGAAGAAAACCAAATTTGTGAGTATAAACCCCGCTTTACCGTTGATGTTGTGCTTCATAATCTAAACGTTATCACAAGGCGCTATGCAAAACGAATGTCAAAATGGGAAAGAGCAGATTAACAACAAATAAAGGCACCCTTTTTAAAGGGTGCCTTTTAAATTATTTTATGTTTTTTCATTTGTTTTATAAGCTTTTTAGAACGCTCTTTTATGTATGCATGTTCAATCGGCACGTTTTTCTTATACCATAACAGTTCGGAATAAAGCGCATACATTTCAAGCTTTACGTCGCAATATTTTGAAACGCTAACTTTCTTTTTATAGCTTTCATACAAACGAAGCTTCTTACCGTAACCGACAGTAAATGCAAACAACTCGTACTCGGGGTCCGCCCACATAACGTTAAACGGGTCGACCGCCGCTAAAAGCTCCAATGTTTTTTTATCAACAATAAAATTTGGTATCCAATAATCGCCGTGAATAAGTGTTGGAGTGGGTATTTCCTCACAAAAAATCTTATCGAAATTTTGACGTGATAACTCCACCGCACTCATAACGATATCATCAAGAGCATTGTTGGAGTGTTTACATTTGCAAAATTCATAAATTTCATCGGCAAAATTTTTATAATACTCCTGCCAAGTGTCATAAACGGCGTTATCATAAGCCCCAAATTTATCATTGTGCGCACTGTGAATAACCAAAAGATTTTCAATAATGCTGTCGGCCAGTCTTTTCTTATGAAAACTGCGCTTAACGGCTTTGTCGTCCCCACTTACACCCGGAATATATTCCATTGCAATAATGCCCGCATCATCTACTTTATCAAAAAAGTAAATTTCAGGAATTTTGCTTAGTGTTTTTTCTTTCAGCAAAGACAGCATTTCAAATTCCTTCTGCATAAGGTCGGGGTGTGTGCTTACCTTAACCGCTATCGTTTGTGGCTCGCCGTCACAGCACACGCGGTAAACCGCGCCGCTTGCCCCTTTGCCAATGTGAGCCACATCTTTTATGGCTGATCCGAAATTATTACTTACTGCCTTTTCAATTATTTTTTGGATATCCATCAAAACAACTCCGAAAAACTCGCACTTTTAAATTTGTTGTAAGATATTATTGCAACCGTTAAAAACTTATATATCCCTTATCCATTTCTTTAATTTCCAATTTGGCACCTACTTTCTGCGCTTAATATATCACATCCGTTTTATGTTGTCAAGCATCATTTGTTCCACTTACTATTATTAAATAATTTCGTTATTAAGTTATAAACAAAACAGCCACCATTTTGGTGACTGTTCCATTTTTTGGCAAGTTGCACCGATTTAGATATCAGTGTTAAAACCATTTATTAAATTGGAATTTATTTACTCCATAACACCGTTTCCAAACCATTGCCATCAACAAATATAATCTTATTTATTTCCTGCAATTCAACATAAGAAAACTGCTTTTGATAATTTTGGGCTTTGTTGTTAAGAAGTGTGGTATTAAAAGCATTGATGTAAAGTGTGTTATCTTTTACTTCGCTCTTTATAGCTCTTATGAAATATTCCGAACCCACAGAAATCACAGTTACATACTCGCATTTTTTAATTGTATCTTCCGTCAGTTCCATCGTTCCGAGGTGGGGGATTTTTACTTCGATTGCTTTAGAGTTATCGTTATCAACGGGATTCTCAATAAGTTCAGCTAATGAATACACATCAGCAGAAATAGAGATATCCTCAGGGGAAACATTCTTAATTGCAACATTAAACATAAGATTAACCCCAACGATTACAACCAATACTGCAGCAACAGCACATAATACTATGTTTCTGATTTTTTTGTTGATTGTGTTTTTGATATTCT
>JAZOVE010000025.1:0-1072 GCA_045658545.1 Elusimicrobiaceae bacterium
AAAACAAGTCCTTTACCGTAAACTTTAATGCCATTATTTAAAATAGTCTTAAAGTCTTTATCAAGGTAAATCCTATCGTTTTTGGCAAGGCCCGATTTCTTCACAAATTCTCCGGCACTAAAAAGTGCTTTTATTTGCGAATAAGTTCCTTGCGCCCTTTTGCACGTCTTGCGCTAAGAACTTTTCTGCCACCCGTGGTGGACATTTTAGCTCTAAACCCGATGGTTTTAGCTCTTTTTTTATTATTTGGTCTATATGTAGGTAACATAGTGTATATATTATATTATATTTTTAGATTTTGAGCAAAAAATTTAAAATATCTTTTATTTTGGCCCTTTAATATTGTATTATATTTTTAATGGAATGGACAGATGATATTATAGTTTTGCTGCGCCAGAACTTTAGAGAACGCGATAGAATGATTTGCGTTTACAGCCTAAATCATGGCCGTATGGCTTTGCGCCTGCCGGGCGTAAACAGGAGCGATTCCAAACTAAAAGCCATAAGCGAACCGTTTGCCTCATCTTGGGCGCGCATATATATAAGAAGAAACGCCACCGTAGGCTGTATAACAGGCGGCAAATTAAAAAATATTTACCCAAATATCCGCCAAGATATAAAAAAGATGGAAATGGCCTGTTATTTTTGCGAGTTATTTTACCGCTTAACCCCGCTTGCAAGCCCAAACCCAGCCAAATTTGAACTTTTGCAAAATGCTATGCACACTTTGGAAAATTACCCCGTAAACCAAGTTATTGCACCGGCATTCTTGCTGCGTTTAATGCAGGAAAGCGGTTTTGGCCTAAAAGATAAACCTGTTTTAGAAATAGACGAGAATCTTTGGTCAAATATTCACACTTTACCCTTTGATAATATTGCATTTTTAAATGATATTGATGTTTTAGATTTAAACAAAATGCGCTATGTTTGCCAAAGATTTTTAAACCGATATTTATCTTATCCTTTGCACACAATTAAGCAGCTGGAACTTGCCACCTCTGCCCAAATACAGGAAGACCTAAAAGAATTTACTTTGGAACCGGTCCTTTCCTAAATATGTTAAAATATAAGT
>JAZOVE010000026.1:0-145614 GCA_045658545.1 Elusimicrobiaceae bacterium
ACATACCCTTTCACTAAAACTGCCGTCTTCATTATAGGTACCATAGCAACTGTAACCTATTGCCGTGTTCCTTGCGCAATTCTTTGAGCACGGGTATACACCGCCTTCGCAACTTTGCCAACTGCCTATGCTGGTTGTAAAGGTACCTGCAGGTAAATCTAAAATCTTGCAATACTTATTGCCTTCAGGTTGGCAATAAGTTACAGGGTCATCAAATATTCTATATAAGGTATATGAATCATCCCCCCTTTGCCTGCTTGCTGTTGCCGCTTTTAAATTGTCGTTTAAACTATATGTAAAGAAGTCCCCTTCATAAAAGCTTCTGTCTGCTTCATCTAAAGTGCTTCTGTCTATCATTGTTATTAATAAATCGCTAAAGTCATCTGTATAATTACCTCTGCTATAAAAATAATCTTGTTCGGCTTTAGCTATATCATTAAGTGCTTGTATCGCTTCCGTTGCTCTTGTCTTTTCAACAGCATTCATATAACCGGGTAATGCAATTGCCGCAAGTACACCGATTATGACTACTACTACCAAAAGTTCTATTAAAGTAAAACCTTTGGCACTATTTTTTATTTTCATTTTGTTTCTCCTACTTTAATTTATACGGCGCTTTTGCACCATATATGAAAATTATAGAAAAAAAAAAAAAAACTGTCAAGCAGAACTTATCGTCGTAAAAATAAACGTATGTTGGGAAATTTTTACAACCCCACCCCCAACCCCTCCGCCTTTCTTACGAAATGGAAGAGGAATAAAAGGAATAAATTTTTATTAAATAAAGCCAAATCGTAAACGAAAACTCGGCAAGTATTTTTAGGGAAATTTTACAACTTTTTTGTCGTTAAATCTTCCCCGTTTTCTTTTTTGCGGCGATATTAGTGTTTGCAAAATTGAAAGTTTTTTATATTCTAATAAGCCGGTTTGTTTGAGTAAAAAGCAAGGGTATACCGCTAAATCTTGCTTTTTACGAGTTGCCGGCTTAGATATAAAAAACTAATTTTGCACGGTTTTGAGTCGCAAAAAAGAAAACAAAAAAACTGTTAACACGTTCCGCGCATTTGTAAACATAATGCGGAATATAAACACGTAAAAATTTTCCTTATTTAAAAAATGCTTTATAATAAAGTAGGGCAATAATGGTCTTGCTGTCCATAATCTTCCCCGCCTTAACCATCTTTAAAGCAGTAGCCAAAGAAAGCCATTTGACATTTACAAATTCATCATCATCTAAATGCCTTTTGCCTGCTTTAAGGCCGGAGGCTAGAAAAATATGTAAATCTTCATCTGCAAAAGCGGCAGAAGTATTAAATGTTAAAATCTTTTTAATTGTTTTTGCGGTGTAGCCGGTTTCTTCTTTAAGCTCCGCTTTTGCGCAAGCCAAAGGCGTTTGGCGCGGCTTTAGTTTGCCGGCAGGTATTTCAAGCATAACTTTTTTGACGGGGTAGCGGTATTGCTCCACAAATAAAACTTTGCCGTTTTCCACCGCCAAGACAGCACTTGCACCGGGGTGCTGCATATATACGCGCTTTGAAAGCGTACCGTTTATTAAGCGGACCGTATCAACTTTAAAATTAACTATACCCTCGTAAATTGTTTTGGAATTTACCTTTTTCTCTAATAATTTACTATAATGTTTAGGCATGGGTACACCCCCCAATCGTTTTAATATATTTTAACTTTTTTGAAGGTCTGGTGCATGAGTTCATTTGTTCACTTACATAATCATACGGAATATTCCTTGCTTGACGGCATGTTGCGCGTCACTAAAAACGGCAAGGGGCCGTCTGATTTCCTTAAAAGTATAGATAAAACAAAAATGCCGGCCATGGCTATAACCGACCATGGCAATATGTACGGTGTGCCGGAATTTAGGAAAATTACAGAATCTTTAGGCATTAAGCCGATAATCGGTTGTGAGTTCTACTATACAAAAGGCGACCATAAAGACCATAGCAAAGCAAACGGGCAAACAAATCACTTAACCCTTTTAGCAAAAAATATTGACGGTTACCATAATTTAATGAAACTAAATTCCGCCGCGTGGACGGAAGGGTTTTACTATCATCCGCGTATTGATTTTGGGCTTTTGGAAAAGTATAAAAACGGTTTAATAGTATTGTCCGGTTGTATGAAAAGTGAACTTTCCCAAATTGCTTTAACCGAAGGGGCCGAAGCCGCCGCAAAAGCTGCTTTACGCTACCGCGATATGCTGGGCGCAGAGAATTATTACCTTGAAATTATGGACCATGGTATACCCGAAGAACAAACAATTTTAAAAACTTTACTTGAAGTATCTAAAAAAACAGGTATACCTTTAGTAGCCACAAATGACTGCCACTATGAAAAGCGCGAAGATTGGCAAGCCCACGATGTACACATTTGTATAGCAACAGGCAGAACTTTAGACGATCCAAAACGTCTTAAAATGACAACCCATGAGCTGTTTTTTAAATCAGCGGAAGAAATGGAAAAGCTGTTTTCTTATGTTCCCGAGGCCTTAAAAAATACCCTTGAAATTGCGGAAAAATGTAAGGTGGAATTTGCAAAAGAGGGTTTTATTATGCCAGACTTCCCTATACCACCCGAATTTAAGGACCACGCCGAATATCTGCATTATATGTGCTATGAGGGGCTTAAAAAGAAACTCAAAACCGATAATTTACCTAAAGAATATACAGACCGCCTTGAATATGAACTCAGCGTCATAACCACTATGGGTTTTGCGGTATACTTTTTAATTGTAGCTGATTTTATAAGATATGCAAGAAGCCAAGATATTCCAATAGGCCCTGGGCGCGGTTCAGGGGCAGGTTCTTTAGTGGCTTACAGTATGGATATTACGCGCGTTGATCCATTAAAAAATAAATTACTTTTTGAAAGATTTTTGAACCCCGACCGCGTAAGTATGCCGGATTTGGATATTGATATTTCCGACGCAGGGCGTGAAGAAGTTATCAATTATATGCGCCGCAAATACGGTATAAAAAATGTGGCAAGCATTGTAACTTTCGGTACAATGAAGGCAAAACTTGCTTTAAAAGATACGGCGCGCGCGCTAGGTTTTGAACCAAACGAGGCAAACCGCCTGTCAAAACTTATACCTGACGCTTTAAACGCAACTATCGCTGATTCAATAGAACAAGTGCCGGAAATTAAAACAGAAATTGCAAAAAACCCAAAAGTAAAACAACTCTTTAATTATGCGACAAAAATTGAGGGTTTAAAGCGCCATACAGGTGTACATGCTTCAGGCGTTTTGGTTACAAAAGAAGAAGTTACAAAATATACACCGCTTGCAAAAGGCGCTAAAGATATTATAACAACACAATATGAAGGTAACACCGTTTCCGATATGGGGTTACTGAAAATTGACTTTTTGGGCCTTCGCACTTTAACTGTTATTGATAATGCGGTAAAACTTGTAAAAAAACTGCGCGGAATTGATGTTGATATCGCAAATATTCCAACCGACGATAAAAAGACTTTTGAACTTCTTGCCAAAGGGGATACGACTTGTATATTCCAACTTGAAAGTTCCGGTATGAAGGAACTTGTTAAACGTTTGCAACCGACTGCATTTAGTGATATTTCGGCCTTGGTGGCTTTATACCGCCCGGGCCCAATGCAAAGCGGTATGTTAGACAGTTTCGTTAAAAGAAAACATGGACTTGAAGCCGTAACCGTAGAACATAAACTTATGGAGCCGATTTTGGCCGAAACCTACGGTACAATGATTTACCAAGAACAAATTATGGAAGTTTCAAAAGCATTAAGCGGTTTTACACCTGGGCAGGCGGACTCTTTACGCAAAGCGATGGGTAAAAAGAAAATTGATATTATGGAAGGTTACCGCACTAAATTTATTGAAGGCGCAAAAGTACATGATTGCCCGGAAAAAACTTCCACAAAAATCTTTGACCAAATGGCAAAATTTGCTGAGTACGGGTTTAATAAATCACACTCGGTAGCTTATGCTTTGGTATCTTATCAAACGGCTTATTTAAAGGCAAATTACCCGATAGAATTTATGTGCGCCGCACTTACAAACGAAATCGGCCACAATGCAATAGGTGCAACGGATAAGGAAAATAAAATTGCTACTTATTTGGAAGAGGCACGCAAAATGGGTTTTGAAATTTTACCGCCTGATGTTCAAAAATCTTTGGGTGATTTTAATGTGGAAATTTTACCCGACGGCAAAGAGGCAATACGTTTTGGTTTAAGCGCTATTAAAAATATCGGTACCGAAGTAACAAGCGCCATAGTTAAAGCACGTGAAGAAAAGGGCAAATTTAAAGATATTGTTGATTTTTGCACTAAAGTAGATTTGGACCAATTAAATAAAAAAGTGTTGGAGTCTTTGGTAATGGCAGGCGCATTTGACTCTTTAACCCCTGATATTAAGCCCGAAGTCAGCCGCCCTAATTTACTTGCAAATGTTGAGCCGGTACTTAAATGGGTTGATAATATCAATGAGGCAAAAAAAGAGGCCACATTTAGTTTATTCGGAGATGAAACGGAACTGCTTTCCACTAAAAAATATGAAGAAATTAAAGCAGAAAAGTGGAGCAATAACCAAATGCTTAATAATGAAAGGGAAATGCTTGGCGTATACTTTTCCGGCCATCCGCTGACGAGATACCAAAGGCATTTAAGTAAAATTTTAAAAGACAGTATAACAAAAATTAACGAAGAACACATAACCGGTACGGTTACCGTTGCCGGTATTGTTACGCGCCTTAAAAAACGCCAAACACGCGATAAAAAACCTTGGATGCAACTAACTTTAGAAGATGAAAAATATTCAATAACGGCAAATATCTTTAGCAAAGTGCTGGACCAACTGCCTGATATTCTTGCCATAAACCAAGTGCTAATAGTCCACGGGGATATTAAAGGGGATTCAAACACCTCAATTGCGGAAATCAGAGTTACCGGCGCTGAACCTGTTTTCAATTTAATTTCCAGAAAAGCAAAAAAACTTATGGTACATTTACCTGCTAATGTTAAAAATTCGCAACTGCTTAAATTAAAGGAATTACTTGGCAAAACAAAAGGTTTATGCGAAGTTTATTTTGATATTCAAGACGGAGATAAAAAGCACTTAATTCAAACCCCATATAAAATTATTTTAGACGGCTTTTTAGTACATTATTTGGAAGAAACTTTCGGTACTTACTGCTGGGATATTAAGTGCTAATACTTGTATAAACAATAACTGGTATAACCGCAGTCTCCGTTTTTGTTTGTTTCTTGTTTACATAAACGGTTTGTTACATGTGTAAGATCCTTACTATATGCAAAACAATAAACTGGCTTATTATTGTCTATATTAACTTGATAAGTTATCTGTTTTCCTGCTATTGTTCTATAACAATTAACAGCCTTAGAAGAATTAAAACCTACTGCGCATTCTATATCACCCGATACTTTGAATTTAAACCATCCGGTATCATAATAAGTTTCTTTAATCCCGCCAAACCTAATGTCTAAATTTTTAGTTCTTGTTGGGTAAGCATTATTAACCAAATAGTAACTTTGTATAGTTTCAACAATACTTTTTGTCATACTTTTTAAAGGTGTAAATTTAGATCGTGCTATTACCATCTTATACTGTGGAATTGCAATTGCCGCCAATATTCCGATAATTAAAACCACTACCAAAAGTTCTAATAAAGTAAAACCTAATTTATTTTTCATAATTTCTCCATATTTAATTCATACAATGTTTTTATCTTTGTATAAATAAATTATAGAAAAAAAAAAAAAAACGTCAAGTAAAAGTTATCGTCGTAAAAATAAACACATATTGAAAAAAGCCCCCGCAAGCAAAAGCTAACGGGGGCTTTTAATTAAAACAATTTATTTAAGATGTGTGCTGACAATTTTTGTCATTTCAAACATATTAACTTGATTTTTGCCGAAGATTGCTTTTAAAGTATCATCAGCATTGATCATGCGTTTATTGTTTTTATCTTGTAAATTGTTTGATTTGATATAAGCCCAAAGTTTTTTGACGACTTCGGTTCTCGGTAACGGGTTTGAACCAACTACCTTTGCGAGTTCTGCGCTCGGTGTGAGCGGTTTCATAAATGTTGCATTTGCTTTTGCCATAATAATTCTCCTTATTTTTTAAATTACTTATATATTTTACTATATTATTTAACAAGTTCCGCAATTTTCGGTGCGGCACTTAAAATTTCTTGGGAGCAACCGTCTTTAAACTTTTCAAAGTTCTTGACGAAAGCCGCCGCAAGTTCTTGGTATTTTTTATAATACTCATCCTTATTGGGCCAGATATTTGCAGGTTGCAAAATCTCTGCGGGTACGCCTTCGCATTCGCAAGGGATTTCAAAACCAAACACAGTATCTTTTACGAAATTAACTTTTTCAAGTTTACCGTCTAAGGCGGCATTTAAAAGCGCACGGGTATATTTGATACTTATGCGTTTTCCTATACCGTAAGGGCCCCCTACCAAGCCCGTGTTAACGAGCCAGCAGTTTGCGTTGTGTTTTTCAATCTTTTCTTTTAAAAGTTCAGCATATTTAGACGGATGTAAAGCCATAAAAGGTCCCCCGAAACAAGTGCTGAAAGTTGTTTGCGGTTCTTTTACGCCCTTTTCCGTTCCTGCCACTTTGGCGGTATAACCGCTGATAAAGTGGTACATTGCTTGTTCTTTTGAAAGTTTTGAAATCGGTGGTAATACACCGAAAGCATCATAAGTTAAGAATATAATATTCTTCGGGTGCGGCCCGCGTTCTGAAGGAACTGCGTTGTCAATAAAAGTAAGCGGGTAAGATGCGCGGGTGTTTTCTGTTAAAGCGGCACTGTCAAGGTCTAAAATGCGGGTGTTTTCGTCAAAGACGACATTTTCCAAAATAGTGCCAAAGCGGTGCGTAGTTGCATAAATTTGCGGTTCTGCTTCCGCGGAAAGTTTGATAACTTTTGCATAGCAGCCGCCTTCAAAATTGAATACACCGTCATTATCCCAACCGTGTTCATCGTCACCGATAAGGCCGCGGTTAACATCAGCGGATAAGGTGGTTTTGCCTGTACCTGAAAGGCCGAAGAACAAAGCACTGTCATTATTTTTACCGACATTGGCTGAACAGTGCATTGTCATAATACCCCTTTGCGGGAGCATATAGTTCATGACAGTAAAAATTGCTTTTTTGCTTTCACCTGCGTATGCTGTACCGGCAATTAAAACAATTTTTTTGTTGAAGTTGATTAAGATTGCGGTTTCGCTTTCGGTACCGTCAGTTGCGGGATCTGCCTTTAAATTAGGTAAAAATACGACTGTAAATTGCGGAATAATATTTTGCCTTTCTTCCGGTTTAGGTTGAATAAACATATTGCGGGCAAAAATATTGTGCCAAGCATATTCTGAAATTACGCGAATAGGCATCCTTGAAGCTTCCGCTGAACCGACATAAGCATCACGTACAAAAAGGTCAATATTTTCCATATACTTTTTGGCTTTTTCAAAAAGAATATCAAAATATTTTTCTTCTATCGGTTTATTGCTTTTGTTCCACCAGATTTTATCTGCAACTTCAGGGGTTTTGACAAAAAACCTGTCATTTGGAGCGCGGCCGGTTAATTTGCCTGTTTCCGTACAAAAAGCACCGCCGTAAGTTATATTGCCTTCGCCTTTGGCAAGGGCCATTTCATATAACTCTTCGGTATTTAAATTCCAATATACGGTTTTATTTGTTTTAATGCCGATATTGTCTAAACCATATTTGCTCTCATAAGCACTTGCATTAATTTTTTTCATAATTACCAATCCTTTTTAACCGTTTTGCCGCCAATTTCAATAGGCTCGGTGGCATTTTTATCTAAAGCCCAAATCATACGCCTTAAGCCCTCGCGTATATTTTCTTCGCTGGCGCAATAGCTGATGCGGACATAACCGTCAATACCGAAGTTTGCACCCGGTACTACGGAAAGCATAACTTTATCAAGTAAAAATTCCGCAAAGGCCATGGAACTCTTATTATACTTTGAGATATTTACGAAGGAATAAAATGTTCCTTGCGGAGTGATAACTTCAATATCTTTAATTTTGGCAAGTTCACCAAGCAAAACATTTCTGTTATGTTCTAAATTTTTGCGGAGTTCTTCAATAACACCTTGGTCGCCTTCCAAAGCACCTAAAGCACCTGCTTCGCAAAGTGAGCTGTTGCAAGAAGTTGTTTGTGCTTGCATGCGGCCCATAGCGGCAATAAGTTCTGTGTTAAAAGAAACACCCCAACCGATACGCAAACCCGTCAAACCATACAATTTTGATACGCCGTTAACAGCCAAAATATTTTGCGGGTTTTTTGCATATTTAAACGGGCTGACATATTTGTTGTTATCAAAAACCAAACGGTTATAAATATCGTCTGTCAAAAGCCAGATATTTTTTTGTTCGCACATTTCCACAACGGCTTTAACGAAACTTTCCGGATACATTAAACCGCTGGGGTTATTGGGAACATTAATCATTATAGCTTTAGTTTTTGCGGTAACTTTGCTAAGTAAATCTTCTAAAGTAATTTGAAGGCCTTTTGATGGGCGCACTTCAACCGGAACACCGCCGACAAGCTTAATCATTTCCGGATAACTTACCCAATAAGGAACGGGGTAAATAACTTCATCACCTTCGTTTACAGTACAGAGCAAGAAATCGTATATTGCTTGTTTTGCGCCGACTGATATTACCACGTTTTTATTTTCTACCTCTATACCGTAGACCTCTTTAGTAAATTTGGTAACCGCCTTTTTAAGTTCAGGCGTGCCGGACGCAGGCGAGTATTTTATTTTGCGGCTTTGTGCTTTTTTGACCAAGGCCTCAACGGCAGCAATAGGGGCAGGGAACTCAGGCTCACCGCCGCCAAGATGGACAATGGGTTGCCCTTCTTTTTTTAATGCTGCGACTTTTGCATTTAATTTTAATGTAGGTGAATCACCTATTTGGGTTGCTTTATTACTTAATTTCATAATTATATTATACAATTAATTGAGCAATTAAAAGCAAATATTGTAAAATATACATATATACTATTTAAACGGAGAAAAAAATGATTATCTTATCCTTAAATTGCGGAAGTTCCTCAATCAAATATAACCTCTTTGATTGGGACCAAAAAATGAATATTGCCGTCGGGCTTATTGAACGCGTCGGCTATACTGATGCTCAAATGACACAAGAAGCCCCCGGTAAAGAAAAATATGAAGTAACTTTTAACTGCCCTGATTTTAAAGTAGGTATTGAAAAGGTCTTAAGTTCTTTAACTGACCCAAAAATCGGTGTTATTAAAGATATGTCTGTTATCAGCGCAGTAGGGCACCGCGTAGTTCACGGCGGTAAACTCGCGAAATCTGAAATTATTACACCGGAAATTATTGCCTATTTAAAAGAAATTGCACAACTTGCACCTTTGCATAACCCCGCAAATGTTATGGGTATGGAAGCGGCAATTTCCGTAATGCCGAACATTAAACATGTAGTTATTGCCGATACCGCTTGGCACCAAGCTATGCCGGCAAGTTCTTACATGTATGCACTCCCTTATGAGTGGTATACAAAATACCAAATGCGCAGATACGGTGCACATGGTACTTCCTATTTATATAATGCAAAACGCGCAGCAGCTTTGCTTGGAAAAAATCCTTTTGACTGCAATTTAATTATCTGCCATATCGGTAACGGTTCAAGTATGAACGCAGTTAAAAACGGCCTTTCTTTTGATACCTCAATGGGTTTAACACCGCTTGAAGGTTTAGTTATGGGTACACGCTGCGGCGATTTTGATGCTTCAGTTGCCTTCCAAATGATGGAACGTGAAAATATTGCACCTGCAGAAATGTACAAAATTTTGAATAAAAAATCAGGTGTTCTTGGTATAACCGGTAAATATCAGGATAGGCGCGATGTTGAAATTAATGCCGAAAAAGGTGACGCACGTTGCCAGCTCGCCATTGAAATGGAAGCTTACCGTATTAAAAAATATATCGGTGCATATTCCGCTGCTTTAGAAGGGAAACTTGATGCCGTTGTTTTTACCGCAGGTGTCGGTGAACGCGGACCGGTATACAGGCAAAAATCTTTGGAAGGGCTTGAATATCTCGGTATAAAAGTTGATAAAGAACGCAATTTTGCCGCCATGACAAGAAATGCGGAAAGTTTAATTTCCGCGGAAGATTCCAAAGTAAAGGTCTTTGTAATTCCGACTGATGAAGAAGCGGTTTTTGCGGAAGATGTTGCCGCAATCTGTAACGGCACTTATGATATTCACACAAAGTTCCACTATTCTTTTGAAAGCATAAGTTACAGAAACAAACTTCGTGATGAATCTTTAAAGAAAGAACTTATTAAAAAACCTTTCTTAAGAAAGGCAATTATCAACACCCCGAAAGAAATTTTAGGCGAATAGTTGATTAATTATTTACGAAATTACCCCCAAGGCAAATGCTTTGGGGGTTAGTTCGTAAAAAAATTTGACTGATATTTATTAAATAAAATTTTAATTAAAGCTCATACACTTCACACCACCACTCACTACAAACATTTTTCATTTTTTTACCGCCAAATTTAGCGCAAAAACGAGGACCTGCCCCGGAAGATGCTGAAGCTTCACAAGTTATTTTTCCGCGCAATTCATTCTTAAAAAAATCTTGAAGATATATAAAAATGTCATAGTTATTTTTTTTATCACTACATCTAATGTATCCCTTATCAGAGTAATAACAACTCCATTGTTTACTGTCGCACCAATAAGTATTCTTACAAGATTTAGTATTTGAGAAATGGTTGTACCATTCACTGGGCAATATAATATCTAAATTTGACAATGTTAATAATTCAGAACAATTTCCTTCTGAATTTGTAACTTTACAATAATTTCCATGTTTTAGGGCCCACTCTTGTAAACCATCAGACCAACGTCTCATAATATGTAAAATGCTTACCACTCTTGCTTTTACCACAACTTTTTTATATTGAGGAATTGCAATTGCGGCAAGCACTCCGATAATTAAAACAACTACTAAAAGTTCAAGTAATGTAAAACCTTTGGGACCAATTTTTATTTTAAACATAAATTCTCCTAAAATGAGTTATACGGTGTTTATAAAACACCCATAGATATATTTTAAGAAAAAAAAAAAAAAAACGCAAATCACGACGATCTTTGCTGAAAATAAAAAAAGGAAATTTTGATTTTTACTTTGATAACTTTAGAGCGCAAAACCGCAGTGCACGTACGTAATATCGCGCTACGCAGCAGATTTAAGATGATTTTTTATTTTCTATTTGATAAAATAAAATAAAGCTAAACCGCGCGCGACATCAGTTAAATATTTTTTAAAGCTCTTAAAAACCTTTAAAGTACAGAACCGAAGCGTGCGAAAACATTTTGTGCGACGCAGCAAATTTAAGATGATTTTTAATTTTTACTGCGACGACTAGTACCACGAAGTAGAGGAGCGTAGCGACGTATCGGTACTTTAGGAGCTGAAAAATTAAAAAGCGCTTAAATTTGCAAGAACATGCACACTAATTAACATTATTCGTAACGAGGTAATTATGAAGGTAACTTTTTTGGGAACTAACGGTTGGTTCAATACTTATACAGGCCACTCAACTTGCGTCTTAGCCGAAACAAAAGATGCCTACATTATTTTAGATGCCGGCGGCGGTTTATATAAAGTACACGATTTAATTAAGGAAGATAAACCTATATTTTTACTTCTCACACATTTGCACTTGGACCATATTGAAGGTTTGCAAGTTTTACCGCTTTTTAAATTCAAACAAGGTATAAAAATTTTGGTGGAAGATTCTTCTTTATTAGACCTTCAAAATATTATGCGCCCCCCTTATATGCCGGCCCCAAAAGATTTAAAAATGCCGACGGAAATTGTGCCGCTTTCCAAAGCAAAAAATTTACCTTTTAAGCTTGAATATTTACCGCTTATTCATCCGGTTAAAACTATCGGCTTTCGCATAAGTGCCGAAGATAAAATTTTAACTTTTGCGCTTGATACAGGCCCTTGCGAAAACTTAATAAAACTTGCGGAGGATGCTGATTTGCTTATTACGGAGTGTTCGTTTTTACCAAATAAACCGATGGGTAACCATCACTTAACACCTGAGCAAGCAGCCCAAGCAGCCGCTGAAGCAAAAGCAAAACTTTTGGCATTAATTCACTTTAAAGCAGATGATTATTCTACGCTCGAAAAACGCGATGAGGCCCTTGTAGCCGCAAGTGTTTACTTTACAAAAACATTTGCACCGTACGACGGGGATTTTCTAAACATCTAAAAATTTGCTATAATATTTGTGTTAGGTTTTTCAGGTTTTCCTTCCGGCTTTTAAACAGCCAAAACAAAATGCTGGACACCTTTAAAAAAATTTGTTATAATATAGGTGTTGGGTTTGAACCCAATATTTTTTTGCTCTTTAATTTTAGTTTTTTAAGCGCTCTTAGCTCAGTGGTAGAGCATCCGCCTTTTAAGCGGGAGGCCGTGAGTTCAAGTCTCACAGAGCGCAAAATGCCCCCTTCGTCTATCGGCTAGGACACCAGATTTTCAATCTGGTGAGAGGAGTTCGATTCTCCTAGGGGGCGTTTTTTATTTCATATTTTTATTAACCTGCTTTTGCAGGTTTTTTTATTAACATACAGCGCACTAATTTTATATAATGTAACTAAATGTACACACCTGTAAAAAAAAGATTTATAAGGCCTGTAAACAGACGTTATGCCCGTAAAGCGCGTATCAAAAAAATAGCTGTTTTTTTGACGGTTATTGTCTTGCTTGAAGGTGCCTACTTGCTTTGGCAACAAAGTAAAAGTTATATAGAAAACTTTAAAATGCCTACCTTCTTAACTTGGCAAATTAAGCAAATTAATGTTCAAGCACCGACTGATAATTTAAAAACGGAAATTGAAAAAACCTTAAATGAACAAGAAATAAAAACAAATATTCCTTTCGCGAACAAACAGGCAAAAAACTTGGAAATTTACCTAAACGAAAATATAAAAAATATAAAAAGCATAAAAGTAAAAAGGAAAATTTTTACAAAAGAACTTTTAATAACAAGCGAAAAGTTTGAACCTTACGCAAAAATTACAACCCAAAACGATAACTTTTTTATAACGGAAGAAGGCCTAATTTTCCAAGACAATGACCCGCAAAAAAATGGGGGGTTTCTTAATATCTTTTTAAATGGTAAAATAGAAAGTGAAATTTTAGCCAAAGAATTGGTACAATTTATTAAAGAGATTAAAGCAACATCTTTACGCAAAACAGATAAAGTATCTATTAATTTAACGGATCAAACCGCTACTTTTGAAACGAAATACGGCCCCGTAAAATTAAAAGATTTTAAAGAGGTTAAAAATCAACTTTCCGTCTTAACGGAAATATTAAAAATTTCACAAAAGAAAAATTTTACCCCCCCATACTTTGTAGATTTTACTTACTTTAATAAGGGGAAAGTTTATTTAAAGCAAGATTACAAGGATTTATAAAATGGCAAAACAAAATTTAATAGCGGCTTTGGATATCGGTAGCGGCAAAATTACCGCCGTAGCTGCAACGGTAGATCAACAAAATAATATAGTAAAAATAGTGGCAGGGAAAGAGTTTAGATGCGACGGCCTCGACGGCGGAATTGTTTGTGATATGCGGGATACAACCGCCACAATCATAGAAACCATACATTATTTGGAAGAAACCGCACAAGCGAGAATCACAGCTTTATATATTGCCCTTCGCGGCGAACATATTGAAAGTTATACAAACAGGGGTTCATTTAATATAGCCCGCGTTGATAAAGAAATTACACCTGAAGATATTGAACAAGCTATAACCGCCGCAAAAAGCATACCGATAAAAAATAATATGGAAATTTTAAGCATTGTTCCGCAAGGGTTTTATATAGACAGGCAACCCGTAAAAAACCCCGAAGGTATGGAAGCGACTTCCTTAGATGTTGACGTGCATATAACAGTCGGCTTAAATGCAACTTCAAACAATTTAAACAAAGCTTTTGATAAAGCGGAATTAGATATTACAGGCCGCTTTTACGGGCTTGTATGTTTAGCGGAAGCAGTTTTAACACAAGAAGAAAAAGAGGCAGGCGCACTTTTAATAGATATCGGCAAAGATAATACCTCCGCAGGTATTTATATAGACGGTGCTTTAAGATGTTCTTACGATATAAAATTAGGTTCTGATCTCATTACAAATGACATAGCAAAAGTTTTGCGCCTCTCCCATAAAGATGCTGAAGAAATTAAAATAAAATACGGTACAACTTTCCCTGATTCAAATGGGGAAACGGAAATTGTAATTAAACCAATCCATAGCCAAAAAGAAACAAAAATTAACCGCGATTATCTTTTAGATATTATACGCCCGCGTGTACAAGATATTTTTGAAACAGTAAAAGAAAAAATGCAGGAAAGCGGTTTTTACGACTGTGCAAGCACCGCAGTTTTAACAGGCGGCGGCTCTTTATTACCCGGAATTCAAGAACAAGCGCGTACAAGCTTAAATATAAACGAAGTACTTTGTTCAACAGTTCAAAAAGATTTAGTGGAATGCGATGAAGAACTTTTAAACCCAAAATATGCGACTGCAGTTTCTTTGGCTTATTTTGTTGCCAGCAGGGAAATACTTGACAGTAATTCAAAGAGAACATCCCGTTCAAACAATTGGTTTAAAGATTTTATGAATAAATTAAGAAATTTGGATATATTCGGCGGTTAATATGACGGAAAAAAATAAATTTGAAGCAACTTTTAGAACTATGCAAAGCCTTGCCGGTAAAAAGGCAAAGATTAAATGCGTAGGTATCGGCGGCGGCGGCGGAAATGCAATAAACCACATGATGGAAGCCGGCATTGATGATGTAGACTTTATCGCAGTAAATACCGATGCCCAAGATTTAGGCCGCAACAAAGCACCTTACCTCTTGCAAGTCGGTAACAGTTTGCTTAAAGGGTTAGGAGTCGGCGGAGACCCTGAACTTGGCAAGAAGGCCGCAGAAGAATCTATCGCCGAACTTGAAGATTTGGTTATGGATACCGATTTGCTCTTTATAACCGCAGGTATGGGCGGCGGAACAGGAACAGGTGTAGCCCCTGTTTTGGCGAAAGTAGCAAAAGAAAAATATAAAGACGATATTCTAGTAGTAGCCGTAGTAACACGCCCCTTCAACTATGAAGGTTATATTAAAGCAACAAGGGCCCAAAAAGGCATAGAAGAATTACAGAAATATGCCGATTGCACTTTAATTATCCCAAACGAACGTATCTTTGAAATTATAGATAAAAAAACAGCAAGCACCGCCGCTTACAGGCAAGTTGACGATGTCCTTTTGAGAGCTGTAAAAGGTATATCCGAAGTAATCATAAAACCGGGGGAAATGAACATCGACTATAACGATTTAAAGCGCATTATGTTACATTCAGGCTGTGCTTTAATAGGTATAGGAGAGGCATCCGGTAAAGATAGACATATAAATGCTTTGAGGCAAGCTTTAACATCACCTTTACTTGAAAATACAAATATAAACGGGGCTAAAGGATTACTTGTATCTTTTAATTATTCAGGCGAACTTGCAATGAGCGAAGAACTTGAAGTTATGAATACCGTTAGGCAATATACAAGCAGTATGGCACTTGTAAAAATAGGTAAAACTTACGATGAAAAACTTGATAAAGATTCTTTAAAAGTGGTAGTTATTGCAACAAATTTCCCAAAAGATTCAAATACAAAAACAGTTACAAAAAATTCCGCTTTAGCTAAAGAAAACCGCTGGGGCGCACCGATAGATTTTAGAAAACATGTACCCGCTATAAAGCGGCAAAACCAGGAGGTTAAATAATATGGCAGTAAGTTTAAACACATTACTTAAAACCGTAATTGATAATAAAGCAACAGGGCTTCACATTAGGGGAAACTCAAATGTTTTTGTCCGTATAGACGGTAAAATAAGAGCTATCGAAAATTGCTTCCTTACTAACGATGAAGTTAAAAAAATAGCATCTGCCATAATGACCGAAAGGGATAAAAATTTACTTGAAAAGAACCTCAGTGTTGACTTTGCTTTGGATGCAAAAGAACATGGCCGCTTTAGGTTCAATATTTACAGGCAATCAGGGAAAATGTGTATGTCCGTAAGGCATATTCCCCTGCAAATACCTACTTTTGAACAACTTAATTTGCCAAGTGAAACTTTAACTAAAATGACAGAAAATAGGCGCGGTTTAATTTTGGTAACAGGTATGACGGGTTCCGGTAAATCTTCCACTTTGGCAGCCATGATTGATACTATTAACCGCACACGCGCCTGCCACATTTTAACAGTTGAAGATCCTATTGAATTTGTGCACATGGAACAAAAAGCAATAATCAGCCAATTATCTTTGGGAACTGATACTTTATCTTATACTTCTGCGCTTCGCTATGCTTTGCGTCAAGACCCTGATGTAATTATGTTAGGTGAATTAAGGGATATAGAAGTTATTCGTGCAGCAATACTGGCTGCTGAAATGGGGCATTTAGTGCTTTCTACCTTACACACAATTGACGCGGTACAAACAATTTCCCGCGTAATAGAATCTTACCCTTCAGAGCAACAAAGTCAAGTAAGATTTCAATTAGCCGATTTGCTCAGAGGTATTGTCTGTCAAAGATTATTACCGAAAACAAATGGTGGTTTAATCCCTGCTTTGGAAATAATGCTACCTACCGGTCAAATCAAAAAAAGCATAGAAGATAATAAAATGTCTGAAATTAATAGAGCTATGCTTAACGGTGATTATTACGGTATGTGTACTTTTGACCAATCCCTTGCACGCTTATATACGCAGGGAAAAGTAACTTTGGATAATGCTTTAGCTAACTCTACAACACCGGAAACAATAAAACTTTTAGTAAAAGGGGCAACAGTTGAAGGGTTCAAATTATAATATGGAAAATAAAAAACTTCTTATAGCTATTGACGGGCCTGCCGGGGTTGGTAAAACTTCCGTAGGTAAAGCACTTGCTAGACATTACGGCCTTGGTTTTTTAAGTACAGGTATAATGTACCGCTGCCTTGGTTGGAAAGTTCTAAAAAACAATGTTAATTTACAAAATGAAGAAGCTGTTTTCCAAACCGCAAAAAATATAGTTTGGGGTTTTGAAAAAGAAGAAGACAGTAATTTAAAAGTTTTAGTTGACGGTAAGTTTTTGGGTGATACTTTGCTTAGTGAAGAAGTCGCAAGGGCTGCAAGTATAACTTCTGCTTTACCGAAAGCGCGTGCCGTAATAACAAATAAACAAAAAGCTATGGCTGAAGAAGGCGGGCTTGTAATGGAAGGGCGTGATATCGGCACCGTTATTGCCCCAAATGCACCGATAAAATTTTATCTGATAGCATCTGCCGAAGCGCGTGCAAACAGGCGCGTTTTACAATTAAAAGAAAAAGGCCAAGAAGCAAATTACGAAGAAATTTTAAAATCAATAATTTCACGCGATGAGCGGGATTCTTCCCGTAAAACAGCCCCATTAAAACCGGCCGAAGATGCAATTTTAATAGATACTTCTACCCTTACTTTGGAAGAAGTGATAAATAAAGTTTTGGAGTTAAGCCACAAAAATGCTTCTTAATTTGGTAAAATTTAGTGCGAGGATGTTTTACAGCATCTTCTATAAAATTCAAGTTATAGGGCTTGAAAATATACCTCAAACCGGGGCAGTAGTTTTGGCATGTAACCATGTTTCAAATTTCGACCCCCCTTTTGTAGGCGGATTTGTAGGTTTAAAAAGAGACCCTATATACATAATTAAGAAAGAAATTTTGAGCGTCCCTATACTCGGGGCAATGTTGAAAAGTTTTGGCTTTATTGCCATAGATAGGTACAAAAAGGGCGGCGATATGCAGTCCTTAAAACAAGCATTAAAAGTTATAAAAGAAGGCAAGGCCTTATTTATTTTCCCGGAAGGTACACGCTCAAAAACAGGTAAACCTTTAAAGCCAAAAGCAGGTATAGGTTTTTTGCTTTGGCATTGTCAAGCACCTGTAGTTCCTATAAAGGTATTTAATATGGAAAAAATGCCTTTTACAAGGAATTTAAAAATAGTAATCGGTAAACCTTTTATGCTTGAAAAGCAAGAAGATAAACCGATAAAAGAGCAGTTCCAAGATTTCGCTGATAAAGTGATGCAAGAAATTATTAAGTTAAAATAAAATAAACGGAGGATACGCCTTTTTTATCAAGTATAAAAAAGGTAAAAAACTAAGTATGACAAACCCTGAAAATAAAGATATGCAGACAACCCAAACTAATGAAGAGATGACTATGGACCAGTTGTTTGCCCAACAAGAAGAAATGCAAGACAAATTAAATAAAAAAGAAATTGTGGAAGTAACGGTTGTACAACTTTCGCAAGATAATGTCTTGGTTGATGTGGGCAGCAAGAAAGAAGGCCTCATTCCTTTAAGCGATTTTGAAGGAAAGGAAGTGCCAACCGTAGGTTCAACAGTTACCGCAGTATTAGTTAAAAAAGGCGGCGATGAACGCCATAGCATATTATCCCATAAAAAAGCCATTGAAACAGTAGGTTGGACACGCTGCAAAGAAGCTTTTGAAAATAACCAAAGAGTTCGGGGTTTAATTACCGCTTGTGTAAAAGGCGGTTATAAAGTGGAAGTTAACGGTGTGCCCGGCTTTATGCCGCTTTCATTATCTGAATTACATACCGCTTACAAACATTATTTGCCGCAAAATGCAAAAATTAAAGCTTCAATCGTAGAATTTTCAAAAGAAAAACAAAAACTTATCATTTCAAGAAAACAAGTTTTGGAAGAAGATGAAGCAGTACGCCGCGCAGAAGTTTTAAAAGAAATTAAAGTAGGTGATACTTTAAGAGTAGTCGTTTCAAAAGTAGGTAAAGATTGCTTACACTTGCGCTTCCACGGTATTGAAGGTTTAGTAAGCTTGGAAAATATCGCCTGGAAAGACCCGCAAGTTATTTTAGAAAATTACAGGCGCGGCCAACGCATCAAAGCCAAAATTTTGGCTATTGACCCAGAAACCGGCAATTTAACTTTCGGCATTAAACAGCTTTTCTTAAATCCTGCCGATATGTTAAAGAGACGCTACCCTTATATGAGCACCACAAAAGCCGTAATTACAAAAGTTACACCGGAAGGTTTGGAAGTTGAACTCGGTACAAAAAATAAAACTAAAGGTTATATTGCTGCACAAGAATATAATGAAGGTTTTGAAGGTAAAGTCGGTGATACAGTATCAGTAGCCGTTATCGGTGTAGACGGTGTAAATTATGTAGTCAACCTTTCAATCAGACGCTTTGACCAAGTTCAAAACAGAAAAGTTGTTGCCCAATATTTAAAACAGGCCCCGCGCCCAACATTAGGCCAACTTTTACAAGGTTCTTTTGAAGAAGAAGAAACCGAAGAAGAAGAAAAACAAACTGCTGAAAGCGCAAAGCCGGAAGCTAAATAAGGAGTTTTATTATGGGTGGACATTCACATTGGGCAGGTATTAAACACAAAAAAGCTTTAGTAGATGCCAAAAAAGGTAAAGTATTTACAAAACTTATTAGGGAAATCACTATCGCCGCAAAAATCGGCGGTGCGGACCTCGGCAGTAATGCCCGTTTACGCAAAGCGGTAGATGACGCAAAAGCAGCAAATATGCCTGCTGAAAACGTAAAACGCGCAATTATGAAAGGTACAGGGCAACTCCCCGGTACAGTTTATGAAGAAATAACTTATGAAGGTTACGGGCCGAATTCTGTTGCTGTTATCGTTGAGTGTACAACAGATAATAAAAACAGAACTTTTGCAGAAATCCGTAAGATCTTCCAAAATCACGGCGGTGCAATAGGTACTTCCGGCTGCGTATCTTATATGTTTAGCAAAAAAGGTGTTATCTTGGTAAGCAAAGAAGATGCCAGCGAAGAAACTTTAATGGATGTAGCTTTAGAAGCCGGCGCAGAAGATATTAAAACTTCCGCAGAAGGTTTTGAAGTTATAACCGCACCTGATACTTTTGAAACGGTAAAAGCCGCTTTAGAAGGCAAAGGTATAAAACTTGCTTCTGCGGAAATTACTATGTTACCGTCTAACGAAGTGGAAATAACCGATGCGGAAGCGGCCTCAAAAATCGTACGCTTAATTGAAACATTAGATGAACACGACGATACTAAAGAGGTCTATTCAAATGATAAAATCTCTGACGAGGTTTTAGCCAAAATTGAAGACAAATAAAGTTTTGGGCATTGACCCTGGTTTAGACAGAACCGGTTGGGCTATAATTGAAAAAAGCCCAACCGGCATTGTTTTGCAAGCAGCAGGGTTAATACATACTGATAAAGATTTGCCTTTCCAAATCCGCCTAAAACAAACTTATGAAGAAGTCCAAAAAGTAATACAAGAATTTAAACCGCAAGTAGCCGCACTTGAAGCAATGTTTTTTTTAAAGCGCGCTATGACGATGTCCCACACAATTCAAACACGCGGCGTAATAATGCTTGCAATAGCTCAAAACAATTTGGAAGTTTACGAATATCCTGCAAAGCGCGTCAAATTAACAATAAGCGGCAGTGGGGCGGCAGATAAAAAACAAATGCAGCGCATGGTACAATTAACTTTGAAATTAAAAGAAGTTTTAAACCCCGATGATGTCGCTGATGCCGCGGCTATTGCAATATGTCATTTAAAATCTGCGCCTTTACAGGCACAAATTAAATTAAAACAAGATTTTTTAGCGCGTTTGGCAGCGGCCAAACAAGCGCAAATCAAAAAGATTATTAAATAATCCCCCCTTGATAAACAGATAAGTTTAACTTATAATATAAGAGTAGAAATATTTATTATTTTGGGGATATTATGCAATTTAAAGATTTATTTAATTACAAAAATATTTTTAAAATATTTATACTGCTCATCATAATATTTTTATTATTGCCTGTAATATTTCCTGAACAGGGAACGATTAAATTTCCAATGGAAAAAAATACCTATGAGCATGAGGATAGCCCTTTGCCGATTTTCCCAAAAGATAACCCTATTCAAGAATATGCAAAACGCTTTAAACAATTTTATAAAATAGGGGTAGATAAAACTAATCCCCCACCTACTCCGAAAGAAATTATTGAACAAATACAGGAAGAAGAAAAAGAAGAAATAAAACAAATAGAAGAAACAAAAAAATCAGAAAATATAAGAAATACAAACGATAAAGAAGATAAAGATATCCCAATAACACCTAGAGACTTATTCGCTTATAATGACGACGATGAAGAAGATACTGTTTATGCAAATAATTCAAAAGCTCAAGATGATACTACCATAAATTTACAAAAAGGAACTGTTCGTACCAATGACGGTTTAATTTTGCACCCTGTACAAGAAGGGTATTATCATAAAAATAAATTTTATAAGAACGGCACTTACCCCAAAAATGCCGATAAAAAACATATAGAAGGTGCCTTGAACAGATATCATACAAGAGTAGCAAGTAAATTAGGTAAAAAAGCCGTCTACTTAGCTGATGAACAAGGAAATTTGACAGTTTCCTATGTAACCGAATTACCTAAAGAATCATCCACAGATATTAATACTTATATGGCAAACAAACACAAATATAATGATAATCAAAATAACCCTATAAAAAGAAATTCACAAAAAAATTACTATAAATATCAAAATGATAATACGGGCAATTTACAAAATGATAATATTGATTATGCCGATGTCGCCACAGCCTCCATCAGAAGTATACACGCAGCATATAATTTGGTAAAAGACAAAATAAACAGCGGGGCATTAACACAAGGTATAAGTATAAATAAACCCTTTGAAAATGCTATCGTAAATAACTTCTTAAATAACAATACTACCAACTCTAATGAAATTACACCGAATAACCCTACTGAAACGCCAACTCCGCCGGCAACCCCCGAAGAAAGCGATACCGTTATTGCAGGAAATCAAAATTTTGCACAAGATTATGCTGATAAAATTCATGAATTAAATTGCGGGAAAAATACAGGAGAAAGCGTACATGTTCAAACAGAACCCGAACCGTTTGTGCCTGATAGTATCGGTATTATACAAATGGGAAATAATAATTTCACTTGCGATACTGCACCTTTAATTGTGGAACAATCTTCCTCAATAACAAATGTCGTTTCCCAAGAATCTGATTTGGATAGATTTACAAATGAATTAAACGGAATAACCACACAAAGTGATAAAACCGATATAAATATAATATCTACAGATAGGAATTTTTACCCCGTGGCATCTAAATTAAACGACGAAGAAAGTATAAGAAACAATAATGATGCCCCCGTCATGGTACACATTATAGGTCCTAATGAAAATGAGTCAGATTTATCAAAAGTTTTGGAAAGTGTAACTTATTCAATTACAGATGATATATCGGTAGCAGAGAAATTAACAGATGATTTAAACAATTACTATGCTTTAACACAAGAAGGAAATACAGACGCACACACCGTCCTTGCCTTTCCTACTGAAGATGAAAATAAAGTATTTATTTTAACCGATCCTAATAATTCCTATTGGCTTAAAAACCCAAGCCAATTGGAAAATTTACCGAAGCAATATATGGGGAAAAACGGCGTATATTACAAAGGTGTTATAGTAGACAAAACCCAAATCGGCGATTTAGTACAAGAGGAAAGAACAAATTTACTTTATGTTTCAGATAGAGATTATACCCACACACTACAAAATGGTTCTGTATTAACTACGGTCAAAGAGGAAGATATTAAAATAAACTCTTTACACCCACAACAAATACAACAAAATGCTGAAATGATAAAAGCTTTAACGGAAAAAGGGCAAAAACAATTAAAAAAGCAAGAATCCGAACAACAACCGCTAGAACAACCCATAGAGATTTTTGATATGGAAAAAGGTAATAAAATAATACAACCTAAAAAATAATTTGCAGGAGTAAAATATGTCATTAAATTTAAAAAAACAATTTTTAGCAGAACCTTTAATTAAAAAATTACCCAAAGAAAAACAAGCGGAATTATATACTCATTTTTTAAAAAATTTATCATTAAAATTACATAAATTTTACAAGGGCAAATTAAAAACTTCCGTCAAAGTTCCGCTAGATGATAAAGATTTATTTGATTTATGGTATACACCGGGGGTATCGTCTGTTTCCTTAGAAACAAAAAAGGAACAACAAAATTCTTTTTTATATACTACAAGGGCAAACCGTGTGGCGATAGTCAGTGACAGTACCCGCGTTTTAGGCGACGGCGATTGCGGCCCAAGCGGCGGCCTTGGGGTAATGGAAGGCAAAGCTTTGCTTATGAGTTATCTTGGCGGTTTGGAAGCTGTACCTTTATGTTTAGACAGCCGCGACGAACTCGGCCGTAAAAGTGTCAAAAAAATTATTGATTTTGTTACAATGCTTGCACCGAGTTTCGGCGCTATAAATTTGGAAGATATCAGCCAACCGAATTGTTTTATCGCGCTTGAAGATTTACGCAAAAATTGCAATATCCCCGTTTGGCATGACGACGCACAAGGAACTGCCTGTATAATAACGGCAGGACTTATAAATGCTTTAAAACTCGTAAATAAAAAAATTGAAAATGTAAAAATAGTTTTGTTCGGTGCAGGCGCTGCAAATACTACCGTTGCAAGATTTTTACTTTTAAGCGGTGCAAATCCCAAAAATATAATTATGTTTGACCATTTGGGCGCATTAAGCAGAAAACGAAAAGATATAAAAGCAAGCCCGACCTCTTTTGTACAATGGGAACTTTGCCAAAAAACAAATTTAGGGCAAGTGCAAACAAAAGAAAAAGCTTTTAAAGATGCTGATGTTGTTATCGCTTTATCAAAATCGGGCCCTAATACTTTTGACCCTAATTTAATTTCAACTATGGCATCAAAACCGATAACTTTTTTATGCGCTAACCCAGTACCTGAAATTTACCCCGAAGTTGCAAAAGAACACGGTGCTTTTATCGTAGCAACAGGCAGAGGGGACTACCCAAACCAAGTAAATAACTCTTTATGTTTTCCAAGTATTTTAAAAGGTGCCATGCTTTGTAGAGCTAAAACAATAACGGATACTATGGCGCTTGCTGCCTCAAAAGCAATAGCTAAAAGGGCGCAAGACCTCGGTTTAAAACAAGATTTCATTTTACCGCTAATGCAAGACGAAGAAGTTTACCCTTTAACTGCAAAAGCGGTAGCCGCGCAAGCAATAAAAGAAAACATAAACCAAATAAAAATTACACCCGCGGAAGTTTATAAAATTGTAAAACAAGATATTGCACAAAATAAAAAGGAACTTGCGCTTTTAACTAAAACGGGTTTAATACAAAAATTACCTAAAGATTTAATTAAAAAATCATTGAAAGAAACTGTTTCTTATGCGCGTAATAACAAATAGTGAAATTATAAACACAGTAGCTGATTTGTGCGGGAAAGCAGCTTATACTTTACCCGCAAATATTATTACTGCCCTTAAAACTGCCGCTAAAAAAGAAAAAGGGTTAACCAAAGAAATTTTAAAATTAACTTTGAAAAATGTAGATATTGCAAAGAAAGGAATTTTCCCTCTCTGTCAAGATACGGGAACCGCAGTTTTATTCGTAGAAATCGGCGAACAAGTGCAAATCAAAGGCTCTTTGGAAAGTGCTTTACAAGACGGTATAAAAAAAGGTTTTAAGGAATATTACTTAAGAAAATCCATTGTTTTAGACCCATTATTTAACCGCAAAAATACCAAAACAAATACGCCGGCAATGATTCATTATAAAATTGTTAAAGGCAATAAATTAAAAATAAATTTAATGTTAAAAGGCGGCGGGGCGGAAAATAAAAGCCAAATAAAAATGTTTAACCCAACCGCATCAAAAGAAGAAATTATTGAATTTGTATTATCTGTTGTAAAAAATGCAGGGGCAAGTGCTTGCCCACCTTTTATTATCGGTATCGGTCTGGGCGGTAATTTTGAAAACTGCGCTTTGCTTGCAAAAAAAGCTTTACTTAGAAATACACAAAACAAAAATTCAAATTATAAAAAACTTGAACAGGAAATTTTAACAAAAATAAACAAAACTAATATCGGCGCGCAAGGTTTCGGCGGCAAAACTACCGCCTTAAAAGTTTTTATTGAATATGCACCTTGCCATATTGCAAGTTTACCTTGTGCCGTAAATATTTGTTGCCACTCCTCAAGGCACGCCGGGGTTGTATTATGAAAATAATAAAACTTATAAACCCCGGTTTAGAAGATTTTAAAAAATTAAAAGTCGGGGATTTTGTATATTTAACTTCAACCGCTTATGTTATGCGGGATATGGCACATAAAAAATTATTACAAGAAAAAGTTTTTCCGCTAAACTTAAAAAATAAAATAATTTATTATGCCGGCCCTACACCTACAAGAAAGGGGCGAGCCAGCGGCGCTTTAGGCCCGACTACTAGTTCAAGAATGGATAAATTTTGTAAGGAATTTATCAAAAAAACAGGTATAATTGGTATTATAGGCAAAGGGGCCCGCTCAAACGACGTAAATGCCTATATGAAAGGCAAGGTTATATATTTTGCGGCTTTAGGTGGGCTTGGAGCTTTGGGCGGAAGTAGCATAAAAAATAGTAAAATTATATTATACCCGAATCTTGGGCCGGAGGCGGTATATGAAATTTCGCTAAATACTTTGCCTTTGGTAGTTGCTCAAGATTTTAAAGGAAATAATATTTACGGAGAATAATAATGAAAATGAAAAAGTTTATTTTACCTCTTTTATTAATTTTCGTTATAGGTAGTTTTTGTGCTTGTATAAAAAAAGAACCTTATAACAGGAATAATCTTTCTTATGAAAAGAAATTAAGGCGTTCGGCTTTCTTGCCATATATGTACGAAGATAAATTTTATGCTTATTACGGTTTAGCAAAAAAAGTCTCCGGTCCGGACAAGAAAGGAAATTACAAATTTGAATTTACTAACGGCCCGAGAAAAGGTGAAAGAGTCAAAACAAAAGATGCCGCAATTATAAACACTTATGAATCAAACGGCTATGATTTAAAAAAGGGTATGGTGGTTTTAGTTAATCACTTTAACCCCAAAAAACACGACGACAGCGCAAGAATAGATACTTGGCGTAAAGGTATAGTATATAGTTTAGAAAATCTGGAAAATAATATTGTTATCTTGGAATTCCCACACGATAAATACGATTTTGCCGCCCAAAAAGAGGCCTATTACCTTAACAATATCCGTGTAATAACAAAACCGGATAATATTAGAGATATTCGTAATTTTATTTATTAATTATGGCAGATAAAATACAAAGAAAAACAATATTTATTAAAAAAGGTTTACAAGTAAAATTCGTTTTATTTGTACTATTGTCGGTATTATTCGGGATGGTATTATTCGGTTACCAATTCCTTACTTTTATGCAAGATATATTTAAAGATCACCCCGTTTTACTTCGCCGCGTTTATGAAGAAGGACCGTCTTTGATATACCCTTTAATTATGAAAAGCACTATATTTTTTGCTTTACTTGCAATAGTATCGGCATTACTTTCACATAAAATTGCAGGGCCGGTATATCATTTTGAAAAGGTGTGTAAAGAAATTAAAAAAGGCAACAAACAAGCACGCGTTAATCTCCGCAAAGGTGATGCTTTTGACGATTTAGCTAAAGAATTTAATTCTATGTTGGATACTATTGCCAAAGAGGAGAATAAGAAATGAAAAAGTTGCCTGTTTTTATTTTTTTATTTTTTTGTTTTTGCATAAATTTACAAGCACAGCAATACCGCTTAAAATATTCGTCAGATGAAAAAACCCCATTGTCTTTAGAAAATGTTATACGCTTATCTTTAGAAAACAGTTACGATTTACTTTTAATTGAACAAGATTTAGTTATTGCCGAACAACGCGTACAAGAAGCAAAATTTTTATATTTACCGCAATTAAGCTTGAACGGTTCCGTAACCGCATATAATCTTGATTACCCGATGATTTTGCCAGAAATGATCGGTCAAAGAATTTTGGAAGCTGATGCAAAACATAAAAAACAAGATTTATTTTACGGCGTAGGTATTTCAGCAGTTCAATATATATACGGCGGCGGCAGAATTTCAAGCACTTTAGATTTAGCACGCGCTTCAAATAAAGAAACACAAAGCCGTTACCAAAATGCAAAAAATGCCGTAATATTTGCCGCAAAAACCGCTTTTTATGAATATTTGTATGAGGAAAAACAGGATGAATTTGCACAAAAAGTTTTAAACCGCGCGAATTTAATTGCCAAAAACCGCGAGTTAAACCCGGCACAACAAATTTTAGTTTCTGCAGAAATTGCCTCTTTTGAAAGTTTAGCCGCAAAATCAAAAGCTAAATTAAATGAAGCAAAAATCAACCTTTTAAAAATTTTAAATAAAGAAATTAACAGCGAAGTTTCCTTCCAAGGCACTTTAGATTATAACCCGATAGATGTTGATTTAAAAAAGTTAAATTTATGGGCTATGGAATTTAGGCCGGAAGTCAAAAGCGCAATGTATAAACTTGAAATGGATAATATAGCCGTTAAACTTTCTTTAACGAGAAGTTACCCTGATATTTTACTCGGTGCTTCTTATGACAGGCAAGGCGTAGATAATTTAAAACGCGAAAATATGCAAGTCAGTTTAGCTGTTAAAGTTCCTTTGGGTTACGATTACGGAACTCAAATAAAACAAAAAAGGGCAGAACAAAGGCAAACTGCACTAAGGCAAGCATCTATTGAAGATTCCGTCAGGCTTCAAGTTTTAGAAGCTTATAATAATTTAATTTTTTGGCAAACGGAAACACCTATCCGCATAAAAACTTGGGAAAAGATTAATAATCAATTCAATAATTTCCTTAAAACTAATTCATCTTTAAAAGAATCTTTTGAAGCACTTAATTATTATTATCAAGCTAAAGTAAACAGCCTTGAAGCGCAAAAAGAACACCTTTTAGCAATAGCTAAGCTTGAAAATGCCGTAGGTAAAGACTTAAAATAAATGAAAATTAGTTTCAAAAAAATATTTTTAGTATTTTATTTGTTTTCTTCTTTAGGGCAAATATGTTTTGCTTTAACAACAAAAGAAGAAGACGCTATTTTGCGCGATTTCGCCTGGCAAGAAATAATACAATTACCTAAAGATAAACGCCCTACAATAGGGGTAACTTTATCTGCCGGCGCTTTAAGGGGCGCATCACATATAGGCGTTATGGAAGTTTTGTCCGAGGCGGGGTTACCGATTGATTATATGTCCGGTGCTTCTATGGGGTGTATCGTGGGCGCTTTATATAATGCCGGTTTACCGTTAGAACATTTACAGGATCTTGTAAATAATATAAAAACAAATTATATATCAAGGGATTTTAATATAGGCGGTATACTAAAATATTTGTTTGCGGAAAAATTATTTTCTTCTGCGGAATTTCAGGAATTTATTGATAAAGAAGTCGGCTCAAAAAATTATGAAGATTTACCTATTCCTTTCGCCTGTGTATCTGCAGATATTAAGACGGGCGAAAAGGTGGTTTTTGACAGCGGCCCACTCTCTTTAGGGGTTAGGGCAAGTATGAATTTGCCCGGTGTTTTTGAACCTGTTGAATACCGCCAGCGCCTTTTAGTTGACGGCGGAATAGTAGATTATATGCCGGTAGATTTAGTTAAAAAAATGGGTGCGGATTTCACAATAGCCGTATATGCTTTGCCGAGTTTTGCCGGTACTAAACCTTCAAATATTATGGGTTATGTTTTAAGAATAGGAGATTTAAGGGGTGCAGTATTAACAGAAAAATCCGAACAAAATGCAGATTTTGTTATTTTATCAAGAGTCGGGGAAATAGCCTCTTCAGATCTTTCCAAAACAAATTTAGCTATTGAAATAGGCGCCCTTTCAGCTTATCAAGCATTACCGGAACTAAAAGAAAAGTTAATTATAAAGGGGGTTAATAATGTTTTCAAATAAATTACTTCCTTTATTTTTAGTTTTATTATTTTTACCTCTGCAAAGTAATGCTTTTTTAGGTATTACAAAAAGATTTGAGCAAAAACAAAAAATCAGCTCCGCACGCGAGGCTTATGCAAAAGGTGACTACGAAGAAACTATAAAGATTTGCCAAGAATTTTTAATGCAAAATCAAGAAGCACCAAAACGCAGAACGCGCCGTATTTATACAGTGCTCGGGGACGCTTATGCCGCGCTAGGCGATTATGACCATGCACTATTAACTTATAATCAAGCTTTGGAAGTTTTACCGAAAGATGTATCGCTTAATTTATCCCTTGCAAATTTATATTACAAAACCGAACTTTACGATAAAGCAATAGAATTTTATAACAAAACTTTGCAACTTGATAAAAATAATTCCAAAGCTATACTCGGGCTCGCAAGAGCTTATTTAAAAACAGGTTTTTTATCTAAATCAAGACAATATTTTAAAGATTATCTGGAACAAAATAAAAATATCAGCGCCGATATTTATTATGATTATGCTACCGCAAATTTTTTATCAAATAATTTAAATAATGCTCTTGAATATGCAAAAAAAGTCAAAAATTTAAACCCAGATGCAGATACTTATTTCTTGACGGCTAAAATCTATAAAGCTTTTAATGATAATGAACAGGCAGAAGAAAATATAAAAACAGCTCTACATTTATCACAAAACAGGAAAGATATATTTTTAACACACTTGCTTTGGAAAAGTTATAAACAAAACTCTGCGGCTGATGCTTTAGCGGAAATTAAAAATTTCCAAAAGAATAATCCTTCAAGCCAGCTTGCTGTTTTTATCGAAGGTAATGCACTTTTAACACAAGGCAAAAAACAAAAAGCTTTTGATGTATTTAAAAAATTAGAAAATCAAAATAAAGACAGTTTTATTAAAGAAGTTGCAAAACAAATTTTAAAAAATAATTGAGGGCTTATGTTACTTACTATTGATGTAGGAAATACACAAATATATTGCGGTGTTTTAAAAAATAATAAGGTTATTGCACGCTTCCGCCACATTTCAAGCGGCGCGGTTACCGCAGACGAACTCGGAGTATTTTTAATCAATGCTTTAAATGCAAATAAAGTTAAATTAAAACAAATTAAAGAAGTTGCGATATCCTCTGTCGTGCCGGAAATTACCCGTTCAATTATTCACTCGGTAAAAAAATATTTTAACTTAAACCCTTTTGTAATAAACCAAGATATAAAAACAAAAATACATTTTGAAAACGGTACTTTAAACGGCCTCGGTGCGGACAGAATTGCCGATATTGAAGGCGCATTTCGTTTATACAATAAAAATAATTTTATTATTATTGATTTCGGAACTGCAATTACTTTTGATGCAGTAGCTAAAGACGGAAAATATTTAGGCGGTGCTATTTGTGCAGGGCCTATGCTTGCCATGAAAGCTTTGGCAGGCGGAACGGCTTTACTTTCCACCGTAGAAATTAAAAAACCGAAAACTGCTGCCGGAGTTACTACCGAAACGCAGATACAAGCCGGTTTGGTATTAGGTACTATCGGGCTTGTTAATGAGCTTATCAACCGCCTTAAAAAAGAGTGTTTTAAAAAAGAAAAAGTTTTGATTATAGGTACAGGCGGGCTTGGCCGCTTATTTGAAAAAGAAAATATTTTTGACTTTTATGAACCGGACCTTATTTTGTTTGGTTTATCTTCTTTAATAAAGGCAAATAAATGATTTCAACAAAACCGACAATTTATTTAATTGACGCTTTAAATTTTTTAAGAAGTTATTTACAAGTGCCGCAAAAAGACGAAGAAAAAACTTTGCGTGCTATGATCGCCGCATTAAATGAAATTGCTAACGAAGAATTTAAAGGATCAACTTTCCGTTTAATTATTGACGGAGGTTTTAGGAATATAGGCCCAACCTCACCTGAAAATGTGGATGCTTTATTTGCGGAAGATCAAACCGCAGATGAGGTTATTTTAGAACAGGCAATTTATTTAAAAAACTCCGCAAAGCGTGTTTGCGTAGTAAGTTATGATAAGGGAATAACAGACATTTTACGGCGGGAAGGTATTAAAATTTTAAGTTGCGGAAAATTTTTTGATACTTTTCTCTCATAATTTGCTAAAATATATGTGTTGGGCTGGTGGCGGAATTGGTAGACGCGTCAGACTTAAAATCTGATGATCGCAAGATCGTGGGGGTTCGAGTCCCCCCCTGCCCACACTGATTTTTGAGACTTGTAGCCGCTTAAAGCGGCTGTTTTTTTAGGAGGCAATATGTTTGAAGATTTTATCTTAACGCTTAAAAAAACTTTTTCTTGGGTTACTACAATTTTACCGCAAGGTATACGCCTTGCTATAAAACCCCTTATATTAGCAATTGTATTTTTTGTTATAGGTTTATTCGTTTTAGAATGTGTCTTTATGAAACTTTCATTTCTGTGCATAATATTTACTGTTTTTGTGCTTTTCTTTTGCCGCGACCCAAAACGCGAAATACCTTTTAGTGAAAATGAAATAACTTCCCCCGCAGACGGTACAGTTCTGTCAATTAAAGCAGAAAATGACCCGAATATCATAGTTGTGCGCATTTTCCTTTCAATATTTAATGTGCATATTCAACGCGCACCTTATGCAGGTGAAGTAACGGAAACAAAATACACAAAAGGAAGTTTCTTTTTTGCAAATAACCCAAATGCCGATAAAAACGAACGCAATTTAATTTCTTTTAATACCGAAAAGGGCAATATCGCCATAGAGCAAATCACAGGTGCTATTGCAAGGCGTATTGAGTGTTGGGTTAAACCGGCAGATAAAGTAACAACAGGTCAAAAAGTAGGTTTTATCTATTTCGGTTCACAAGTTGCTTTATACTTACCTAAAGATAAAGTAACTTTAACAATAAAAGAAGGCCAAGCTGTTCAAGGCGGCATAACCGTAATGGGGCTTTGGAGGTAATAATATGATGAATTTTCAAAAAGTTAAACACATGGGTATTGTTACAATACCGTCTTTATTTACGATAGGAAATATAACTTGCGGTTTCTTTTCAATACTTGCGTCTTTTGAAGGGGATTTTAATTTTGCCGGCGGTTTGATCCTTCTGTCAATGATCTTTGATGCCTTTGACGGCCGTGTTGCAAGAATGTTGCATGCTGAATCTGCCTTCGGGGTTGAAATGGATTCTTTAGCAGACCTTATATCATTTTGTACAGCACCTGCATTTTTGATTTATTTTATTGCTTTAAGGCAAACACCTTTCGGCGCACCTATTGCTTTTGTTTTTATGCTTTTCGGTGCAATACGTTTAGCAAAATTTAATGTGCTTGCAAACAGTGGCAAAGGTTCAAAAAAATATTTTTCCGGCTTGCCTACACCGGCGGCTGCGGCAGTATTAGTATCTTTGGCACTTTCATACTACAATGCTCTTACCTTGGAAGATGTAAGACGCGTTTTGCCGATAGCAAAAGTTTATATACCTTATATTTTCAGCGGTGTTTCTTTAATAACTTTGGGGCTTGCACTTTTGATGGTTTCAAATGTACCTTATGCGGCCTTTAAAAGCGCACCGACAGGCCAAAAAAGAAAAGTTACTTTATCAAAATTTTTATTTTTAGCAATTTTGATTATTCTGTTCATTAAATATCCGCAAGATATTATTTTTATAGTATTTGGTTTATATGTATTAGTAGGATTAATAGTGGCCTTAGTGCGGAAATTTATGAGTTTAAACGCTAAATAGGAATATTTTACGCGTTGTCATTCTGCATTATATCTTTATACGCGCGAAACGTGCTTGCATATTTAAGCCCTTTTTTATTTTTCTTCTCCTAGAGTACTGAGATGTCGCTTCGCTCCACGTTCTTCTTGGTACTCGTCGTCAAAGAGAAAATAAAAAATCATCTTAAATCTGCTGCGCAGCGCGAAATTATTCCCACACACTACAATATCAGATTTCAAAATTACCCGAGATTATTTTATATTTTGTATAATTTAACTAAGGGCGGGTGGCGGAATTGGCAGACGCGTACGGCTCAGGACCGTATGTCCTAACGGACTTAGGGGTTCAAATCCCCTCTCGCCCAAAATTTAAAGGCATCCAAAAGGATGCCTTTAAAATTTTAGGACGATGAAGGAAAGCAAGCTGCTTTGCTTTCCGTCGGGATTTGAAGGGCGGAGCGATGTTTTTGTTTGAGGCACGAAGTGCCGAAAGGCAAAAACCGCGAGCCCAAGCCCGTAGGCTTTTTGCGTCAGCAAAAAGACCGTAGGGAAATCCCCTCTCGCCCAAAAAAATAAAATTACCCTTTAGGGTAATTTATTTTTTTGTGTGATTGAAGCAGCTTAAACTGCTTTGCTTTCCGTCGGGATTTAGGGTTGGCAAGCGGCTCTAGTTTCTAGTTGCGTTTAGCGGTTTTGTGATTAGGAAGCGAGGCAAAAAATCGCAGGCAACTAGGACAGTTGGCAAGATTTTTTAACAATGCTTCCCACAAAAACGCTAAACCCTTTGGGTCGCATTTTTTTGGACAACTGCTATCTTTTTTTGCTCGTCAATAGTCCCGCTATTAACTCACAAAAAAACTACGCATTTACCTCAAAAAAATAGCGACGCAACACAAAATAGAACCGCTTGCCAACCCTAGCCCGCAGCCATATCCGAGTTTTGCCGAAGGCAAAGGCGAGGATGGCGAGGCAGGGCCGCGAGCGCCGCACGTCAGTAAGGCGACTTGTGGCCAAATCCCCTCTCAAAAAATTAAATGAAGTTTTGGAATTTAAAGAATTTCAATTTTCCTAATTAAAGCAAAAATCAACACGTAAAAAATTTATCTCTTTTCTTGCAAGTTAATATCTTCTTTTTTCAAGATACTTTCTTCTAACTTTTTGCGGCTGCTTTCCATCTGCAAAGGTATATATTTATTTGCCCATTTGGGGTTCTCAAAATATAAAACACCTTCCGCAATACTTGCGGCAAGCATATCAATAAAACGCTGGCGTTTTAAAAGTTCTTCCTGCCAAGGAACCATCATATATAAACTTTCAATCAGCACAGCAGGCACTTGCGGCATACCGCGCGTGACGGCAAAATCTGCTTGAAAATAACCGTTATCGGGAAGGCCGATATTTTTTGCATAACTCTTTTCAAGTGCTTTTGCAAGCGGTATACTTTGTTGATAATAATAGTAAAAAGAAAATCCAAGTTCGCGTTTAAGCGGATTAATAGAATCCGGCAAAGCATTTAAGTGTATGCTTAAAAATAAATCCGGATTAACTAAAGAAGCGCGGTAAGTTCTATCACTTAAACCCAATGTCTCTTTTGCATTTTTTGTAAGGGTAACCACAGCCCCGTATTTTTCAAGTTCCTTTTTGGTAGCCGCGGCAATTTTATAATTCATTTCATACTCAAGCAAACCGCTGGGGCCAACTGCGCCGTCATAAGGAACAGTTCTTTTTGGTGAATGCCCCGGATCTAAAACAACTCTTAAACCTTTCAGCGGTTGTTTGTCGGTAAATTTGAAATCCCTTGAAGTAAAAAGTTCAAAAACTAAATCATTTTCCTGATATCTGTAATTAAAACCCATCAAACGCTTACCGCTTTGAAAACGGGCCGTAATTTTTTTAGTTGTAGGTGATAAAACCTCATACTCAAGCCCATTAACAAGTTTCGTTTTAACTTGCGTGTTAAAAGTATTAAAGGCTTGGGTGTTATATAAGATAATACTGAAACTATGGTCAGTTTGCGAAGTGGAAAAACTTACACGCTCCGTATTTTTTATAATTATTTCCGTTTTATTGCCTTTTTCCTTAGTTTCAACTTGCCAAACAATATTACGCGGTAAAACAATTTTCTTTTTTAAATCAAGTAAAGTATGGTCAAGATACCCGACTTTTTTATCATCTAAAATGACTTTATAAAAACCGTCGATTTCCCCCTCTGTTAATACAGTATTAAAAATGCGGGTTTGATAATCATAACCGCCTGTTTTGTTCGGTTCCAAACGTAAACGCAAATTCTGGCCGCGCACTTTTGCCGGTTTTAAAATTTCATCTTCAGGTAAAATTTTTAATTTACCTTTTGCAGAAACTTTGCCTTTATATTTACCGGCATAAGTATAAATACGGTAAACAGGTTTTTTGCCGCTTTTAAGAACTTTATTATTATCTATAATTAAGGTTTTTTTATAAATAGTCGGTTTTAAAACATCTTCCTGCATTTCTATTTCATTAAACAAAGGCGGTAAGGCAACGGTAACTTTATGATAAGGGCTTGCTTCAACTTGAAAATTAATCGGTGCGGTATTTGAAACTTCACTGTCACCTAACGGGAAAGCGGAATTTTCAAGCAAACGCGGGGTTTTAAAATATGCGTCTTTATCCATACCTAAAACGGTAACATTACGAACGGCTTTATAAGTATTTTCCCCATTACCATATTCTAAAACTAATTCATTATCCCCTGCTTTTACAGGGACATAACCCAAATATGCACCTGTGGAGTATAAATCGACTTTTTGACCGTTTATCGTCAAAAGACCTGGGCCTAAAGTTTTACCGAAAATAAAAATTCCTTTTGCACCCTCTGCAATTTGTGCGCCTTGCGGCGGATACTCAACCGTTATCGGGCGCAATTTAGACGGGTTTTTTTCCCATACTTCCAAACTTGGCGCAATAGGTAAAGCCAAAATATTACCTGCCAAAAATAGTGTAAAAAAGAAAAAGGGTATTTTATTCATACTAATAAAATGATAACATAATTATATGGGGATTGCACGCGAAATCGTAAAAGACCTTAACAAACTATTGCAAGTTGATTTAACACCCGAACAAAACGGCCTTCAGGTAGAAGGCGAAAAAGAAATTAAAAAGATTGTTTTTGGTGTATCAGCCAATATGGCTTTATTTGAAGCAGCAAAAAAAGAAAATGCGCAAATGATTATCGTGCATCACGGTTTGCTTTGGGGGCATGAGCAAAAAATTACAGGTGTTTTTGGCGCAAGAGTTAGATTTTTAATTAAAAATGATTTAAATTTGGTTGCCTATCATTTGCCTTTAGATAAGCACCCTACACTCGGCAATAATGCCGGCCTTGCAAAAATGCTTGGCTTAAAAAATTTGAAACCGTTTGGCACTTATAAAGGTTTGAAAATAGGTTTTAAAGGCACTTTGGCAAAACCGAAAACTTTTGAAAGTATTTTTAAAATTTTAGGCGGTGAAGGACTAAACTTCGGCCCTAAAAATATTAAAACCGTTGCTATTGTAAGCGGCGGTGCACATGATATGCTTGAAGAAGCCATACAAGAAAAAGCAGATTTGTATATTTGCGGTTCACGCGACGAATATGTGCAAGAATTAGCAAGAGAAGGTAAAATAAATTTTATTGCAATGGGGCATTATAATTCTGAAAAACTAGGAATTTTGGCGCTAAAAAAGTATATAGAAAAAAAGTACAAAGTAAGCACCGAATTTATAGATATAAAAAACCCATTCTAGGAGATAATTAAAGTATATGGAAAAGATGTTTGATAATATCACTAAACTTAAAGGTTATGCCTTGGAACTTCAAAAGAATATGACTTGCCGCCCGGCAATTTCCCCTGCAGTGGGCGGAAAGGGCGAATATCAAAAAGCTTTATATCTTGAAGGCGAATTAAATAAAATTAAATTTGATGAATTATACCACGTTGATGCCCCCGATACCACAGCCGAAGGTAATATACGCCCAAATATTATTGCCAGATATTACGGCGAAGATAAAACAAAAACTTTATGGCTTATGGCACATATGGACGTCGTCGCAGCAGGGGATTTATCTTTATGGAAAACAGACCCTTTCAAACTTACTTTAGATAAAGATAAAGACACAATTTACGGCCGCGGTGTTGAAGATAACCAACAAGCAATAGTAGCAGCCATACTGACAGCAAAAACTATCGCAGAAAGCGGTAAGCGCCCACCGATAAATTTAGGTATTATGCTCTTAAGCGATGAAGAAGAAGGTAATGAATACGGTCTTGAATATTTGCTAAAACAACGCCCTGATATCTTTGGTAAAAATGATTTATTTATTATCCAAGATTGCGGCGATCCTGATGGTTGCGAAATTGAAATCGCAGAAAAAAATACTTTCTGGTTTAAATTTACAGTTACAGGTAAACAATGCCATGCATCTATCCCAAACCTTGGAAAAAATGCTTTTGAAGCATCCGCAAATTTAGCAGTACGCTTAACAAATGGGCTTAGAAAAAAGTTTGATAAAAAAGATCCTTTATTTTCACCTGATATAAGTACTTTTGAATTAACGAAAAAAGAGGCAAATGTCCCCAATGTTAACATAATACCGGGAACTGATGTGTTTTATATGGACTGCCGCACTTTCCCATGCTACCCAAAAGAGGATGTAATAGAAGAAATTGAAAAAATAGCAGATACCGTTGAAAATGATTTTAAAGTAAAAGTTACTTGCGAACAAGTGATGAACATATCCTCAAAAGCAACGCCGAAAGATTCACCTTTGGTTAAAGCTTATGCAGAAGCCGTTAAAGCAGTAAACAAAGTTGAACCTAAAATTATCGGCGTAGGCGGTGGTACTTTCGCCGCAGATATCAGAAATTTAGATTTACCGGCTGTTGTAGGTTCCAAAATCTACAGCAACCCCCACGGCCCAAACGAAAGAACACGTTTGAGTTTCGTGTTAGACGATGTTAAATTACTCGTCTACGTTTTGTTTCATTTAAAATAATTATGATAAAGAACAAAAGCCCCTTTGCAAGAGAAATTTTAATAACGGTTTTCTTGATAATTTTATTATCTGTACTGTGTGTCAAAAAAGTTCAAGAACTAAAAGTTTTGGCCCAAGATAGTATTACAGAAAAAAATATACAAGTTATTCAAGAAGCACTTGCCGTTTACCGCGGTGATAACGAGGGGCTTTGTCCTATTCATTTAGAAGCACTTAAAGGCGATTACTTAAACAGCATCCCAGAAAATTATACAAAAGGCAAAGCAAGTAACACAATAAAAGAGGGTTCAAGTTATAAGGAAATTTTCGACGGTAAAGGCGGCTGGCTTTATGTTAATAATAAAAATGATGCCGATTACTGCGAAGTCTTCCCTAACTCCGAGGAATAATTAATTTATGGAAATGTTTGTTTATATTTTTAGTTTGATTTTCGGCTTAATAGTAGGTAGTTTTTTAAATGTTTGTATTTACAGGATACCGGCAAATATTTCACTTTGGTGGCCGCCCTCAACTTGCCCTAAATGCAAAACTAAAATCAAATTTTACGATAATATACCTGTTTTAAGTTATTTAATTTTACGCGGTAAATGTAGAAATTGTAAAGAACCGATTTCTTTGCAATATCCGCTTATTGAACTATTAAGCGGTTTGCTTACTTTATGCATGGTTTGTAAATTAGGTTTAACTTATTGGACTGCGGCAGCCTTATTCGTTACTTATTGCTTAATAGTTTTGTCTATTATTGATTTAAAACTTTTTATTATACCGGATAGATTTTCTATCGGCCTTGCAATCTTTGGTCTTGCGGTGTGTTTTATAAACCCTGCCTTTAACGGAAATTTAACTGCAAAATTCTTACAATCTTTGGTTGGCGGCGCTATCGGGTTTTTCGGCCTTTGGGGTATGGCGTTAATCGGAACTTTTATGTTTAAAAAGGAAGCTATGGGCGGCGGTGATATTAAATTAACTGCTGCCGTCGGTACTTTAACAGGGTTAAGCGGCATTATTTCAACTTTAATTATTTCCTCATTTTTAGGGCTTATATATTACGGAATTTTATTTATTTTAAAGAAAAACCCACAAGATAAAACAATTCCTTTTGGCCCTTTTATAAGTTTAGGATTATTTATAAATATCTTATTTCCAAATAATTTGCTATTATTATATTAATATGCGCAAAATTATAATATTTTCTTTACTTTTATTTTTAGCCGATTTTACTTTTGCCCAAAAAGTTCTGGTTATGAGCGGTGTTACACCACCGCCTAAAAAAGCTGAAAAACTAAATATTCCGGTGCCATCAGACCTTACCATAGATGATGAGATGTTACCAAAAGCTGATTCCATATATTTGTTTCATATTTGCTTTTATGGTAAAAGGCCTATTTTAGTTGAAGAGCAACAAGAACGCAGACAACCGGTAGATACTAAGGCTGCAAATACATCATATAGAATAAAAAAATATGAACACATTAGAGATTGCAAGACCTATCATGGCCCTGATACCCCGAAATTTCGGAATTATATGTATTATGATTTTTCACGCAAAACACATATCCAAAATGCGGAAAGCCATACCATAAACAAATCTTTTTTAGGCAAAAAAGCCACTCCTTTTTTTGTTGAAGATAAAGCTCTTATGCCTTATACTATTGCGTATGATGAGATGCCGATAGGCAGCATATTAAAAAAGATTTTGGTTGATTCCGCTAAAATAAAAAAGTTTTACAGTTTTAATGTGTTACCTTCAAACCGTTTAGGCGAACTAATGCAAGAAAGATTAGATAATAATTTACCCGTCCGCATAACTTTTTATGAAGAAATAATACCTAATGGTCTAGCCAGAAACTATGTAGTTTTTGTTTTTAATGACGGCAGGAAATATGCCTACACGCCAAATGAAGCAATCACTCCAAGCGATACTGTTTACGATATCATACCTGATTTTGCCGTCCAATACACAAAAAAATTATAATTAAAAATAAAAAAACCCGAACAAAAAAGTTCTAGGTGTTTAATATGGGGTGGATGACGAGATTTGAACCCGCGACCTCCGCTTCCACAGAGCGGCGCTCTAACCAGCTGAGCTACATCCACCGTAAGGAGTCATAAAACAAAAATAAAAGACAAATACAAATTTGTCCTATATATTGTAGCAATTTTTTTACCTTTTAAGCAAATTTTATTTAATAAAAAATCAAATTTTGTTTACTACAAACACAAACCCCCGCCGTAAAGCGGGGGTGTTTCAAAAATAACAAAAGTTATTTTGCGGCGTTCTTTGCAATATCAACAAGTTGCTTAAAAGATACAGGATCTTTAATTGCCATTTCAGAAAGCATCTTTCTGTTTAATGTGATATTTGCTTTTGTTAAGCCGTTGATGAAGGTTGAATAATTTAAACCTTCTTCGCGGACAGCGGCATTGATTCTTGTAATCCACAAAGAGCGGTATGTGCCCTTTTTGTCTTTCCTATCGGTATAAGCATGGACTAAAGATTTATCAACTTGCTGTGTCGCCATTCTTAAACGGCGGGATTTATCACCGTAATAACCGGAAGCTCTGTTAAGAACTTTTTTCTTTCTTGCATGCCTTGCAACGCTAAATTTAATTCTCATACATTAACCTCCTTATTGCATAGGAAGGTATTTTTTAAGCAATTTACCTTCCGGTGAGTTTGCCGCAGTAATGCGGGCTTGGCGCCTTTCGCGCTTGATGCTGGCCTTTTCAGGGGCGAGCAAGTGCCGTCTTCCGGCTTTTCTGTTTTTATATTTACCGGTAGCGGTTTTTCTAAAACGCTTTTTGGCACCGGCATGATTTTTAAGTTTTGGCATAATACCTCTTTAATTTTTAGGAACGAAAGTTACTGATATTCTGTTCCCTTGTGTTTGCATATTGCCTTCAACATTGCCGACTTCTGCTAATTTATTTTTCATGTCTTCAAGCATAGTCAAACCAATGTCTTTGTGCTGGTTCTCACGCCCGTAGAACACCACGGACACGCGGACCATGTCTTTCTTTTTAAGAAATCCTTCAATCTGCTTAACTTTGACTTCTAAGTCATGCGGCGCGATTCTGGATTTAAGGCGAATTTCTTTAAGAGATACTGCCTTTTGTTTCTTTTTCGCGTCTTTACTCTTTTTGCCTAGTTCATATAAATACTTGGAGTAACTAAGTATTTTACAAACAGGCGGCTGAGCGTTTGGTGAAATTTCCACCAAGTCAAGCTCTTGTTGTTTCGCTTTATACAGGGCTTCTGAGGAACTCATTATCCCAAGCATTGTGCCATCGGGTCCTATTAAACGTACCTGCGGCGCGCGAATTTGTTCATTCTTTCTTAAAAGATCTTTACTGCTTTTCGTGTAATTTTGATTTACCATTCTTTTAAGTCCTTTAAGGACATATATATTATAGCAAATTATTTTTAAGTTTTACAAGAAATATTACCCTTGCAAAACAGCAAAAAAGTAGTTATAATAAATATATAAATGTTGTATTGGGAGAATTTATGAAAAAAATCTTTAATAAACTGTTCAAAAAGCGTAAAAAAGGTTTTACACTTATTGAAATTTTAGTCGTTATCATAATATTAGGCGTTTTAGCCGGTATAGCTGTACCTACTTATAATAGATTAATTCAGAGAAGCCGTGTCTCCGACGGTTTACATGGCCTTGATACATTAGCTGGCGCACAAGAAAAATACTTTGTTGCCCATGGTTTTTACGCACAAGATTTAAAGCGTTTAAATGCCCCCTTTAAAGAATATAGAATCGGCGAACATAATGATATATTTACAACAAATTTTACTTATACTAAGTCATCTAACAGAAGTTGTATAGAAGCACAATCAAATAGAGATGATTATAAACTTGTAAAAAATTATATAACTAAAGAAAAGATTTTCTGCGTAGGGGAATTTTGTGAAAATATTTCAGATTATGTTAGCGAAATAAGTGAGGGTGCTTATTCTCTGCTTTGCCCCTTTGATAATAGCAATGTTAATAATTGTAATTTAACAGAGGCTGATTGTGGTGAAGATGAGTATTTAGACCCTGTTTCATGTCAATGCCTCCAGCTTGGTAATGGCGGTGATAACTGTACTCCTTGCGACTCGGGAACATTTAGTGTAGTTTCTTGGTTCGGAGGGCCTTGCCGCCAAATCGGTTCTAGCACTAACAGTAAAACAAGTTCAACACCGCAGCAAGATGATCTGGATGTTCAATCAGATATTTGCGGTAATTTCAAATATACTAAAACATGTGAACCTAATAGCCAAGGGCAATATTGCGTAACTACAAAACGAACTTGTGAACCTAAAGACTGTGAATTATTACATGGCGAAGGTTGGCATTTGGCAGGCCTTAATTTTCCCGGTCATGACAGATGCGATTGTATTAAAGAATGTACAGGCCCGCAACCAAGTATTTCTGAAGTTTGCCCGCAAATACCGAATTGTAATAAACAAATTTGCGATCCTTGCACTAGCAGTGTATCAGCATATATACACAATAATGAAAAGAGTGGCGACAGTATTTTAGAAGATTCTTGTTGTGGTGTACAAAACACTTTACATAATAGGGTAGAATGTGATTATTCTACCGGCCAGTGGGCCTGTGTTAATGATGAAGACCCTTGCGAAAGAATTGAAGTAACAGGTGCAGGGGAAGATTGCGACGGCACCGATCAATACCCAGAAGCTACCGAAGGCAACACTTGCGGTGTCAAAAAATTTGACCATTGTAGTCTTGATCAAACTTGCGATATTATTCCCAGCTTTTCTTGTGTACTGAAGAGTGAAAATCAATGTTTCGACGGTCAAACAAGAACTTGTACCCTTGAAGACGGTACGCAAGGGGTTGAACATTGTGTTGAATGTAAATGGGATAATAATTGTGTTAACCCTTGCGACTTGCCGGATGCTTGTACCCCGGGTGACACTCAAGAGTGCCCGGATAATCCGGAACTAACGCAAACCTGTAATGAAAACTGCCAATGGGTTGGATGTGAGGAATGTAACGGTATACCGATGTTACAGGATTTGTTTGTTCCCAATACTGCAAGTTGTTTAAAATACAATCAGGAATGTATAAAAAACGAAGAAACAAACGCATGGGAATGGCAATATACTACGGAAACTTGGGTAAATGATTATGGGGAGGATAATAACTGTATAACAGGCATGGTTGCATCTTGTAACAACTTTAACGCCACAAGTAATGGTGGTGGAAAAGGTATGGTAAATCCTTGTTGTGATTTAGCTTGCCAAAATTCATGTAGACTATCGTGCACTACTAATGGCCAAATTCACAATGAATCCACCTATCAACAATGTGTAAATAGGTGCATAGAAGATAATGGCGGAAGATGTTCTGGTGGAGGTACTGGAGACGGCGGTATAGGAGGGAATTGCCCTGCACAATATTGTCCATCTGATTATTATTGGAATTATAATTATTGTACGTGTTTACCTATATCTTCCGGTGGAGGAGGTGAAGACTCTACTCTATACAAATATTGTATTGACTGTCATTGGTCTGATTGTGGTTACTGCGATCCTTCTGACCCGCAAGCAAATGGTTACACAACCCAATGTGCTAATTACAAAAGTTATTGTTGGTATGATATTGAAGATGGAATAGAACCTAGCTGGGTATCAGGGCAAACATATTATGAATCCTTACTGGCCGGACATATCGGTAACAACGATCCAGTTATCGAGTGGTATGGCGATAATAACTGTGAAAACGGACAATGGAAATATTGTAATGATAAGCAAGGTAAGCAACACTGTAATGACTGCCACTGGAGTGAATGTGTTCTCGCACCTTATCACATTGAAACTGTTACAGGATTAGTAGATAAAAACGGCAATGCTTCTTCTTGTAATGGTACTATTAATATAACTTATATTAACTCACCGTCCAATTGGTGTGAAAACCATCCTACTGATACTTATACTACATGCGATCTTACAGATGAAGCAGAATGCATTGGTAGTACAGCCTCTTTGCAAAGTTGTGGTAATATTACTAATTATCATAATTATTGTAATTTGCGTGGTAGTGGGACAGCATGTGTGATTTCTGGCAATACTCCTTGCCCTAGTGCTAACTGTGTAGAGCGATGGTGTGATGGCTCTAATCCGGACATGCCACAAACAGTAACACGTAATTGCAGTAGAACGTTGCAAATACTAAGGTGTGATTAATTCTTATCAAAAATAAATTCTCCCCCCGGGCTAAAAACCCGGGGGATTTTTTTATATAAAATCTTAAAAAACTACTTTATTGTTTTTGCATACATAGCGCATGGGTGGCAACAATGTGTAAAAAACTTTTGCCTAATGGTGAAAAACCTTACATTAAAATATCCCCGGAAATGAAATAAAAACCGGGGATATTTTACCTAAACAATTAAATATTTTATGGTTTCAAGCGGTCCATAAGGCGCGGGAAAGGTATTGTCTCGCGTAAATGGTGCAAACCGCACATCCAAGAAACAAATCTCTCAATACCCATACCAAAACCGCTATGCGGAACAGAACCGTAGCGCCTTAAATCAAGGTACCAATCAAATGCTTCAACAGGTAAACCTTGTTCTTTAATACGGGCAACTAAAGTGTCATAGTCCTCTTCGCGTTGACTGCCGCCGATAATTTCCCCATAGCCCTCTGGACCTATCATATCAACAGCCAAAACAACGCGCGGATCTTTAGGATCGCGTTTCATATAAAATGCTTTAATGGCAGTAGGGTAGCGGTGTATCATAACCGGCCTGTCAAAGTTTTCGGAGATTATTGTTTCCTCATCGCCGCCGATATCGCCGCCCCACTCTGTCGGATTGCCTTTTTTGTTTAAAATTTCAATGGCCTCTGTATAACTTATGCGAGGGAACGGTTTTTTGATGTTTTCAAGTTTTGAAATATCACGCCCCAAGACCTCAAGTTCCTTGCGGCGGTTTTTTAAGACCTGTTCAACTAAATAGCAGATAAAATCTTCAGCTAAATCCATGTTATCGTCTAAATCGTTAAAAGCGACTTCCGGTTCAACCATCCAAAATTCGGTTAAATGGCGGCGGGTTTTTGATTTTTCCGCCCTAAATGTAGGACCAAAGCAATAAATTTTGCCAAGTGCCATTGCACTTGCTTCGCCGTATAACTGCCCGCTTTGGGAAAGATATGCCTTTTCGCCGAAATATTCGGTTTCAAAAAGTGTTGATGTACCTTCGCAAGCGGCAGGTGTTAAAATCGGGGAATCAACTAAAGTAAAACCGTTTTTTCTAAAATATTCGCGGATTGCAAAGACGATTTCATCTCTGATTTTTAAAATTGCAACTTGCCTGCTTGAACGTAACCATAAATGGCGGTTATCCATCAAAAATGCGGTGCCGTGTTCTTTGTTGGAAATCGGGTAGTCCTTTGCCATTTGCAAAAGTTTAATATCTTTTACGCCGAGTTCAAAACCAAGCGGAGAGCGTTTATCTTCCCTAACTGTTCCGGTAATTTCAACGGAACTTTCCTGTGCAAGTTTATCACCGAGTTCAAAGACCTCGGGGGTAACATCCCCCTTAAAAACTACGCATTGGATGATGGCGCTGCCGTCGCGCAACTGTAAAAAGTGTAATTTACCGCTTGAGCGTTTATTATAGAGCCAACCTTTTAAGGTAATTTCTTGCCCTACATATTTGGCTACATCTGAAATTCTGATTTTTTGCATAAAGACCTCTTATTCTATTTGTATATATTATAGCTTTTTTGTGGGCCCTTTTGCTTATAGGTCTTTTGGGCACTTTTTCCTAGGTCTTTTGGGTGCTTTTTTTTAGGTCTTATTGCCCTTGACAGAACATAATATTTCAATTATACTATGAGTACAATACTAAATAAGCGAGGTTATTTATGATAAAGAAATTAATATGTTTATGTCTTTCTATTTTCTTGATGTACGGAAACAGCTTTGCACAGGTTTTTATTTATGGTGAAAAAACCCCTTGGACTATGGCCGAAGTTCTGGAAACAAAAGGATATATACCCAGTGAAGGGTTTTATCATTACATACCCAAAGAAAGAATATTTAACCCTTGGGAAATGACTGTATATGCAGATGATATTAATGATTTAAGAGTGTTATTAAACAAAATTTTGCCCTACTTACAATATTTAGATGTGGATCATAAAATATCACTTAATGTAGCTTCAGTTACAGGTGACATACAGACACATAAAGGCATAACAATACACTTTCTAGACGAAGATAAATTTAGACGGATAGCAGTAGATTTGGACCGCATTATCTATGATAACAAATTACAAAAAACTGGAACAAACATTTATGGTATGGCTCCTTTAGGTAGAAATGGCCGTATTTTTTACGGAGGTCAAAGAGGTTCCGGATACTTTTTAAGTAATGAAATTTATAGCATTCCTGAAGGGCATTATTTACCTAAAGGTATGGATGATCCTTTTAGCTATATGAATAATCTGAATGGTAGCTTGCAGGCAGGTTACCAAAAAATAAAAATTACTACATTAGATGATTTAAGCCATTTAAATTATCTAGTACAAGGAAATAAAATGACACTCGGCCCTAGTTTTAAAGGATTTGATAAGTATGCTGAATGGATAGACGACGAACAATTATTATTTACAAGAAAAAGAGCAGATGTTATCAGTATAAAAAACAAAGGCATAAACCCCGTGCAAATAAATGGTAAGACATTAAAGAGCGGTGATGTTTACTTGTTAAATGCTCAAGAGAAAAAGCTTAGCATATACCTTCCATCAAAGGTTGACGGTCATTTAGGTTTTCACCAAGCGGTAACAGTCGATTTAAAACCATATCAACTAAGAGATATGCGCCCTAATAAAATTACAGCAATCCAAACAAACAGATATATAATTGGCACTTTCTGCAAGCGCGTTACAGATAGATTACCCAAACTCCATTTTGAACCAAGGGCAAAAGGATTTTTAAGTAAAGTTTTTAACAAATCCAGAGGTAAGATAAAAGCTTTTGCATACTTAGGTCCTGTAATTGCCTTAGCACTGTTACTTTATGCAAATAGAGATAAAAACGATATACAAAGTATTTCACTCAAAGATATAGAAGATAGTATCACAGCAATGCAAGGAACTGATACCGACACAAATGATGTGGCAACAGTATTAGCTTTTTCCGATCCGGATTATGAAATGCTTATAAACAAAAGCCCTTCATTATTAAGCAAGCAAATGGCAATAGCCGAAGGATTAAATAAGGAATTAGAAGATAATATCGTTGATGCCATAACAAGTGTAGCTAATCAACAAGCCGCTTTAGATGTGGAAGACGAAATCATTAACGGAATTAATGAATATGAAAATAAAGCATAAAATAATCTCTTGCTTATTGGCGCTTGCTATATTGTTTAACTGCTTACCGCCTTTACACGCAGAAACCGGCGCCGATAACGAGGAAAGTGCAAGATTAGAACAATTACAAAAAGATTACGGTTCCTTGGACCTTAATGAATTGTATGACACGTACAAACAAGTGCGAATCTTGCCGGAAGAAAGCCCTTATTTTTCAAAATCTTACCAAGAGCTTATAGATATTTATGCACAAATTAATGATGATATTGCCTTTTTATGGAGCCAAAACCCGGAATATATACGCCAAAAAATACAAAAAGCCATAAGACATGTTGCAGTAGCAACGGCAGCAGTTACTGTTTCCGCCATCGCTGCATATTGTGTGGGGGCGTATTTGGTAGCTTCAGGTTTCCCGATAACAGGGGAATTGGTTTCCTATGTTCCTCTTAAGACCTCTACCAGCGCAACAATGAGTTTAAAAAGCGCCCAAGTGAGTATAGGTGCAATGAAATTAGCCAAATTATTAAAAGGCGGTAAAAAAGTAAAAGATATTGCAAAACTTTCACAAACAATTAACAGGGCAACAATTTCCGCAAAAGGCATGCTACTTTGGACAAGCATTATGACTATCGACGGAATCATTTTGCGGGATTCATTTGCAGCTTTAGATAATTCATTGCAAAGAGTACAAAAAATACAAGATGAATCTTATGCAAAATATTTACCGTCTGATTTTGCTGTAACTATGAATAATTTGATTGAAGAAGCAAACTATTTCGCCCCCTTATTTGAAAATGATGTAGAAAAAGCACAAAAAAACCTTGAACAATTTTCAGCTAATTTTATAGACAATTTTGACGATTTAGACGAAGAAGTCAAAGGCCCTACACAGGCAGAGTATGTCAGAATAGGTAAAGTAATTACTACAATACATGTTCTGGAATTAATTAGGGCAGAATTATCGGACCGAAATAACCCTATCCGCTACGACATGGCCTCTTTCGATATCTTTAAGTACTTTTTCAAAAAAGATGAAAAAGAAAAAGAAAAATGGACAGAAAAGTTGCCTTATCCATCAGATAATATCCTTTATGATAGGGAACAGCTTACAAATTTCCTTATGCCTATTCACCAAGCTTTAGACCAAAAAGCTAAAGACGACCGCGAAAAAGTTAATGAAAAGTTTGAACGAGGCGAATTGCATTATTCCCATTCTATACTCTAATTATACCTGTTAGGTTTCACAATCAAAAAAACAAATTTTAATAAAGTCAAACCGTGTACTCAAACTCGGCAAGTATTTTTGAGGAAATTTTAGTTTTTTCTTTAACGACGAGTACTAAGAAGAATGGGAGCGGAGCGACTCTCGGTACTCTAGGAAAAGAAAAATTAAAATTTACCAAAAAGAATTTGCCGGCAAAAAATAGATTTTGCAAACTACAATTTCCTTGACACTACACACTATAAATGATAAAAATATAGTATATTCCATCAAGGAGGAACTATGAAAAAGTTATTTATCGCTTTGCTTGTTTGCCCGCTTTTGCTCGCTTGCGGCACAAAAGTGAAGCGTATGGAAGTTGAACAAGTCAAAGATGTAAGCGGCAGTTGGAATGATACCGATTCCCGCGAAGTAGCCCAAACCATGATTGAGGACTGCTTAAACGGTGCTTGGTACGCAAAGGCCTTAAAGGAAAAAGGCGGGAAAGATCCGGTGGTAATCGTCGGCACAGTCAGGAATGATTCCATGGAACACATAAACACTAATACCTTTATTGAAGAACTCCAAAGAGCTTTAATAAACAGCGGTAAAGTGGAATTTGTGGCCTCTAAAGACGAACGCGGCGAACTCCGCGAAGAACGTCTTGACCAAGATGAATATTCTTCCGAAGCAACACGCAAGGCCTTTGGTAAAGAAGTCGGCGCTGATTATATGTTAAGCGGCGTATTAAGCGATATCAAAGACGAATTACACGGCAAAAGCGTGGTATTCTATCAAGTTAATTTAAAACTCATTAACATTGAAACAAACAGAATACTCTGGAACGGTCAAAAACAAATTAAAAAATACGTAAATAAAAAAGCTTTTAAATTATAATTTATGAAAAGCACGAAGGCCCTGCTTGCAATATGCTGCATTGTTTTGCTCTGCGCTTGCACAGGGCCTTCAATACGTTATAAAAGCAAAGTTATAGAAGATATAAAAAACCATAACTTTGAGGCCGCACAGGCAAGAATTAAAAACAATAAAAAATCTTACGGCAGACGCGACGCAACCTTATATTACCTTGATTTGGCAGCGCAACAAGACTCAACTAATTATTCCACAAATACCTTAACCGCTTTAAACGAAGCGGAAAATTTACAAACTGCGCTTTTTGCAAGAAGTTTATCACAAAAATTTACAAGTTTTATAGTTAATGACTATACACAGCCGTACCGTTTAAAATATTTTGAACTCGGCTACTTATTCTATTACAAAATACTTGCTTATTTGCAAGAAAAGAACTTACAAGATGCCCTAGTTGAAGTAAGAAGAATGGTATTTTACTTAGATAAACTGCGCCGAGATACCGGCAAAGATGACCCGTTTTTACAATACTTTGCAAGCCAATTATATTTGATGTGGGGTGCGTTTTCAGACGCGCGTATATCACACGAAAATGCAAGAAATGCTTACTTGCAAATTGCAGATTCTTATTCAACAATGCCCGCTCTGCCTAAAATAACAAAAGAAGATTCCACTAAAGGTATGTTAACCGTTCAGCATTTAAACGGTGTTATATCTATGCTGATTTCCAAAAGAACTATGGTGGCGTGGAACAGATTTGGCTTTGCACTGGGTACGGAAAACGGCTATCAAAGCGTCAGCCAAAGCACTATAAATTCCGCTTTGGCAGGGGCTTACGGTAATGCTATTGCGGTTGCTTTGCCGGCTCTACATAAAACACCTTATTATGTGCAAGGTTCGCGTATAATTGTTGACGGTCAAGTAGTGGCGGAAACATCCATGGCAAGTAATTTAAGCTATTTGTTTGAAAAGAATTTTGATGAGGAATATAATAAAATCTTCATAAGTTCCGCAGTCCGCGCCGCAGTAAAGTTTTTACTTACAAAAGAAGCCAAAAAACAAGCTGACAAGAAAGATGAAAATGTGGGCGTTATTTTAGATGTTCTCTTAACTTCTTTGTTTACCGCTGCGGAAAGTGCTGATACACGCTCTTGGTTTACTCTGCCCGCGCAAATCAGGGAAGCAAATGTTTTGGTAGAAGACGGTAAACACGAAGTAAAGATACAATTACTTGATGCCGCTAATCAAGTACTTGACGAACACGTCATAAAAGATGTACAAATTAATAAAGGGCGCAGAACTTACCTATATGTAAGAAGCGCAAAATAAGGAGAATTATGAAAATAAAGAAACTGTTATTTATCATACCGTTGCTGGCATTAATTTGTGCCTGCAGCCATAAAAATGTTTTAAGGGAAAATTTAAAAGATTATCCTTATGAAAAATATCTCTCAAAAGTAGCTAGTGCTGATACTAAAAAAGAGGCTAAAAATGCTGCTTTGGCGGAAATTAAAACTATATTTGCCGCCTTACCTGCCGATAAAGAATCAAGTGCAAGGCGCGAAAATATACTTGCTTTAACCAAAATAGCAGATACCTGGAAAGTTAAACAAGACGGTAATAAACGCTACTATGCTATGGCTGTTTTGGACCGCGGGCAAGCATTAGAGGCCTTACAACCTTACTATACAGGTATCGACGCAAAAATCGAAAGTTTAACCAAAAAATTAAATGAAGAACAAGATAAATTCACCCGTGCAAAATTTGCCATGCAAATGGATAAACTTTTAGAAGACAGACAGCCGCTTGATGCGGAGTATAAACTTTTATCTTATGATAATACCCCTTACAGAGAAGAACTTTTATACAATGCACGCGCAGCTTATAACAGGGCTTTTTATGAAATCAAAATTTCCTCCAATATTATCGGGGACGAACAAGAAACAATTAAAACACCGATTATTGACAATTTAAACTCTTTAGGTTTCCAAGTAGGTGAAAATTTACCTAATGCCGATATTGAACTTGTTATGAAAGTTTACGTAGATAAATATGAATCAAAAACCACAAAAGGTTTAAATTGGTGCACTTCAACCGCAACAGTAAACTTAAAAGACCTCAAAACAGGCGGAATTTTTGCCATATATTCCAAAACGGAACGCGACGGTTCTAACAGAAAAGAAACCGCACAATTGAGGAGTTTAATTGCTGCAGGCCAGCAAGCATCCCTTGCAGTAAAAGAAAAAGTATTAAAATATTTGGAGCATAAATAATTATGAAAAAGTATATTAGTTTAGTATTATGTTGTTTATTTTCCTCTGCATTGTTAGCACAAGCAGGGCAGGCACAAAAAACAGATGCCTCTAACGAAAAGGTACTCTATTCCTTGGGTTATTTGCTTGGTGATAATGTCAAAAAGCAACTTATTTTGGAAAATGAAGACGATTATAAATCATTTTCACAAGGTATGCGCGATTCTTTACTAGGCCGCAAATCCCAAACAAATCTTGACGAATATAAACCTTTAATTGCAAAAAAATATCAAGAAGATAAAGCCACTTTAGATGCAAAACGCAAAGTAGCACAAGACGAATATTTAGCCGCCGTAAAGAAAGATAAAAAATCAAAAACCCTTTCAAACGGCGCAGTAATACAAATTGAAAAAAGAGGTAAAGGCAAAAGCCCGAAAGCCGCAGATACAGTTAAAGTACACTATACCGGTAAGATGTTAGACGGTACAGTTTTTGACAGTTCCGTTGCACGCGGTACACCGGCGGAATTCCCGTTAAACGGGGTTATACCGTGTTGGACTATCGGCCTTCAGGAAATGAAACCCGGCGCAAAAGCAACCTTATATTGCCCGCCCGATACCGCTTACGGAAGCAGGCAAGCCGGCCCTATTGAGCCGAATTCTTTGTTAATTTTTGATGTAGAACTTTTGGAAATTAAATGAAGAAAAAGTTATCCATAGCATTGTTAGCCTTTTCACTTGCAATGTTATGCGCAAATTTTATTGTGAGGCGGGTAGCAAAAATGCTCCCCCCCTCACAAGAGGAAATAGAAGAAACAGAAATACCGTTTTCCCCTTTTGCGGAAGTTAAACAAAACGACGGGAAAGATAAAGAAATAATAAATTCAACTGATCTTATTTTAAAAAGCAAAACTGAACAAATAGATTTTACAGTAGAAGAAAAAGAAGAACCTAAAAAAGAAATAGTAAAACCGATTTTAAAATTAGAATTAACGGAAGAAGAACAAAAAACAGTAGAAACTTATACAAAAAACCCAAAATTACAGGAATTTATTAAAGAAATCTCAACTATAATTACGCCGGAAGAATTAGAGCAGGAAAATTATTTAAATGTTGTTTTTAAACCGGAAGTACGTGCGATTTTTGAAAAATATGCAAGTGATGAAGAATTCCGCGAAACAGTAACAACAATAATTAAAGATAAAAATTTTTTGCAGTTTGCAGATAAAATAATTAAAAATAACGAGGTAAAAAAATGATAGGACTTTTAGTGGCAGTAATCTTAATAATAGCATTAATTTTATTTGTGCTTAAAATTATTTTGGATTATACGGATTTCCAAACTTGGGTAAATATTTTAATTATAACGATAATTTTATTTACGGTAGTATTATCGGTATACATTATTTTAAGCAAGGTAAATGTAATTGACCAACCGTCTAAAACCCCAATTAAACAGGAACAAACTATTGAAGAAAACACCAAACCTGCCAAACATAAAGCGCCGCAAAAAGATATTTCCGAAATGACTGATGAAGAACTGTCAATTATGATAGCGGAAAATTACTTAACCCTTAAAACCGACTACGAAAAACAACACGAAGGGGAAGACGGCGCCGACTATGCCAAAAAGCAAATTATGAACGAATACGGCTTAACGGAAGAAGAATGGCAAGCCTTGTATGATAAATTCGTTCAAAACGGTTATTTGGATAAAGCTGCCCAAAATCTGAATTTGGGTGTTGATTATTTAATTAAAGAAAAATAAATAATCTTGGGGGTAAATTATGAAACGTATTGTCCTGCTCCGCCATGGGCAGAGCTTGTGGAATAAAGAAAATAAATTCACGGGCTGGACTGATGTTTTGCTTACACCGGAGGGCTTGCAAGAAGCCAAAAAAGCGGCAATACTTTTGCGCGAAAATAATTTTAATTTTGATTATTGTTTTACCTCATATTTAAGCCGCGCAATTGACACTTTAAATATCGTCTTAAAAGGTTTAAACCAAGAATATTTGCCGGTGGAAAAATCTTGGCGTTTAAATGAAAAGCATTACGGCGTTTTGCAAGGTTTAAATAAAGCGGAAACAGCCGCAAAATACGGCGCAGAACAAGTAAAACTTTGGCGCAGAAGTTTTGATATAGCACCCGCCGCACTAGACGAAGAAGACCCGCGCAACCCTGCTTTAGACCCGATGTATAAAAAAGTCCCGAAAGAATTATTGCCACTTACAGAATCCTTAAAAGATACTATTGCACGCACCCTGCCTTATTGGCAAGAAAATATTTTCCCGAAACTTAAAGATAATGACACTTTGCTTGTAGTTGCACACGGAAATTCTTTAAGGGGAATAATAAAATACCTAAAAAATATCAGTGATGAAGATATTATTAACTTAAATTTACCTACGGCAATACCTTATGTTTTTGAATTTGATGACGGTTTAAATTTAGTTAAAGATTATTTTTTAGGCAATCAAGACGAAATCAAAAAACTGATGGATGATGTCGCTAATCAAGCATAAAAAAACTACTTAATCAAGCCAATAAATTTTTATATTTTTCTGTTTTATTTTCCCAAATATCGTTTAATTTTACTACGATGCCTCTTGACAAGCTTTTTTTTTTTTTTTTCTATAATTTTAATATATGGTGCAAAAACGCCGTATAAATCAAAATAGGAGAAAATAAAATGAAAATAAAAAGCGTTGCCAAAGGTTTTACATTAATAGAACTTTTGGTTGTAGTACTTATTATAGGTATACTATCTGCGGTAGCATTACCTATGTATAGAAAAGCAGTGGAAAGAAGCCGCGCAAGTGATGCTCTTACCACTATGCAGGCAATAGCAAAAAGCGAACACGGTTGGTATCTTATGAATAACAGTTATACCACAGACTTTTCTGACCTTGATATTGACCTAACTGATGTAAATGGTAATAAAGCAGACAATGCAAGTTTTGCAAATGCTTTATATACTTATGAACTAGTTGATACAGGTATACTTGCATCAAGAAACAATGACGAATATTATTTATACAAAGATTATGAAAATTCACAAATAATGTGCGCACCAAGCGGACATTATATATGCGAAAATCTTGGAGGTTTTACCAAAGTTCCTTGTGAAAAGGCAGAATTACTTTGGGCAAATTCAAATAATACTTGTTATCTGGATCCTGAAACAAGATGTAAAGAAGTAAACCCCGGTGTAAATAATATATGGCATGAAGAAGAAAACCCCGAAAATAGTTATTGTGCTTATATAGATCAAGGTGGAAAAACATTACAAGATGGAACGAAATGTGTTACTACTAGTAATGATTCGTCTCATAACAAATGCCAATCATCTATAGTTAATGATGGTGGAGAATGTGTATCAACTAGCAATTCCGGATGGCACAATTGTAATTCTAGTACTATTAATAAAGGTGGAAAGTGTATCGTAAATGGTGGAGGGAGACCTTGCGAAGGTGTTCGCATACTTGGCGGAGAATGTACAGGAACAGGGGGGCAAGCATGTTGGTATAGTTCAATTACTGCAGGGGGTATTTGTTCTGCTAATGAAACAAGCGGAAACCGCACAGGTTGTTCCTATGCTAAAATATATAGCGGCGGCAAATGTACAAGTAATTGTTATGGTTCCGAAATATATGACGGCGGTATATGTTCCGGAGATTGTGGAACTGTAAAAGTTTATTCAGGTGGAATATGTTTAGGTGGTTGTAGTGCTGCAACGATTTATGATGGCGGTATTTGCAAATCAAGTAAAACAAATGCTTGTTACAATGTTTCAGCACAATATTATCGTACTGTATATTCTGGTACCGGTTGTTGTGAAGGAGATTATTGCGGTAATGCTCCGAAATGTAATTGTCCGATTGATGAGGAAACCGGTATGCATAAAACAAGTTGTTAATCGATAAAAATGGTTTTTTAATAAATGCAAATACCCCCGCGCCGGAATTTAAACGCGGGGGTTGTTTTTAAGAAAACAAAAATTATTTGTCGCGTTCCGATTGACCGCCGATATTGTGAACAATACAGTCATCACCGTCTTTTTCGGTTAAATGCACATGGATAATATCGTCATCAGCGGTAACAACTTCTTTACCGATATAATCTGCTTTTACAGGTATTTCGCGGTGGCCGCGGTCAACCATAACAAGAAGTTCCACTTTGCGCGGGCGGCCGAGATCGGTTATTGCGTCTAAAGCGGAGCGTACTGTGCGGCCTGTATATAAAACATCATCAACAACAATTAAATTTTTATCTTTGATATCAAAACCGACGGAAGACGGTTTAATTTGCGGGTCTTCGGCGACTTTTGAAAGGTCATCACGATACCAAGTGATATCTAAAACACCGACGGGCAAAGTAATATTTGCAAATTTTTTAATACGTTCCTGTAAACGGTTTGCCAAATAAACACCGCGTGTTTTTACACCGATTAAACAAAGGTTTGAAGTATCACTGTAATTTTCCAAAATCTGATGGGCCATACGGTCCAAACTTCTTAACATATCGGCTTGATTTGCAATTATCTTTTTCATAAATTACCTCTCAAAAATTCGGCTTTAAACTTCTTTTTTAAATTATAGCAAAAAATTAAGTATAAATTTCAAGGTATGTATGTAAATTCTCTTTGCGTGCGCGTTCAACGGCGGCAAAATAAATTTTATCTGCTTTTACTTTATCACCCAAAGCATAAATAACTTGTGCGAGGGAAATTTCCGTTAAAAGCTGGCCGCGTATTTCATCTGAATTTGCAAATAATTTTTTGGCTTCTTCCAAGACTTTTAAAGCAGGCATTAATTTGTTTTGGCGTTTTAAAACATCTGCCTGCCCCCATTTAACAAAACCAAGGTCAACAGTATCATTTATCGCAGTATAGAGCAAGGCAGCGCGTTTATAATGCTTTGAGGCCTTATCTAAAAAACCAAGTTGCCTAAGCCCGTTTGCCATACCGCAATTTGTATATGCTTTGCCGAAAATATCTTGCGTTTTGGCAAATAACTTTTCCGCCTTTTCATAATTTAAGACGCAATTTTTTGCATCCCCGCTGACACGTAAAATACCGGCAAGCCCGCATAAAGCATAGGCCATGGAAATTTTATCTTTAATTTTAGCGGCATATTTATAACTTTGCTTAAATAAATTTATACCTTCTTTAAAATTGCCTTCCAGACGGCAAATACCGCCCAAAGCCCAAGCTATAAAAGAGAGGCCTTCAAAATCCTTTTCGCTTTCATAATATTCTTTTACTTCTTGAAGCAAAGTTTTTGATTCTTTTAATTTACCTTCGGCGCGAAGGGCCAAAGCAAATTCCTGTAAAGCCAAGACGGCATAATCAAGCAATTGTTCTTTACGGGCCAAAATGCCGGCGGCATCGGCGTATTTTTGTGCTTCTTTTGCATTTCCTAAAGTGCGGAAACATTTTGATAAAGCCAAAAATATTTCAATTTTATCTTCTGTTATTTTTGCAAATTTCTGTGCTTTTTTTGCCTCTGAAATGGCTTCTTCAAATTTACCGAGCATACGGTAAGCTTCGCTTTTAACAAAGTAAATCTTACTTTCTTTACCTTTATAGGAAAGTAAAATTTCCAAAACCTCAGCCGGTTTATTTTCGTTTAAAAGTGTTTCTAAATTTGTGATATCAAAAGCCATAAAATCTCCTATTTCTTTTTGATTTTCTTTCGTGCTTCAAATTGAAAACGCGTAATCCAACACCAAAAATCTGCTTCAAAATCTAAAATATCTTTATATCTGTAAGCTGTTTTGAGGGCTTCTTCGGTACTTGGGCGCACCATAATTTTTTGGCCGTTTTCCGTAGTAACAGGCCTGCCGTTACTGTCTTTTTTAGGGGTATATTTTGCAAGCAATTCGGTAAACTGTTTAAACTGTAAACGCTTTGTGGGTGAGGCAGAATTTTCCGGATTAAACAAAAAACGCACCATAGCATAAGCCTGTAAATACCAATTATCCACTTTGCCTTTTGCTAAAGCTTTATCATAAGAATCGGGCTCAATAAAATCAACAAAATTTTCAAAAAACACTATTTTATCTGTAACGGCAAATTTTTTTAGGGCTTCCTTTTCTTTTACGGTTAAGCCGCCGGTTTTTTTGCGCTCTTTTAAAGTTTCATGTTCCCCGCCGGAAAATATATTTATCATTATCAAGTCATTATTCCAAGCACCGCCTTTTGGGGTTAGGGCTAAATCTTCCATATTGACGGCAAGCCCTTCATTTAGCCAGACGGGCGGCTCTTTTTTAGGTGCTTTAGATGAGGGTGGGTTAAAAGTATTTTCCACAAATAGATGCGTAAGTTCATGGGTAAACTTTTTCATCATACGCCTTACCCGTTTAGGCTCATCATACATAACGATAATATTTTTATCAGGGTCAAAGTAGGCACCGGACCAATCTTCCGCTATCCCTTTATTATGGCTTAAAAAACTGCCTTTATCTTGGTAAACTTCAACATCCGCTTTACCGGGAATCATCCACGGGATATTTTGCCTAAGCAACTGAAACACCGCACCAAAACGCATTGCAAGGTTCGGTGTCATCATCGCGCGGGTATGGGGTTCTATTTTAATGGTAAAATCACCGAATTTACTGCTTAACCATTTAATATCGTCACTATCTTGAGCAAAACAAAAAATGCCCGATACGAGCAATAAGACAGAGAGTATTATTTTTTTGTTTAACATTTTATAAATCAGGATTTGGGTTAGTTGCCAATGTAAATGCGGTAACTATTCTAAAAGAACCGCTAATAGGGTCTGTTCCACTGCTTGCGAACATAGTAACAGTAGAGGTGCTTTCAGAGGTGAAACCTTCATAAATCATACAATCCATATTAAGCGTTTCGGTAGAATAGTGTACGCCGTAAAGTTCGTGCAAAGCAAGGTTATTCATATATTGATCCGAACAACTGTCTGCTGTAATTTGAGTTTTCAAAACACGTTCTGTTCTGGACAAGTTTGAACTTCTTGTTATAGCATATCTCAAAATTAATATAGAAAAGGCTGCAACTATTAAACCTATAACCATAACCTGCATCAAAGCTGAACCGCGTTTAGACATTTTATACCCCCCTCTTTTTAGTAAATAAACGAGTAAATTTTAAAGAAACATCCGGTATATCTGCACCGAACGTTCTGTTTACAGTATAATCTATTAAAAGTTCCGGATATATAGTAACACTTCCGTCGTCTTCATTTTTACTTATATCTAGTTTAAATTCAGAAACATAAGGCAATATAAGCTCATTATGGCTTGCATCACTGCAATAAGTATGTGCCTGTGACATGAGAGTATCTATTGAAATTTCTTCTTCAGTACTATCTAAGAAAGTATTAGTACACTTGTAAATAGAACCTTCTTCAAATTTATAAACAGTATAAGTCGGTTTAATACAACGCTGCATGATATGTTCATCACTATTGTTTGTACTCCACTCATTATTACTTGCCCCGCAAACAGGCCCTGTTACTCGAACAAGTTGTTTATGATTATAATTGTCAGGTTTTATAACAGCTTCCCTAACGGCTATATATTCATTGCTATTACAACTTATATTTCCTATACTGCTACTGTAAGCCCAAGGGCAAATAACTTCGCTGGCGGAAACAAAATCCGTATAGAAACGCCTTAAAAATATTGTATTTTCATTCCTTATGATAGATTGGCGCTGTGCTTGTGCTGTTTGGTTTGAAGAAGTCCTCCACATAGCGACAAGAGAAAGCATTACCATCCCCGTAATGAAGATGGAGACTAATAATTCCATTAAGGTAAAACCCTTTTTTGTCATTATTCATCCTCCTCTTGGCAAGTTGCTTTAATATCAACAGTATAATACTTATATATAGCATCCTCGTTAAGACTACAACCTTCAATACCCGCACAAATCCAATCTAAAGTATCGCCATCTACAGAAGTTATATCATATTGAAATTTACTGTTTTCATTATCTTCATTTTTACACACGCTTTTAAAATTAAAAGTGAATAAATTAGAACAAGTTTTCCAATTACCGGAAAAGGGATTGGTGTAACAACCTAACTTTTGCAAATGGCAAGCCGCCTGATTTTCACGGCAATCTTTAAGCATACCGTAAGCACTTTGGAGAGTATAAAAAACTTCTTCCTTTTCCGAAGAGGTTGCTATTGCACGGCGCCCAGCCATTAAAGCAGAAAATACTGCCCCAACCATAACAAGGACTAAAAACATAGCTATTACCGCTTCCATTATTGTGTAACCTTTATTTTTCATAAGCTATATCCAAAATACTAACTTAATCATGAGGGTCTTGTTTATATATGCGCCCATAAGAATCTATGCAAGCGCATAAACCGCTATATAACCCAGCATTTCTTTTCCCTACCATAGAAATAACAGGTTTTGTCTCTGCATCAGTACAAGCTGCGCAACTTGCAGCATCTTTACCTACGGTAAATGTATAACGGGTTTCAAGGTCTGTACTTCTTAAATACCGACAAGTTACCAATGAATATTTATTTAACGTTAAAGTATTTGTGCTATTATATATTGTACTTACATTACAATTACTAATAAAAACACCGCCATTATCTGAAATTGTTGTACCGGGGTAATCCTTCTCAAAATTCATACGGGCTTCATTGATTTCCTTCATATGCAAAATGGCTTTTGTATTGTAAGAATCATCAATATAGCCCTTCACGAAAGGAACACTTAATAAAGCTAAAAAAGATATAATTGCTATTACAGCTACCATTTCAGCTAAAGTAAAACCCTTATTTCTCATTTATTCACCACTCCTTACTTCTATAACCTTATCCAAATCGGGGTCAAAATATGCGCAAGCCGGAAAAATATCATCCTGCCCGTTTTTAGGTGTCATAACCGCAGTAACATACCCCCCTGTACCGCAACCGTGATTACTTGGACAATCAATATAAAAATCAAAATTTTCTTCAATACCTAAACTCTTTTCTGCATAACCGCACTTAAAAACATTGTACATATAACTTGAATTACTAGAAGAAATACTATAATCACATTTTCCTGTCAAAGATGCAGGGCTAATTGCAGGGGTAGACATATAACATGAATTTACAGGATGATCCAGAATAAATCTTGCAGTTGCCCCGCCTAAAGCGGCAAGTTTACCTTTTGCGGCATTAAGCCTCCCTTCCTGTAAAATATCAGTATAGTAGTAAACAGCGTAACTTGCAAGTATTGCCACCAAAATTACAGTTACCAAAAGTTCCATTAAAGTAAAACCTTTTTTTGTTAATTTGTTAATCTGCACAATCTATACTCTCCTTTTTTATAACAGCAGGATTTGCTTTAGGTATAAAGAATCTATAACACTCTTTTCCTTCTTCATCAATTTTATCGAAAGAACACTCCGTATAAGATAATACGGTAGAATCTCCGTTATCACCCATAGAATATGTACAATTTAAAACACCGTTACCATCTTTTAAAGACATTAAATTCCCTGTTCTTTCTGCCCATCTGTTACCGTTTCTTAAATAAATATAACCTTGCTCATCCTCCGGATCAGTTAATTTAGTATACATGGTATTAGTAAAATCTCCGCTCAAAGGGGGAGTATTAACTTCATTATATAATTTAACTGCAGTTGTAAATTCCACTAAACCTACTTTTGCCTTTTCCATTTGGTTTGTTAAAGCGGAATTTTTAAAAGAAGGTACCACAAGAAGTGCCAAGGCAGCAATAATCAAAGTAACAACTACAACTTCAATTAAAGTAAAACCTTTTTTACTTAACATTATTACCCTCCGATTTGGGACATTTTAAATATCGGCAAGAATATAGATAATACGATAACGGCAATAATACTACCAATACCGACGATCAAAATAGGATCAATTAAAGCGGAGAATCTCGCCAAGAATTGGTTAACTTGTTCCTGATAGAATAAAGCCAAAGTATCCATAATATTAGGTAAACGGCCGGATTCTTCACCCATAAGCATCATTTCCGTCATTAAGCCGGGGAATACACCTGTTTTCCTAAAAGATTCTGACAAACTTTTACCTGTTGCTACTTCATTTTTGGCATAAGTGATAGCATCTTTAATTATAACGTTACCGGCAAAAGATTCTTCCATAACAGTCAATACATTAATAATTGTTACACCGCTGTTTAACAAAGTGGACATATTGTTAAGCAATTTTTCATAGTAAATATTTGAAATAAAATTACCGAATATCGGCGCGTGTAAATGGAAATTATGCCAAGCTTTTTTACCCGAAGGGGTAGAAATAACTGCATAAAAAATACCTATTATACAAAAAATAATTACTACTATTAAGAGCCAATGGCTTGCAACAGCATTGGAAATAGCCAAAACGGCCTTAGTTAATGCAGGGAGTTCCATATCAAAATCTTTAAAAATTTCAGCGAAAGTAGGAACAATACCTACAACGAAATAAGTTAAAACACCCATAGCCATTAAAAACAAAACGGCAGGGTAAGACACGGCTGTAATAATTTTATTTTTTAAAGTTTCTTTTGACTTAACATATTTAGCAATTTGGAGTAAAGCATCCGCCAAATGCCCGCCTACTTCACCGGCCTCAATCATAGAAATCCAAGTATAGTCAAATACTCTCGGGAATTTAGCCAAGGCCTCGTGCATTGAGTTACCGCCGGCAATATCACGCGCTACTGAAACTAAAACCGGACCGAAATTCCTATCAGTAGAATATTCACCTAACAAAGATATAGCCCTAATTAAAGGAACACCACCGCTTAATAATGTGGAAAGTTGTTCCGCAAAAAATGCCATAATATGGCCTTTTATTTTTTTGGAACCGATATTTGCAGGGTTAAATAATGAACCTAAAGAAGTTTTTTCTTTTTCAGGTTTTATTTCCAAAATAATAAAACCTTTAACTTGCAAAGCATAAATAGCTTTTTCCATAGTATCGGCTACTATGGAACTTTTAACATATTGACCATTTTCATCCTGAAGTGTACAACTAAATTTTGGCATATTTTCCCCTTTTTTTATTCATTTGCTAAGGTTACAGACAATACTTCTTCTACCGTTGTAACCCCTGTAACTGCTTTACGCCACCCGCTTGCACGCAAATTCCAAGCACCTGTGGTTTTAGCGGCTTTTTTAAGTTCAAACAAGTCCTTCGTTTGGTAAATTACGTTACGCATATTTTCATTTACTTTAAATACTTCGTAAATTGCCTTCCTGCCCATATAGCCGGTACCGGAACATTTAGGACAACCGGCTGATTTAAAGAAAGTCCAAGTGGCCTTTTCCCTTTCCGGCAAACCGGATTCCTTTAAAATTTGTTCTATGATACTTTGGCTGGGAACATAAGGGACTTTGCAATAAGGGCATAATACCCTTACAAGACGCTGGGCAGCCACTAACGCAAGAGAACTTGCAAGCAAAAACGGTTCTATACCCATATCAATTAAACGGGGTACAGCACCGATGGCCTCATTTGTGTGCAAAGTAGATAGCACCAAGTGACCTGTTAAAGCCGCTTTTAAGCAGGCCTCGGCGGTCTCAGAGTCCCTAACTTCACCGACTAGTATGACATCTGGGTCCTGACGCAAGAAAGAGCGTAAACCGGTAGCAAAAGTCAAACCTATTTGCGGTTTCACTTGAACTTGGCTGATACCGGAAAGTTTGTATTCTACCGGATCTTCCAAAGTCATAAAATTATATTCGGAACTTTTTATTGAAGTTAAAACAGCGTTTAAAGTTGTAGTTTTACCGGAACCTGTTGGCCCTGTCAAGAAAATCAAACCGTGCGGTAATGCCGCTGCATCCAAGAAGTCCCTTTTCTGTTTAGGTTCAAAACCTAATTTATCAATACTTAAATCATTACTGCCTTTATCCAAAACACGGATAACAAGCTTTTCACCAAATACCGTAGGGCATACCGAAACACGGAATTCTACTGTTCTGTTTTGGAACTTTACAGCAAAGCTTCCGTCTTGCGGCAAACGCTTTTCAGCAATATCCAATTTTGATAAAATTTTTATACGGGAAATAATGGCACCGACATCTTCCCTGGCAGGTGATGTTCTTTCATATAAAGAACCGTCAATCCTAAAGCGCAAACTAACCCTTTCATCAAACAGTTCCAAATGGATATCAGAAGCACGTTCAGTCATAGCCTGACGCAGCATAGCGTTAACCATCTTAACATAGTGCGAACCTGCGCCGGAGACCTCTTTATCCAAGTCAATTTTAGCACCGGGATTAGCGAGTTCGTCTATACTATCTTGTGAATCAGAATCTGTTTCTTCTTTTTCTTCTGAGATAACTTCTGCCAGCAAGTCCTTCTTAGAATAAAAAGCATCTAATGCCTGAAATAATTGTGATTTACTTGCAATAAACGGCTGCACTGATAAACCGCTCATCATACGCAAGTTATCCAATAAGAACACATTGGAAGGATCGTTTAGAGCAACGGCCAAAGTACCATCTTCCACGAATAATGGTAATATAAGATTTTCGCGGGCAAACTTTTCTGAGATATACTTTGCTAAATTTTGATCCTTTTGCGGTATCAAAATACCGTTTTGAATACTGGCATAAGGCACTGAAAGTTGTTTAGATATAGCTTGCGTTATTTCTTCTTCCTTCAAAATATCCAAAGCAATCAAAGATTCATTTAAAGAAGTATTGTTTTGTTTTGCATGCAACTGGGCTTTCTTTAAACTTTCTTCGGTTATTTTACCGGTTTCTAACAAAATATCTATCAACTGTTTTGCCATATTAACGATCCTTCCAATTTAAATTACAACAGTTATTCTGATAACACTGTAGGTGTTATGAAAATAACCAAATCTGTCGTACTTTTACGTTTCTGTTTTGAGGAGAATAACCAGCCTATTACCGGTATTTGCCCCAAGAGAGGAACTTTATAAACCTGTTCCTTTTCAGAAGACTGTAAAAGGCCGCCTAAAACTACTGTCTGGCCGCTTTTTACGCGAACCTGAGTTGTAACGGCACGGGTAACGGTATCGTAAGAATCACCGCCTGTTTCTGAGGCAACCAAGTCAGAGTAAGAAGGTAATACGGTCAAAGTAACATAACCTTCTTTGTTAACCTGCGGGGTTACCATTAAGGTTAAACCGACTCTTTTTCTTTCATTACCGCTTGTGGATGATGTATCAGTACCGCTACCGGTTTCCTTAGTTATTTTACCTACTGAAGCATCCCTTGAAGATGTAACCATTGCCTGATTATTGTTCATTGTAATAACTTTAGGCTTACCTAAAGAACGTGCTTCACTGCTGGTCATTAAGGCTTGGAAAACTACGGACAAATTGCTCCAATCTAATTTTGGTGCAGTTGCACTAGGACTGTCATTATCAGCAGCGGCTACACCGAAGTATCTTAAGAATCTATTGCCTTCTCTTGCACCGAAATATCTCCAAGGCATTTCGGTAGAACCGCCTGTCAAAGTACCTTCAATATTCCAATGGAAACCGACATCATAACCGCTACCTTTTGAAACTTCAATAACCTGTGCTTCAATTAAAATTTGCGGTGCTTTAATATCAAGCTCATCTAAAATGCTCTCAATTTGCGGGAAGACCTCCGGCACATCTGTAATAATGAGTTTATTGGTTCTGCTGTCAATAGCAATTTTACCTTGCTTTGTGAGAACACTTTGTATAACACCCAAAATTGCACTGCTGCCGTTACCTGCTATGGTTTGTGATTGGGAATTGTTTAATGAAAACCCAGGACCACCGCTGGAAGCGTTATCAAATACATTGAAAGAAGTACCGGAATTACCTGTACCGAAACTGCTGCTTGTAACATCAGCAGGCATAACGGAACTTAAATCTGATGCAACAGAAGTATTAGGCTGCAAAGATACATAGTTTAAAGTAAAAACTTTTGTTATTGTATTAGGGGCTTCTTCAGACCTGCTTGTAATAACATAAGAATCACTTTTCCCGATTCTTTGATAAGTTAAACCTTGAACCCTTAAAAGAGTATCCAAAGCTTCCCTAACAGTAACATTAGTCAAAGAGGCAGAAATTTTCTTGTTTGAAAATTGCTCGCCCATAATAAAGTTAATCTTTGACTGGGCAGAAATACTGTTTAAGAAAGTCCCTATTGGTACATTGTTAACCCTAATAGTTACTTTTCTATCTAAAGGAGAAACAACTTCACCTTTAGCATATAAAGAAGTTTCCACAGGTTTTGCTTTGGTAACTTCCCCATAGTTTTCGTCTACTACATCAATTTTCGGCCCTGAAGCATTGTTCGTGTTTTGTGCTAAAGAGACTTGTGCACACAAAAACGATGCAAACACCAGTGCCAAAGTGAGTGCTACATTTTTTTTCATTACTTCCTCCTATTTTAATACTTCTTTAAACTACTTCAAAACTATAATAAAGGCAATTTGCGTTGAAACCTTTGCCCTTTATATACGAACCAAACAGAGTCATCTGTTACAGATACAACTTTTGCACCTAAAACCTTAGACCCTATACCGACAACTTCCCCATTCACGATTGCCTCTTTGCCTAAAATACCGTCAACGCGGATTTTATACATTACAGCCCTTGCAGGGTAACGGCGCAATTCTTCTTCAAGAATTTGTTGTTGAAGCAAACGCTTTCTTTCTTCTTCTGCTTTACGTTGGCGTTCTGCTTCTTCAGCTGCCAAACGGCGCTGTTCTGCCTTACGCATTTGTTCTATTTTAATAACTTCTTCTTTAGATAAAAATGGATTTCTTCTGCCGGGGTTAAAAGAAACTTTCTTTACTGATACATTTTCCTGTTTACCCTTAACAGATGCCTCAACCGGAACTGTGGATTGATTCTGAGTAGGAGCATTATTTTGTGCTACAAGACATAAAGGTAAAAGTAATAATAAAAATATGCAAGGAAGCCTTCTCACTATTATTTACCTCCTACAAAATTAGGAAAATCTTTATCCTGGACATAGAGAGTGTTAGTATTAAAAGTAACTTCTAATTTTTCCAATTCCCCTTGTTTACGGCCTATTCTTAAATCAGAAATACGCAGAAAACTTGGGTAATTTTCTATTGTCTCAATAACACGACCGATTTGTTCAAAAGTCATTTCCCCTTTTATTGGAATAGTAGATAGAGTGAAAACACCGTCTGTTGTTTGCACTTCATTACCGTTTAACATCGCGCCGGCAGGTAATTTAAGTTGTTCTTTGATGGAAATAATTTGCGAAGCATGCCACAAAGATTTCTGTTTATTTGATGGCAATGCCTCAATCAATTTACCATATTTGGATTTGTTCCTTAAAAACTCTTCCCTATTTTCTAATTCCGCCGCCTGTGCTTCAGCTTTCTTCTTCATATCTTTTATCTGAGCGGAAGTACCTTTATGTAAAAACCAAGCCAAAAATACAACTACAACCAGCACGAGAAACGGCCTGACAAAAGGTTTTAAATTTTTGTCTTTTATCATTGTAACGGCATCAGTCATGCCTATTTTTATATCACTTATTTTCATTTTTGTTTATTCTCACATTTAACATTAAATTTTGTTCCTAAAACAAAGACACTGCCTTTACCTTTTATGGAGTTATCAATATTATAATTGATTGTAGCGGAATTTTTACATAAATCCGCGAAATCCAAATCAGAAGCAATATCGGTTTTAAACTTATTACCTAAAGCCAATTCTTCTTTATTTCCGGCAATAGAGCTGGCAACCCCCGATATATTCATTACTATATCTTTCTTTTTAGCATCAAAACCATAAGGATAATCTATTGCAAATGAAGATAGCCATATATCTTCCGGCAAAGTTCTTGGCAAAGCGGAAAGCTTTTTAGTAAAATAAGGTTCCACTAGCAGGTTCTCTAATTTTTTAGTGTTACTCTTTAAATTAGAAACCTTTTCCTTAATTTGTTCCGCATAAAGCCCTTGGAAATCTGCAACTTCTTTTTGTTCCTTTCTGTTAGCTTTTAACTGCGTAGCTGTTACTACCGAAGTAACTTGCATAAATAAAGCATATAAAATAACAGCACCGGTAATTACGGCTGTAAATAACCAAGCAAAAGTAGTTGCCCTTATTTCTTCATCAGAAGAACGGTTTTCCTTATAAAAATCTATATCAGGCACTTTTTTGTTTACGAATTTTAAACAAGCGCCCAAAACTGCCATTTCGGAAAAGCCTTCAACACGGAAACCGAAAACTTCACTGATTTTAGCCAACCTTACATGTTGTTTAACTTCCCCTTCTACTATATAAATCCAAAATTCACCGTCGTCTGAAACGACAGCCACATCTTCAAAAGGGTTCCTTTCAAGTTGTTTAGAAATAAAATCCATACAATTTGTTACTTCTAAACGGTTGCGGCCACCCAAAGATCTTTGTACTTCTACTTCCCTGAACATTAAAGGTAATTTATTTAAAGCAAATAGAAATTGCCCTTTATCGGCTGTAAAGTTACCGTAAATTATACCTTTATCTTCTGAATTTTCCTTATCAACTTGCGATAATAAACGATAGGTGGACAATGCAGAACACTCAACAGAAACCAAATTAAGCCCAATCCTTTTCATACCTGCTTCTAAAGCAGAAACGATTTTTTTGGAAGTCATACAGAATACAATACCCAATTTTTGTGTTTTGCTTAAAGGAGCATTAAAAGGATATACATAATAATCATATACGCCTTTTTCAAAGGGGTAATGTATATATTTTCTTGCTTGGAGTGGTATTGTCTGTTTCCAATAAGAGCGTGAAATATTTTGAATAACGAAATGCCTGTAAATACAAAAAGCAGGATCTAAAGATACAACGACATTTTTTGTATTAAAATCACGGCTTTCTATAATTTTTTGTATAGGTTCAAGCCAATGTTTTGTAGTAGCAAAGAATCCCTCGTTCAAATCGGCAGGTTTTAAATTTTCTTGAGGAATTTCCGTCATTGGTAATTTAATTAAAGAATTAACCTCTAACCCACCGGCTACTGTTGTAACTTGCGCCACATACACATCTGTTAATGAGATGTGTATACCTATGCATTCTGCATAATCGGTACGCTTAACACCTGTTATTTTGTCAAAAAGACTGTTTATATCCATACATTCCTCTATTAATTAAAAGTCGTATTGCCCTGATTCATCTTCCGAACTTTCACTTGAATAAGAACTACTTGTTGTTACAGAAGAACTCTCCCCTTGCGGTTCTTGTGCGACATCAGTTACAGTTTCGGAATAACTTGAAATTGTTGTTTCTTTAGTAGTTGTAACGGCAGCGTCATCTTCAAAAACACCGCTCATTTTTTTCCTACTTGGCATATTCCAAAGCCTCTTTTGCGTATAATCTAAGGTTTTTTCTTTCTCCCGCCACTCAGCTAAAGCTTTGGCCTCTTTTTCCGCTTGTGCTTTTTTTGCGGCTTCTTTGGCGGCCTTTTCTTGTTTTATCTTTTCTTCTTTTGCGACTTCAGCTTCGGTCTTAATAATGATTCTTGATTTCTTATTAGACATTTCTTTTAAGATAACTTGACGTTTTAAAACACGCTCACGGCCCAAAGAATCTTCGGCCCTTAAAACAATAGTGTATTTACCGAGCGGTAAAATATGCCCGAAATATCTCTTGCGGCCGTTCCAGAAAAATTGATGGGTTAAAGCACTTGTGCCGGAAAGCTGTTTAACCACATAGTAGTGGTCATCAGCCGCGTGGTTAACAATTTGTATGTTCCAATTTTTAATCGGTGAAGCACCTTCCATAACAGAGAAGTCTATTACAAAAGTTTCATCAGCCCCCGGTGTAATTTCTTTGAAAGGATAAACTGCCAAACTTAATACCGGCGGTAAGTTTTTTTCCTGTAATTTAGATTTTAAACGTGTTTTACCATCATAATCAAAGACTACTGAAAGGCCTGCTAAATTGCTAAATTTTTCCGGCGGTTCTTGATTATTAAAACCCATATTTAAGCTCATTTTTGCCGGTGATATACCGCGGTCTATCAAATAAGTGTTAAATGCAATGGCTTGGCGAACATTTTGCAAGGTAACATCATCGGTATAACTGCCTTCAGGCAAAATGACATAAGCCGGTGAATCTTCCAAAATCATCAAAGCATAAATATCTTCTAAAATTTTATTTCCTTTATTACCCACTGTATACCTACCGGTAAAAATGGAAGATGAGGTTATATCTATTGCATCCACACGGCCACCACGCATATAAACCTCTACATCGTCATTGGCATTTAACCTGTTGACTACTTCGTCTATCATTGCTTGGCGCTGTTTCTTTTCTTTTTTCTTTTGCAAAGAACGAACCCTAGCTTTGCTACCCCTTGGGAAAGTAACTTCTTCTTCTATTGTTTCTTGTTCGGCAGGCCTAACTACTACGATAGTTTCGGTTATGACTTCGGGTTCTGCATTTTGTTCAACTTTTACTTCCTCTTTAGGGGTTGTTTTTATGGCTTCAGCGGTGGCGGCAGCTTCTTCCTGCATTTTCTTTTCTTCTTCTAATTTTTTCTGAGATTCAAAAGGGTCAGCTTCAGGAACAGAGCTTGGAGGTTCAACCAAAGTATCTTCCGGCTCTTTTACAAAAACTTCCCGCCATTCTTCTTTGTTTACGGATGTTGCACTTTGACTTTCTTGTTTAGGGGTTTTATCAAATAAGTTTTTACTTCGTACACCAAGGTTTTGTTTTTTAGCTATTTCTTCGTCGTAAGGGACTTGTTTAGGGGCAACTACACCGCCCATATCAAAGTGGATTAAATTAACATATTCGTTTGCTTCAGCTATTTGGTCGGAATTTCCGCTGACGAAAACATCAATAAAATTATCCATTGCCTCTTCATAACGGCCGTCAGCAAAAAGACGTTTACCTTTCGCAAGGGATTCTTCCGCCTTATTATCTAATGCAAAAAGGGATGAAGAAAGCACCAAACATACCCCTATTGCCATAGTAAAAATTTTAGTTTTTAATTTCATAAAGTGCGCCTCTTTAAGTAAACTGAATCAGTAAACCCCTAAAGCCATATATATATTATTATATCAATTTAGCACTACTTGTAAAGTACTTTTTTGTACTCCCCTATATCTTAACATTTTTTAACCTGCTTTTGGCAAGTTCATCATAAGGGTCTAAGGAGAGAATATTTGTTAATGCTTTTTGACTTGTTAATAAGTCACCGCATTTTTGTGCTGCCAAAGATAGCGCAAAATTATATGCTTTTCCGCCTTCACCGATTTGTTTTAATATATTTTCTGCTTGACAGAAATTACCCTTCCTAAAATAAACCTCTGCAAGTAACATTTGCAAATCTTGGTCATTTGGGGTTTCTTTTAACATTTGTTCTAACTTTGCAAGGACTTTAGAATCTTGTTTTTTTACTTGCTCTTTTAAATTAATCAAGACTTCCGCGTAGTGTAAAAGTGCTTCTTGATTACTATGGCAAGCTTGCAAAATTTTAAAGGAAACTTTATCAAAAATATTTTTTTCCAAAGCTTTTAAAGCAAAAGTTCTAGCATTAATACAATTATTTTCTTTAAAATAAATCTCAGATAAATACGACGGTAAATTTGTATTATAAGGCAAAACTTCTATTAACTGTTCCAATAAGTTTTTGTCTTCATTTGTGACACTTTCTTGATGAACTAAAATATTTGCAAAAAGTTCCGCCGCAGGAATATAAGTGGGCAGTAATCTTAAATTTATTCTTAAATTTTGTAAAGCTTCCAAATTGTTATTTTGAGCATTTTGTAAAGCAGCTAAGCGGAAATAAAATTCATAATAAGCAGGGTAAAGTTTCAAAACTTTTTTTGTAATATCTTCTGCTTTGTCTAAATCGCCTAAATCTATATAAGTTGTAAGCAAAGTATAGAAAGGTTCAGGCCTTAACGACGAGAAATCTATTGCCCTTTCCATATTATTTACAGTGCCTTTATTATCTTTTGTAACTAAATATTTGTACCCTTTAAGTTCATATCTTTGGGAAACAAATTGTTTTGTTTCAAACCAAATTAGGACAAAAATAAGTGCAAAAGTGATAACAAAAATAACGTCAAAAATATTTTTCAATTTAATTTTTTTGTTTTGCGAAACTAAATTGTTTACCGCGGAAAAAGTAAACCAAAACGCAAAACTTGTAAGCAAAGTACGAAGTGTAATGTTAAATAAATTATCAATTAAAACGGAAGTTAAACCAAAAAGTAACGCAAGGTAAAAAACTTTATTATCATCATCTAAAGTTTTAATTTTTTTAATAATTAAAGTAAAAAACAAAACCCACAAAATTAAATAAGTTATAAAGGCAAACAAACCGCCTTCATACAAAATTTCAAGGTATTCATTGTGTACGGCATTTGCCTGCATTTTAATTTTATCTAAAGCAGGATTTTGGGCAATTAATTTACCTTGGCAAAACGGAAAATTTAATTGAAAAGAATTTACCCCGTTCCCGAAAACAGGGGATTTTTTAAAACCGTCAAAAGCGCAATTCCACATCATTAAACGCTGATGCAGAGGTTGAATAAATGTTTTATTTTGAAGTGAAATATCCTTTAAATTTAAAACTTGTTTTACTTCTGAAATTCTTGCTTTTGGGGCGGAAGCATTATTGTATTTTAAACCTGCATTTAAGCCAAACGCACAAGCACAAAAAACTAAAAATAAAATAAATAATTTTAAGAAATTTTTAAACAAAACCTTCCTGCAATTACTTAAAATTACGAACAAAAAGCTTGCACCGATTAAGCCTACCCACGCAGAGCGCGTACCTGATATAAACAAAAATAACACTAAAACAAGCGTAACAAAACCGCTTATTAAAATTTCTTTTTTACTTTTTGATTTAACGAACAAAACCAAAGAATAAGGCAAAAAAAGCAAAGTAAACGAAGCTAAAAAGTTTGGGTTACCGAAAGTGGAAACGGGGCGCGCGCCGAATTCTTTAGAAACATCCAAAACCCAAAATAATTCAAAGCCCAGTGCTTGCATTAAACCGTACAAACAAGCGCAAAAACAAACTGCAAGCAAAACATCAAAAACTTCTTTTATGCCATAATTTTTTAAATGCAAATAACAAAAATAAATACCGATACTGAAAAGTAAAATAACGATAGAAGAACTTGCTTGCAATTTATATAACAACCAAAGCGAACACCAAATAAAAACATTTTTTAAGAAATTATAAGAAGATGTAGAAAAGTCATATTTTACCGTCAATATCTTGGCAAATAAAAACCCAAAAATTAGACCAAAAAATATAAAGTCCGCTTTACGCAAAAATTCATTTATTAAAGCTGTTTTATAAGCACCGAAGATATAATTAAAAATTAAAGAACATAACAAAAAAAACAAAAAAGCGAAAAGCGCAAAATCTATTTTGGAATATCTAAAAGAAAGCTCTTTTTTAAGTAAAATTTCCAAAGCGCAACACAAAATAAATAATCCCCCGAATATGCTGAAAAACAATGGCTGCACCGTAAATGGATTTTGTGTTACATCAGTCAGAAATAACAGAGGGCAAACAAATAAACAAATACTAAAACAAAAACCTTTTAACAAACTTAAAAAATTAAGAATTTGATTTTGCATTTTGTTCTTTTAATTTCTTTTCCTGTTCGTCAAATATTTTGTAATATTTGTTGGCTATTTGGTTTTGTTTATGTTGGGCGAGGTAATCTTCATTTACAATATCTTTAGGCCCTCTCATATATAAGCTAAGCCAAAGTTTTGCGGTTCTGAAATCACCATGCACTGCGGCGATATCGGCAAGCTGGAAATAAGTATTATCAAAAACAGGGTCTAAGTGCAAGGAGTGTTTAAAAAATGCTTCTGCCTGTTTATAATATTTTTCCCCTTCCATAAAATCTTTTTGCCCGATACACGCGGCCATCCTTCTATAAAGCAAAGCGCGGTCATGCCAAACTAAAGCATTATTAGGGCTCATTAAAGTAATTTCCTTTTTATAATATTTATCGGCCCTTTCAAAATCGTTCATTGCCTCAGTATCACCTTCTAAAGGGAAATATTTTTTACTCATATTAAATCTATTAGCAAAAAAAGCACCTTTAAAATGGTTCATACTAGTTCTAAACGGGTTTAAACTGAGTGTTTTTGTGTACATAATTCCGGCATTAGGGTTCCTTTGGGAAGACATAAAAGAAGCCATACTTGCATAATGGTCCGCAAGTAAAGTTCCAAAGGCAATAGTCATCAAAAATGCCGCTAATGATAGAATAAGCCCAATGAATATTTTTTTTGATTTCCAAATTAAATAACCGAAGGTATACAAAACCCCCAAACCGCCGGCTATGACAAAACCATAATATAAAACTGACAACAACATATTATCAGAAAACGCAATTTGTTTAAATTGATAGCCTGTATATAATGCTGCCGCTAAAATAAAAGAACTTGCCAAAACGCAAAAGATGATAGAAAGAATTTTCGGTTTTTTAGGTTTAATTTTTTTTGTCTTTTTTTCCGTACCGTCATATGCCAAATTAAACAAAACACCGTTAAATAGAGCCAAAAAGTACATAGTGGAAACGAAATAAATACTGACGTCCACCAAATTATGCAAATAAATTGTACCGCTTGCCATTAAAGCCGCAAGCAAATTGCAGGCCTTTTCTTTATCCTCCTCATATTCAAGGCGTCTAAAGGCCCTAAAAGCACCTTTAAGCAAGTAAAAAACTATATATAAAAATAATCCTAAACCGAGCAACCCCAAAGAAGCCCATTGTTCAATAAAAAAGTTTTCTGCGTGTTGTGTTTCGGCATTATGCAAATTTTCCATATAGAAAATATCCGGCCTTTTATATGCCTGATAAATTACCTGAAAAGAACCAAACCCCATACCTGTTAAAGGAACAGATTGCACAATATCCCACCCGGAACGCCAAGTGGATAAACGGAAATTGACTGACTGCATACGCTTAGCCCCAAAATGAACTACAAGCGCGCCGCAAAGTATAAAGAAAATCAAGGCAGAAATATTGATTATTTTTGCGTGTTTAGTTAATCTTGTTTTAAAAAAGTTTAAATATACACCGGCGAAAATAACCAAACTTACGCCAAGCCCCATCCACGCGCCTTTACTTTCTGTGAAGAAAATATTTGCAACCAAAATAGCGGCAAGTAAAATATAGCGTTTATAATGTGTGTAACAAAAACGCGCTAAAACCACCATTAAAGAAAATAAACAATAATCACCTAAAAAGTTTGGGTTTGCGATAGTAGAAAAGATACGCTTTTGGAAAACATTGGTCCAATAAAGCAAATCAACGCCTTTATAAACATAAAGGTTAATAATTTGAACCAAGCCATAAATACCGACGACCCAAGCACAACCTATAACGGCTCTAAAGAGTAAAGTTATATCTTTATTATCGAACTCAAAAGCGACGATGGAAAAGAAAATACAAATACCCAAAAATTTGAAAAGGCTTTCCATTCTGCCCATAATATAGGGATAGCAAAAGAAACCGATTACGACATAAGCCGCATATAAAATAAAAGGTAAAAGTTTGATAAAATTTTGGCGCGTAAAAATATTTTCTTTATAAAAATACAGTTTTGAAATCCACAACCCCAAGGCGCCGATTGCACCCATATAATAGACGGTAATTTTAACTTGTGCGCTATCCAAACAATTTAAGAAAAGCGGCAGCGAAATAAAAAAACATAAAGCAGAAAGCCAATAGGTTAAAAGGCGGTTTTTACCGTTTTGAACTGTTGTTTCGGTATTTTCCATTTCCCCTCCAAAGGAATAAGCCGAGAATGGGGTTCGAACCCACGACCTGCCGCTTACGAAGCGGCTGCTCTACCAGCTGAGCTATCTCGGCATATAGACATTTTACAAATTTTAAGGTTAAAGCGCAAAAAATAGGAAACTAAAATTTCCTCAAAAATACTTGCCGAGATAGCGCGTACAGTTCGGTTTATGCTAAAAATACCTTTGGGGGTTTATATCGTTTTCGTGTTTCTTCTTCTTTTAATTTTTTGATTAGTATTTCCTTGAGTTCTGCAAAAAATTCATTTTCCGGTGCATTTTTTAAAACAACTTCACAGTCAGCTAGGGCTTTTTTATTTTCGCCGATTTGTATATAAAACCGCGCTCTGCACATATAATTGACGACATTATTTTTGTCTTTATTCACGTTTCTTGTGTAAATTTTTTCAAGTTCTCAGGTTAAATTATGCCTTTTGCATATAGCCATAAGGTCATAGGACATATATTCACACCCCATTTGAAAATCTTTAACGGCCTTTTCATACTCTTTTATTTTGGCGTATAATACAGCTCTGCCTGTATACAGTTCCATTACATCTGGATATTTTTTTATAAGTTTATTAAATTCTTTTATTTCTTTTTCAATTTTCGTTTTAATAGTTTCTGACATAATTTGACCTCTTTTTTAAATTTCGACCAATAAAAAACGGCTGATGTATTTAAGCCTGACTAAGTCACCTAAATATAACAGCCGTGGTCTATCAAAACGATAAACACTCGGCATAAAATTAATGGGTAATTATTCCGTTAACTTTATACCTTGACAGCTGTTTTTAAACTTAGTCAGTGCCTTTTTAAAAGCTCTCCGTACTTAAATATAAATACGGTTTTAAAAACAGACCTAATTTTTTAGGGTTTTTAGCCCTACATTTAAAAATAACCTCTAAATTTAGTATATCATTTTTTTATTAAATAAAAGTTAATTTATCCCCCATCCGTCAAGCAAAAACAAGTTTTTGCTTGCCACCCTCCGCCCGTCCACGACGGGTGAGGGCAATAAGGAAAGTAAATTTTAATAAAGCCAAACTGTAAACAAAAAACTCGGCAAGTATTTTTGAGGAAATTTTACAACTTTTTTTTGTCGTTAAATCTTCCCCGTTTTCTTTTTTACGGCGATATTAGTGTTTGCAAAATTGAAAGTTTTTTATATTCTAATAAGCCGGTTTGTTCGAGTAAAAAGCAAGGGCATACCGCTAAATCTTGCTTTTTACGAGTTGCCGGCTTAGATATAAAAAACTAATTTTGCACGGTTTTGAGCCGTAAAAAAGAAAACAAAAAAACTGAAAGCGCGTACCGCGCGTTTGTAAACATAACGCGAGGAATTATCACGCAAAATTTACCCTTTAATTAAGCGGTTGAGTATCTTATTGAGTAAAGCTGGGTTCGCCTTGCCCTTAGATGCCTTCATAACCGGCCCCACCAAAGCACCAATGGCTTTTGCATTCCCTGCCTTAACTTCGGCGGCAGCTTTTGGGTTGGCGGCAATAGCGGCTTTGGCCCATTCTTCAAGTTGCGCTTCATCGTTAACTTGGGCAGCGCCGGAACTTTCAAGCAATTTTTTAATGCTTTCTTTGGTGTCAAAGGCCTTGGCAAAAACTTCTTTTGCAATTTTGGAAGATATTTTGCCGCCCTCAATTTGCTTGATTAGAAAAGCCAAATCTTTTGCAGAAACAGGGCTTTGCAAAATTTCCAAATTTGCGGCTTTTAATTTACCGGCTAAATCTGAAAATATCCAATTAACCGCGGCTTTTGCATGCACGCCTTCTTTTAAGACGGTTTCAAAATAGTCCTTTGTTGCGCGCTCTTGTGTTACAAGGCCGGCATCATAAGCATTTAGGCCGAGAGTGTCCATATAAACTTTTTTCTGCTCGTTCGGTAAAAGCGGCATGGTGTTTTTGATTTCTTCAATTTCCGCTTGCGTTACTTGCAGGGGCGGAAGGTCCGGCTCAGGGAAATAACGATATTCCTGCGCGGTTTCTTTTGAGCGCATTACAAGCGTTTGGCCTTTTGCATCATCCCAAAGCATTGTTTGCTGGAGGACTTTACCCCCCTCATTTAACAATTTGCTTTGGCGTTCAATTTCATAAGTAAGAGCATCTTTGACGGCTTTAAAGGAGTTTAAATTTTTGATTTCAATGCGCGTTCCAAACTTTTCCGTACCGACGGGGCGGAGTGATAAATTAACATCAACGCGCAATTCGCCCTTTTCCATATCGCAATTTGAAATATCAAGCCACGCCATCATTTTTTTGAGATTGGTTAAATAGTTATATGCCTCTTGCGGGGAACGCATATCCGGCTCGGAAACAATTTCAAGCAAAGGCACACCGGAGCGGTTGAAATCAATTAAAGAACAATCTCCGCCGTGCATACTTTTGCCGGCATCTTCTTCAAGGTGCGCGCGAGTGATACCGATTTTCTTTGTATTTCCCTGTTTATCTTCCACTTCAATATAACCGTGGGAAATTATTGGGTAAGTGTCTTGGGAAATTTGATAACCCTTAGGCAAATCAGGGTAAAAATAATTTTTACGAGCAAATACAGAAACCTCATTTATATTCGCTTTCAAAGCAAGCCCCGCTTTTATGGCAAGGTGAACTGCTTCTTTATTCAAAGTAGGCAAAACGCCGAGCTGCCCCGTGCAAAGAGGGCAAATATTTGTATTTGGCGCGCTGCCTGCCGCATTTTTGCAACTGCAAAACATTTTGCTTGCGGTATTTAATTGTAAATGTATTTCAAGACCGATAACCGGTTCAAAAGTATGTTCCATATATGATATTATATTAAATATGGAGATAAATAGCATACCAAAAGTTATCCATTATTGTTGGTTCGGCGGCAAACCCTTAACCCCGCTTGCTCAAAAATGTATCGCAAGTTGGCGGCGTGTTATGCCTGATTATGAAATAAAGCGTTGGGATGAGAGCAATTACGATTTCCAAAAAAATACTTTCATGGCTAATGCCTACAAACAAAAAAAATGGGGTTTTGTAACTGACTATGCACGGCTTGATATTATCTATAATTACGGCGGTATTTATTTTGATACTGATGTTGAAGTTCTAAAGCCCTTTGATGAATTTTTAAAATATCCGGCTTTTTGCGGTTTTGAGTCAAAATATTTTATTGCATGGGGGCTTGGTTTTGGCGCACAAAAAGGTAATAAAATTATAAAAGAATTAATGTTAAAATATGAAAATTCAGATTTCAAAATAAACGAAAATATTTTAAAACAAACATCTTTTTACACAAAAATACAAGCAAATAAATGGCAAAAAGGGGGGTGCGTTCCATGCCCGATTTTACAAACACAATTTTTGACGGAAAATTATGGGCTTAAACAAAATAACACGCGCCAAAGTTTGGATGGTATGGAAATTTTTCCAAGTTCATATTTTGCGCCGAAAAACAATGCAAATTTACCGATAAAAACAGATACTGCTTACAGTGTACATTGGTATGAGGCATCCTGGCTGCCGTGGTATTATCAAATTTATTTAAAAATTAAAAGGAAATTATTTATATGATACCTAAAATTATTCATTATTGTTGGATAGGTGGGAAAAATATTCCCCCCTCATTACAAAAATGTATTGACAGTTGGCATAGAGTTATGCCTGATTATGAAATAAAATTGTGGAATGAAAGTAATTACGATTTCCGGAAAAATACTTTTATGGCTAATGCTTACAAACAAAAAGGGGGATATGGGTTTGTACCCGATTATGCCCGGCTTGATATTATCTATAATTACGGCGGTATTTATTTTGATACGGATGTGGAAGTCCTAAAGCCCTTTGATGAATTTTTAAAATATCCGGCTTTTTTCGGGTTCGAATCAAAGCATTTTATTAATTTAGGTCATGGTTTTGGAGCAGAAAAAGGCAATGAAGTAATAAGAGAATTAATGCTCCCTTATGAAAATATGGAACTCAAAGTAAGTGATGAAATATTAAAACAAGCATCGTTATATGTCAATTTACCGATAAGGCAATGGGAAGAGAAAGGCCTTCCGATTTCCCCATTCTTACAAACACAATGCTTAATAAACAAATACGGTTTAAAACAGAATAATGAACGCCAAAGTTTAAACGGTGCAGAAATTTTCCCGAGTTCATATTTCGCACCTAAAAACGTCCTCAATCTACCTGCTAAGACAGATAAGGCATACAGCGTACATTGGTATAGTGCCACTTGGTCACCTAAATGGCCAAAAATTAAATGGGAAATTGTAAAACGCTTAAGAGTATTGTTTGGCGTGAAAAATGTAGAATTTTTATTAAGAGTAAACAGGCAATTTAGAAAAATACTAAATAAAAAACTTTTTTAGCAGTATAGGTAGTTTGCTTACAAAATTTTGATAGCGTAGGCCAAAAGTGAAAATCAAGATATTTGTTATTTCGTACCAACGTGTAATAGAACTGCTTTTACACAAACAAAATATCAGTTAATGTTTTGGGGTTCCTGTTCGGAAAGTCAATATACGGACTATATGTTAGAATTTCATCTTGATTAATATCGTTTAGCTTGTCAATTAAATGAGGATCACTTCCGTCGATATAGTATTTATATTTCCTAACGATATTATCCGGCTCAACATTAATACCTATAATAGGTTTATGCATGGCAATATATTCCAAATATTTGGAAGATTTAGAATCCCCGCCGGAATTTCCAATATAAATAAGTGCCAAGGCAGATTGACAGCGTTTTTCAAAATCTTTTCTTTTTAGTGTCGGAAAAAATTTAATTCCTATATTTTGCGGGTAATGTTTTAATTGAGAATAACATTCTATCATAAAACCTTTATTTTTTATGGAAAGGGCAAAATCATATAAAAGTTTAGGTGTTCTAATATGTCTGTAAAAAGCCCCCCCGTATACTAAAGTTTTATCTTGTATTAAATTTTTGACCGGTTTTAAAAACATAGGAATGTAAAAATATTTCAATTTCGGATATTTTTTCAAATAAGACGGACAGGTATTTTCAATATTAAAAAGCAAAACATCTGCATAAGATAGCCATCTCTTTTCAATTTGCATCCTTTTTTGAGGATTTATGGAAAACACATTATTTACAAATGGGTCAAAATATATAATTTTAAGCGGAATATTATATTTAAAGGCAAACAAATATGCTGCCTCTATAAAACTAAATACACCACCGACCGCTATTACCAAATCAAATTTTAAATGATCATATTTTTCTAAAGCAGCGGAAATAAGCCCGGCATCTGATATACAACTATCCGAACGAAATAAAGTGCGTATTTTCCTATATATTTCACTTTTAAGATTAGGAATAGGAACATATATATTATGCTCGTCTTCTAGTAAAGATCCTATACTGTTCGGGCCACAAAAATATACTTCTTGCTCATTTAAAACAAGATTTGCAAGGTTTGTCATAATTCCGGATACAGCATCCGACGCCCCTAAACCAGCCCCTACAATTAAAACTTTGTGTTTATCTTTCATACGTGAAATTACTCGTAAATTATATCAAATTTTATTAAGAAGGAATATTTTAAATAAAGAATTTTTTTAGCGGTGCGGGAAGTTTGTTGGTAAAATTTTGATAGCGCAGGCCCAAAGTGAAAGTTAAAATCTTCTTAAGTTGACCCGTCGGTAAATAAAGCAAAGCCAAAGTAAATAAAAATGTTAAACCACAAATAAAAATCTTGATAAAAATTATTTGCCCGTTAAGTAATTTCCCTAACAAAGCCGCAGGTATTAAAGCAAATAAATTTAAAATTATCAAAAGGCCCGCATCTTTTAAGGGTTGCCAAAATTTAATTTGCGGTATATAATTTTTGAAAAACAAAGCCACAATAAAATAACCGAAAATTGAACATCCCAGTTGTGTATACGGATAAGCAAAAGGTCCAAAGTGCGAGATAAAAAAGTACATTGCACCGATTATAACAATATCCCTAAAAAGCATGTATTTAAAACTTTCTTTAATTTTGCGCGTGCTGGCAATTATACTGCCGGCAAAAGGTGTTAGGACTGTGGTAATTAAAAGTATCATCATAGGCCGCAAAAACTTAACAACATTAGCGGATGACTGCGTGTTAAACTCCCCCCTCTTAAAAAATAAATTCACAATATCCGGTGCAAAATAACAAGTGAAAATTGCCAAAGGCACCATAATAAATAAAATTAAATAATTTGCTTTTAGATAATTATTATTTAACTCCTCAAAATTTTGTGCGGAGGCATTTTCATTTAACTGTATATGAAAAACGCTTGTTATTTTATTTGTCAAAATTTCATTTGGTGAATCGGTTAACTGCTTGGCATAAGAATAAGCACTTATTATGCCACCGGCAAAACTGCTCATTAAATACATAGGTATTATTCCTATACAAAAATTTGCAAGCACCAAAATTTGATTAGTTATAATATTATTTTTAAGGCGTTTTTCAAAAGAAATTTTGATACTTTTAAAGGACCAATTTAATTTCTTTTTCATCAAAAATAAATAAACAAAACTTTGTAAAATATAAGACGAAATAAAGCCGCATAACATTGTTTTAATACCTAAAGTATTATGGAATAAGACCAAAATTATCATCGGCGCAATTGCGTTTAAAGGTAAAAGTAAATTAACCGAAAATATACGATACATATACATTATATCAAGCAAGAAATAACAAAATATAAAGGAACAAAAATATAAAAATGCAAGACGTAAAATTAAAATATCTTTAGCAAGCACCGCGGCAGGAAATTTGGAAAATATACCAAAAATTTCAACAGGGAAAATAAAAGTAAAAAACAAAATAAATCCAATTAAAACAATATAAAATAACAAAAAGAAATTTAAGAAACTTTGAACTTGTTTTGCACCTTCTTTTTGCAAATGCATAGCTTGCGGTATCAAAACATTGGCATTTAAAGAGGTAAAAAATGCGCCCACAGAAGCACCGATTGTAATAATATAAAAATAAATATCCGCACGCGCTTGGGTGCCGAAATAAAAGGCAATCAAAATACTGTTTATAAAAGACAGCATTTTCCAAATAAATGTGGAACCAACCGATAAAACCGCACCCTGTTTATAAGAATATTCTTTAAATAATGCCATATATTTATTATATTATTTTAAGTTTAAGAGCGAAAGCGCTTTGCTTGCTTCTTGGCATAAAACAAAAGCCGCCCTGATTTTCGCCGCACCCGCAAAATTATTTATCCAAAAACCTGCTGTTTTTTTACTGCGGTTTAGACCAACACGCTCCCCGTAAAATTCAATATTTTGCTGAACTAAAAATTTGTATTTTTTAAGCCGTTCTTGAGGCGTTGGTTCTGTATAAATGCCGGTATTTAAAAAATCTTCAATTTGCTTAAAAATAAATGGGTTACCGATTGAGCCGCGCCCGATCATTATGCCGTCTGCATTTGTTTCAAGCAAAGTTTTTGCGTCTTCGGGGTTGTTTACACCGCCGTTAACAATTAAGGTAATTTTACCTTTGGCTAGGTTAGAGGCTTTATTAAGCTCGTCTAAATTAACCGGGCCATTGTGCATTTTGGAAGCCGCGCGCCCATGCAAAACCAAAGCCGAAGCACCGGAGTTAATGGACAAGTTTACGATATCTCTAGTCAAAAAATTATTTTCCGTTAACCCGATACGCGTTTTTAAAGTAACAGGAATTTTAACACTTTTTACTACGGCCGAAACCATTTGTTCAAGCTTATTTAAATCCTTTAAAAGTACGCAACCGGCACCTGCTTTATTTACTTTTTTTACAGGGCACCCCGCATTTATATCAATAATATCGGCGCCGGCTTCCTCGGCAAGTTTGGCGGCAACAACTAAAGCATCAGCGTCCCCACCGAAAATTTGCATTGAAAGCGGATGTTCCTTAGCAGAAATTTTAAGCATATTTTGGCTTCTTTCATTCCCATACTTTAACGCCGAAGAAGAAACCATTTCCGCGCACACAAGCCCCGCGCCGCCTTCCAAACAAAGTAGTCTAAAAGGCGTATCTGTAATACCTGCCATAGGGGCAAGCACTAAATTATTTTTGCAAGTTAATTGGCCGATTTTTAGAGGTTTAAGTAAAGTCATTTTTGATTTTTAATTAGATTTTTGCCAAGCATTTTCGTTTTTAAAATCTGTATTTTTACGGCTTATACACCAAGCAACGATATCCCTAACCGTTCTATCGGTATTTTTAAATTCATACATATTTAAAAACTCCTCATAACCGGGGGTGTTGCCGATTAAATGGTCCGGCAAGGCAATATCATAAAGCTGGTTTTTTTGTATTTGCTGGCCGTTAATTAAAACTTTTTTGATTACTTTATCATCATTATAAAAAATTTTTATACCGCTTAATGCCGCCGGATGTTGCGCTTTTAAATTATTAGATAAAGCCTTTAATAATTCCCAACCATAAATTTTTAGGAACATTACTCTGTCGTCAAAAGGAAAGGCCTTATATAAATCATCTTCGCTAATATCACCTTGCGGTAAACCCTCACCTAATGCTTCGGGGTTCATTAAACCGATTGTTGTTTTGCCCCATCTTTTCAAGCAAGCTGCCGTATATAAACCAAGCGCAGAATTTTGCCCTTGATTTTCTAAATAAACATCTAATTTAGCAACGCGCTTTGTTTGCGTTTTAGTTACTTGTTGTTTTAAGAAATTTACTTCTTTGAGCAAAGTTTCATCTTCCCCAAAGGGTTCTATATCAAGCGCAACTTTTTCTTCTTCATAATTAGCAATTTGCCTATTTTTATTTATGTTTAATTTAAGTAGTGCAACTTCCTGTAAATTTGCAGGGACTTGATTTAAAATAATTTTTGAATTATCATAATTATCTTGATTGCCAATGCCTAAAATTACATCAACGCCTATGAGTTCTTCAAGTAAAATTTTATCAGCGGCGGATTTATCTTCCCGCTCAAAACCGAGTGAGCTTAATAAAATTATTATATCGGCCCCTTGTGCTTTTAAATCTTCAATTTGAGGTTTTAAGGATTCAATTTCATCTTCGGCTTTTAAGCCGGTCGTACGAACTAACTTATCAAAATCATTTTTTGATAAAACACCGATAATGCCTATTTTAAAGCCTTCAAAATTAATTAAAATATGGCTTTTAATTCCTAACGGGATGCGGCCATCCCTAGTTTTTAAATTTGAAATTACCACAGGTATTTTGCTTATTTTTAAAGCTTGCTCGATATCACCGGCACCGAATTTAAAATCTTCAGCACTTAAAGTTATTGCCGTATAAGGTAAATTATTAAGCAAATTTAGACTGCCTGCAAGTTTTGCAAGTTGCCCTTCGCGGGTAACGGAAAATAAATTGCCGCTGTCAAAAAGCAAGAACGGTGTTTCTTTTTTGGTAAATAAATTTTTTAAAATAGGCAAACCGCCGGAATTTTTCTTTTCCTCGCCCAAAGTTCTGGCATAAAAATAACCTGAAATTGCGCCTGTATGATAAATCTCCACAGGTGGTTTTTTATCACGGCAGGCGCAAAATAATAAACAAATAATAACTAATAGACGGAGTTTCATTTTGTTACTTTTACTATACGCTCCACTTCGGCAGGTTTTTGTATACCGTCTTTATGTTCTTTTACATATTTAACAAAATAATCTGCCAAATAAGTATCGGAATAAACTGTTTTATCTTCAATTTTCTTAAACAAATAACCCTCGCTGTTACCGTTGGCAATAAAATCAGGCACTGCAAGTGTATAAATTTGATCTCTTTTTAAAGGTTTTCTGTTAACTGAAATTTCAAATATTTTTGCCCTATTATTTTTAAAAGAATATTTAACTTTTAAACCTGAGTATTGAAACAAACTTGAATTTTCTTTTAAAGATTTTCTAACAAGTTTTTCAAGAAATTTACCGTCAACTTTAACTTTCATAATTTTGTTTTGGAAAGGTAAAATTTCTTCAATAACTCTATTGGTAATATTTCCTTTTTGGATACCGGTTCTTATAGCGCCACTATTAATAACGGCAATTTCCGCGCCTGTAGCTTGTTTGACGATATCGCAAAACAAATCGCCCAAATAGCTATCAACACCGTTATTACCTGTACCGGGGTGGTTTGAAATATCTTCCTTTGCTTTGCCGACTATAATTTCCATTTTCTTATCAAGCCGCTCATTAGCAAAGGCAAGCATTTCGGCAGAGGGTTTTATTTTCGCATTATCCATTAAAACATATTCGGTTTTAATATCGGTTAATTTTTTTGTTTTATCATCAAATATTAAAGTGGCTTCGGTAATACCTTTTAATGCTGTGCCGGACTCTGCAAAAACAGTATTTTCCGCCTTTCTGTTTTGAATAACTTTATGAGCATGACCGCCTAAAACCAAATCAATTCCAAGACCTTGGACCAATTTTATTGTAGTATAAGAGTTTTCGTGTTTATCGTCTTGCGCGCTATCGTGAATAAGCAAAATTATTGCATCCGGATTTTCTTTTTTGACTGCTTCAACAGCTTGTTTTAAAAGTTTTCTTGGCTTTCTGATTTTGATATATTTTGATTCGCTGGAAAATTCTTTACCGACACCGATAACCGCAATTTTATAACCGTTTAAAGTATAAAAAGCATAAGGCCTTATGTTTTTAGGAAAGCCTTTTGTTTGTTTATCTTCGGCGTTTAAGACCAAAAGGTCAGCTTTCAAAGCGGCAATATTTTTTAAAAGGGCGTCATCTTTAAAGTCATTTTCGTGATTGCCTAAAGTAACCGCATTGTAACCGAGTTTATTTATAAAATCTACCGAATAAGCACCTTTGCTTTTTTTGGCTTCATAGGTACCGGAAGTATAGTCACCTGAATCTAAAAGCAAATACGGCTTTTTTTGCCCTTCCAAGTAGCCGGCAAAAGTTGCGAAACCGCCAAAAGTCTGCCCATTGACGGTTGTAGGAAAATAAAAGCCATGCACATCAGAGGTGTGAAATACCTTAATTTCCCCTGCCCACGCGGCAAAAGCCGCACAAAACAACAAAACAGTAATTAATATTTTCTTCATACTTTTATCTTATCAAATTTAAAGATACTTTTATATATTATAAAAAGCTTTTGAGTTTTGGGTGGTTTGGTCTGCAACTTCTGCCAAACTTTTACCCAAAATATCTGCAAGATATTGTGCAATTTCGGGGATATTTACAGGGGAATTACGCTGCCCCCTTTTTGTTTGCGGTGGAAGGTAAGGGCAGTCCGTTTCCAAAAGCAAATATTTTAGGCCAACTTGCTTGATAATATCCCTTAAATCTTGATTCTTTTTATAACTGATTATTCCGTTAACACCGAGGTAAAACCCCATATCAAGTGCGCGATAGGCATCTTCTTTGCGGCCGCTGAAACAATGCAAAATACCGCCGCTTAAATTATATTTTTTAAGCGCAAAAAACATATCTTCATAGGCAGAAAAATCTTGTTTATCTTTGCCTTGCCTGCAATGCAAAATAATAGGTTTTTTTATGGTTTGAGCAAGTTCAAGCTGCCTTTCAAGAACTTCTTGCTGCAAAGCGCGCGGGGAAGAATCTTCATAAAAATAATCAAGGCCGATTTCACCTACCGCTTTAAAGTCGTCATAAGAAAGAAATTTTTGCAAATTTTCAAAACTTTCGTCGGTTAATTGTTCGGCATTTATCGGGTGAATTGCGGCCGCCGCATAAATTTGCCCTTTATATTTTTGGCACAAATCAAGCGCCTGTTGCCACTCCGGCACTTCACAGGCAATTTCCACCATTTGTTTAACACCGGCATCAAAACAGGCGGAAATTATTTGTTCTCTGTCTTCATTAAAGGCCTCATCATTTAGATGAGCATGGGAATCTATAAAAGTTATCATAGCGGAAATGCCATCTCCCCATTTTCATCACATATAGTTAATATACCCCTTTGTTTTTCGCCGAAAGTGTTTCTATATACAGGTACTTTGTCTTGATTATGTTTGCTATTTAATTCCCTATATTGACTTACCAATTCAAAAGGTATGCTAAAAGGCATCATTGTATCTTCTTTACTAAGTACGAAATAACGTTTCTCTATACCATCACCTATGGTGCGACAACCCAATTTTTCAACCAAAGTTTTTTCAGAACACTGGGTTTCTTCTTCTACATACTGGAATTCCAAACGCGTGGCCTCGGAATAACCTTCTGCAATATATTTTTTGGCGAGTTCATCTTCCTTTTCTTTAGTTACAGGGGCCTTTTCCCCAGGAAGTAAATAAGATTTTTTTCCTTTTAAACTTCTATTATAAGCGATAAGACCTTCTTCGGTTAAAAGGCCGCGTTCATCAAAAATAGGTTTTTCATTGTAATCTCTTAACAAGAACAGATCAGAAGCAGATATTTGTTTGGAAATAAAAAAATCTTTTGCTTCACTTGATAATTTTTCAATAAGCAAATTATAACCTGTCAATGTCAGCATTTTTCTTGCATAAAAAGTATTTGGATTACGCTCGAAAATAGCACTTTCAGGTAATGAAGCACCTAATTTTAAAGTTAAATATTCTATACTGCTGCCGCGTTCCGCTTTTAATATTTTTTTGAGTAAAGATATATCTTCTTCGGTAAAAGTTTCGGCTTCCGGTGAAATAATATTTCTGTCTTTTAAAGCTTCAAGTTTTTCTTTATCTGATAAATGGTCCGGCTCTAAACGAATAAGATTTTTTCTAGCTGCTAAATTTGAAAAATCTATATCTAAAGCTTTTTTATAATTTTTTGCAGCCAAATCTTTTTTGCCTGTTCTTTCAAGTGTTAGCCCGTAACCGACTAAAGCATTAACATCTTCCGGCTGATATTTTAAGGCATTTTCATAATATTTCATAGCTTTAGCAATTTGCTTTTTTTGCATAGCTATATCACCCAAACTTGAATAAACATAAGCAAAATACGGAGAATTTTTGGGCATAATTTTTAGAGCAGAATTAAAATAAGTTTCCGCCTCATCACGTTTGGCAAGCAACAGTTTAATACCACCCATACTGATTTGTATATTAGGGTCTTTTTTCTCTGCTTTAGAACATTTTTCTAAAGCGTGTTCGGCTGCAATATAATCTTTTGAATTAAAAAATTTACGGCTTTGCTCAAAACAATTTTGCGCTTTTACAATATTTGTTAATGCCAGCAAACATAATGCAAGAAGTAAAAGTTTTTTCATTTATTGGCCCTCCAGATTTTAATCAAAATCCAAAATTTTTCAAATTTACTTAACTTTATCTTTTTTTGACAAGGCAAGCAAGATTTTTGTTTAAGTTTAGATAAAATTTTTTCATATATTGCACCCATAGCGCGGGCGGCAAGCAAAGTTTTAAAATCTTCTTTTGGTAAAATTTCGCGTGCTTTATCGTATAATTTTTGTGCTTTATCAATTTCGAAATCAAATAAATTTTTAAGTTCCGCGGTATGCTTTGAGGTTAAAATATCTTCTTCGGAAACTTTAAATTTTTGTAAATCTTCCAAAGGTAAATATATGCGGTTTATTTGTGCATCTTCATAAATATCCCTTAAGATATTTGTAAGTTGTACGGCATAACCCAAAGTTTCGGCGTATTTTTTTGACATTGGGTTTTTGTAACCGAAAATTTCAATACACATAAGCCCCACAACACTTGCAACGCGGTACATATACCAATTCAGTTTTTCTTGCGTTTGACAGCGGACAGGTGTTTTTAAATCGCTTTCCACACCGTCTAGTAAATCAAAGAAATAATTTTTAGGTATAGGAAATTTTTGAATAACTTTTTGTAAATCTTTACCAAGTTCCGTTTGGGGTTTGCCGCCGAAAACTTCTTCAAGTTCTTTACGCAAAGCCGCAAGTTGCGCGGGGGCTGTTTGCGGGGTTTCGTCTACGATATCATCAGCCAAACGGCAAAAAGCATAGACGATACCAAGCGCTTCTTTTTGTTCTTTTGATAAAAAGAAAAACGCCGCACCGAAATTTGATTTTTTATAGCTATTGTTCATTTACTCTAACCCCCCATAAAAACTCAATATTACCGTGCATACCTACTGTTTTTGACTGTACTAAACCAATACTTTTTGCTTTATATTTTTCGGAAATTCCGTCAAAAAAATCTTGCACTTTTTTTATGGCTTTTTGGCGGTTTTCTTCCGTTTGAACTATACCGTGCGGGACTTCTTTTGGGGTAAGTTCAAATTGCGGCTTAATCAAAAAAACTACTGTGGAATTTGCCGCCATACATTTAAAAAGCGGCTCCATAATTTTTGTTAAAGAGATAAATGAAACATCCACCGCGGCTAAATCAAATTTGAAAGGGAACATCTTTGCTTCCATAAACCTAGCATTTGTGTTTGGGCAAAAATGATAATTTTTAAATATCGAAACCTCGCTTGCAAGCTGCCCTTTTCCAACATCTACACCGTAAACTTCTTTTGCCCCATCAAGCAAGAAACAATGGGAAAACCCACCCGTGGCAACGCCTATATCAATGCAAAGTTTATCTTTAACATCAATTTTAAAATCCGTTAAGGCCTGCTTTAATTTTAAACCGCCGCGGGAAACATAAGGGCAAGGGTTCTGCTTTATTGCTACGGTATCTTCTTCTTTTATTGTTCTGTCCGCGCGCGTTTCAACCTCACCGTTGACCAAAACAACGCCGGCCATAATCAGGGCTTGGGCTTTATTTCGGCTTTGGGCAAGGTTTTGTAAAACCAAAGCATTATCAAGGCGCGTTTTATTTTGTTTCATCTGCGTTTTTATCGTCAAAAGGTTCAAGGGTTAAATTGCCTGCTTTATTTTTTAACTCTTCAACTTTGAATTTAACTTCTTTTAATTTGGCTGAAAGTTCTTTTGTCAAAGTTGCACCTTCTTCAAAAAGTTTTGCGGCTTCGTCTAAATTTAAAGCCGGACTTTCTAAAGAAGAAACAATTTCTTCCAAACGGTTTAATTTATCTTCAAAAGATTTTTCTTTTTTCATACGGTTTCCACCTCAAAATTACTGATTTCGGTTTGAACTTTTAAGCGCTCGCCTTTTACGGAAGTTTTGGCAATCTTGCCGTCTTTGGCATTTCTTATTATTGCATAACCGCGCTTTAAAACACCTTGCGGGCTTAAATTAAAAAGTGCATTTTCTGCAAGTTTAAAAGTATGTTCTTTTTTGTTAATTAAATTTGTGAAATTATTAAATAATTTTTCTTTTAAATCATCAAACTCTTGCTCTTTCGGTAAAAATATTAAGGACGGTTCTTTGAACATTTTATTATTAATAACCGCATTTAAACGGGTGTCAAGGTTTTGTGCTTTTGCGTCTAAAGAAATTTGCAAAAAGCGTTTTAAATCCGATAAATGTTTGAGCATATCCCGCGCATTTTGAACAACAAGCTCGGCAGCAGCTGACGGCGTGGGCGCGCGTAAACTTGCGGCAAAATCGGTTAAAGTAAAATCAGTTTCATGCCCGACGCAAGAAATTACGGGAATTTTACTTTTTACAACAGCGCGGACGACTTCTTCCTCATTAAAACACCATAAATCTTCAATACTTCCGCCGCCGCGGCCAAGCAAAATTACATCTGGTTTCGGGGTAATTTTATTTAAGTTTTTTATTGCCTGAACGATATTTTCTTTTGCGCCCTCACCTTGCACTAAAGACGGCGCTAAAATAACCTGCACATGTTTTGCACGGCGGCTTAAAACGGATAAAATATCCCTAATTGCCGCACCTGTGGGTGAAGTTATTACACCGATAATTTCAGGAAATTTAGGTAAAGGTAATTTATTTTCTTCGTCAAATAAACCTTCCGCGGTAAGTTTTGCTTTAAGCGCTTCAAAGCGCGCATATAAATCGCCGATAGTTTTAACCTCAACGGAACGGACTATTATTTGATAACGGCCTGCTTTAATATAGCAGGAAATATCACCGGAAACGCAAACTTTATCGCCTTCTTTTAACTTTATGCCGCGTGCATATCCTTTAAACAAAACTGCACTTATTAAAGCGTTTTCGTCTTTTAAATCAAAATAAATATGGCCGCTTGCAGCGGTTTTTAAATTGGAAATTTCCCCTTCAATGCGGACATTTGCAAGCACACCCTCAAGCATTTCTTTTATTATGCCGGAAATTTCACATACGGAAAATATTTTATTTTCGTCAAAAATAATGCTCATTTCTTTTTTAGCGCGGCTTGGCGTTCCTTGATAGTTTTTTCTTTACCCATTTCAGTCGGTTTATAAAACTTTATGGGGTTTGGCATATATTCTTGCTTTACATAGTGGTTTGGGAAATCGTGTGCATATTTATAGCCCTCGTTTTTCATACCGCTTTGCAAGTGTTTGGGAACATCGCGGCGCGGGCCGTTATTGACTTCTTCCAAAGCACCGTCTATTGCCAAATAAGAGGCATTAGATTTCGGTGCACAGGCAACATAAATTGCTGCCTCAGCTAATGGGATACGGACTTCGGGCATACCAAGAACTTCCGCGCTTTTAAAAGCGGCTTCGGCGACTACCAAAGCAGTAGGTTCTGCAAGGCCGACGTCTTCTGCCGCACAAATTAAAATGCGGCGTGCAATAAAACGCGGGTCTTCCCCGCTTGCAAGCATACGCGCAAGCCAATAAACCGCGGCATCAGGGTCTGAGCCGCGCATTGATTTAATAAAGGCGGAAATAATATCATAATGCGCATCACCTTTTTTATCGTAATTTAAGTGGCGCATTTGTATGCACTCTTTTGCGATTTCAAGTGTAATTTCTTTTTTACCGCCCTCGTAAGGCGTTGTAATTAAGGCAAGTTCAACGGCATTTAAAAAGCGGCGCGCGTCACCGTTAGCTTGGGTTATTAAATAATCGGCGGCGTCGGGTGCAGTAATAAAATTTTGTAAATTTTCCGCATTTTTTAAAATTTTATTTAGGTCTTCCGCTTTTAGCGGTTTAAATTCAAACACGGAAAAACGCGAAAGCAAAGCATTATTGATATAAAAATAAGGGTTCTCGGTAGTTAAACCGATTAAGATAATTTGCCCGCTTTCTACCGACGGTAAAAGAACATCCTGCTGGGTTTTGTTGAAGTGGTGTATTTCATCTAAGATAAGCAAAGTGCGCGAGGCGCTTTTATTTTCCTGCCTATATTTTGCTTCGGTTAAAACTTGTTTTAATTCAGCTACGCCAACGGCTGCGGCATTAAGTTCAAACACTTTTGACTTTGTTTGTTTGGCTATAAACCTTGCAAGCCCTGTTTTACCAACCCCCGGCGGACCGAAGAAAACGGCAGAGGTAACTTTATCCGCTTCAATTAAACGCCTGAGCATTTTACCTTTACCCAAAATCTCCTCTTGGCCGGCAAAATCTTCCAAACTTTGCGGCGCCATTTTGGCGGCAAGCGGCATATTTTTGGTATTATAATCTTCCTGTTCTTTAGTAAAAAAATCTTCCATAATTTATGAGGGTTTTAAAAAATTTTCAATACGCTTAATTGTTTCATCTAGACGTTTTTCATCTGCTTTTTGTTTGGTTTTTTCAAGATGTTCTATTTTATACAAACGCATGGCATAATTGAAAGCAACATAAGGAAATAAATTTAGATTGCCGACTATTCTTGTCCTCTGTGAAATTTCATCCATATCAGCTTCCATTTGGGCAATAATATCTTGAAGTTCCCCATCTGTAAGATCCTCTACGGGAACGGCTGTCAATTTAGTTCTTTTCAATATTACATCGCGTTCTTCAAATTTCATTTTTCAATTTTAGGTGTTGCTATTTGGGATTCTATACGCACAATTTCCTTATCAATTTTAAGATATAACTTTTTCAAAAGCAGAGTTGTAACTTCGCGCCATTCTAAAAGGGCATTAACAGTTTCTTGCGTGCTTTTGTTTACGCGGTTTTCGGATTCAAGTAATTTTATTTTGGCAGATAAAGTAACAATTTCCTTATCCCTTTCCTGCATACGGGCAAGGAGTTGGTCCACCAAAAGTTCAAGTTTTTTATACTTGTCCCTACTGTCCATTTTACCTCAATGTCGCGCCGAAAGTTGACTGTAAAGTTGCAAAAATACCTTCAATATATCCGCTAACTTCTTTATCAGTTAAGGTTTTGCCTTGTGCGGCAAATTCAAAGCGCAGAGTTAAACTCTTTTTACCTTGCGGCAAGTTTTGGCCCTCGTACAAATCAATTAAATTGATTTTTGCCGGCGTATCTTTTAAAGCTTGTAAAATATCTGCATATTGTGTGTTTTCATCTATAATAAAAGACAAATCGCGCCAGGCACTTGGCAAAGTTGAAACTTCGCCTGCTTTTTTAAATTCGGCGGCAGAAAATTGTTTTTCCAAATTCTTAACATTAAATTCAAAGGCATAGACCGTTTGTTTTAAGTCGTATTTCCTTAAAGTTAAGGGGTGCAGTTCACCAAGGTGGCCGATAACTTTTTTATCAACAATAATTTCTATACAAATTTTCGGGTGCATAAATTTCGGTGCTTCTTTTGCGGGTTGCAAAGTATATGTAAAATCGCCAAAAAGATTTGTAATAACACCTTTTAAGCCGTAAAAACCGACTTGGCATTGAGGGCTTAAAAAGAATTTTTTGCGCGGGGTTTTACCTGTCATCACACCGGCTAAAGTAAAACCTTCCGCCGGATAACCTTTTTGCAAGGAAAATGTTTTATCATACTCAAACAAACACAAATCATTGTTAGAAAATCTTTGGTTATATTCCAAATTTTTCAGTAAACTCGCCAAAAGTGACGGGCGCAAATACTCAAGCCCTTCGGCTAACGGGTTTGCAATTTCCGGCACTTGTGCGGTGGTGTAGCCGAAATTTTCCACATCCTGTTTTGAGGTAAGCGCAATATTTTTGCACTCAAAGAAACCAAGGCCGACTAATTTTTGCGCAAACATTTCGCCCATATCAACAGTTTTTGGGTGTTCGGCAAAATATAAAGTTGCATGTGTTGAGGTTATTTGCGGTGCCAAATTTTCAAGCCCATAGTAGCGGGCAAGTTCTTCGGCAATATCCCAGCGGTGTTTTAAATCGCGCCTATACGAGTTGGCTTTAAAAGTCCATTTTTCGCCGACTGTTAAAGTGCCGAGTGATTTTAAAATTTGCTCAGCTTTTTCTTGCGGGATTTGCATACCCAAAATATTTTCAATTTGTTTTAAAGTAAAAGTTACTTCGGGCGTTTCAATTTTTTGCGGGTAAACATCATTTATTTTGCTGGGTTTACCGCCGCAAATTTCAAGTATCAAAGCACTTGCCGCTTGCATGGCAAGGGCAGGGCCGTTAATATCAAGCCCGCGTTCAAAACGTTGTGAGGACTCCGAACTTAAAGCCAATTTCTTTGAGGTTTTATTTATGCAAACAGGGTTAAAATTTGCGGCTTCAAGGAAAATATCTTTTGTGGTATCTAAAATACTATCTTCTTTACCACCCAAAATTCCGGCAAGACACAAAGGTTTTTTATCGTCGCATATTACAAGGGTTTGCGGGGTTAAAGTGCGCTCAATATCATCAAGGCCTAAGAACTTTTCCCCCTCACTTGCAAAGCGGACATTTATTTGCCCGCCATCAATTCTGCTTAAATCAAAAGCATGCAAAGGTTGGCCAAGTTCAAACATAACATAATTTGTGATATCAACTAAAGCATTTTTTGGATTAACGCCGAGTGCTAAAAGGCGGTCCTGTAACCATTGCGGTGACGGAACATTTTTAACATCCCTGATAATTCGGCCCATATATCTTTGGCAACCGTCTGCACCGCAAGGTAAATTGATTTGTAAACTATCGCCCTCGCCTTCAACTGCGGTATAAGTTTTATTTTTAAGCGGCAAATTAAGCAATGTGGAAAGTTCGCGCGCAATGCCCAAAACACTCATTAAATCGGGGCGGTTAGGGGTAAGTTCAAGGTCAAAAATATAATCGGCTTCGCCGCCGTAAAGGGCTTTGATATCTGCACCGATTTGTATGGAATTATCCAAAATCAAAATACCTTTTTGGCGCGTGCTTGCAAGGCCGAGTTCGTCGGCAGAACAAAGCATACCCTCAGAAGTTACACCGCGGATAACCGCAGGTTTTAAAACAATTTGCCCAAGGCGCGCACCAACTTTTGCAAGCGGTACAATTTGGCCGACTGCTATATTTTGCGCACCGCAAACGACGCGTTGCGGGCCGTCTTTAGTCGTCAAATCAACTAAATGCAAGTGGTCTGAATTTGGGTGGTTTTCAATGCGCTCGATTTTTGCAGCATAAACACCGTCAAAATCAGCACCTGTTTTTTTAAGGTCTGCCACTTCCATACCCAAAGAGGTAAAATGTTTTGTTAACTCCTCGGGGGTTAAATTAATATCAATAAAATCTTTAAGCCAAGAATATAAAAGTTTCATTTAAAATTGCTCCAAAATTCTAATATCGTTCTCGTAAAAAGCGCGGATGTCTTTAATGTTTAAACTAAACATAGCCAAACGCTCAACACCCATACCGAAGGCATAACCGCTGTAAACTTCAGGGTCAATACCGCAGTTTTTTAAGACATTTGGGTGAACTACACCTGCGCCGAGCATTTCCTTCCAACCGCTACCGCGGCAGACGGGGCAATTATCGTCTTTACCTTCACAAAACACACATTTAACATCAACTTCCACGCTGGGTTCTGTAAACGGGAAGAAAGATGATCGGAAACGCACTTCAGCTTTCTGCCCGAAAAGGCCGCGCATAAAGACGGTTAAATCGCGCTTTAAATCGGCAAGGGAAACATTTTTATCGACATACAAACCCTCAATTTGATTAAAGACAGGGTAATGGGTTGCGTCAATAGCATCTTTCCTAAATACTCTGCCTGGCGCCATAATGCGGATTGGCGGTTTTTGCTTTTGCATTGTGCGGATTTGCACACCCGAAGTATGTGTTCTTAAAACAAAATCTTTACGCGTAGTATTTTTGATAAAAAATGTATCCTGCATATCGCGTGCCGGATGGTTTTTGGGGATGTTTAAAGCATCAAAATTATGCAATTCATCCTCAATAAGAGGGCCTTCTGCCCACACAAAACCTAGGCGGGATAAAATGTCCGTCATCCTTTTTTGAGCTATGGCAAGCGGATGCCTTTTGCCTTGGTTGAAAGGGAAAGCGGGCAAAGTTAAATCAATTTTAGTTTTATTTAGATTTTCATTGATTTCTTTTAAAGAAAGTTCGGCAAGTTTTGCGTCAAAAGCAGCGGTTAAAGATTGTTTTAAGGCGTTGCTTTTGGGGCCGAACAACTTTTTTTCGTCTAAAGAAAGGTCCTTTAAATTTTTAAGGAGTTCCGTTAAAGCGCCCTTTCTGCCGAGGGCGGAAATTTGCAAATCCTGCAATTCTTTTGTATTTTGGCAAGTTTGCAATTTTGAGTTATAAGTATTTTCAATTTCTGAAAGTTTTTGTGTAAGTTCATTAATGTTCATATATATACATTATACAACATTACGCGCGTATACAGAACTCATGCTTACCTGTTTTGACGAATTATGTTAATTAGTGTGCATGTTCTTGCAAATTTAAGCGCTTTTTAATTTTTCTGTTCCTAAAGTACCGAGAGGTCGCTTCGCTCCCCATTCTTCGCGGTACTCGTCGTCGCAGAGAAAAGTTAAAAATCATCTTAAATTTGCTGCGTCGCACAAAATGTTTACATCCGCTTCGGCTTTGCGCTCTTTCGTCGTCAAAGTAAAAATTGAAAATTCCTTTAAATCTGCTGCGCAGTGCGTGTTCGTTCTTGTCCGCTACGGTTTTATGCTCTTGTAGTTGCGGTAAAAATCAAAATTTTCGGCCTAATGCTAAAAACTTTACATAGTTTTAATCCACAAAAAAACAAACAACACATCTCCCGGCATAACCAGAGAATTAAAAACAACTTAATTACTTGATTTAATTATCTGCCTTCTTTAATAATGTGCCAGAGCTTAGTTATAGAAATACTTTGACATTTCGCGGTAACTTCTTTTTTCAATTGTTCCAAAGTACGGGTTGGATATTTTTTGTGCAATTTCTGAACAAAAGCAACTGTTTTCGGACGTATTAAATAACGTCTAGCAAGCGGGTGCGGATCAGACGGCTTTGCATCTTTAATACGCGTTTTCCAATACACTATTGTATTATAACCAACTTTGTATCTTTTAAAAGTTTCCTTATAACCATGCTGTTTATAGCACGCCATTATTTCTTCTTTTTCTTTGAGAGTGAAAATTTTATATTTACGCATATATTTATATTATATAAATTTTTAAACTATTACAAAAGGTTTTTTTTGTTTTTTTACTTTCTTATTTTTATAAAACTTTTCTATAACGTCCCAAGCTTCTTTGGCATTATCTACCAAAACATATTTGTCTGTATGGGAAATTACACCGTAATTCAAAAGTTTGTCAAAATTAAAAATGCCGTTCCAAAATTCTTTGCCGACTAAAATTATTGGAATCTCAGAGTGTTTACCGGTTTGAACTAAAGTCAAAATTTCAAACATCTCATCAAAAGTGCCGTAACCGCCGGGGAAAACCACCACCGCCTCCGCATAGGTTACCAAATTCATTTTGCGGACAGCAAAATAGTGGAAACAAAAGGACAAATTATCACTCAAATACGGGTTTGGCTCTTGTTCGTGCGGAAGGGTAATATTAAAACCGATACTTTTACCACCCGCATCAATTGCACCGCGGTTTGCCGCTTCCATAATACCGGGGCCGCCGCCTGTAATAACGGCAAGACGTTTTTTGCTCTTTTCAACTACCAAACGGCCGAAAGTGCGTGCCTCATTATAATATTTTGAAAGTTTTAAAAGCCCTTTTGCCTCTTTTAAAGCCTGCTTTAAAATGGGGTCTTTGGGGTTAAATTTTAATTTTTCTTCTAAATTTTTAACACGCGCAAGGGACGGTGCTTTTTCTTGTATACGCGCGCTACCGAAACACACAACCCCGTCTTTTACATCACTGTTATGGAGCATATACTGCGGTTTAAGCATCTCAAGTAATAAGCGGACAGGGCGCGCCACATCACTTTTTAAAAAGTTAAGGTCCTGATAGGCCTTTGTGTAAGAATCATAAGGTAATTGCTTTTTCATAATAAACCTCTATTTCAATTTAAAATGTTTTTGAATTTTAGCGGCAACTTTCGTCGCGGTTAAGCCGATTTGGTCAAACAATTCTTTTTGCGTACCGTGCTCAACGAATTCGTCGGGAATACCGAGACGCAAAAGGTTTGATTCTAAATTCTCATCAACAACAAATTCCGCCACCGCACTACCGAAACCGCCTGCCAAAACATTATCTTCCAACGTTACAATATTTGGGCTGGCTTTTAAAGCATCTTTAATTATTTTTGTATCAAGCGGTTTTAAAAAGCGCATATTAACAACACCGGCTTTAATGCCCTTTTCTGCCAAAATTTTGGCGGCTTCAAGGCCAATATTTACAGTTTTGCCTATTGCCAAAATTGTTAAATTTTTACCCTTTTCAAGCCATACACCTTTGCCGATAGGAAGAGTTTTTAATTCTTTATCCATTTTAACACCCAAACCGCTGCCGCGCGGATAGCGTAGCATAAAAGGGCAATTTGCATCAAAAGCTGTTTTGACAAGGTGCTGAAGTTCATTTTCATCAGCAGGGGCTGCCATAATTAAATTCGGAATATTTCTAAATAAACTGAGGTCAAAAACACCATGGTGCGTTGGCCCGTCTTCGCCGACTAGGCCGGCCCTGTCTAAAGCAAAAACCACCGGCAGTTTTTGAAGGCAAATATCTTGCTGGATTTGGTCATAACATCTTTGTGAAAAAGATGAATACAAAGCAACAATCGGCTTTAAACCTTGCGTTGCAAGCCCGCCAGCAAAAGTTACTGCGTGTTCTTCCGCAATACCGACATCATAAAATCTTTCGGGGTACTTTTCCCTAAACACGCTTAAGCCCGTGCCTTCGGGCATAGCGGCGGTAATTGCGGTAATTTGTTTGTCTTTAGCAGCCAATTTATCAAGTGCTTGGGAAAATGCTTTTGTGTAAGTAATTTTATCACTTGTACCGATAGTTTCGCCTGTATCTGGGTCAAAAATACCGAGGCCATGAAATTTTGTCGGTTTTTCTTCTGCCGGCAAATAACCTTTGCCTTTTTTGGTTACGATATGCAAAAATACAGGCCCTTGAATATCTTTAACCCTTTGCAGCATTTCAATAACACCGAGGACATCATTACCGTCAATAGGGCCGAAATATTTGAAGCCGAGTTCGGAAAATAATAAACCCGAAAATAAAATTGAGCGCGCGCGTTTTGCAAGTTTAAGAGCATTATTTACAAATTCTATATTTGCGTTTTCAGCTATCTTTTCCGCACCGCTTTCGGCCGCTTGAACATATTTTGTTGATAAAAGTTTCGTCAAAAATGCACCCAAAGCGCCGACGCGTTTTGAGATAAACATTTGATTATCATTTAAGATAACAAGCAAATTTGATTTAAGTTGGCCTGCATTTTGCAAGGCCTCATAAGTTAAGCCGCCTGTCATAGAACCGTCGGCAATAACGGCAACAACTTTATTGTGTTCCTTTTTTTGGTCGCGTGCCGCTGCCATACCGAGCGCAGCGGATAGCGCCGTTGAAGCGTGGCCTGCACCGAAAGTATCATATTCGGACTCATAAATTTTTAAGAATCCGCTTAAACCGCTTTTTTTGCGTATGGTTTTAAAAACATCTTTCCTACCCGTCAATAATTTATGTGCATATGTTTGATGGCCTGTATCAAAGACAAGTTTATCGGTAGGTGTATTAAAAACATAATGCAAGGCAACAATCAAATCGGTAGCACCTAAACTTGAGCCAAGATGCCCACCGTTTTTTGCGATAGTTGAAATGATTTCTTCCCTTAACTCTTTGCAAAGTTCGGGCAAAAGGTTTTTGTCTATTAAACGAAGCTGGGCGGGGGTATTAATTTTATCTAAAATTTTCATAAAACCTCTAGTAAGAACGGGTCAGGAAAAAGTCCGCCAAATCATAAAGCGGGGCAAGTTTTTCTTTGCTGACACCTGTTAAATTATTGAGTGCTTTTTGCGCCTCTTTGATTGCTTTTTGTGCGGCGGTTTTTGCAGTATCTAAACCGTACAGGGTAACAAAAGTTAATTTTTTATTTTCCGCGTCACTGTTTGATTTGCCGAGTTGTTTTGCGGTTGCGGTTGCATCCAAAATATCATCAACAACTTGGAAGGCAAAGCCGATTTTTGAGGCATAAGTTTTAATATTTTTCAAATTATTCCCTGTTGCACCGGCAAGCAAAGCGCCGATTTCAACCGCGGTTGTTATTAAAGCACCTGTTTTGTTTGCGTGAATATAAGCAAGTAATGCAGAGGCGGAAACTTCTTTACTTTCCCTAGGAAGTAAAAAATATTGCGGAGCTTTACTGCCTTTAAAAAGTTTGTTTTTAAGGAGTATTTGCGCGCGTTTGCTTTTACCGTCCAAAATACCTTCAGCGAAAATATCAGCAACTTGACCGCCGATCATACCGCTAACGCCGCCGAAATTAGCTAAAGATTTTATTGCAAGCGCTAAATTTTGCGGTTTGATTTTTTTATTATTGCTTAAATTAGAAAGTGTTTCAAAAGCATAGGTTAAAAGGCCGTCACCGGCTAAAATTGCAAGGTCCTCCCCATACACTTTATGGTTTGTTGGGCGGCCGCGCCTAAGTGAGTCATTATCCATAGCGGGTAAATCATCGTGAATTAGAGAGTATGTATGTAACATTTCAACGGCGCAAGCGGCAGGTAAAATATCTTTTTTATCGGCGCCGAAAATCTCGGCAGTTGCCAAAGTCAAAATAGGCCTTAAACGTTTGCCGCCGGCCTCTAGAGAATAGGCCATGGCATCAATAATAATTTGCGGCGCATTTTTAATTTTTTTGATTTCCGCTTTTAAACCCTTTTCCACAAAAGCGGCGCGGGTTTTCAGATAAGTTTCAAATTTTGCCATAGTACTCCCATATAAATGTTATATATTATAATTATACAATATATTGACTGAAAAGCAATAAAAAAACCGCCCTAGATAATAAGAGCGGTTTTAAAATAAAATAATTTATTTTACTGCAACAATTTCAACATCAAAATGCAGTTCTTTACCTGCAAGAGGATGGTTAAAATCAAGTACGACTTCGGTATCGGTAATTTCGGCAATTTTGGCCCTAAAGGTATGGCCGCCGGCACTTGCACCCACCAAATCCCCAACATGCATTTGTTCAATATTTTGTATTGCGGTTTTGGGTACGCGGCGGAAGGCCTCTTTATTAATTTCCCCATAGGCATCTTTTGCCGGAATATCTACGGAAATTTTGTCCCCAACATTTTTACCTTCCAAAGCGCGTTCAAGACCGACAATTATTTGCCCTGCGCCCTGTATATATTCCAAAGGGCCGCGGCCTTTTGAAGTATCGGCAACTTTACCGTCAACGGTTAAAGTATAGTCAATTGAAACTTTTGAATCTTTTTTAATCATAATATCTCCTTAATCCTAAGGTTCCCTGCAAAACTTATCACTCAAACTACAGTCAGTATCTTCGTTATCAGCATAATTTAACGGAAGTAATACCAAATATTTACGACAAACCTCTGTTCCCTGTAAACGCAAATTGCACCAAACTAATTTATGATTAACAAGAATTATATCAGTCAAATTTGAACGTTTATTAGCCCCATTAACAATACTTACATTTTTCACGTATGCTATATCAGAAACATTAACTTCAATACTTTTATTTAGGTTATAAGGTATGCTATAAAATGCCGATAACATTTTGCCGGAAGAAATAAAAATTTTATTACAGTCACCTTTTACGCAAGGGGCCCCTATGCTGATATAATCGCTAACAATACCTTTATTAGTGCCTGTGGAAATAATTTTAATAAAATTATCTGCGTAAAAATTTTCTACCAATTTACTGTCGGAAGACGAGGTATCAATAACAGTCATAGTGCTTATATTTATCTTAGCATTATCAGCCGCGCCTAATATTAATGAACCTTTCATTCCACTATTAAACATACTACTATCCTGATCAAAAGATTCACTGTTTTGTTTTAGAAATACTTCATTTTGCACTATATTTGCAGGCGGGAAAAATGAAATATATTTGATATTTTGCTGGGCTTGGGCAAATATAGCCAAAAATAAAAAGGAAAAACTATATAATATGTATCTCATAAAATCTCCTAATAGTCAGTAGTAAAGTATTGCCTAGTCTTAGAACTTGTTTCCCCTTCACTACCATTTAAACTATTACACTTAACCTCTCTTCTAATACAAACTTTATTATTCTCAGTGTATGGAATTAAAGATTCCAAATTTTTCCAAACTGAAGGTTGCTTCCAATTAATTTCGTGATTCCGATATTGCTTATTATTGGCATCAGTAGAACGGTTCGGGCAATAACCTACGACATAAGACATTAATATCATATCTTGTTTTACTTCCCTAGGCCAATGGTTTTCTATATCATCGCTTTCTTTAATATGACGAACTTTCCTGTCTCTTATATAAAAATAATCTAGAGTGCAAGTTGTTCCTTCACAAATAACATAACAAGGACTTTTACTTCCATCATTACTTTCAGGGTTCCACTGCCGATTAGTACGAATATTATTTGCTGAAACCGAAACATTTTGTCCATTAATTTTCATAATAGTATTGACATTAGACTTAAAAATCTGCCAATTAGACTCTGCTGTATCAGTGCTTAAAGGTATATTTTTCCCATCAAGAAACCTCACCTCAGGGCTTTGGTCAAGGAAAGTTAATCTTTTATTTTCCAGAATAGATGTATCATTTTTATACGCATATACCTCTTGTACCACAAATTCATATACGCCGCCATTATCATTATAAACTGGGGATTTATCGATGTTAGGGTATATTTCCTGATAATCATAGCAATAACCATTTTCATAATATGGGTCATAAGTGATATTTTGATAATATAAATTACCATCTGGGGCAGTTTGTCCGGCACAAGTAAATTCCGAATTGTTATCATCATATGTATATTCTGTGTAACGATCACTCGTTACACTAACCTTATAACATCTTTTCCCATCTGGATTTGGAATGTTATCTTGTGGGATATCAGGGCAAGGGGACACTGATACAGTACCATTATAATTTTCCCAAGGGCCATAATAATTCTTTAAATTAGTTTGAGTTGACATTTGCTTCCAAAGAAATTCTCTTGAAGTTCCGATAACATTATAGTTCGGATAATCAGTATTACAATTATTGCACTGTACCATCATTCTGGGTGAAGGGAATTCTACCCAACCTCCCATAGCATTCAATAAATCCAAATCCCTTAAGTATAAGGAATTGATAGTATAGTCCCCTTCATCTACTCCATCCTCTTCCGCATATGAATATTCAAGAATCCTAGAGGACAAACTCAAATCAATAGCTCTAATTAAAGGAAGGCCAAATGATATAGGAAGTTCATAACTTATATTATCCATTAAAAAACTTGTATCATTACCATAAATAGTTAAATTCGGTGTATTATTAATATCTAAAGTAAAATTTTGCCCTATAAAAGCACCGTCCGATACTTCCATATTTTGTATAGTAAGAGAACTGGCGACATTGTTAAACTGTATGTTGTCAAATGTAAGATGCTGCACTTGCTGTAAATGATGTCTATAATTGTTGTGCCAGAAATAAGACGGCCTTTTACCGATTTCCAAAAAGAAATTCCTAGTTGCCGCATTGGCGACATCAAGGTACATTGTATCTAGAACGGTTAAATCTCTGTATACCGCATTTGAATTTTGAGGAAGCAATACTTTACGCGGTTCATCAAAATCAATAGCATAAGCCGGTAAAATTATACCGACTAACAATAAAAACATAACATTTTTTATAATATATCTTTTCATTACAGTACCCTTATAAAATGATAACAGTATAAAAAACCTTTGTCAAGCAAAATATACTAGATATTTGCAAGTTTTTTAAGTTCTGCTGTTTTATCCGTTTTCTCCCATGGGAAAGCGGCACGCCCAAAATGCCCGTAAGCTGCTGTTTTAAAATAAATTGGGCGGCGCAAATTAAATTGCTCAATAATGGCTTTTGGCGTCATTTTAAATACTTTAAGGCAGATTTCGGTAAGTTTATCGTCGCTGATTTTACCTGTACCGAAAGTGTCTAAATAAAAACCGACCGGTTCCGCTTTACCTATTGCATAAGCAATATGAACGGTAACTTCTTTTGCTAGGCCTGCCGCAACAATATTTTTTGCAATATAGCGCGCCATATAAGAGGCGGATCGGTCAACTTTTGTTGGGTCTTTACCACTAAATGCACCGCCGCCATGTGCGCAACGGCCGCCGTAAGTATCAACAATAATTTTACGGCCTGTTACACCGCTGTCGCTTTGCGGACCGCCGATAACAAATTTACCTGTCGGATTAATTAAATATTTTGTTTTTGCATCAACCCAATTTTTTAAGACGGGTTTTATTGCCTTTTCAATTAATTCTTTTTTTGATTTTTCCGTAATTTGATTGCCGGTTTTATCTAAAATATCTTCGGTGTGTTGTGTAGATAAAACAACCGTTTCCACACGCAAAGGTTTACCGTCTTGATATTCAACGGTTACTTGGCTTTTACTGTCCGGCCCTATATACGGCAAAGTTTTATTGCGTCTGAGTTTTGCCAAATTAATTAAAATTTGTTGGGAAAGTTCAAGCGGCAAAGGCATAAGTTCTTTTGTTTCATCACAAGCGTAACCCACCATAAAACCTTGGTCCCCTGCACCGCCTGTATCAACACCTTGGCTGATATCAGGTGATTGTTTGCCGATAATATTTATAACGGAACAAGTGGAATAATTAAAGCCGTATTTAGGGTCAGTATAACCGATTTTTTTGACGACATCCCTTGCAATTGTATCAACATCAACCCATGTTTTTGTCGTTATTTCACCGCCGACAATTATAAGCCCGCGGGTAATAAAAGTTTCGCAAGCGACGCGGGCCGCTTTATCTTTTTCCAAAATTGCGTCTAAAACTGCGTCTGAAATTTGATCGCACACTTTATCTGGGTGTCCTTCGGAAACAGCTTCTGAAGTTAAAAAATAATGTCCTTTACGCATAAACTCTCCTAAAATGATATTATATCATTATGAGAAAGATTTTTCTATCCTGGAATGTAAACGGCCTTAGGGCCGTAGAAAAAAAGGGCTTTAAAGATTGGCTCCTTTCAACAGGGGCAGATATTGTGGCCTTGCAAGAAACAAAATGCTTGCCTGAGCAATTACCCGAAAGTTTAAAAAATGTAGAGGGTTATAATTTATATTTATCAAGCCCGCAAAGGAAAGGTTATTCCGGCGTAGGTGTTTTTTGCAAAGAAAAACCCTTGAATGTTACCTATGATTTGGGCATAGAAGAATTTGATATTGAAGGGCGTTTTATAATGCTTGAATATAGTAATTTTTATTTTATAAATTGCTATTTCCCTAACGGCGGCAGGGGCGAAGACAGGATTGCCTATAAACTCCGCTTTTATGATGCTTTTTTGAAACTTGTAAAAAAACTTTCTAAAGAAAAATTTGTTATAACTTGCGGTGATGTTAATACCGCCCACAAGGAAATTGACCTTGAACACCCTAAAGAAAACCAAGACACAACCGGCTTTTTACCCGAAGAACGCGCGTGGCTTGACAGGTTTTTTGATGAAGCGCTTGTTGATACTTTCCGTATGTTTAATAAAGAGCCAAAACAATATACTTGGTGGGATTATAAAACTGCGGCGCGCACGCGAAATGTAGGCTGGCGGCTAGATTATTTTATGGTAGATTTTAATGCTGCAAAACGCGTACAAAGTGCCGGCATTTTAAGTGATGTGATGGGTTCAGACCACGCACCTATTTCCTTAACTATTGATTTATAAACAATTAAAAAAGCCCCCAAGCAGTGGTGGAAAGGGGGCTAATTATGGAGTTGCAGCTATCTTGCTGCGGTTCTGAAAAAATTGCCTTTATTTCTGCCGCCGATAACTGAGGGTTTACCAATCATTTTATCAGCAACAATTAAAATATCTTGGCTGCCGGAAGTATATTCCTGCGCGCCGGAACCAAAAATATCCCCGCTCTTTAAAACACCTAAAGAACCATGGGAGTTAATTTGGACTTCCATTTTGATTTTACCTTCGTAAGAATCAATAAGCAAATCTTCTTTTGTTACTTCAAACTCAAGCGGAAAAGTGGGGTTAATAACACGTTTGATTGCTATTGGAACATCCGCCTCGTTTTTAGCAATAATTGAGCAGGCAACATTATTTGCCTGTGCATTTTTAACTAACCTATCAACCACTTCCACGCGGCCGGAAAGCACAAATTTTTGCGGTTCCGTAATGCCGGTATGGGTATAGAAATAAGCACCGATACCCAAAGTAGCTAATAAGAAAATTGTTACAAAATATTTCATACTATTTCCTATATTCTAAAAAGCCCCATACTACGGAGGAATGTACCCAGCCCTTCATGCCGGCATCATCCGTAACTTGAAGCCATTGGCCTTGCTTTTTAACAAATCTCATTGGGTAACCTTTGTCAACAACCCAAGCGATTTCGGAATTGACATTAGGTTTAACACGAACATTGATATCTGATTTGGCTACAACGGCAGGTGTTTCGGCAAGCAAATCACTATGAATCCAACCGGCATAACCTTCAAAATCTTTTACTTCAACCCATTGGCGGTCTTTACTGACGCCTAACATTTCAAGGGGTGTGAACTTCCAAACCAAAAACTTTTTGGAGCATTTTGTGCTTGCGCAACTGCGAACATTGCCCTTTTCTACGAGGACACTTGCATATTTTGCTACTGCAAAAGCATTGCAGGATAAAAATAAAATTAATGAACTGATTAATAATTTTTTCATAGCGACTCCTTATGTCTAGTATAGCATATTTATAACTAAAATGAAATATGTTTTAACTACTGTATACTGCTTGGGTCCGTAATATATGCCGCAAAATACGGCGCTTTGCCCGGCTCTTGCATAAATATTGCATAAGGTCCTGTAAAATAGAAATAGCGGGGTTGAGGGCGAAATGAATTAGGACCGGCACTTGTTGCTTTTGTCATAATCATAGCCTCTGCTACCACCTTTGCACCGGTTTCATCCATTTTAAATTCTATTCTTTCTATGGCCTTTTCAATTTCCAAAGGCATTGGGCATATTTCTTTTGGGGTAATCATCGGTTTACCGTAAAGTTCCTTAAATTCTTGCATTTTATTAAAATTAATTTTTGGAGTTTTAAACTTATCAATAGATTGCATACGGTCATAATTATTTTTTGTTTCTTGTTTCATTTCCTCATATATTTCCGCTAAAGTTTTATTGGTTTCAACTTTATATAAATGTATTAAATCGCCTTGTTTTGATTTTAAGGTAACAGCAAAATCTTTATCATTATTGTAAAATAAAACTCCAACGGTTCCTTTAACATTTCTGCCGTAAGCCTCTTCTTCTATACCGAAATATTTAACTAATGTTTCACTTCCTTCAAACTTGCCGGCTTGTAAATTGTCAAATTCCTTTTCATACTCTAAAACCTTTTTCATCATTGTGTATAAAGCATATTTGCAAGGTGCGGGTGTCCAATCAGCCATATCTAAAATTTGGCTTTTTTCTTTAAACTTTTCCCAAATACCGTCCTCAATTTCCTTTTTTAACTGTGGTGACGCAAGCCCCCATTTTTTATAATAGGCACTTTCTTCAATATCTTTTGTAGTAAACTCTTGTTTATTAAGCAAATTTACCATAGAGGGTTGGCTTGCCAAAAATTTAACAGGCCCTTTGATTAATTCGTCCATCAAATCGTTCCAGACCAATTGAAACGCACCTGCCCAAACTTTGTTTTTAGCGGAAGATACACTTGCCATAGTCGGTAAAATTTCAAAATCTTTGTGGTCAGCTTCTTCTAAAGATTTTGATGCGGTTTCGTTTGATGTAATTTCTTTTGTTTCAGCAGGCATATCCTTTTTAAATGCCGGCTTTTTGTTTTGTGTTTGAACAATATTTTGTTTTTCGTCCGTATTTTGTTTCGCATTGTTAATATAAAAATACCCCAACATAAAGGCAATTAGAATAATTAATGCTATGATAATTCTTTTCATAATATCTCCTATAAGTCAAAACTATATTTTTATTTTAACATATTTATATACGGAATATGTATTTGATATTTTGCATAATAAAAGAAGAAATTACCTTTTAATTTTTTTAATTAGGGTTTCTTTGACTATTAAAGCAATTTCATTACCTGGGGCAAGTTTTAGGGCAGTTTCACAATCAGCAAGTGCCATTTCTAATCGGTCAATACGCGTATAAAAACCGGCGCGTTTGGTATAATTTAAAAAATTGCTTTTATCATCATTGATTGTTTTAGTATAAAGTTTTTCCGCTTCTGCAATTAAATCTTCCCTTTCGCATACACTGTAAATATCATAACCAATATAATTTGTATGTGCTTTTTTGAAATCTTCTGCGGCTTTTTTATATTGTTTGATTTCCATATATAAAAATGCACGACCGATATATAAATCTTCTTTTAGCGGATATTTGTTTATCAGTTCGGTAAATTCTTTGATTTCTTCTTTAATATTTTTCATATTTCTCCAAATAAAAACGGCTGATAAGTTTAAGCTATCTAAGAAACCTAAATATAACAGCCGTAGTTCGCATACAAATTGCAAACGTTCGACATAAAAACAAGGGTTTATAAAGTCCTTAATTTTATGTCTATACGCGCTGTTTTCGGTCTTAGATATGCCTTTCAGCTGCCCATTAGGGCACCAAAAACAGATTTAATTTTTAATAAGCCGTTTATGGCTTAATTTACGACATTAAAAACTCCTAAATTAAACTTATATTCATTATAACAAATTTTTTATGGCGCTTGGCAGTTCGCGCACAACATCAGTTGCAAGTAAAGAGATCTTGCCTGTTTCTTGGCTTGCTATTTCCGCCGCCGTACCATGCAAATAACAACCTAAAGCCGCCGCAATAAATGCCGCTTGTTTTTTGTCTTTTACCGCAAGCAAACGCGCATATAAGGCGGCAATTATTCCGCCTAAAACATCACCGCTGCCGGCTTTGGCTAAACCACAATTTCCGGCGTGGCTTTCATAGGTCTTTATACCATCACTAATATAGGTAATAGGTCCTTTAAGTAAACAAATTGCGCCTGTTTTTTGCGCAAGTTCTTTAGCGGCGGTTTCGGTGTTTATTTTTTTTTGTTTGAGTAATCTTTTCATTTCCCCGACGTGTGGTGTTAAAATATAAGGCCCGCCCGCTTTAGGGAGTTTTGCATTTTTACTTGCCAAAAAAGTTAAGGAACTTGCATCAATTACGGCAGACAGTTTTGCAAACTCTAAAATTTTTAAAGTATTTTTTGCCGTTTCAGCAAGACCGCTGCCGATAAGCAAAACATCCGGTTTAAAAGTTTTAATATGTTTTTTAATTTCGTTTAACTGATTCTTTTCAAGTGGCAAAACAAGCGCTTGCGGAACTGTGCAAACTGCGGCTTTAATTACTTCGGGTGTTGAGGCAAGCGCAACCATCCCCGCACCGCTGAAATACGCACCCAAAACATTAAGCACCGCCGCGCCCTGCATAGTTTTTGAGCCGGCAATAATCAAAATTTTACCGTTAATATTTTTATAAGAATCTTTTTTAATTTTCGGGAAATTTGTTTTAAAAAACCTTTTCGTTATTTTCATTTTAAATTTAATTTTTACCTGCAATCGCTTTAGAATTTTGTTTAATTCTGTTAATTTCGCCGAAAAGTGCAAACATTTTTTTCTCGTAATTTTGCATTTTTGTCGTAAAATATTCTTGCAAACCTGAATCTGTAAAATAAGGGCCTTTGTCTGTAACTCTAAATTTATCGTAGTGATTATCAATAAAACGCATTAAATTTAATTCTTCTTCCAGACAATCTATAACCTGTTGTAAGACCTCATAATTTTTATCTTGCAATTTAACTAAAGCACGTTTAACAGGTTTCATTTCCGCTTCGCAAAGATTTTGTTTATATTTCTTTGTACACTCAGACATCGCAAATTTGACATTATTATCCATAATATCATCAAACATATTTTTTATATCTTCCTTATACTGTTTGATATCAATATCTTGCTTATTAATAGCCGCATTTAAGGTTGCCTTTGAACGTACCAAATAAATGATATCATCAATAAAAGGTTCCGGAATATTCATTTTATTTGAACGTGAGGCAAATTCTTGATCCATATTTTTTACTATTGTATTTAATACCCCTTCCATATATTTGTGTATTTCTTTTGCTTCATTATTCGAAATTGCGTTTATATTGATTGAAATAGTATCTTTTTCTGTAGTTTCTTCAATGTGACCATCTTTTTGAAAGTATATTTTTTTTATATCTTGAATTGCAATTCCTATAAAGAATATACAAAAAATAATAAATGCTACCTTATGTATTTTAGGCAATTTTATAGGGAAAAATAACCTAATAATATATACAAGCAGAAGAAAAAATGCCGCGAAAAGATAACCATAAAGTAACGGAGGGATAATAGTAGCAATAACGTATAATATATACCCTAAAATTCCACCGCTCCATAATTGCGGCATACATGCAGTATATATGGCACTAATAATAATTTCGGCAAGTAAAAATTTCATATATTAAACCTCATTTTTTATAAATTAAAACGACGGCTTGCGCTAAATTTTTTGTGTGGGATAAGGAAATTTTAAATTCTAAACCCTCGGCGCGCTTATCTTCAACAGTCACTTTCGGTGCGCCGGAATTTGTATTGGAAATTTTGATTTTTTTAAAGGCAATTTCATCAAAAGGCAGGGCTTTAAAAACTGCCTCTTTTGCGCAATAGCGTACTGCTAAATGTTCAGCAAAATTTTTTTGGGAAGTAGAATAATCAAGTTCTTCTTGTGTAAATAAACGCTCTAAAACTTTTTTATCTAAGTTTTCAAAGCGGGAAACTTCTTCAATATCAGTTCCTATATTTACAATTTCCATATTATTCAACGGTTACGCTTTTTGCAAGATTTCTTGGTTTATCAATTTCCCTGCCCAAAAAGTTAGCTATAAAATATGCGTAAAACTGCAAAACTGTTGCCGCAAGCAGAGGGAACAAATACTCATTAGTATAAGGCACTTCCAAAGCATTTTTTGCAGGGGTATTTGTTACAAGTATTATTTTTGCACCGCGCGCGGAAACTTCTTGACAGGAAGAAAGCATCTTTTCATAAAGTTCGCTTTTGGGTGCAAGTGCAACGACGGGAACGCCTTTAGAAATTATAGCTATCGGGCCATGTTTAATTTCACCTGCCGCAAAACCTTCTGCGTGCTGATAAGAAATTTCTTTTAACTTAAGTGCGCCCTCTAAAGCAAGCGGGAAACTTGCATGGCGCGCAATAAAGATAAACGACGGGCTTTTGTAAACTTTTGAGGCAATTTTTTTAACCTCACTTTCAAGTTTCAAAGTTTGTTTTAAAAGCTCGGGTAAGGTTAAAAGTTCTTGGTACAAATCCTCAAATTCCGCTTTAGTAATTGAGCATTGTACATAAGCAAGCTGCAAAGCAAGTGCATATAAAACGGTTAATTGGCAAGTAAAAGCTTTAGTTGAGGCAACACTGATTTCCGGCCCGCAATGCGTGAAGACGGAATAATCACTTTCCCTAACTATTGCAGAGCCGACGACATTACAAACACTTAAAATTTTTAAACCGTCTGCTTTTGCATTTTTTAAAGCGGCTAAAGTATCGGCAGTTTCCCCCGATTGACTGACCGCTATAAAAAGCCAATTCTTTTTAAAATGTATCGGCCTATATTTAAATTCCGAAGCCATTTCAACTTCAACCGGAATTTTGGCAAAGTGTTCGATAATATATTTTGAAGTCAAAGCCGCGTGGTAAGCCGTACCGCAAGCCACGATATATAAACCATCTATTTTTTGTGCTTCTTTTAGCGGTATACCGAAGGCCTTTGTAATATCGGGCGGAAGTGTTTGCAAAGTATCTTTTACGGTTTGCGGCTCATCATAAATTTCTTTGAGCATAAAGTGTTTAAAACCGCCCTTTTCCGCCGCGGAAATATCCCAAGAAATTGTGTGTATTTTGCGTGTGGTTTGGCGGAAATCGGCATTATAAATTTCAATACCTTCGGCGGTGATTTTCGCAGTATCACCGTCTTCAAAAAATATTGCTTTATTTGTGTGGTTTAAAAATGCGGGAATATCAGATGCAAGGAAAATACCTTTTTTACCGATACCCGCCACCAAAGGGCTTTGCTTTTTTGCAGCCACCAAAACACCCGGTTCCTTTGCGTTTATTGCCGCCAAAGCAAATGCACCTTTTAATTTGCGCGTAACTTTTTGGAAAGCTGTAAAAAAATCTTTTTCGCTTTTTAATTCTTCTTCAATTAAATGGGCAATAACCTCGGTATCTGTTTCCGATTTAAATTTATGGCCTTTTTTAATAAGCGCCTGTTTTAGTTCCAAATAATTTTCAATAATACCGTTATGGACCAAAGCAATATTGCCTGTGCAATCTGTATGCGGATGGCTGTTAACTAAAGACGGTTTACCATGCGTTGCCCAACGTGTATGGGCAATACCGCAAGTTGATGTTTTTTTAGATTTTTTTACTAAATCTTCAAGATTTTTAACTTGCCCGACTGCTTTTAAAACAGTAATTTTATTTTTATCTTCTAAAGCAATACCGGCGGAATCATAACCGCGGTACTCAAGTTTTTTAAGGCCTTCAATTAAAAGACCGGCGCAATTATTTTTGCCGCAATAACTAACAATCCCACACATTATTTTATACCTATTAAAAGTTTCATTTCAAGCAAAGCTTGCGGTAAGCCTGCAAGAACTGACCTTGCAATTATAGCGTGGCCGATATTTAAAGCTTCCATACCGTCAATTTTGGCGATATCTTTAACATTTCTGTAATTAAGACCGTGGCCGGAATGTACTTCCAAATTAAGTTCTTTTGCTAAAATCGTTGCAATTTCAACTTTTTCAAGTTCCGCTTTGCGTTCCTTTTCGGTTTTGGCTTCGCTATAATTTTTGGTACAAAATTCAACGATATCAGCCCCCAAACGTTTTGCTATACGCACATTTTGCGCACCGGCATTTATAAATAAACTTACTTTTATACCTTGTTTTTGCAAAGCGCTAATGACGCGTTCTAGGGTTGAAAGATTACCTTTTGATAAATTTAAACCGCCGGAAGTCGTAAGTTCTTTAGGAAATTCCGGTACAAGACAAACTGAACCGCATTTAAGCTCACAGGCAAAGTCCACCATTTTTTTTGTTATTGCCATTTCTAAATGGATTTTATTTCTGGCAATTTTTGCTAAATTTTTAAGGTCCTCTTCTTGGATATGGCGCCTATCGGAGCGCAAATGCATAACGATATAATCAGCCCCCAAAGCAAGGCAGATTTTAGCCGCATTAAGCGGGTTCGGCTCAACACCGCCGCGTGCTTGGCGGAGTGTTGCAATATGGTCTAAATTAACACCTAATTTCATAAATCACCTCTAGCAAGTTTTAACCTTGCTTTTATAAAATGTTACGACTTTTTGGCAAATATCTTCCACTTGTTCTTTGTTTTCATCTTCAACAAGAACGCGGAGCAGTGGCTCCGTGCCTGAATAACGCACAACTATACGGCCCTTTTCGCCCATAGAATTTTCAAGTTCTTTAAGGTAAGGGCAAAAGCCGTCAATTTCTTCTAAAGGAATTTTCTTTTCCACTTTAACAGGCACAAGTTTTAAAGGGTATTTTTGCCATAAATTTTTAAAGTAGCTTAATTTTTTGCCTGAACTTTTTAAAATACCAAGCAACTGAATTGCTGTTAAAATACCGTCGCCGGCAGGGGCAATATCTTTAAAAATAATGTGGCCGGATGTCTCCCCCCCGACTGATAAATTATTTTTTGTAAGTTCTTCAAAAACATATTTATCACCGACTTTGGTTAAAACCGGCTCAATTCCGTTTGCTTTCAAATAATTTATTAAACCTAAATTTGCCATAATGGTTAAAACAGCTTTATTGCCTTTAAGTTTACCGTTATTTTTTAGATGTAAAGCAACGGTGGAAATGATATTATCGCCGTCAAAAACTGTGCCTTCTTCGGTTACGGCTATAAGGCGGTCTGCGTCACCGTCAAAAGAAAGGCCTGCGTCCGCTTTATATTTTTTGACTGCCTCTTGCAAACTTTCCGTATGCAAAGCACCGGCATTTTTATTTATGTTAAAACCGTCGGGTGTATTATTGATTACGGTTACATTTGCACCTAAACTTTCAAAAACTTTCGGCGCAATTTTTGATGCCGCACCGTTCGCGCAATCAAGCACTAAATTTAGGCCTTTTAAATTTTCCGTTTGTGTTAAAGTACTTTTTAGGAAATTAATATATTCCTCAATTTCTTCAGGCACTTCGCAAAATTTTGTATTTTCCTTAGGTGCGGGAACAGCAGTTAAATTTGCAATTTCGCGCTCAATATTTTCTTCGATATCTTCGCGTAGTTTTGTACCACGAGCAGAAAAGAATTTTATACCGTTAAATTCAGCCGGATTATGGCTGGCGGAAATTACAATACCGCAAATATTTTTATATTTTTGCGTAAGTATTGAAACGCTCGGCGTTGTGGAAACACCTAAAGACAAAACATTATAACCTGCCGCCCTAATACCTTTGGTTAAGCAAGCTAAAATTTCTTTGCCGCTTGCGCGGGAATCTTGAGCTATAAAAATATTTTTATTAGTATTATTCGGCTCTTGTTTTGAAAGTTCATTTAAAGCACAATAACCGAGTTTTGTTACAAAATCTTCCGTTAACGGAAACTGCCCCCAAACGGAGCGGATACCGTCAGTTCCAAAATATTTAGGCATTTTGCCCCCCAAATAAATCATCAGCCGGCTCATCTTGTTTTGGTTTATCTTCTTTTTTAGATTTCACCGGTTTTTTAGATTCTTCTTTAACTTCTTCATGTTTGGGTTCTTCCTTTGCCGGTTGTTCAAGTTTTTCCTCTTTAACTTCGGCAGGCTTTAAACCCAAAATTTCATCAATTTCTTTAGCATCAACGACTTCCTTTTCAAGCAAACGGTCAATTAAAGTGTTCATTTCTTTTAAATGGCTCTTTATAATATCTTTTGCTTTTTGGTAAGAATCGCGAATAAGTTTTGAAACTTCTTCATCAATAGCGCGTGCTAAATCTTCTGAAATATTTTTGTGCCTTGAAATATCGCGCCCTAAAAATACTTCGTCTTCTTCGGTGTGTACTGCTATTGGGCCAAGGCGCTCGCTCATACCAAGTTGGGCGACCATTTTTCTTGCATAAGAAGTTGCACGGGAAAGGTCATCAGAGGCACCGGTTGTAATTTCTTCAAATAAAATTTCTTCAGCAGCGCGGCCGCCGAGCAAAATGGTTAATTTGTCTAAAATTTCACTCTTGGAAGTTAAATACTTATCTTCCAAAGGCAGTTGCATAGTATAACCTAAAGCAGGGCCCCTAGGGATAATAGAAACTTTATGTACAGGGTCCCCGTTTTTGGAAAGTTTTGCAATAAGTGTGTGGCCTGATTCATGTGCGGCAATAATGCGTTTTTCTTTTTCGGAAATTACGCGGCTTTTGCGTTGCGGGCCTGCCATAACGCGTTCAACTGCCTCTTCAATATCGGCATTTGTAACAGCGGGTTTATCTTGGCGGGCGGCTAAAATTGCGGCCTCGTTTATAACATTTGCCAAATCAGCACCCACAAAACCGGGCGTACTTTTTGCGATAACGGCAAGGTCAACTTCCTTTGCCATTTTGACTTTTTTAGCATGTACTTTCAAAATTTCTTCACGCCCTTTCATATCGGGGGAAGGGACATTTATATGCCTGTCAAAGCGGCCGGGCCTTGTTAAAGCAGGGTCCAAAACATCAGGGCGGTTTGTTGAGCCCATCAAAATAATACCGCTTTGGGATTCAAAACCGTCAAGCTCAATTAAAAGTTGGTTTAAAGTTTGTTCGCGTTCATCATGCCCACCGCCAATACCGGCAAAGCGGCGGCGGCCGACGGCATCAAGTTCATCAATAAAAATTATGGCAGGTGCATTTTTCTTTGCATTTGCAAATAAATCGCGGACACGCGCCGCACCGACACCCACAAACATTTCCACAAACTCAGACGCAGAGGCGGAGAAAAATGAAACTTTAGCTTCCCCCGCTACTGCTTTTGCAAGCAAGGTTTTACCTGTGCCCGGCGCGCCGTATAAAAGCACGCCTTTAGGTAATTTTGCACCGAGTTTTTTAAAATCAGCCGGACTTTTGAGGAATTTGATAATATCTTGCATTTCCTCTTTTGCCTCATCACAACCGGCAACATCTTTAAAGGTAACTGTTTGTTTTGAAGGGTCTTGCAATTTTGCTTTTGAACGGGCAAAATTTAAAGCGCTTTTGCCGTCATTTCTTTGAGGGCGTATAAATAAAAACCACCAGGCAAAAACAAAAAGCAGAACAAGGCCGATATTAAAGAAAACATTAAAAATCCAGCTCTTATCCTGTTCGGCTTTGAAAGGAACTTTCGCGGCCATAAGTTCGCCAACTAAAGCGGAATCTTCAAGCTTAACTGTGCTGAATTTTTGTTCTTTACCGTCATCTTTATAAACGCCGGTTATAAGTTCGGGGGTGATGGTAACATCAAGCAAATCCCCGCTTGCTATTTTTGATTTAAAGGCGGAATAATCAATTTCTTTAACTTTTCCGCCATCACTGAATTTTGAAAAAATGGTAACTGAAATTATAAAAATTATTATCCAAATCAAAACCTGCCTAACAGGTATTTGCGGAACTTTATTTTTTGGTTTCATCAAAAACTCCTATAAACGGTAAGTTGCGGTACAGTTCATTATAATCAAGACCGTAACCTACAACAAATTCATTTTGTATTGTAAAGCCGACATATTTGGGTTTAATTTCAACTTTACGGTTTGCGGGTTTATCTAACAGGGTACAAAATTCTACGGACGCAGGTTTGCGGGTTTTAAGTAAATCATTTAAGTAAACACCGGTAATGCCGGTATCTGTAATATCTTCTACGATAATTACATCTTTATCTTTAATATCGTCCCTAATATCAAGCAACATGCGGACTTTGCCGCTTGAAGATGTACCTTGATAAGAAGATAAACTCATAAAATCAATGGTACAATCAATTTCCAAATTTTTTACGAGATTTGCAAAGAATAAAGAGGCACCCCTCAAAATACAAACTATCAGCGGCTGTTTGCCGGCATAATCTGCGGAAATTTGTTTAGCAAGTTCTTTAACCCGCGTATTGATTTGTTCTTCTGAAATTAAAACTTTTTTAATAGGGGCTTGATAGGCCATAAACTCTCCTTAAAACTATATAAGATTAGACATTTATTTGCAATAAATATCTTACCGTTATTATTATCATAACAATACCGGCGATAATCTGCATACGGCTATGCAAAACGGTCTGGTTAAAAGTATTCCCGTGCACTATACCGAATAATACGGTAAAAAATGTTGTTATAGCGGAGATGAAAAGCGCCAATACCAAGAAACCCCTGTTAGCCAAAGCCAAAGCAAAACCGAATAAAAAGGAGGGTAAAGCTGTTTGAACAGCTACTTTAATCATATAAGTATTTTGTACGATATCGGTAAAATTCAAACTTGGGGACCTTTCAATAGATTCCAAAATAAGCTGAATAGAAATCAGGAAAAGCATTACGAAAATAAGCCAGCGCGGTGAATTATAAAGCCACGGTGCAAGCATACAACCGATGATAAATGCAAGGGCAAGCGCGAGCAAATTTACGATACAGAAGACAAATGAGGTCTTCAAAGCGGCGTCTTTTTTATAAGAGCTGCCGAGTTTGCGCCCGGTCATTACACCCAGCGCGAAGGTGCCTGTACTGATACAGAGCAATGAAATAACAGTTGTCCATATTCCCATATATATATTTTAACATATAAATATGAAATCTGCACCTTTCATTTTGTGCTGTCTAATTCTTTTTTGCTAATTTTAACTTTTCTTTTCCTAAAGTACCGCAAACTCACTTCGTTCGTTTTACTTCTTGGTACACGTCGTCAAAGAAAAGTTAAAATTATCTAAAAAATAATTGACAGGTTTTTGCACACAGTTTGGCTTTATTTTACATTGTTGCGGTAAAAATTCCCTCAACAATATCGGACTTGCGCGCACGACTTGATTTTATATTGAAAATCTTTTTCAAAGATCATACTAAAAATGATATAATTTGAAAAAAAAGGAGAATAATATGAAAAATAATAGTGGCTTTTCGTTTTTTAAATTTTTATTATGTGCAATAATTATTGGATTAATAGTTAAAGGAGTTATGAGTACACCGCAATATGAAACAATGATGTTAAAATGGCAAATCAAAAAAATAACCCCTATAATGACACAATGGTTCAAAGCACAAGAAAATTGGTATAAAACACATGGAAGTCCTTGTAAAACCGTAGGATATAATGGCGCCTGTTTATCTGTTCCGGATGGTGCTGATTTAGGTGTTCATTGGCCCAAAAATTGGGTACATAGTGATTTATTCTCTAAAAAAGAAGTACCCTGTGGAAATTCACCCTATTGTAAAAATCATAATTGGGGTTGTGCTGCAACTTCAAAACATATATTTTGTACAGTAGATGGTAAAATTATGCTTGAAATAGGGGACTCTTTATTTAATTCATTTAGAGATAACGTTTATTGCAGCCCGATACATGATAAAGTTTCATGGGGTACAAAACATGAAGAAGAGGATGCCCTTTGTAAAGAAATAAGCGGTAAAGAACCTGTAAAATCTCCATTAACCGGAACTAATTATTACCCTCTATAATTTCAGAATTTAACAGATTGACTCTACATATACCAATAATTTGCCGCGTTTGAAATTAACGGTGAAATTGCCTTTGACTATATTGCTAAGCCCGCGTTGGCCGACGGGTAAAATTTCATTATCTAAAGAATAAACTAAATTTTGAGTGCTGATATTTTTTATTTCCTCAAGTGCAATTAAACTGACGCGCGTGCCTTTCTCCGCTTTGATTTTTGCACCGTGTGAAAGTAAATAAACAGTTGCACCCTGTAACAAAAAACGAATATCAAAATATTTTAAATACATGCTTGCCGCTAAAAAATTGCTAAAGCAAAAATCAAAGCGCCCGCCCCAAGATAAAATAATATCTACTTGCCGCGGCGCCAAAATTTTAAGATAATCAAGTGCTTTTTCAAAATCACTGTTATCCTGGCGCGCAACTTGTTTTAAACGGCCTTTTAAACGCGCCTTGTTTTTAGCCGTAATACTGTCTAAATCTCCGACGACCATATCCGGCTTAATACCGGCTTTTAAACATTTATTTGCACCGCCGTCAGCAGCTAAAATATAATTATAATTTTTGGCTGTTTGCAATAAAAAATCTTTATCAAAACTACCGTTTAAAACAAGCAAAACTTTATTTAACTTTGGCATATTTACCCTTAATTAAAAATGCACCTAAACATAAAATATTTACAATTAAACCGATATAAAAACCTTCAACTTCCGCCCAAAAACCGGCGCGCGGAACAATGTTCCACACAGTAACAATTATAGCAGATAACCAAACGGAAAAGCTAAATTGCCTGCCGTTAATTTTTTTAGGGAAGAAGTACCCGACCATCATCGGCGCGAGTAAACAAGCCGCCATATATGAACCTAAAATAAACCAGATTTTTTTGAAACTGCCGTCAAAAATCAAAGCAAGCAAAATGGAAACACCGCCTATTAAAAAGAAAAATATTTGGTTTGCAAGCAATTTATTTTTAAATTTATCTTTAAATAAATCATAAGCAAAAGTGTTTGAGGCAATGAATAAAAAGGAGTCCAAAGTAGACAAAACCGTACACAAAATACCCGCTATAAAAAAGCCCCTTAAACCGCTTGGCAAAAGCTGCACAGCATACAAAAAATAGGCGTGTTTGGGTAAAGCATCAGGTAAAACCGCGCGTGCGTATAGAGATCCGGAAGTTGTACATAAATCAAAACAAAACCAAATTAATGTACAAATTAAAATACCGTTCTTTGCGGTTTTTGCATCTTTGGCGGCAAAACATCTTTGGTAAAAGGAGGGATCAACCAAAGTAGCCAAAGCTATACCTGCCCATACAAAAGTATTAAGCCAACCGTTGCCTCCCGTCAAAGAAAAATGGCTTGCCGGCAAAGCGCTTTTCAAAAAACCAATACCGCCGAAAGTATGCAAAGACATAAGCGCAACAATCAAAACAGATAAACACATAACGCTAAATTGTATTATATCTGAAAATACTACCGCCCTTAAACCGCTCCACGCCGTATATAAACAGACGACAAAAGTGCCAAACGCCATAGCGGGCAAAAGTTCAAACCCGAAAACAAGTTGCAAAAATACACCCAAACTTAATACATAAGTAATAGGTAAAACATTAAAGAAAGTGAAAACCGCCGCTGTCTTGCGGGCGCTGTTACCAAACAATTGGCCTGCCGCTTGCGGTAAAGTAACACTTTTATAACTCTTAATTTTACCGACTAAAAATAAAGCAAAAACGATATAAGCAATATACCAAAAAATACCTTGCGTAACAAAATTATAAATACCGTAATTAAAAGTTATTTCATTTACACCGAAAATTCCGCCATACCAAGTAGCCGCAAGCGTGGCAACAAAAAGCGGTAAGGTTAACTGCCGGCCCATAAGCATATAATCAAGGAATTTATTTGTGTTTTTAGGGCGGCGAAAGCGGCCGAATATTACACTTGCAAAAGTGAGCAGCAAAATAAAAACTATTACCCCCAAATCAATGGGGGTAAGTAGTGATGATACAGTTAAATTTGCTGTAAAATTCCCTTGCATAAAAATGCAATTATTGCCAATTTATATAATTTGCAATCGCCAAAAACCCAAAGGAAAGCATAAACCAAATTGTAACAAGCGGCAAAATAAATTTAAACCATTTTTGAAATGACAATTTTGCCATACCGATAACGGCAATAACAATCGGGCTTGTGGGGATACAAACATTGGTCCAACCGTCGCCGAACTGATAGGCCAAAACCATAGTTTGGCGGCTGATACCGATAAGGTCAGATAACGGTGCAAGTATCGGCATAGTCAAAACTGCTTTACTTGACCCCGACGGTATAAAGAAATTAATAATTGCCTGCATTATAAATGCAGCCCAACTTGCCAAAGTGGAATTTAATTTGGAAATTATGCCTGCCATATAATTTAAGGCCGTATCCAAAATATTTCCGTTTTCGGCGATAATTATAATTGATGTTGCTAAAGCAAGCAAAAACACAATTTCCGCCATACCGCGTACACCGTCGTAAAAAGCGGTGCAGGCATCTTGCACTTTTAATTTACCGAAAATTGTAGCAACAATACCAAGCCCGAAAAATAAGGCGCCGATTTCGGTTATATACCACTCATACTTTAAAACACCGTAAACCAAAAGCACCATTGTTGCGGCAAAAGAAATTAAAACAAGGGTGTGGGATGTGGTAAAGACAGTTTCTTCCGTACCGGCGGAGGAAAGTTCCTTTTTCTTTTCTTGGTCAAATTCATAAGTTAAACTTGCTTTCGGGTCCTTTTCAATTTTGCGTGCATAATTCATAATAAAAATAATCGCAACAGCAGTACAAATAACCCACATTATCAGACGGAAATAAAAGCCGGAGTACATCGGCAGTTCGGCAATACCTTGCGCAATACCCAAAGTAAACGGGTTCATAAATGCACTTGCAAAACCTGCCGCCGCACCGATAAACGGAACGGTTACACCAACCAAAGAATCATACCCTAGCGAAAGTGAAAGCGGTATAAAAATAGGTATAAAAATTAAGACCTCTTCCGACATTCCGAAAGTTGCACCGCCCAAAGAAAATAAAAGCATACTTAAAGGGATGTATAAATTTCTTAATTTAGGATGGTCCAAAAACACACGGCTTAAACGTTTAATAAAAGCAGTTATTGCACCTGTTTTTTCAATAATCATAAAAGCACCGCCGATGATTAAAAGGAAAGCCATAATTTCTGCAGTAGTGGAACGCAAGAATGCCTGCATCGGGGCTTTTAAAACTGCAAATAAATTTTGTGGGGTTGAATCTACATAATGGAAAGAACCTTCAACGAGGACATTCCTTCCGTCTTTTAAAACGGTATCAAATTTCCCTGCGGGAATTAACCACGTAGCAATTGCGGTTAAGGCGATAATTGTGAGCAAAATAACAGTAGTATTTAACTTCAAGTCTTTGAGTTTTTTTACAGACATTTTAAGTGCTTGTGCCATTAGTGTTTAAACACCTCCTAAATTTTTTGGTACTTTATATTTTATAAAATTATGCTATATATTTGCTAAAATATTTTTATGTTATACGTAGTACCAACCCCGATAGGAAATTTGCAAGATATAACCATCCGCGCTTTGGAAATTCTAAAGCAAGCCGATTTTGTGTTATGCGAAGATACACGCCAAACAAAAAAGTTGCTTGATAATTTCGGTATACCTACAAAGACATTAAGGTACAATGAACAAAACGAACATAGTTTTTTACCCTTCATTAAAATGCTGAAAGATGGTAAAAATTTAGCGCTTGTATCTGATGCCGGAACGCCTTGCGTGTCTGACCCAGGGTGGAAGCTTGTTAAACTTGCACGCCAAGAAAATATTAAAGTTACTGCACTCCCCGGTGCAAGCGCGGCAACTTGCGCATTAAGCGCATCAGGTTTAAGCGGCGGCGGTTTTTGCTTTCTTGGTTTTTTACCGAAGAAAAAGGGCAAAGCCCTAAAGCAAATTGAAGCGGCACTTAATGTGGAAAAACCTGTTATTATTTATGAATCACCTTACCGTATAATAAAATTTTTGGAATTTTTACAGGAAAATTTACCATTAATAAAAGTTTTTATCGGGCGCGAAATTACAAAAACTTTTGAAGAATATTTAAGCGGTACACCGGCAGAACTTTTGGAAAATTTTAAAGCACGCACAAAAATTTTAGGCGAATTTGTTATTATTTTAGACGGCCGCAAAACCGAAACGGAGAAAGATGATGAGGACTGAAGTTTTCCATATCTCCAAAATGACAAAGCGGCAAATGTCTGTTTTAAAAACTGCTTTGCTTGAGGGACTGCCTTGCATTTTACCGACGGATACTGTTTACGGCCTTATGGTTTTAGGCCGCGTAACAAAAGCACGCGAAATTTTAAATACAATCAAAAATAATCCGCAAGATAAACCAACGCAAATTTTATGTACTTTAAAACAAGCCGATATTTTAGCGGCTGATAAAAAACAACTTGAGCAAGCACAAAAACATTGGCCCGGTGCTTTGACCGCGATATTAACGGCAAGCAAAGAAGGTAAAAGATATAGCGGGATTGAGACCGTCGGTCTACGTGTGCCGAAAAGTGATTTTCTGCTTGAACTTATGGAAAGTTTAATTTCCCCTTTGCTTGCATCAAGTGCTAATTTTCACGGTATGCCGCCTTGCAAAAATACGGCTGAACTTTTAGCGGTTTTCGACGGTATTGTGCCTTGCATTGTGCTTGATGACGGCGACAATAAAAAGAACACACCGTCAAAAATAATTGACTATACCCAAACCCCCCCGCAAATAATAAGGTAGTACAAATTTGCTTCTTTATTACCGCAATTTGTGCACCTTATCGCATAAATACAATTTTTATGATATGCATTTAGTTTTACGACGATGCCTCTTGACAAGCTTTTTTTTTTTTTTCTATAATTTTCATATATGGTGTAAAAACGCCGTATAAACGAAATTAGGAGGAAATAAAATGAAAATAAAAAGTGTTGCCAAGGGTTTTACATTAATAGAACTTTTGGTTGTTGTACTTATTATAGGTATACTATCAGCGATAGCATTACCTATGTACAGAAAAGCAGTGGAAAAGAGCAGAGTTGCAGACGCTTTGTCTACTATGGATGCCGTAGCAAAGAGCGAGCACGGTTGGTATCTTATGAATAATGATTATACCAATGATTTCGGCAACCTTGATATTGAGCTAACCGATGCAAACGGTAATAAAGCAGATAATGCAAGTTTTTCAAATGCTTTATATACCTATGAACTGTTAGACACAGGTATTATTGCCGATAGAAATAACGGTGAATATAGTTTATATAGAGATTATGAAATGCAACAAACACTCTGTTCCCCAGGCACACATTATATATGTGAAGAACTCGGTGCTTTCACAAAAGAACCCTGCGAGAAAGTAGACCTTTATTGGGCAAATGGGACATCTACTTGTTATGCAAGTGATGAAGCAAGATGTAAAGATTTATATGATGACAATATGTGGCATCCTGACCAATCAAACCCCGAAAATAGTTACTGCGGATATAAAGACAGAAGTGGTTCACTAGTTAAAATTAATGAGGGAATGGTATGTGTTGGAGCAAGTCAGCAAAATTGTATGGATGTCATCGTCAATAGCGGAGGAATATGTAAGGCAAATGCACAATCAGCTTGTAATAGAGCGACTTTTAATGGTGGAATTTGTGAGGCTAATGGTACTTCATCTTGTAGATATGTAACAGTAAATAACGGTGGAATATGTAGGGCAAATATTTCGAATACATGTTCCGGTGTGGAAATAAATATCAACTACGGTGGTACATGTGAAGGAAAAGCTAATGATTCTTGCAGACAAATACAAGTTAATGACGGTGGCACTTGTTTAGGAAAAGGTGAGTGGTCATGTAAATTTGCAGTGATTAATTCAGGAGGAAAATGTATCGCTGAAGGTTTGAATTCTTGCGCAGCAACTTACAATGGTACCGGCGCGACATCTGGATGTTGTGAAGGTACATATTGCCCAGGTGCAGCACCGCGTTGCGAATGCCCTAACCATGCAAAAATGGATTCAAACGGAAATTGTATAACAGCCTAGTTTTAAATCACAAAACACAAAACCCCCGCGTCAAAAAACGCGGGGGTTAGTTTTTTAAACTTGCGTAAATTTATTTGCTCGGTTTTACGACTTTGCCACCCTTCAAGCATTTAGAGCAAACATAAGCTGTTTGGGTTTTGCCGTCTAAAACAATTTTTTGTTTATGCAAATTGGGCTTAAAAGTCCTATTTGTTTTCAAATGGCTATGGCTGACGCTTTTACCTGTTGTTGATTTTTTACCGCAAATTTCACATTTATAAGACATAATACTCACCTAACTTTAATTTTCTATATTTTACCAAACTTTGAGCATTTAAGCAAATTTACTTTTGAAAATACGCCAACATTTGCGTATATATTCAATGATGTCTTGACAATATTTTTGAACTTTATTTGGCTCTTTACCCTTGGCAATTTGCGGAGTAATATTATTTTCGCTCATCATTTGTAAAAGATAATTTGAAGGTATGGCAAAGTTAATATTTTGCACATTTTCCTCTTCCAAACTTGACACCGCAATACCTACCACTTGCCCGTCTTCGTTAAAAACAGGGCTGCCGCTGCTTGCAGGTGAAATAGGCGCACTTATTTGAAATAAAGTAACATTACCTACATTTCTTAACTGCGAAACAAGACCGTTTGTAATAGTATTTTGAAGACGCTTTGGACTTCCGATTACGGAAATTTTTTGGCCGGCCGTAACAGTATTTGAATTTTTAAATGTTACGCTCGGTGCATAATTAACAAGTACTTGCAATATTGCTAAATCAACGCGGGTGTTTTTGGAAACAGCAATAATTTTTGCTTCTTCGGAAATTGAACCGTTACTGAAAGTTAAATTTACAAGTTTTGCTTTATCTAAACTATGGGCAGCTGTGGCAATAAAACCTTGCGGTGAAATTATAAAACCGGTAGCACTTGCGGTATTACCGTCGGCCCGCAAAATATTTACGGTAACCACCGTATTTTGGTTTAATTTTGAAATTTCTTCCAAAGATAAAGCCCAAACGGCAGTACAAAAAGGCAAAATAAAAAATATAAAAAATATTTTCTTTACCATAAGCAAAAAGCCGAGGATGGGACTCGAACCCACAACCTACGGTTTACAAAACCGTTGCTCAACCATTGAGCTACCTCGGCAAATACTGTATATAAAAATTATAACAATTTTTTAACAACTCTGCAATTTTTGTTATAATTTAAATATGCAGACAACTTGGAATTTTTTTATGTTCTTGGGTAAATTGCCGAAGATATTTGTATTTTTGGTAATTTTATATATACTTATAAAAGTTTTTAAGGCCTTTATGCGGGATTGCTTCGGTTACAGCGAAGATCCTTTCTTTAAAAGAATATATAATTTTTTTGACCCTTACCGCCAAAGTATTTTCTGTTATAAATATAAGTGGTATACAATTTTACTACTTATCGGGCTAATTTATTTGCTTTGCAAAATTTATATTCCGCCGGAAATGCTTTCTTATGAAAAGGGTATGTACGCGGCACAAAGTATACTTTCCAATCACGCAACTTACCTGATAAACTATTTAACACACGAAAATTTAGGTCATAATTTATCTTGTGTTTTTGGGTGGGAATGGTATTGTTATTTTTCAGGAGATTTTACACAAATAATGATACCTTTTATACTCTACTTGTTTTCCTTACAATTACGCGGCGGTATGTTTTTTAGCCCTGTTCTGCTTTATTGGCTTTCAACTGCCTTTTATTCCGCAGGTATTTATGCAAGTGATGCGGCTGTAAGCAAACTTGCTTTAACTTCTTCCGATATGGTTACAGATCACGCCGCCGGTGTTATGAAAGGCGATTGGTATTATATTTTAACCCCGTTTAATGCTTTGCCTTATGCACAAATTATCGGTTTGGTTTTTGAGGTAATTGCCTGCATTGTATTTGCTATGGCAATATACAGTTTATTTGAATATTTCAGGCGCTTAATTCCTGTAACCCCTGAAAATTGATGAAAAATACTTGCAAAAGTGTTTAAAAATTTGTTTACTGTTTGTACCGGACCTATCACCGGCAAGGGGGTGTAATTATGGGTTGCGGATGCGGAAATAAACCAAAAAAATAATTTAGTTTAAACTAAAATACCTCGTGAAAACGAGGTATTTTTTATTCCGAAAATCATTAAATATTTATTTTGTGTTAGCAAATTGCTGGGCAGATATAAAACCTTCTTTCAGCAGTTTTTCCACCGTTTCGCAGGCCTTGTTTACAGCGGAGTTTAAAAGTTCTTCTCGCGCCGGCGGAAATTTACCCAGAACATAATTTTTTGCATCAATAAAATCAGGGCGCGGGCCGATACCTAAACGAAGGCGCATAAAATTATCCGTACCAAGTAAATTAATAATATTTTCAAGCCCTTTTTGCCCGCCGCTTGAACCCTTTTGGCGCAAACGCAAAGTGCCAAGCTCTAAACTTAAATCATCACAAATAACTAAAATATTTTGCGGCGGTATTTTATAAAAATTTGCCGCGGCAACAACCGCTTGGCCGGATAAATTCATATAAGTTTGCGGCTTTAAAAGCAAAACACTTTGACCGTTTAAATTCGTCTTAATTGTTTGTGCTTTAAAAGGGCGGTTATCGTCAAAAGACAAATTTTCCGTACTTGCCAATTTGTCAAGCACCATAAAACCCACATTGTGACGCGTCTTTTGATATTCTTGACCGGGGTTTCCAAGGCCGACAATTAAAAACATTAATTATCGCCCATAATTGTTTTGACTTTTTGAAGCAAAACGGAAGTCCTAAACGGTTTATAGCAAAAATCTTTTACGATAGGGTTACCGGCAAACATTTGCCCTGCTTGTTCCAAAGCGGAAGTTACCATTACAGGTGTGCCGAAAACATCTTCATCTTTTGCCATTTCTTCTACTATCGTGCGCCCGTCAAGGCCGGGGAGCATCAGGTCCAAAATAACTAAATGCGGGCGGACTTTTTTAATAAGCGGCAAAGCATTTCTGCCATTATCACAGGCGTGAACTTCATAACCGGCGCGGACCAAAATTAAATTTAAAAGTTGTAAAATGTCTGTTTCATCTTCTACTATAACAATTTTTTTCTTCATTTCTTCCATAATTAAACCTCTAAATATACTATAATTAATTATATTATACTTTTTAATAGGTAATTATGCAAAGCACATCTTTCCAAGCAAAAATTTGGCAAAAACTTATTAAGTTTGATAAGGAAAATAATTTTTTTAAAACGAAACAAACGGTTTTAGTTGCCCTTTCAGGTGGGGCGGACTCTGTGGCATTACTGCATTTTGCCTGTGCGCTAGGTAAAAAAAAGCAGTTTAAAGTTTGTGCTTGCCATGTAAACCACAATTTACGCAAAACCGCAAAACGCGATGAGAATTTGGTAATCAATTTATGTAAAGAATTAAATGTTCCTTTACTTGTTAAAAAAGTTGCCGTTAAAACTTTAGCTAAAAAAGAAAAGTTAAGTTTAGAACATGCAGCTAGAAAATTACGCTATAAAGCGCTTGAAGATTCCGCAAAAGAATTTAATGCAAAAGTTATTGCTTTTGCCCATCACGCCGACGATAATGTCGAAACATTTTTTCTAAACATTTTGCGCGGAACGCAGCTTAAAGGGCTTGGCGGCATACCGGCAACGCGCCCGTTAGGCGAATTTAAAATTATCAGGCCTTTTTTATGTTTAACAAAGCAAGAAATTTTGGACTATGCCGCCTACCATAATTTGCCTTTTGAAAATGATGAAACAAATTTTGATGATATTTACACTCGTAATTTTATCCGTCTAAAATTACTGCCGATGCTTGAAGCAAAACAACCGCAAATCCGCCAACATATTTTGAACTTATGCAAACAAGTACAAGATATTTTTAAAGAGAAATAAATTACTTTTTAAATTTTTTCTTGAGGGCTTTGTCTATTATGGGCGGCACACTCTCTTTAAGTTCCCCGCCGAAACTGTAAACTTCTTTAACTACCGAAGAACTCAAATAAGTGTTTTTTTCACTCGGCATAAAAAAGATTGTTTCCATTTTGGAATTAAGTTTTTTGTTTATGCTGGCAAGTGAAAATTCATACTCAAGGTCCGTAACTGCACGTAAACCGCGAACGCATGCGGCCGCTTTTGTTTTTAACATATAATCAGCCAAAAGGCCATCAAAAGCATCAACTTTTACATTTTTAAATTTTTTGGTAAGCTGCAAAATTTGCGCTTTCCTTTCCGCAACGGTAAACAAAGAATTTTTTGCGTTGTTATTTAAAATTGCGACGATAACCGTATCAAATAAAGCCGCGGCCCTTTCAATAATATCAAGGTGGCCGTTGGTTATCGGGTCAAAAGAACCGGGGTATACTGCAAGTTTTTTCATAGAAAAGTACCTCTTATATTTATTATAATAATTATATGATAAAAAATCCATTTAGTGAAGAACTTTATAAACAACGCACACATCCGCAAAAGCCGGATTTCCGCGGTGAATATTTTAGGGATCAAACAAAAATTATTCACAGCCAGCCGTTTAGACGCCTAAAAAGCAAGACGCAAGTTTTCGCCGCCCCTGAAAATGACCATATTTGTACGCGCATTGAACACGTTTTGCATGTGGCAACTATTGCCGTTTCAATTTGCAAGGGTTTAAAAAATACAGGCCTTTGGCAACTTGATGAAGAACTTGCTTTTGCCATCGGCCTTGCCCATGACTTGGGACATGCACCCTTCGGTCATGAGGGTGAGAGCGCACTTGCAAAAAAACTTGCACCGTACCCTTTTATGCACGAAATTAACGGCTACCGCGTTGTAGAACATTTAACAAATTACGGCGAGGGTTTAAATTTAACTTATGCGGTTAAAGACGGTATCATCTGCCATTGCGGCGAAGATTTTAAAAATAATGCTTTAAAGCCGTCTGCGAAACCAAATGATTTGGAAAATATTAAAAACCGACGCAATTTACCGTCGACTTATGAGGGTTGCATTGTGCGTATTGCAGATAAAATTGCATATCTTGGACGTGATATTGAAGATGCGGTGCGTACGGAAATTATCACTAAAGATCAAGTGCCTGTTGCAATTAAAAAAGAACTCGGTGAAAACAACGGCGAAATTATAAACACTTTGGTTTTGGACTTAATTGAAAATTCAAAAGATAAAGATTGTTTAGGCTTTTCCGACGAAAAGTTTGAAGTTATCACTTTGCTTAAAGAATTTAATTACAAAAATATTTACGGGCATCCAAAGTTAACGCAACAACGGACCATCCTATTTAACGCGATTAGTGATTTGTTTGATTATTACTTAAATCTTTTTGAAAAATACGGTTTTAGTGATGCTTACAAGCAGAAAGAATTAAAAGAAAGCGCACAGAAATTCGGCAGGTATTTACGTGCTATGCAACCGATATATGCCAAAGAAAATACAGACGCAAAAACAATAGTTACCGACTATATTGCCGGTATGACTGACTTGTTTGCACAAGACAATATTGCCGACGCCCTTGGCCTAAAACTTAATTTCGATTATTAAGGTTTTGACACGATATTCTTAAAATGGTATAATAGCTTTGCGGGGTAGAGAAGCCTGGTATCTCGCAAGGCCCATAACCTTGAGATCACTGGTTCAAATCCAGTCCCCGCAACAAAGCCCACTCTTTAGAGTGGGCTTTGTTATTTTTAAAATTCTATAAAAATTTAAAAAGCACCCAAAAGGGTGCTTTTAAATTTTTCGGGGTCAACGGGATTCGAACCCGCGGTCTCTGCCTTGACAGGGCAGCGTGTTAACCAGGCTACACCATGACCCCAATGTTTATATTAATATTATATCTTATTTCTAAACGTAACGCAAATATTTGCTAAAATATATGTATGGATAGTTTGGACTTTTTAAGCCCCCTTGATGCGCGTTATCAAAGTGCGCTTGCGCCGCTTTCAAAAATCTGCGGACAGAATTGTTTAACAAAAAACCGTATTATCGTTGAAACAGAATATTTTATTTTACTTTCCGCTTTGGGTTTACCGAATTTCAAATTAAATAAAGAAGAAATTGCATATATAAAAAACTTACAAAACCCAAGTAAAGAAGATTTGGCTATCATAAATGCGCTTGAAAATACCGGTTATAAAAATATTCCGCCAACGCGCCACGATGTTAAAGCCATTGAATATTTTTTACTTCTCAAATTCCAAGCACATAAAACATTAAAAAACAAAACTTCTTGGTTGCATTTTGCTATTACATCGGAAGACACAAATTCCCCCTCGCAAGCTTTACTCCTTGCTACGGCTTTGGAAAAAGAAATTTTGCCCGTATTAAATATTTTACTCAAGAACTTAAAAACAATAGTGAGTAAAGAATCAAAAAGCGTTATGCTCGCGCGCACCCACGGCCAGCCGGCTGTACCGACGACATTTGGTAAAGAAGTTGCCGTTTTCGCCGCGCGTTTGCAAAGGCAAATAAATAACCTAAAAACTTTAAAACCAACTTGCAAATTCAGCGGCGCTGTAGGTAATTTCAATGCACATTACGGCGTTTTCCCGAATATAAATTGGCAAAAAGTTGCGCGAAATTTAATCAAAAAATTAAATGAAGGACGTAAAATTAAAATTGAACTTTCCGCCTTAACAACGCAAATTGATAATCACGACAGTTTTGCAGAAATCTTTGATAATCTTGCGCGCATAAATAATATTTTGCTTGACCTATCGCAAGATTTTTGGCGCTATATCAGCGACGGTTGGCTTAAGCAACAAATAGTTAAAAGTGAAATCGGTTCATCAACTATGCCGCAAAAAGTTAACCCGATTTTCTTTGAAAATGCCGAAGGCAATTTGGGATTTGCAAATGCAATACTCAAATTTTTCAGCCAAAAACTTACCATAAGCCGCTTGCAACGTGATTTATCCGGCTCAACGGTTTTGCGCAATATTCCCGTCGGGCTTGGGCATTGTTTGCTTGCCTATAAAAGTTTAATAAAGGGTTTAAGCAGAATTACTTTTGACCGCAAAAAAGCGCTTGAAGTTTTAGAACAAAACCCGCAAGTTTTGGCGGAATATTTCCAAACTTTACTTCGCGCAAGCGGCATAACAAATGCTTATGAAATTATCAAAGATTTAACAAGAACTTATAATTTCAGTGAAAAGGCCTTGAACGATTTTTTAGCAAAACAAAATTTAAATACAAATTTAAAAAATAAAATTAAGCAGGCAAAAATTAAAGATTATATTGGTATTGCACCCTTGCTTGCAAAGGAGACAAAATGATTGATATAGTTTGCGGCGGCCAAGCCGGCGACGAAGGAAAAGGCAAAATTGCGGCCTATTTATCTTATAAAGGCAACTATGCGTATTGTGTGCGCGTGGGCGGGCCAAATGCAGGGCATACCGTTGAACAAGACGGCAAAAAATACACTTTAAAAAATATACCTTCCGGTTTTTTGAACCCGAAAACGAAACTCGTTTTAGGTGCAGGCGCTTACACAAAAACCGATTGGCTTTTAAAAGAAGTTGAATTTACAAACACAAAAGACCGCCTTATTATTGACCCTTATGCCGTTTTGATTACCGACGAAGAAACCAAAGCCGAACAAGATGCCGCGCATTTTATGAAACATATCGGCAGCGTTGGTACAGGCCTTGGGCAAGCGGTAAAAAACCGTATTGAAAGAAGGCAAGTTAAATTTGCAAAAGACGAACCGCTTTTAAAAGATTTTATACAACCTGTTCCTGAACTTTTAAATAAAGCTTTGGATAAAGGCGAACATATTTTGCTTGAAGGAACACAAGGTATTAAACTTTCACTCTTGCATGGGGAATATCCTTTCGTTACTTCACGCGATACAACCGCTTCAACTTTCCTCGGCGAAGCAGGCCTTGGGCCAAAAAGCGTACGCGATGTTTATGTAGTGTTTAAACCGTATATTACACGCGTAGGCCCCGGCCCGCTTGAAAAAGAAATTTTTGAAGAATCAGAACTTGAAACTTACCACACAAAAGGGCGTGAAATCGGCTCAGTCAGCAAAAGGCTCCGCCGCGTTGGTGCTTTTGAAAAGTTCAGCGCAAGCCGCGCAATAATGATAAACAATGCAACTAAAATTGCAATTACGCATATTGATATGTTTGAAGGCAACAGTAATGTTAAAAAATATGAAGATTTTACTGCTGAGGCTAAGCAATTTTTAGAAAGCTTAAAGGAACTTTCAAAAGAAGTTTACCCGCACCCGGAAATCAGCATAATTTCCACCGGTCCGGACATGGAAGATACTTTAGTTTTAAAATGAAAGAACATAAAACATCCCCCGCGAAAACGGGGGATGTTTTTATAACTAATTAATAGTTATGGTGTTGTGACGGTTGCCTCATAACCTAAAGCGGTACAGATTGTACCTGTACCTTCTGTACAAGTTATTTTACCTGTTTCTACGTCCTTATTTAAGACATAATCTTTATATCTGCCATCTCTTCTTTTGGCTTCAACATTTTCGAATTTATCTCCCTTAAGAGTAATTATAAAACTCTTGGTGTTTAATACGGCTGCTGTTGGTGCTGCTTCAGTAGTAGTATCAACGAAATCAATATCTAAATCGCTGAACTTACCGGCAAAAGTATCACCCTTGAGCAAATAATATCTCTGTTGTGCACCGGCGATGGTACCGAATAATGACAATGCTTCTGCGGCACGTGCTCTTTCAACGGCTTTGAAGTATTGCGGTAAGGCAATTGCTGCCAAGATGCCGATAATCAAGACGACTACCAGCAATTCAATAAGGGTAAAACCCTTTTTATTATTTTTCATACTACTCTCCTATCATTTTAATTTTTACTGCATTTACTGCTAAAGGCCTAAAGATTTTTTAATCTTTAAGCTGCCTTTTCCCCGCATTATGTAAACATAATACGGGGAAAAGGTGTTTTGCAAGAAGGATTGGAAATAATTTTTTGGAGAAAATTATGAATTTGCCTACCCTCCTCACTTTCACCTTGCCGCAAGGCAAGGGGAAATTTGTTGTAGTTTTACTAAGTACAGTATATAAGAGGGAAAGCAACGAAGTGTAAATGTAAAAGACACAACTAAAAAACTTTGTTTCACTTTAGCACAGTATTTTGCATTTAGACAAGGCGCAATGAGCGAGGTATACAAATAGTATCCGAGCGAGGCAGCAACACAGTATAAATGCAAAAGACAAAGCTAAAAAAAAACGGCTCTCATACTTGATAACAAATCAGAGAACCAAATATAACAGCCGTGGTCTAGCACCAAAATGGTACAAAACACTCGGCACAAAGCAAAGGGGTAATTAGTCCCTTCACTTTGTGCCTGATACGAACTATTTTTTGGTCTGATTTGTTCCTTTTGATTTCTCAAAAGGCTGTTTTGCTTAGCAAAACTCCAAAAAAAGTTTAAAATTTTATTAAGCCACACGCTGGGCTTACATTAAAAACAAAATAACTCCTTGTAAATAGTATAATAGTTTTAATAATGTTTGTCAACCCTTAACCGCGGCCGATTTTGCGGGAAATTTCTTCTAAAGTTAAATTCAACATCGTGGGGCGGCCATGCGGGCAATGCAAAGCGTCCTCACATTTTTTTAAATTTTCAATAAGGGCCTCGGCCTCTTTATCTGTTAAAGCCTCACCTGCTTTAACGGCTTTTTTACAGGCCTTTGTTGCAATAAATTTATGCCTGAAAGCATTATCTGTTTTAAGTGGGTTGCCGGCGGTTTCGGCAAAAGATAAAATAAATTCCCTAATTGCACCTTCACCCATTTTAAGAAGAGCAGGGGTTGAATTAACAAGCAAAACCGTACCGGAAAATTTTGAAATTTCAAAACCTGTTTCTTTTAAAAAATTTTCCCAATTTAAAACTGTTTCAAGTTTGCTTGCCGGCAAATCAATATTTAGTGGGAACATTAAAGGTTGGCGGGCAACTTCGCCTTTTGAAATTAAAGAACAAAATTCTTCAAAATAAATGCGTTCTTGGGCAGCGTGTTGGTCTATTATTAAAAGCCCGTTTTGGCCCTCATATAATAAATAACTTTTATGAAGTTGCCCTAAATAGCGGTAAGGCCCATGCCACCAAGAAGGTAATTTTTCCTGATTAGGTTGCGCGGATGCAGGCGCTAAATCTTCCTGTTGATTCTGTTTGTCGTCTTGCTTATCTTCAAAAGTGTATAAGACAGGTTCCTCATGTTCCCTTGTTGTAAAAGTCGGTGCAGGAGCCGTTTTTAATAAAGTTGATAATTCTTCAACAATCTTAAAATCGGGAGCTTTAGTTTCGTTTTCTTTATATTCATTGACGGTTTTATTAACAGCCGGCATATCAATATGCTGGGGTTTTGAATTTAAAACAATTTCTGCCTGATTTTGTGTTTTTAAAAGTTTTGAGGAAATTGTTTTGTAAATAAAATTGAAAATATCATTTTCAAAAGCAAATTTAACTTCGCGTTTTTGCGGATGAATATTAACATCAAAATCAGCAGGGTTTAAAGTTAAATAAATTATTGCGCAAGGATATTTATTCTGCGCCCTAAAAGGTTGATAAGCTTTAAATAAGGCCTGTTGCAAAACTTTGCAAGTTACGGGGCGTTTGTTTATAAAAAAGTATTGCAAATTCCTGCTTGCGCAAAGTTTATGTGCAGGGGAAACAAGTGCTTTAAAACCAAAATTTTTATCTTCTAAATAAATTAAATCTTTTGTAGTTTCTTCCCCTATAATTTTGCTTGTTCTTTGGCGCAAACCGTCTTCATCATTATTAACTTGCGGCAAATTATAAACTAAAGTGCTGTCGGTTTTAACCTTAAAAGAGATATTCAAATTGGCAAGGGCGGCTTCTTCCACTACGGTTAAAAGGTGGCTGCGTTCAACGGAATCCGATTTTAAAAATTTTAAACGCGCAGGGGTATTAAAAAATAAATTTTCCACTTCAACGGTTGTGCCTTTAATTTCGGGGGCGGAAGTTTCCTGTAAAATTTTACCGCCTTCGGCTTTAACGCGCGCACCTTTTGAACCTTCCCTAAAACTTGTTAAAGTAAGTTTACTGACGGCGGCAATAGAAAATAAGGCCTCACCCCTAAAACCGAAAGTGTGCAAATTATTTAAGTCATCAAATTTGGAAATTTTGCTTGTTGAGTGGCGTAGCAAAGCGGTTTTTAAATCTTCCGCTTTTATGCCGATACCGTTATCATTTACGCGTATCATTTTTTTGCCGGCCTCAGCGATATCGATATTTAGGCAATCGGCACCGGCATCTAAAGAATTTTCTATAAGTTCTTTAAGAACACCGGCGGGGCGTTCAATAACTTCACCCGCGGCAATTTTGCTTGATGTTAAAAAATCTAAAACTTTAATATCATTCATCTATTCTTTTCTTCCAATTTTCAATTAAAGACAGGGCTTGAAGCGGGGTAATTTCATCCGTTTTTACCATTTTAATTTCTTCTAAAATAGGGCTTGAAAATAAGTCCATAGAATTTTTTTCTTTCTCTACAATACCAAAATTTTCACGCCCGCCCAAATCTTTCAAAATCTTCCTTGCACGCAAAATGCAACTTTGCGGAAGCCCGGCAATTTCCGCCACATGTATACCGTAAGATTTATCTGCCGCGCCTTCCTTAACTTCAAAGAGGAAATTTAATTTAATTTCCCCGTCCGCATTTTTAAATTCTTCCGCGCGAACGTGGAAATTTTTAACTTTTGCATATTTCTTTTCAAGTTCCGTAAGTTCAAAATAATGCGTTGCAAATAAGACCTTGGGGCCTTGACCTTGGCTGTTATGCAAATATTCGGTTATTGCCCAAGCAATGGAAATACCGTCAAAAGTTGAAGTTCCGCGGCCGACTTCGTCAAGAAGTACCAAAGTTTTGGAGGTTGCACCTGCCAAAATATTTGCCGCCTCACGCATTTCAACCATAAAGGTGGAATCACCGCGGCTTAAAGCATCTTGTGCGCCGATTCTTGTTAAAATTTTATCGGTTATCGGTATTTGCGCTTCTAAAGCCGGCACGAAACTGCCGATTTGCGCCATCAAAACAATCAAAGCGGTTTGTTTTAAATAAACACTTTTACCGCCCATATTGGGGCCTGTTATTAAGATAATTTGCGGTCCGTCCCCGCCGATAAATAAATTATTCGGCACAAAACTGCCTGACGGTATAACCTGCTCAACAAGAGGATGGCGGCCCTTTTCAATAATTAAACTTTCATTACTGTCAACAATTTTTGGGCAAGTATAATTGCCGTTTTTTGCGGCAATACTTAAAGAATAAAAACAATCAATTTCGGCAATATTTGCGGCTACTTCTTTTAAAAGTGCGGAATTTTGGAAAAGATATTTCCTGATTTCATCAAAAATAGCACTTTCAAGACGCAAAGATTTTTCTTCCGCAGATAAAATTTGGCCTTCCAAAGTTTTTAATTCTTCGGTGATAAAACGCTCGGCATTAGTTAAAGTTTGTTTGCGCGTATAAGTTAAAGGCACTTTTAAGAGGTGGGATTTTGTAACCTCAATATAATAACCAAACACAGAATTAAAACCGATTTTAAGGGTGGAGATACCTGTTTTTTGGCGTTCGCGCTCTGCAATCTGCTCAAGAACTTTAGAGGAATTTTGTTTCAAATCTCTGAGTTTATCAAGCTCCGCATTATAACCGGCGCGGATTATACCGCCCTCACTCATTTTAACAGGCGGTGCTTCATTGATAGCCGTAAAAAGTAAAGCTGAAATTTCTTTAAGTTTGACTAAATTTGCCAAAAATATTTGTTTAAATTTCGGCATTAAATCAGGATTCTTTTTAAACCAATTTTCAAAAGCAAGTAAATTAAAAAGGGCTTTCCTTAAACCCGCCGCTTCACGCGGAGTTAAAGAGGAATTTACAACACGCGTCATAATACGCTGTATATCGCAAATTTCCTTTAAAATAAGGGCAAGACCGTTTTGCGCACTTTCATTTCCAAGTAATGATGCAACGGCTTTTTGGCGTACTATGATTTCCTCTTTATCAAGCAAAGGATGCAAAACCCACTCTTTAAGCAAACGCGCACCCATCGGCGTTAAAGTATAATCAAGGATACCCCAAAGCGTATTTTGCCTATTTCCGCTTTTGCTATGTATAAGCTCCAAAGTTTCCACAGCATTTGCATCAAGTTGCATATAGGAAGATATTGTACGGTAAGTGGGAACAAAATATTCTTTAAAACTTTTATCTGATTGCTCCGCGTACTTTAAAGCACCTAAAGCGGCTTTTAAAGCAAGCGGCTTTTCTTCAAAAACAGAAGGCCAAGAGGCCGGAATTTCCATACCGTCAGTATCAGGTATTGAAGAGAATGTTACACCTTCCGGCAATAATAATTTGCTTTGCAAAGTGGCCAAATCTTGCCTAGAAACAATTATTTCACTTGGGTTTACAGCCGCAAGAACGGAAGAAAGTTCAAGTAAAGACGGGTCTTTACCGCCTTGCGTAAGCCAAAATTCACCGGTTGAAAACTCAAGGCATGCAGCACCCCAAGAATTAGAAGAAAGCACCAAAGATACTAAAAAATTTGGGTTTTTTGCTTCTAAAATAGCATCCTCAAGTACAGTACCTGGGGTAATAAAACGCACAATTTTGCGTTCAAAAAGTTTGGTTTTCGGATCTGCGATATTTGAGGTTTGTTCGCAAATTGCAACTTTTTTATTTGCCGCTAAAAGTTTTGCTATATAAGTATTTGCAGCATGATAAGGAACCCCACACATCGGTTCACCGGCGCGGGCCGTTAAAGTTAGGCCCAAGATACGGCTGGCTTCTTTAGCGTCGTCGCCAAACATTTCATAAAAATCGCCAAGCCTAAAAAAAAGTAAAGCGTGAGGATATTGCTTTTTAATACTATAATATTGCTGCATTAGAGGAGTCATAGTTAAATTATAACATTTAAAAACCAAACTTATAGAAAAATCTTGCCTGTAATTTGGTTATTTTTTGTTTCTCCGTAGATGGATTTCCGATAAAGATTGCTTCCCCTTCAAACAAACCGCCGCTTAATTTAAAACCCCAAGTTTCAAATGTTAAAGCGGCATTTAAATTTAATTCTTTGGCATAATAAGTGCGGCTGTTTAAAGTTGTTTTTTCAGAAGCATATACAAAAATATCTGCGCCGGCAGACAAAAAAGGATATTTTTTAAAATTAAAATCAAAATTACTATAAATAATTTTTGGGCTTGCGGGGAATTTGTTGTCATAATTCATACCGTAGTAAATTATGCCTACATTTAATTCATTAGGTAAAGTGTAAAACTTTTTCTTTTCGGAAAAGCGGTAAAAACCGAGTTTACCGTTTAAAGTTCCGGCTTCATAAGTATTTTCGCAATAAAATTCCCCGTTTAAAGCATAACCTTCATAAGGAATTTTTTGTGTTATACTAAACCTTTTACTTTTTTTATTACCGCCGTTTTGTACGGCATAAAAACGAAGGCCGGACTTTTCATTAAAACTCAAATTAACGCCGCCACCGTATAGTGAAAGATTCTCTGAAATATTTTTATCTTCTTGCAAATAATCTTTGTCTTGAGAGAAATAAAAACCCGATAATGAAATCCAACTTGCCGGTTTAACAGTTATATTTGCACCTAAAATTTTTGCCTTTTTCTCTATATCAATTTGTGTTTCTTTTGCAGCAAGTAAAGTATAAGTTAAATATTTGCTTTCAAAGCTGTGTTTTATACCGTCTAAAGAGGTGGGCAAAGCAAGGTCTAAATTTGTTCTTTCCCCATAATACACAAAGGGGGCCAAATTTTCATCCGCAAAAGCAAAGCGGCCCAAAGTAAAATTAAAATTTGAAATTTTATAATCAAAATAACCTTGCCATATTTTTACTTTTGTTTCCGTTTTATTTGTGCGGTTTATATCGTAAGAAGTTTGAATATAAGGGAGAAAAACTATATCAAAATTTTCAGTTATATTGTAACTTAAATCTACATCTATTTTTGCAGAAGCCTTATGGTATTTATCTGCAAAACTTGCGGGCGTATGTGCTTGCGCCCAAAATAAATTAAGTTTTGACGTAATTTCCAAATTATCAGGCAAAATACTTTCAGCCCGAAGCGGAGAAAATATAAAAATCACCAAGGCAAAAGCCAAGCAAAGCCTATACAAAATATGCTCCTTTCCAAATATAACAATTAATTGTACTTATAATATATTTTATCATATATGATTTTATTGCGCCTTAATTATCTCTTGACAGTTTATTTTTTTTTCTATAATTTATATGTATTCAACCAAAATTCAGTATGAACGGATTTAGGAGTGTTTATGAGTAAATTAAAAAACAGTAGTAAAGGTTTTACTTTAATTGAACTTTTAGTGGTGGTTTTAATCATCGGAATTTTAGCGGCTATTGCCATTCCGCAATATAAAATGGCTGTCGGTAAAGCACAATTTACTGAATTAAAAACTATGACAAAAGTTGTTAATGAAGCTGCACAACGTTATTATTTAATGCGTGGGGAATATCCCTCAAAATTGAAAGATTTGGATGTTAAAATTTCAACAGATTGTTCTATTATGCCTACAGTTAGATACTCTCATTGTGCAAAAACTATTTTTGGAGTTAAAATAAGTTATTATATTCTAAAAGATGGCAATAAACCCTACTTGTGTTATGTGTATAATAAAAATCTTTCCCATCCGGCAAATGTTTTATGTGCAAAAGAAGCCCACAGAGTAAGTCCGAATTGTTATACAGACTATTGCGTGCATTATTATTAATTATTGTTTCTTATTTTTAATATAATCTAATACGATTTTTTTGAATTTTCTGCCGCGATCCTCAAAATCGGTAAATTGGTCAAAAGAAGAACAAGCCGGAGATAATAACAAAATATCCCCGCGTCTTGCTTGACTGAAAATATACTCAACGGCGTGCTTTAAATCCCCTTTCTCAATTACAGGGAAAAAGTGTCCTATATCTTGCTTGATAATCGGGCTTGATTCACCGATTAAAACCGCCTGTTTACAATGCTTTTGCATATACGGCAGTAGCGGCGTATAAGGCGAACCCTTATGCCTACCGCCTAAAATCAGCCAAATATTGTTTGCAGTGCCAAAAGATTTTAATGCAGGAATTGTACTTTCAATATTTGTGGCTTTGGAATCGTTATAGCATTTAATACCCTTAAACTCGGCGAAATATTCTATACGATGTTCAAGACAATTAAAAATATCAAAACCTTTTTGAACTGCCTTTTGGCTAACCCCGCCTGCAAAAGCCATCAAAGAAGCTGCCATAGCATTTTCAATATTGTGGATACCGACAAGCAACTTTGGCGGTTTTAAATGTGCGCCGGACGCAAATACAAGTTCATCCCCATCATAAAAAACATCAACGCGCACGCTGTGTTTAACTTCGGAAGAAAATGTTAATACATGGCTTTTTGCCTTTTTTATTAAGCTTACGCAAACGCTATCCCCGCCGTTAGTAATAAAAAAATCATCTTTGCTTTGTTGTTTAAAAACTTTGCTTTTTGCAAAAATATAATTATCAATACCACCGTGATGATCCAAATGATCCGGTGTAATATTTAAAAGTGCGGCGCAAAAGGGTTTAAAATAAGTGCTATCTTCAAGCTGGTAACTTGAAATTTCTAAGACGATAAAAGAATTTTCCTCAATTTCATCTGCATAACTTGTTAAAGGGGTGCCGATATTGCCGGCAACATAAACTTTTTGTTTTGTTTTAAGTTCTTTTACATGTTCTTTTAAAATTTCACCGAGCATAACTGTCGTCGTACTTTTACCGTTTGTGCCGGTAACCGCAAAAACTTTAACACTTTTTGGGATAAAAGCCAAAGCAATTTCCACTTCGCTGAAAATGGGTTTTTTTAATGATTTTATTTTCCTTATAATCTTATCAAAATTGCTTATACCGGGGCTTTTAATAAAAAAATCACAATCAAAAAATTGTTGAGGGAAAGTGCCTGTAAAAACTTCAATACCTTCTAAACCAAGAGGTAGCGGCAGGGGGCGGGAATCGCATACAATAACTTTAAAACCTTGCCTGTGCAAGAATTTCGCAGCGGCTTGCCCGCTTTTCCCAAGCCCGATAATACCAGCTGTTTTACCTTGAAATTTTTTGAAACTAAACATAATTTTTAAGGGCTTTTAGGGCCTCTTCCTCATCTGAAAAATGTATTTTGCCTGTCGGTAAAATTTGGTAATCTTCATGGCCTTTACCGGCAATTAAAATAATATCACCCGCTTTGGCTTGCGCTATTGCTTTGTTTATTGCTTTGCGCCTGTCAAGTTCCACTTCATAATTTTTATTTTCACCGACGCCTGCCAAAATATCTTTTAAAATATTTTGCGGGTCTTCGCGGCGCGGATTATCGTTAGTGATAATAACAAAATCGCTGTTTTTTACCGTACACGCACCCATTAAAGGGCGTTTTGTTGTATCGCGCTCACCGCCACAACCAAAGACGGTTATAATCTTGCCTTTTTTGTACGGTTTAACCGTATCAAAAGCGCGGAGTAAAGCCTCTTCCGTATAAGCAAAGTCCACAAAAACATAAAAGGGTTGGCCTGCTTTTATGGCCTGCATACGTCCTGCCACACCTTGTAAAGCTGATATACCTTTAATTGCTGTTTCCAAATTTATTCCGTAAGTGCTTGCCGCCGCAATTGCCGCCAGAGCATTGTAGACATTATGCGCGCCGAGCAAATTTATTTTTGCGGTTTTACCGTTAACTTTAAAAGTTACACCATCTAAAGAGGGGTGAATTTCCGTTGCCGCAAAATCTGCCGCCCCTTTTATTGAATAAGTTAAAACTTTTATTTTACCTTCAAGCATTTTATAAAGTTTTTGGCCGTACTCATCATCAATATTTATAATTGCGGTTTTGTTTTGCTTTGGGTTTTGAGGGTTTAACAAACTTTCAAAAAGTTTATATTTTGCTTTAAAATAATTTTCAAAAGTGTGGTGGAAATCTAAGTGGTCGCGTTGCAAATTTGTGAAAATTGCCGTATCAAAATTTACGCCCTCAACGCGTTTTAATTCAAGCGCGTGGGATGAAACTTCCATAATACAACTGTCCGCTTTTTGATTAACTGCGGTATACAAAATATTTTGCAAAGTTAAAGCCGCCGGCGTGGTATTAGGTGCTTTGCTTAAAACTTGACGGTTAATTCTATAATTTATTGTACCGAGCACAGCCGGAATTTTACCGGCGGTAAGCAAAATGCTTTCAAGCAAATAAGAAATGCTTGTCTTGCCTTTTGTGCCTGTTATGGCAAACATTTTAAGTTTATTAGACGGGTTATCATAGAATTTAAGTGCGGCGGCGGCCATAGCGGCCTCAATATCATCGACCAAAACCGCTTGTTTTAAATTCAATTTTTCTTGACTGATAATTGCGCATGCGCCGTTCTCCAAAGCGGCAGGTATAAATTTATGCCCGTCTACGGTATGCCCTTTAATTGCAAAAAATACAAAACCCTTTTGCACTTTTTGGGAATCTTGAGTTAAGCCCAAAACTTCACAATCAAAATTTGCTGTTGGAAAAAGCTCTTTAAGTTTCATAAAATATAATTATGCTAAAAAAATCTTTACTTGAAAAATTATATGCGAAATATAACCACTTATGTTATGTTTCGCCGGACCCTTTACAATTCTGCCGCCCTTATAAATATAGGGAACAGCAAGAAGTCGTCTGCCTTATTGCGGCCTCTTTTGCGTACGGTAATGTTAAGCAGATAATAAAAGCCGTTAATAATATTTTACTTAATTTAGGGCCCAGGCCGAAAGAGTTTCTTTTAAAAACATCTAAACCCGAACTTAAAAAAATGTTCAAAAATTTTAAATACCGCTTTACTACCGGCGCGGAAACGGCTGATTTCCTTTGGGCCATTTCCCAAATACTTAAAGAATACGGCAGTTTGGAAAATTTATTTTTAAAGTTTTATGAGCCTGAAAAGGACTTTGTTTTTGCCCTTAAAAACTTTGCCGCACATTTAAGAAGTTATGGAAATATCAATACCCTTATACCGAACCCCGAAAAAAACAGTGCCTTAAAACGCCTTAATTTGTTTTTGCGCTGGTGCGTACGTTGTGATGAAGTTGACCTTGGTTGTTGGCAAGGTGTTGATTGTGCCGATTTACTTATTCCGCTAGACGTTCATATGCACCGCGCGGCGCGTGCTTTGGGGTTGACTAAACGCAATCAGGCTGACTTAAAAACCGCTTTAGAAATTTCCGCAAACCTTGCCAAAATTAACCCTGCTGACCCCATAAAATATGACTTTTGCCTAACGCGTTTTGGTATACGCCCCGATATGAACGAAAAAGACCTAGAAGAAATGGCTAAAAAGTTATAAAAATACCCTTAAAAAATTTTAAGGGTATTTATGGTATTTAAAGTTTTGTTTTAATTAACAGGATGTTGCATGCATATTGGTATTTGGATCAATATCGCATTTGCATTTTGGCGCATTTGCAGGGCAATGCCCATAATCACTTTCACAACAACCGTTACCGGAATAACTTGTTGCACAAGCGCCGGTGGCATTTGCTATACAAGTTCCTTTAAAATTTGCGAAACCACTACCTTTACAAGAATTTACAGCATTACCGACACAATAACTGCCCTCTTCAAAGGTCGTCTTGTTAATACCACCACCAGTTGCACTTCCTAGCCATCCAGTGCTGATACAAGCATAAGCATTATTTGCTATACATTTACTTCCGGTTTTAAAAGTGTTATCATTACAACTTCCTCCGTAAGAAGCCGTTGTTCCAGGTGTATTACCACTTACACATTCACTTCCCTCATAAAATGTAGATCCGAGACAAGTACTGTAACTTCCCCCCATACATTTACTACCTGCCGTAAATGTTGAAGCCCCGCAAGCATATCCTCCAGATGGTTTGCAAACAGCCCCGCTATTAAATTCATTATGGGAACAAGAATATGATCCTATTGAATCGCATATAGCGCCATCGTTGAACTGGGAATAAGAACAAGAACCATTATTACCATTACTCATAATATTACCCTGAATGTTCCTTGCACTAGTGCAATCCACTTGCATACCGCTAAACGTTGAGTATGAACAAAGAGAACTTGCCCTAGCTCCGCAAGTTCCAAACCCATCAATTTCAATTTCATCAGTATTATAATAACCGCAAAAGGCATATTTCTGCTTATCTACTCCTTCCGCCCAAGGCATATTGACACCGGAACAACGGTCTTGTTCACTGTTATAGCAAGCACTTGTTTTATTTGCCCAAAAACCATTTATGCTATTGCATGCTTTATTATTTATTCCCCAATCAAATTGCTGGCATATTTCATGTTCTTCCGGGAGACAATAAATATTGCCGTCCTCATATAACTTGTATAAGGTATAATCGCCATTAATTCTTTCTGCTTTGATATTATTATCTTGCAAAGTGAAAGTATAATT
>JAZOVE010000027.1:0-1022 GCA_045658545.1 Elusimicrobiaceae bacterium
CCTCCGACTTAGAGGTTGGGGCATTATACGGCTTTTTAAATTGGATTTTAAGATTTAACAGAGAAATTAAACCAAAATATCTCGCTTTTTGTTTTGATTCTCCAGGGCCAACAAACCGCCATAAATTTTACCCTAAATATAAGGCAAACCGCCCGCCTATTGATGAGGCTTTGGCAGAGCAATTGCAGCTTGCGCGCGATCTTGTAAGTGCGCTTGGCTTTAAATTTTGCGCAATGCCCGGGGCGGAGGCTGATGACCTTTTAGCCACCCTTGCCAATGCTGCCAAGAATCAGGGTGCTCAAGCTATTGTTATAACCTCTGATAAAGATATTTTGCAACTTGCCGATGATAATATAAAAATTTGGAGCGGCAATTTAAAAGTGGAATCAAAAAATTCTGTTTCTTGTAAAGATAAGTTTGGTGTGGACTGCGAATACATTATTGATTATTTATCTATCGTTGGTGATTCTGCTGATAATGTGCCAGGCATCAGCGGGCTTGGCAAAAAAGCGGCGGTGGAGTTAATTACAAAATTTGGCCATTTGGATGATATTTTAAATGCGGCTAAAAATAAAAACCCGGCTATGAAGGAATCTATGGCGCGTAAACTTATTGCAGGCGAGCAAGAGGCTATGCTTTCCAAAAAATTAGTTGTTTTAGATAAATTTTTGCCAATTGATACTTCTTTAAAACATTACAAAGTGCAAGAGCCGGATATAGAAAAATTGCAATTTTTTATTAATGAATTTGAGTTTAAAAATTTGGCTGCCTATTATGCAAGTTTGCAAACAAACCCCAAAAAAGCCGAGCCGGAGTTTATAGGCCAAGGAGATTTGTTTGATATGTCCGCCTATGAAGAACCAAAAGAAAAAAAAGAACATAAAAAACCTGAAGCACCACAAGCGCAAAACGAAAAAAAAGAAGAAATTAAAACTTACACTTTAAAAGAAGTTCTTGACGAAATAAAAGATAAAAAAGAATTTATAATTTACGCGCAAGATGATTATTTGCTTGTTGCTAAA
>JAZOVE010000028.1:0-1423 GCA_045658545.1 Elusimicrobiaceae bacterium
ACTCTTGGTTTGGGCTCTTCCGATTTCGCTCGCCACTACTTTCGGAATCGTTTGTTTACTTTCTTTTCCTCCGGGTAATTAGATGTTTCAGTTCCCCGGGTTCCCTTCATTACGCTATGTATTCACGTAATGATACCATAACATTACTTATGGTGCGTTCCCGCATTCGGATATCTACGGATCACGGTCTATTTGCAACTCCCCGTAGCTTTTCGCAGCTTGTCACGTCCTTCTTCGGCGCCATGTACCAAGGCATCCTCCTGTATGCTCTTTGTAGCTTGATCTTTCTTAAAATTGCATAAGCAATTCCGTCGAATTTACTTACATTTCCTTGACTATACTCGACTACTCTTTTTCGTGAATGATTTCCTACGTTCTTTTTTCGTATTAACCTTTCGTTAAAATATTTAGTCTTTTTGCTCTTTGCCTTAATGTACTAATTAATTAAGTCTTTCTCGTTTGATATTTCAAACTTTTCTCTCTATGCAGTTGTCAATCTACTGTTTCTTTGACTTCGGTCAAAGTCGAAATTTACTTAAAAAATTTCGCAAAAATATCTGCCCGCCTGAGCGGTAGCCTAAATATATTATCAAATATAAAGTGTTAAGTCAAGCGTTTTACAAAAGTTTTTCTACATTTTTTTAAAATTTTTTTTATTGATTTTTTTAAGTGTAAATCTAACAATATATATAGTATGAAATAAGCCATTTTGCCACAATTTATCTTTATTTTATTGCTTTTTGAGTTTTTAAGTGTTACAATGCTTTTAGGAGATTTGATTATGGATATTAAATTACAATGTGAAACTGCTACAAAAGAACTGCTTGAAGTAGCAAAACTTAAAAAAGGCGATATTTTAGTGGTTGGGTGTTCAACAAGTGAAGTGGTAGGTAGTAAAATCGGCACTAATTCCGACCCCGACACTGCCGAAACTATTTTCAATGCAATTTATTCGGTATTAAAAAAGAAAGGCATTTTTCTTGCCGTTCAATGTTGCGAACACTTAAATAGAGCAATTGTAATTGAAAAGGATGCTTGCCCTATGCTTGAACAAGTCAACGTTATTCCACAAAAAAAAGCAGGCGGTTCGCTCGCAACAGTTGCTTATTCAAAATTCAAAAATCCAATTGTGGTTGAAGAAATTAAAGCCGATGCAGGAATGGATATAGGCGACACCTTTATCGGAATGCATCTAAAAAAAGTTGCAGTACCCGTAAGACTTTCCGTTAAACAGATAGGTGAAGCACATTTAACTTGTGCCAGAGTTCGCCCCAAATTTATCGGTGGTATAAGAGCAATATATAACGAAGAATTATTATAACAAAAAAATCAAAACCACCACTTGAAGTGGTGGTATGCACTAGCCCTTCAAGGGCATTATACCGGCGAACATCTCAAGATGTACTGAAACAGTTCGCCAACC
>JAZOVE010000029.1:0-1134 GCA_045658545.1 Elusimicrobiaceae bacterium
AGGAGTTTGGACCGTGTCTCAGTTCCAATGTGGGGGGTTAACCTCTCAGTCCCCCTATGTATCGTCGCCTAGGTGAGCCGTTACCTCACCTACTAGCTAATACAACGCATGCCCATCTGTAACCGCCGGAACTTTCAACCAATAAGGATGCCCTTAATGATGTTACGGGGTATTAGTACCAATTTCTCAGTGTTATCCCCCTGTTACAGGTAGGTTGCATACGCGTTACGCACCCGTGCGCCGGTCGCCACCAAACTGTGCAAGCACAGTTTTATGCTGCCCCTCGACTTGCATGTGTTAAGCCTGCCGCTAGCGTTCATCCTGAGCCAGGATCAAACTCTCCATTGTAAAAAAAATTATAATGTATTGTTAGAGTCCTGACTACCTCATTTTCCATTAAAGGAAATTGACAGATAAATACTACATTTTCTCTCTTAAATATAACCAGTAAATCAAAGAACCGTTTTTCAAAACTCTCGCTTGTCATATTTCAGACGCGAAAGTGGTGCAAAGGTAAGGCAAATTTTCTTAACCACCAAATTTTTCGAGATTTTTTTTCATTTTTTATTGAAAAAACTTTGTTTTCTCCAAAAATCCCACTCTTTCGAGCGATTTGCTAACACATTTAAGAACCTTTATTCCTTAATTGCGGGTGCAAAGGTAGCGACTTTTTTTGAATCTGCAAATCTTTTCAAGTATTTTTTTAATATTTTTTAATAATTCTTTTATACCTATATTTATATATAATAGGGGGGCATTCCCTGATTGCAGAAACCGAGTGTCGATGGGTGGTACGACAACTTCGAGTGCGCTACGCGCAAATCAAAAACTTCGGTTTACCACTGCTCAAAACCCTCTAAAACCATTTTTTTGGACAAAAGAGGGATATTTCCGAAAAAAGTTTTGCAAATTTGAAAAAAGGTTGTACCTTTGCACCTCGCATAGGATACCCTATGTGCTGAAAATTGCGAGTAAAACAATAAAAACGATACAATTATGGCAATGAAGAGAACTTACCAGCCATCGCGCCGCAAGCGCATCAACAAGCACGGTTTCCGCGCTCGTATGGCTACTGCGAATGGCCGCAAGGTGTTGGCTGCTCGCCGCGCAAAGGGTCGCAAGAAGTTGACTGTT
>JAZOVE010000030.1:0-1331 GCA_045658545.1 Elusimicrobiaceae bacterium
TCCCCATTTGCTGTAAACTTGTTTTTTGTACGGATGAGTGCGTTGATATTCAATTACTTCTTCAACTGTTAAGCCTTTCATAAACTTTCTTACCTCCAAACGTTTCTCGTATTAACACGATTATCATATCCGAGAGAGAAAGTCAAGCACTTTTACAAAAAAATTTGAAAATATTTTAAAAGAATTCTTCTATCGCTAAAAATAGTAAGGGAGTTTACGTAGTGAAGCGAAAATCGGGTTTCCCGATTGTTCAAGATAAGTAAGAATTGGCAAAAATCGGTCGATTTTGGCAATTCTCTTTACCTGCTTCTCAAAACTAACTAATTCCCAAAATTTTAGCACAGTGGACAAACCTATTTGCTTGCAAGTTTTTTACGTTGTTATTCCGTTTGCTTGTCTAAATTTTTCTACGATTCGGTAGGTTGATTGAGCCTTTACGTCGCTATTATTTAGAATAAACTCTCTTAATTTATTGAGGTCAACGCCTTGCAAAATCGGATTGTTTTCGTTTAAGTTGCCGTAAAGATTAAACTCAGTTTTAAGTTTTTCAATCGTTATAGGTTCACTTTCAGTTGGGGAGACGTCAACGGTTTTTTTAGTTTTCCCGCCTTTGCTTCCAGCACTTTTTCGAATCTTTGAAAGCTCTAACTTACGCTTTGCAATGTTAAAATACGCATCAATAGGTGGTTTAAGTTTAGGCTTATCTTCGCCTAAAAACATAAATGCACATATCGCTTTTATGTACGTAGCACACTCGCTATCCGTCATTAAATCTAAAGCAAAGTAGAAGTTTTCTTGAAAGTAAAAATACTTTCTATCGCGCATTAATGCACGTGGTATGGTTCCGTTTGCTTCAAATTTTTTGTCGGCAGTAAGCAGTTCTTCAATGCAACTCCAAGCGTATTTTTCATCCGCTTCGGTAAGTTGCTCTAACGGTTCGTCGGTATAAATAAACTTGCAAATTCGCTTAATCATACGTCCGGCTTTTTCTTCTGATAAGGTATTTAGAGCATCTAAATACTCGTCGTAAAAGATAAATGTTTTTAATTTGTTCAATTTTTTCCTCCTAAAATTTTATTTTTGCAGAGTGTTTATAGGCGCATCTGCATTGCCTTTTTTAGTTGGCACATAGGCATCACCTCCTTAATATTTTTATTTAACCCCTCACTTATAAGCCATTTGAAGAGGCAATTTTCAACCCCTAAATCAAAAAATCTCTTAAAAAATTTTTTAACCCCTCACTATTAATGGACATTTGCATCTCATTTTGGTCGGGTGTTTTTGCTTACTTTTTAAAATTTCTTTGAAAAATTTTATCCCCTCAAGTGGTA
>JAZOVE010000031.1:0-1222 GCA_045658545.1 Elusimicrobiaceae bacterium
AAACGAGGCGGAGGGAGAGAACACTACCCCTCCGTCTTTTGCTACGCAAAATCCACCTCCCCTGACAAGTGGAGGCTTTTTATTGAAAAATCACCTAAGATGTGCTATCATAACGGTAGCACATCTTTTGTTTTGGGGTGATTTTGTGAAGAAAGCGAAAAAATATGTTTACCCGTTTATTTTTTCAATCTGTTTTTTTGTGACCTACATAATTTTAGCAATCGCATTGGGAATAGTTTCACCTTCAGGTGATTATGCGGGTCTTGCTTATGCATTTATAGTTTTGCTAATATGGATTTTCATTGTTATGCCCATTTATTGTCTTAGATATTGCAAACTTATTCGTCAAGAGAAGCCCAAATTTTTATTCGGTTTTTACAATTCGTTTGTTATTGTTCTTTGTCACATTGGGCCTTTTATAAGCGGTGCAGGACCAAGCAGTTTAAACGTTATTATTAAAATTGCTATTTTTCTTTTTGTTTGGGCACTGTTTTGGAGCGTATTGCTCTTTAAACCGCGAGCAAAATCTTCTGAAGAATCAGAACAACCAAGCGAAAAGAAAACGAAAACATCTTTGTTGTTGCAAAACAAAACGAAGAATATAATTGCAATTTGTTTTACAAGTTTATATATGATAAACTTGACAACAGATTCAGTGACTTGGCAATTATATAGTCTAAGTAATTTCTTAATATGTACATTGCCACTATTTTCAGCAGGTCTTTTTCTCCTTTTTTTACTTCTCAAAAATGCAAATTATATATTTAAAATATGGTTATTACCTATGGCATTAGCGGGAGAATTAATTAGCGGTCTATTTTCAATTTGTTCAAACTTGAGAAATATAGATATACAGCTAAAATATATCCCTTTGTATCCTGTAAATTTTGCGTTTTCTTGTTTAATGGTTATATTAAGCGCTATTATGTTTACAGGTGCTCTTTTCAATTTTAAATATATAAATCTACTTAAATACGGGGCATTGGGTTATGTTATACTTTCCGTTGGTTTACTTATATTTAACCTGATAAATGTGGGTGGGATTGCATATCACCAAATTGATTTGAATGGAACTCTCGCTATAAACACCTCGGTGGTTATAAGGTCGTTGATACGTGCATCGTATTTCATAGCGATTTTTATTCTAACAACAAATAAAAAGAAGACAGATTTAGTGTGACAAAAGTGGGATTTTGATAAGATAATACGGCAAGGCATTTGA
>JAZOVE010000032.1:0-54326 GCA_045658545.1 Elusimicrobiaceae bacterium
TTTTTGTACATAGGTAATGCTATTGCCGATAGTATACCTATAATAAGTACAACAACCAAAAGTTCTATTAAGGTAAAACCTTTGGCACTATTTTTTATTTTCATTTTGTTTCTCCTACTTTAATTTATACGGCGTTTTTGCACCATATATATAAATTATAGAAAAAAAAAAAAAAAAAACGTCAAGTAAAAGTTATCGTCGTGAAATAAAAAGAATTTGACGGCAAAAAAAATAATAATTGCAAATTTCCTAATTTATCATACACATTAAAACAGTACTTGAAAAATGCTAAAATATATTATATGGCAAAATTACTGCGCGGTTTTCGTGATTTATTTGAAACAGAAGCCGCAAAATTAACAAAAGTGGAAAATAGTGCTCGCTCCGTATTTAAAGTTTATGGTGCTAAGGAACTGCGTTTACCCACTTTGGAACTTAAAGAAATTTTTATTAAAGCAACGGGGCAAACAACCGATATTGTTCAAAAAGAAATGTATGCTTTTGAAGACGGCGGCGGCCGCCTTGTTGCCATGCGCCCCGAGGGTACCCCCGGTGTAGCACGCGCTTATATTGAAAATAATTTTCAGGCAAACCCTTTGCAAAAATTTTTCTATATCGGCAATATGTTTAGGGCAGAACGCCCGCAAGCAGGCCGCTACCGCGAATTTGAACAAATCGGGCTTGAATATATTGGTAATGCCTCACCCGCAGCAGATGCGGAAGTAATTTTAATGCTTAAAGCTATTTTTGATAAGCTCGGTGTAAAAAATTATAAAGTTAAAATAAATTCTATCGGCTGCAAAGAGTGCCGCCCGAAATTTAGGGAAGATTTAATCAAATTTTTTACTGCGCAAAAAGATTCACTTTGCGAAAAGTGCCAAACACGCCTTGAAGTTAACCCCTTGCGCGTTTTGGACTGCAAAATTGACGGGCCGAAATTTACGCAAAATGCACCGCGCCAAATTCTTTGCCCAGATTGCCAAAAACATTTTGACGAAGTAAAAAAATATTTAGAAGGCAAAGTCCCTTTTGAAGTGGACCCTTGTTTAGTGCGCGGGCTTGATTATTACACAAAGACGGTTTTTGAATTCCAGGCCGATATTGCAGGTGCACAAAATGCTTTGGCCGCCGGCGGAAGATATGACGATTTAATCGCATCAATGGGCGGGCCGAAAGTGCCTGCTGTCGGCTGGGCTTTGGGTGCAGAACGCGTTGCGCTTGCAAGCACTTTTGAAGAAATTAAAAATAAAAATATTTTTGTTGTTTCCGTTGAAGAAAGCGCAAATAATTATGCTTTTGATATCTTGCAAAATTTGCGTGAAAACGGTTTAATCGCCGAAGGCGGTTTGTTTGATAAAAACCTAAAAGCGCAAATGAAACAAGCTAACAGAATAAATGCAAATTTTGCAATTATCATCGGCGGAAATGAAGTGGCAAAAAATACAGTAGTATTAAAAAATTTAACTTCGGGCGAGCAAAAAGAACTTGCTTTAGCCGACTTACTTACTGCCTTAAAAGAGGATAAATAATATGAAAAGAACATCTTATGCCGGGCTTATCAACTCTAAAATGATAGGCACCAAACAGACCCTTTGCGGCTGGGTACACAGTTACAGAAATCACGGCGGCGTTTTGTTTATTGACCTTCGCGACCGCGAGGGTTTTGTGCAACTTGTTATTGACCCGTCAAATAAAAAAGCTTTTGAAACAGCTCAAACTTTGCGCCAAGAATATGTAATTTGCGCAACCGGAACAGTTGCAGCAAGAAAAGAGGGTTATATAAATAAAAATATTCCAACGGGCGAAGTTGAAATTATTGTTGACAGTATTGAAATTTTAAACACTTCAATTCCTCTCCCTTTTGATATTGAGACGGAAAAAAATATTACCGAAGATGTCCGCCTAAAATACCGTTATCTTGATTTGCGTAATGCACGCATGATACGCAATTTGAAAATGCGCCACAGAGTTGCCCAAATCGCGCGCCGTTATCTTGATGAAAACGGTTTTTTGGAAATTGAAACACCTATTCTTACCCGTTCAACCCCCGAAGGCGCACGCGATTATTTGGTGCCTTCACGCGTACACAAGGGCAAATTTTACGCACTTCCGCAAAGCCCTCAAATGTTCAAACAAACTTTGATGGCAAGCGGAATTGACAGATATTTCCAAATTGCGCGCTGTTTCCGCGACGAAGATTTGCGTGCCGACCGCCAACCCGAACATACACAGATTGACGTGGAAATGTCTTTTGCGGAACTTGATGATATTTTCAAAACCATTGAAGGTTTAATGTCTAGCGTTTTTACTACCGTCGGAGAAAAGATTGAAGCGCCGTTTATCCGCATGCCTTATAAAGAGGCACTTTTGAAATACGGCTCTGATAAACCCGATATGCGCTACGGTATGCTGATTGAAGATGTATCTAAAATTTTTGCCGGCACCGGCTTTAAAGTTTTTGCAGATATTTTAGCCGCTAAAGGCGTAATCCGCGCAATTAAGGCGGAAAATTCTGCCGCTACTTTATCACGCGGTGCGATTGATAAATTAACCGAACTTGTAAAAAAGAACGGTGCAAAAGGCCTTGTTTGGCTTAAATTTAAAGCAGGCAAATTTGAAGGCCCAAGCGCAAAGTTTTTTACCGAAACGGAACTTAAAACTTTGGCAGACACTTTAAAAGTTGCGGAAAACGATACAGTATTTATCGGCAGTGATAACGAACACACATGCTCGCTTTTTATGGGTGCCTTAAGAAAGGAACTAATAAAAGTTTTGAAATTAAAACCGTCTAAAAAATGGGCGCCTTTGTTTGTTCTTAACTTCCCATTACTTGAGTATGTGGAAGAAGAACAACGCTATGATGCCGCACATAACCCGTTTACCGCACCGGTTGCGGAAGATATACCTTTGCTTGACACAGACCCATTAAAAGTTAATTCCCAACAATTTGACTTGGTGTTAAACGGTGTGGAACTTTCTTCCGGCTCAATCAGAAACCACAACCGCGCCTTGCAAGAAAAGATTTTGAACTTAATGAAATATTCTAAAGAAGAAAGCGCACGCCGCTTTGGTATGCTCTTAAGTGCTTTGGAATGCGGCGCACCACCGCACGGCGGTTTCGGTCTTGGTTTTGACCGCTTAGTTGCTTTGCTTTGCGGGGAAGAATCAATTAAAGAAGTTATTGCTTTCCCTAAAACAACCGCGGCTTTCTGCCCCTTAACCGAAAGCCCGAACATTGTAGACAAGCAACAACTTGATGACTTAGCGGTTTTACTTGACGAAGCCAAAATCGAAAAGTAAACATTAAGAAGTGAAAAGTTTATAAAAATACCCGCATGTTTTCGGACATGCGGGTATTTTTTACATTAATCTAAGTCAATACCTAGATCGGAACAATGGGCTAGAGCGCGATCCATTGCATGATAATTTTTTTCTTTGGCCCATGTGCATAGTATTTTAATACTCTCTATATCCATATACGGGTTGTTTACTTGAATTATACTCCAATCAGAACCTGGCTCTTTGCTAAAAAACACCCAAGTTTCTTTTAATGAGGGAATAGCACTTGTATCAAAAAAAATAGAGCAAAGTTCAGAGGTACAGAAAGCTTCAAAATCAAACCAATTTGTTCGGCACGAATATTCATTACTACAATCACCCGGCATTTGTATATCACCGACAGCATTTGAACCGGTAAACAAAACTAGGTTATCAGGATATCCGTTCGCGGCAAGGTATAAATCAATATTTTTCATAGCAGTATTTATACCTATATCTGCTTCCGCCAACTTCGTTTTTATTACTGCTTTTTTGTATTGCGGCAAAGCAATACTTGCAAGTATACCGATAATCAAAACGACTACCAGCAGTTCAAGCAAAGTAAAACCTTGCTTGAGTTTTTTATTTGTTTCTTTTATCATTTTTGTTTTCTCCTTTTTACGGGAGCAAACAAAAACGCAGGTCTCCGATAGCCTATTAAAATTCGTGAAAAAAGGCGAATAGTTAATAAGGCTACCAGAAGAACCCAAATAACCATCCGCCTACCTGTTTTTTAAAAAAACAGGTAAAAGCAGATAATTATTTTGTGGTTTCTGGTACACAAATATTTCTATTTGCGCAGCATATCCGCGAGATATGCTCCCATAAAATAATCAAATTGTACTTCTATACTACAATTATATTATAACAAAAATTTCAGCCGTAAAATAAATAAACAAAGAGAGGTTAAATGTAAAAAACTAATCCCCCAGCTTCGCCGGGGGATATGTGTTGGGTTTAAAAGTAATTACAAATATCCTTCCGGTACAGGCATACTGTCTGTTGTTACATCATTTAATGCCCGCAATATGGCATCTTGCCATACTTTTATTTGTTCACGCGTGATAAAGAGACTTAATAGTAGATAATCATTAGGTGTAACTACTGGGATGAGTTTAGGATAATATGTTATAATTTCGTCAGGCAAATATTGGGCTATTAGTTTATGATAAAATTCCTTTAATTTTGGATTATCTGCAAATTCCCCAAATTGTAACTGCAAAAGTTGATCCTCATTAAATCGCTGTAATCCTCCAATGAATCCTACAAAAAATTTAGTATTTTTAAAAATTACATTTACTTTATTATTAAAGGTGCCCGGCCATACACGTTCACCTAGATCAAAGGATAAAGATCGAGCGTTAATCAATTTAGATATTTCTTGTTCATTCATATTAAAAAGTTTGGCTTTTTCTATTATTCCATTGGTTGTTTGATTTGTTACAGGAATACTAGGTAAGTCTCCTTCGATCATAAAACTATTATTTCGAGACATAAGAATGCTTATTGTTCCTTGTAGTATGTTGGCATTCTTAATATAAGCATTAACATCTGAGGATAATAAAGGAAGATATTTAAACTGTAATATCTGTTCTCGTGTTAATTGTTCATTAAGAACAATTCCTGCAATGAAATGGTTATATTCATCTATAAATTGGATGTTCGGTTTTAAATTATGTAATCGTCTAACATCTCGTGTAGTGTCTGTGAAACTATGCACCTCATTAGATTTTACAGGTAAACCAAAATTATATTCAGAATAAAATGTAGCTAGTTCAGGGAGAAGCTCAAAAGTATTACTCATTAAATGAGGTATTAAATGTGTACTTTCGTGTATACCTGTATTTATAAGCATAGGAAGAGAGAATTTCTTATTTCCATTAAACTTTATCCCAACATTTGGTTTTTGTTCTCTTTGATATAAAATTTGGGCTCCTACTTGAGATCCTGTTGCATTAGTAATGTGTTCTTTAACAATAGCAAAATCAGAGAAATTACATTTTATATCATAAATATATTCCACATAACGTGCGCCTAAATATATCCAAAAAGCTTGACTTTCTTCAATGTTAGCAGTTTTTGACATGGACAGAAACTTAAGCAAATCTTTCATTGAGTAATCTTGCAAATCTTCTATTTCTGTTCCAAACTTAAAAGAACTATTTTGCAGTTTTTGTTCATTGTTCTTTACCCAATTTAGAAATTTATCTACACGATACCATCCTGTTATCTTATTATCATCTTTAAAATTAGTGTTTCCATAATATTGCTCAATATTTTTTCTAACAAAATTATATAAACCGATTTCTTGTTTTGTTTGGTTAACTTGTTGAAAAACAATATTATTTATTTCTTTCATTTCATCTTGTACTTCTTGGGGAAGTGTTGTAGCATAAGTCAATGTTCCCACTGCAAGAACACATAATAAAGTAATTATTTTTTTAAACATAATTTCTCCTATTAATATTTTATTCTACTGATATATTAAGGGGATTCGGTAACAAATGCAAGGGCCAAAGGGCCTATTTTAAAATATCCAAAAGGCCTATGTGCTAATTAGATTTTATGTATTATTTTTTAGGAAATTATTTTATTATTCCGCCGGCAAGGAGTATTTCACCGTCGTAAAAAACAGCACTTTGACCGGGGGTAACTGCCATTTGGGGTTCTTTAAACACAACTTTTGCGATATTATCTTTAACAAAAATTTCCGCCTCAGCAGGTTTGTGTTGAGCGCGTATTTTAACTTGCGCGCTAAAATTTTCAGTCGGCGGAATTGATACCCAATTAATATTTTCAACAATAATTTCTTTGGAAAATAAATCATTTTTACCGCCGACAATCACGCGGTTGTGGCAAGAATCAAGGCCGATAACATAAATCGGCTCTTTAGTTCCGCCGCCCACAAGGCCTTTGCGTTTGCCGATAGTAAAATTCCAAATACCTTCGTGGTGACCCAGCACTTTGCCGGTTTTATCGACGATATCACCGCGTTTTGGTTTAAACTGTAAAATATCTTTATAATCGCCGGCGTAAAAATCTTGGCTGTCTTGCCTTTTTGCGACGGGTAAATTATATCTTTCCGCCAATTTTCGTACTTCTATTTTCGTAAGTTCACTTAACGGAAAAATTATTTTTGAAAGTTGTTCTTGGTTTAAGCGGTACAAAAAATAACTTTGGTCTTTTTTAATATCGCTTGCGGTTTTAAGTTGAAAACGTTTTAAATTCTCATCGTAATTTATGCGGCAGTAATGGCCTGTGGCAAATTTATCAAAATCAACCCCCTGCCTTTTAACACCTTGCATAAGAAGTCCGAATTTTAAATTTTGATTGCAAATCAAGCAAGGATTTGGCGTTCTGCCTGCGGCATATTCTTGCTTAAAATTTTTTAAAACGATTTCACTAAATTCTTTTGCCAAATTAACTGTTACCAAAGGGATCCCGACAGATTTTGCGACGGACTCGGCCGCTTCCAAATCTTCTTCTTCCGGTGCAAGGCAACCGCCTGTTATAGGGGGGATAGGCATTGTCTTATCCCAAGTAAGCATCATAGCACCGATAACTTCATGCCCTTGCTCTTTAAGTAAATATGCTGATAAAGCGGAATCGACCCCGCCGCTTATGCCGACCACAACTTTCATAAATTAACCCTCTAATTTTGAACTTATATCATACATTATAATTGCCGCTGATGCAGATGCGTTTAAACTGCTGACGCCGCCTTTTTGCTTTATGGCAATTATATCGTCACAATGTTCTTTTGTTTTTTCACGCAAACCTGTGCCTTCTGAGCCGATCACAAGCAAAGCCGGATAGGCATAGGAAAAATGTTTAATATCTTTACCTGCCATATCGGCACCGTAAACCCAAAAACCTTCGTCTTTTAAATCCAAAATTGCAGTGTTTAAATTTGAGACCTCAACAATATTTAATGTCTCCAAAGCACCGCAAGCAACTTTATGCACCGCCGGTGTTATACCAACTGTTCTATGTTTGGGTAATAAAACTGTCGAAAACCCTAAACAAGCGGCACTTCTGAGCATTGCGCCTAAATTTTGAGGATCGGTAACTTCATCTAATGCAAGCCAAAGTTCTTTTTTGCCTTGTGCTTGGTAAATTGCATCACTTAAACGCAAGGTTTTTAAAGGCTCGGCGCGTGCAATTAAACCTTGGTGATTTTGACCGTTTACCATACTGTCCAAAACTTTTGCCTCAACACTTTTTATAATGACATTTGCCGATTTTGCCATTTTGATAACTTCATCAACAATGCGGCTTTTTGCTTTATCTTTGACGATATAAAGTTCAAAGATATGGCGTTTTTTGCTTTTTAAAGCTTCACGAATCGGGTGAATACCAAACATTAATTCTTGTTTATTTATCATATTATCCTCAAATTATTAAAAAGTTAAATTTGCACCAAAACTTGTTCCAACACTTACCGCGGCACGTACTTCTTGACCCTTTGGGTCAACGCGTTTTAAATGGGCAACCGCTTCGGCAATCGGAACGGAAACAATTTCAGTTCCCTTTAAAGCAACCATATAACCTGTTTTGCCTTGCAAAATAAGGTCAACGGCTGCACTACCGAAACGGGTGGAAAGCCACCTGTCAAAAGCAGTCGGTGTTCCGCCGCGTTGCAAATGCCCGAGAACAACTACGCGGCACTCGGTTTTAATTTTGCTTTCAAGCATATTTGCAATTCTTTGCGCTATGCCGCCAAGACGGATAGGGTCAGTTGAGCCGGCAACGGTTTTTTGTACAGCCATTTCGCCTTTCTCATTTTTTGCACCTTCCGCGGCGACGATAATGCTAAAAGTTTTGCCTTGTTTTTGACGGTTTAAAATTGCTTCTTTAATTACTTCGTCATTATAAGGAATTTCAGGTATCAAACAAATATCACCGCCGCCTGCAATACAAGAACGCAAAGCAATCCAGCCGGCATAACGGCCCATAGTTTCAATAATCATAACGCGGTGATGGGCTTCTGCCGTACTATGCAAACGATCGACGGCGTCTGTTGCAATAGTTAAAGCGCTGTCAAAACCAAAAGTATAGTCGGTAGCGGACAAATCATTATCAATTGTCTTTGGTACACCCACGATTTTAACACCTTTATCAATAAATTGTTTTGACATTGATAAAGTGCCGTCCCCGCCGATAGTAACCAAAGCATCGATTTTATTTTTTTCCAGATTTTCCAAAACGATATTTGATACATCTTTTGGGTTTTCCGGCGTACCGTGCGGCGCTAAAGTGTAGCGGAAAGGGTTTGCAATATTGCTTGTCCCAAGTATTGTTCCGCCGCGTGTTAAAATGCCGGAAACGGTTTTATTATCAAGCACAATAAAATCGTTTCTAACAAGACCGTCAAAACCGTTTTTAAAACCGTAGACCTCAATATTTTTCAGCAAAGCATATTTTGTTACAGCGCGGACAACCGCATTTAAACCGGGGCAATCCCCGCCGGCGGTAAGAACGCCGATTCTTTTAATATTACTCATTTTCCCCCCTTTTTATTGTATTAACTTTTTGGGCGACTTCTTCAATAATCCAATTAGGTGTTGAAGCACCCGCGGTTATTAAAATATTTTTGGCATCTATTAAATCTTCTTTTTTTGTTTCTTCGGCGGTTTCAACGTGAAGAACTCTTTTGCAAAGCTCACCGCAAAGTTTGGCAAGGCGCGCGGTGTTTGCACTGTGTTTACCGCCGACGACTATTACAAGGTCCGCATTTTTGGCAAGTTCCAAAGTTTCTTTTTGCCTTTGTTTTGTGGGTGTGCAAATTGTGTTTGATATTTGGCAAACTTTTGATTTTTGTTTTATAACTTCTGCCGCATCAAAAAAAGTTTGCTCTTTTTGCGTTGTTTGGGCAACAACATTTACTTTATCGTAAGCAGGCAATTTTTTTGCTTCTTCGGCATCTGCTACCACGATACCGCGCCCTTGAGTGTAACCGAGTAAGCCGATAACTTCAGCATGCTCCGCATCCCCGATAATAACGGTATAATAACCTTTTTGGGCAAATTCATCTATAATATTGTGGGCGCGTTTAACAAGCGGGCAAGTGCAATCTACAACTTCAAGGCCCATATCAAAAACCTGTTTTTGAAATTCGGGCGTTATTCCGTGCGCGCGGATAACCAAAACACCTTGTTTATTCGTTGCCTCATTTAAATTATTTATGGTAAAAATATCTTTTTGTTCAAGCTTTTGTGTTACTTGTTTATTATGTATCAAAGGTCCGACGGTGTAAACCGGCTTTTTGCCTTTTGCCGAAAGTTGCAAAACACGTTCAATAGCGTTTTTAACACCGGGGCAAAAACCTGCGCTTGAAGCAATAGTTATTTCATAATCGGTCATAAAATTATTTAACTGTTTTCCTGCCTAAACTGTGGTAAATTATGCCTTTCATATTTTCAAGCGGATACAAATTGCGCAAATCCACCACAATAGGTGTTTTTAAATTATCTTTAAAATCTTTGACGGTCAAATTCTTAAATTCATTCCACTCGGTGATAATTATTGCGCCGTCTGCACCTTGCAGGGCCTCTTTTGTGCTATCGCAAAAAGTTGCATAAGGGAAGAATTCCGGCCCATGTTTTTTGCCTTGCGGGTCATAAATTTTAAGATTTGCACCTGCTAAATTAAGTTCTGATAAAATACCGATACTCGGCGAATCGCGCATATCGTCTGTTTCCGCTTTAAAAGTTATACCCAAAATCGCAAGGGTTTTGCCGCGCAAATTATCGTCAAAAGCACTGTTAATTTTTGCAAGCATTTTAAAGCGGCGTGCATTATTTTGTGCGATAGTTGTTTCAATTAATTTAAGCGGGCTATCCACTTTTTTTGCCATACGCTCAAGTGCCATTGTGTCTTTCGGGAAACATGAGCCGCCGAAACCCGGACCGGGGTTCAAAAATTTGTAGCCGATACGGCTGTCTAAACCAATACCTTTTGCGACGTCGCTTATATTTGAACCGGCCTTTTCGCACATATCGGAAAGCTCGTTAATGAACATAATTTTCATCGCCAAAAAGGAATTTGAGGCATACTTTATCATATTAGCGGTTGTTGTATCGGTTTTAAGTAAAGGAAAACCTTTGTCTGTTAAAGGTTTATACAAATCAAGCATAATGTTTAAGGACTTTTCATCATTTGCACCTACAACAATTCTTTCCGGATTCAAAAAGTCCGCCACCGCAAAACCCTCTTTCAAAAATTCCGGGTTTGTAACTACCGCAAATTTGGCTGTGGGGTTGTTTTTCTTGATAATACTTTCCACACTTTCGGCAGTACCTATTGGTACAGTTGATTTCAAAACGATAACTTTATAATCATCTTTAATATTTTCCGCAATTTCTTTGGCAACGGCAAAAACGAAAGACAAATCAGGGTCCCCCGTTTTTTTATCTGCCGGAGTGCCGACGGTAATAAAGATAACATTACTTTCTTCCACACCGCGCGCCATACTTGTGGTAAAACTCAAATTACCTTTTTTGACACTTTCGGCAACAATTTCTTTTAAATTCTTTTCATAAATAGGCATTATGCCTTTATCTAAATTTTCAATACGGGTTTTATTGTTATCCACACAAATAACTTTATGCCCGAGGTGAGCAAAACATGCACCGCTGACAAGACCTACATAACCTGTACCAACCATACAAATTTTTTCCATAGGAATCTCCATTTCACGATATACTTATATTGTACCAAATTTGCTATAATATATACATATACAAATGAGGTGTTTATGAGAGAAACTTTTTTGCCCTTTGCCAAACCAAGTATTGCGCAAGACGGTATTGACGGAGTAATTGATTGTATTAAAAGCGGATGGATAACAATCGGCCCAAAAACTATTGCTTTTGAGCAAGTTTTTAAAGATTTTACATCTTCCCCATATTGTATCGGTGTAAATTCCGCTACTGCCGGTTTACATTTGGCTTTAATGGCCCTTGGTATTGGTAAAGGCGACGAAGTTATCACAACCCCTATGACATTTGCCTCCACCGTAAACACTATAATTTTAGTAGGTGCCACGCCTGTTTTGGCTGATATTGACAGGAAAACTTTAAATATAGTTCCCGCAAATATTGAAGAAAAAATAACACCCAAAACCAAAGCAATTATGCCCGTTCATTTCGCAGGCCGCCCTTGTGATATGAAGGCAATTCGTGAAATTGCAAAAAAGCACAATTTAGTTATTATTGAAGATGCCGCCCATGCTTTAGGTGCAAAATATCAGGGAGAAAGAATAGGAAAAACCGACGGTAAAAATGCGGTAGTTTTCAGTTTCCACCCCACAAAAAATATTACTACCGGCGAAGGCGGTATGGTCTGTTTAAGTGATGAAGCCGCCGCAGAAGCCGTCTATATTATGCGCCAAAACGGTATGAGCAAGGGTGCTTGGAACCGCTACTCCGCAAAAGGCAAGGCGCATTATGATATTTCACTTCTCGGCCTAAAATACAATATGCTTGATATACAGGCAGCAATCGGGCTTTCCCAAATGAAACAGCTTGAAGATTTCAATAAACGCCGCGCGGAAATTGTGGCAAAATATATGACCGCTTTTAAAGATACAAAAGGTTTAATTTTACCCGCGCCGGTTAATGAGGGTGATTTGCACTCCTGGCACATTTTCACACCTTTCATTGACACAGAAGTTTTAAATATTACCCGCGACGAATTTATGAAACTTATGGGCGAGCAAAATATAGGAACAGCTTTGCATTATCAGGCAATACCGACATTTAGTTATTATCAAAAAACTTTCGGCTGGAATGTTAAAGATTACCCTGAAGCCGAATATGTGGGCGAACATATTGTATCTTTACCTTTATTCCCAGCTATGACGGATAAAGACATTGAAGACGTTATAAATACCACCAAACAAATATTAAAAGAGCATTTAAAATGAAAAAGTTATCAGTAGTAATACCTGTTTATAATGAAAGTGAATCTTTGCAAAAACTTTTTGCGCGCACTTTCCCGGCTTTAGATAAATTAAACCGCCCTTATGAAATTATCTTCGTAAACGACGGCAGTAAAGACGATAGCATAAAGCAACTTAAAGAAATGTATGAAAAGCGCAAAGATGTTGTTAAAATCATTGATTTTAATGGCAATTTCGGGCAACATATGGCAATAGTTGCAGGGTTTACAAAAGTTACGGGTGATGTTGTAGTAACAATGGACGCAGACCTTCAAAACCCGCCTGAAGAAATTGAAAGAATGCTCATGGAATTTGACAAAGGGCATGATGTAGTCGGCACTATCCGCGCCAAAAGGGATGACCCGTTTTTTAGGAAATTTGCCTCAAAAATCGTCAATATTACCACAAATAAAATTACCGGTTTAAAGATACATGATTACGGTTGCATGCTGCGTGCATACGATAGGCGCATAACCGATATTATTGCAAAAAGCGAGGAAGCAACAACATTTATTCCGGCTTTTGCACAAAAATTTGCGGTTAACCCCACTGAAATTGAAATTGCCCACAGTAAACGCTTGGAAGGGGAGTCAAAATACAGCTTTTTCCGTTTAGTCAGTTTAAATTTTGATTTAATGACAAGCTTTTCTTTAGTTCCGCTACAATTTATTACAATTTCAGGTATGGCAATTTCGGGTTTAAGCTTTTTGCTTGCACTTTATTTGATTGCTTTGCGTATAATTTACGGTGCAGCGGCTGACGATACAAACGGTGTGTTTACATTATTTGCAATACTGTTTTTTCTAATCGGGTTTATGATTAGCGCAATCGGTATTACAGGGGAATATATCGGGCGCTTATTTAAAGAAGTTCGCAAACGCCCTAAATTTGTTATAAAAGAAGAGTATGGCATTAAATAGACCTAAACTTTTATTTTTCGGTTTCAGTATGACGGGTGCCGCAGTTTTGGAAGAACTTATCAAAATGGGGGCAAATATTATCGGCGTCTATACTTATGAAGATAACCCTAAAGAAAATTGGTTTCCTTCCGTTAAACTTTTAGCACAAAAAAATAATATACCTGCTTATACGCCGGAAAAGTTAACTGCCGAAGACACACAAAATATTAAAAATTTAGCGCCGGATATAATTCTATCCGTTTATTACCGCTCTTTAATAAGTGATGAAATTTTAAAAGTTGCGCCTTTAGGTGCTTTCAATATGCACGGTTCTTTACTGCCTAAATACCGCGGCAGAGCGCCGATAAATTGGGTGCTTGTTAAAGGCGAAAAGGAAACAGGCGCAACCTTGCATTATATGGTGGCAAAAGCGGATGCGGGCGATATTGTCGGGCAAAAAGTTGTAGCAATTTCTAATGAAGATACCGCCTTAACTTTAACACAAAAAGTAACTGCTGCGGCTTGCGAAATTATCAAAGAAGTTTACCCTTTAATTGAAACAAAAAATTTAAAACCGCGCAAGCAAGATATGTCTGTAAGCACATATTTTGGCAGGCGCACACCGGCAGACGGTTTAATAGATTGGAATCAAAATGCACAAACAATTTACAATTTAATTAGGGCGGTAACAAAGCCATTCCCCGGTGCATTTTTTGAAGAAAACGGCAAAAAAATTATTATTTGGCGCGCAAAAGTCTTGCCGATAAAAACACAAGCGGAAGCAGGGACAACCGTTTCAAAAACGCCCTATATTATAACTGCCGCAGATAAAGATTTGGAAATTTTAGATTTTGAAATACAGGAGATTATAAAATGAAAGTTTTAATACTTGGTGCTGATGGTTTTATCGGTTCACATTTAACCGAAAGAATTTTAAATACTACCGACTGGAAAGTGGTAGCTTTTGACTACGTAAGACGCAATTTAAAAGGTTTAAAACACCCAAATTTTACCTTTAAAAAAGGTGATATTTTTAAGGCAGACCGCTGGATTGAAAAGCAGGTTAAAGAAGCGGACGTTGTTTTGCCTTTAGTCGGTGTTGCAAAACCGATGTACTATATCAAAAAACCGGTCTGGACTTTTGAACTTGATTTCGAACAAAATTTAAAAGTTGTCCGCATGTGCGTAAAACATAATAAAAGGGTAATTTTCCCATCCACCTCCGAAGTTTATGGGATGAGCCCGGATAAAGTTTTAAATGAAGAAACTTCCCCTTTAATGACAGGCCCGATAAACAAAATGCGCTGGATTTATTCCTGCGGCAAACAAATGATGGACCGCGTTATTGCCGCATATGCGCAAGAACAGGGGTTAAAATATACTTTAATCAGGCCTTTTAACTGGGTTGGTACGCGCCTTGACACTTTTGAAGATGCAAAAAACCGCGCGGCAAGAAGTATTACACAAATGTTTTACGACGTAGTAACAGGCCGCCAGCTTGTTTTGGTTAACGGCGGTGAACAACGTAGAAGCTTTACTTATATCGATGACTGCCTTGATGCTTTAATGCTAATTATTGAAAATAAAGGCGGCAAAGCAGACGGTAAAATTTTCAATATCGGTAACCCGAAAAATAATCACTCAATTAAAGAACTTGCTTATACCATTGTTGAAGTAATGAAGGAATTTAAGGAATACAAACCGATGGCAGATAAAGCGCAAATTGTCGTACAAGATGCAAAACAATATTACGGCGGTACTTACCAAGATGCGCAAGACCGCTTACCCAGCATTGACAATATGCGCAATACTTTTGGCTGGGAGCCGAAAATTTCTTTAAAAGAAATGGTTCGCAAAACACTTGCCTTATATCTTAAAGATTTCAAAAAAGGCAAAATCAAATAAATGCAAAAAATAATTGATTTTTTAAAAGACAGGCGCAATTTAAAATATTTCATTTTTGCGGCTTTTGTGATATTATATTTTTGTAATATCGGCGGCTACGGTTTAATGAACCCTGACGAAGGCCGCTATGCCGAAATACCGCGTGAAATGCTTGAAAGCGGGGACTATTTTACGCCGCGCTTAAACTATGTTTTATATTTTGAAAAACCGCCGCTTTACTATTGGTTTACGGCAGCGGCTTTTGCAGTTTTCGGGCAAAATGAATTTGCCGCGCGTTTTACTTCCGTTATAATGGGTCTGCTTTCTATTTTAATTACTTGGTTTGTTGCAAAGAAATTTGAAGATGAAAATACTGCAAATTTATCTGCCCTAATTCTTGGAACAAGCGGTTTGTTTTTTGCGCTTTCGCGCGTCAATATTATAGATATGACGCTGTCTGCTCTATTAACCGTTGCCCTGTTTAGTTTCTATACTTTTTACAAAGAAAACAAAAAACGCTGGCTTTATATTTTTTACTCGGCTTTGGCTTTGGCAACTTTGGCAAAAGGGTTAATCGGCATAGTTTTGCCGGGCGGCGTCATATTCTTTTTTATGCTTTGTACGCGGGACTGGAAAATTTTAAAACGCCTGTTTTTAACACCTGCAATTTTAATATTTTTCCTTATCTGTGTGCCGCCTTTTTATATGGTGTGTAAAAGAAACCCGGACTTTTTTTACTTCTTCTTTATTCAGGAACATTTTTTGCGCTATGCTACAAAAATGCACGATAGATATGAACCGTTTTGGTTCTTTATACCTGTTATAATCGGCGGCTTGTTCCCGTGGACAATCGGGCTATTTACCAATATAAAAAATTATCTAAACAAACAACAAATTAATCTTTATTTGATTTTGTGGATCGTGATAATTACTTTATTTTTCTCGGCTTCAAGCTCAAAACTCATACCCTATATTTTGCCGGTTTTCCCCCCGCTTGCAATACTGATGGCAAAAAATATTTTGAGTTTAAGCGAAAACGGGCAAAAGCTAACAATAAAAATTTGGCTTTGGGTATTTACTATTATTACAACTATTTTAATTGCGGCATCAATACTGATTTTTAACGGGATTATTCCGCTTAAGCGCATAAACGAGGCTATGCTTTATAAAACACCTTTTATATTGCTTTGCATAGTTTGCGCGGTGTTTTGTCTTATTTTCTGGTTATTCAAGAAACAACCTAAAAAGTTTTTAACAGCACATATTGTTTTTGCTTTTTGTTTCTTGGCGGCAACTCTGTCGGTTTTCAGTGTTTTAGGTGAACAAAGGTCCACCAAAACTTTAAGCACAATGTTAAACAAAACTTTGAAACCGCAAGATATAATTTTACACTTTAATACCTATAAGCAAGATATGGCTTTTTATACAAAGCACCGTATAGCCATTTATGAAAGAACAGGTGAACTTGCCTTTGGACGAAGTAAAGCAAAGGACGCAGATAATTGGTTTATTACACCTGAAAATATTGAAAGTTACTTAAACCAACCTTTGCAAAAAGACCAAAAACTTTATATTATTGTGAAAGATAAACATATCAAACAGGTTCCGAACATTGACAATTTTAAATATATCGGCCATGATGAAAAGGAGTTGAATTTATATGTCAGACAATAAAAATATTTTAGCGGTAAAAGTTGATGTTGATACTTTAGAGGGCTACCTTAGAGGTGTGCCTGCTATGGTAGAGGTTTTAAATAAACTCGGCTTAAAAGCAACTTTTTACTTTTCCTTTGGGCCGGATAATTCGGGGAAAGCAATTTTCAGAATTTTCAGAAAGGGTTTTATCAGTAAAATGTTTAGAACTAAAGCGCCCAGCACTTACGGTTTAAAAACAATGATGTACGGCACACTTTTGCCTGCACCGATGATTGTTAAGGACCATCCGCAAGTTTTTATTGATACCGTTAAAGCCGGCCACGAGTGCGGCGTCCACGCTTGGGACCATGTTAAATGGCAAGATAAATTACCAAAATTATCTTATACCGAAATTCGCGCTGATTTAATTAAAGCGGCGGAATTATTTGAAAAGTTAAGCGGCACAAAACCGCACACTTTTGCCGCACCCGGTTGGCAAGTAACTTCTAATGCTTTGGCGGCTTTGGACAGTTTAAATTTTGACTATGTCAGTAACGGTCGCGAGGGCAAAGGGCCTTTTTACCCTATTTTTGAGGGCCAAAATTTTAAAACTTTGGAAATTGCTTCAACAATGCCAACAATGGACGAAATTTTGGGCCTTGACGGCATCAATGATGAAACTGTTACAGATTTTTATTTAAACTCTTTAAAACCCGGTTTAAATGTTATTACCGTGCATGGGGAAATGGAAGGCCGCAGTAAATTAAAACAATTTGAGGTAATTTTGCGTGGTGCAATTAAACGCGGTTACACAATTTGCCCGCTTAAAGATGTTGCAAAAAATGCGGTTGATGCTAAAGAGGGCGAACTTACTATGGGTTACCTAAAAGGCCGCGCCGGAAAAGTCGCCGTACAGAAATAATAGGAAATCTACAGTTTCCATTCTTTGCCGTCGGCGTCTTTTTGGTAAATTTAAATTTTTATTCTCCTAGAGTACCGAGAGTCGCTTCGCTCCCGTTCTTCTGGGTACACGTCGTCAAATAAAAATTTAAATTTCCTCAAAAATAATTGCCGGGTATGCGTACACAGTTTCGCTTTATTTAACAAAACTATTTATAAAGTTCCTGTTTCGTTTAATTTATCACAAAGGTCTTTTTGAATTTGAGTGGGTTGATAGTCTAAATTTCCATCATAATTACACCTAATTCTATTCGGCGTGTTTGGGGAAATATATATATAGTATTTGTATAAAGGTGTCCTGTGAGCATGAGTGATTGAAGTTCCCGCCTTATTACTAGCCATATATAAAAAATGATCTGTTTGTCTACAAACACATTTCGAATTAGGGAATTTACACTTGCTTGACCCGCCCAAATCAATATCAAGATCATTTAATTCAGTACAATCTGCATAACGGTTGTTAAGCATATAAAATCTTTGTTGCGCTTGCGCTATGGTTTTTACAATAGTAACTGCCTCTGCCATTCTTGATCTTTCAACGGCTTTTCTATATTGCGGCAAAGCAATAGCTGCTAAAATACCAATAATCAAAACTACTACTAAAAGTTCTATTAAGGTAAAACCTTTGGCAACACTTTTTATTTTCATTTTATTTCCTCCTATTTTGATTTATACGGCGTTTTTGCACCATATATTAAAATTATAGAAAAAAAAAAAAAAAGCTTGTCAAGAGGCATCGTCGCAAAATTAAAGGCATATTAGAAAAATTTTACGGTTTTAAATTCGCTTATATGAGCAAAATATCTTTATATAAAATTACTTTTTTAATTCTTTAAGCAAAGTTTTTATTTGCTTTTTCAGTATAGGGTGGTTTTTGCACGGTGCAATTTCAGATAAAGGTTTTAAGACAAAAAACCTTTTATCTGCACGCGGGTGCGGAATAGTTAAATTTGCAGTATTTAAAATTAAATTGCCGTAAAAAATAATATCTAAATCAATAGTGCGCGGGCCGTTCCTAAAGGGAGTGTTGCGTTTTAAAAGTTTTTCAATATTTTTAAGTTCTTTAAGCAAAATTTCAGGCGGTAAAACGGTTTTAAATTTAATTGCGCCGTTTAAAAAATCCGCTTGGTTTAAATAACCTTCAGGTTTAGTTTTTATTAATTTTGAAACATTTATAACCTTGCCGATTTTTGCAAGTTCTTTTAAAGCAAGCGCAATATTTTTTTTAGGGTTAATATTGCTGCCCACAGCAATATAAACAATGTTATTCTTCATAAGTTACGGAGTAATTTTCCTTCTCAAAAACTTGAATTTTGCAAATTTGCGGGTACTTTTCTTTAACTTTATTAAATAAAAATATCGCCACATTTTCCGTAGTAGAATTTGGAATAATTTTATTTAAAATTTTAAAGGATAGGCTTTTATTTAATTCATATAAAAACTGTTCCACTTCACGAAAGTCCACCAAAAAACCTTCTTCGTTTAACGGTCCTTTTAAAGTAACGCTATAAACAAAAGTATGGTCATGTATAGGTTCACTTAAAGTGCCGTCGTGATAATGCGATGCGCGAAATTGCGATTTGACTGAAATTTTTATTTCTTTGCTCATAAATTTAAAAACTCCTTTGTTTCTTTTACTTCGTGAACACGCAAAATTAAAGGTAATTTTGTTTTGGTAGCAAGTTTTGCCGCCTTTAAAGAATTTTCCAAAGTTTTGCCTGTAAAACGTTTGCGCGATGCACCCACAAGCAATGGTAAATTCAAACTGTCAAAATAATTTATATTCTCAAGCAAAAACCAATTTTCTTCGGCAGATTTCTCAAAACCAAGGCCGATATCCAATATTAAATTTTCTTGTTTAACGCCGCAAGTTTTTGCTTGTTTGATTTTTGTTTTGAAAAATTCCGCCACACTTTCCAAATTTTTTACCGCGCCGTTATGCATTATTACAAGTTTTGCATTATATTCGGCAGCAAGTTCTGCAAGTTTTTTATCAGCCAAACCGCTGATATCATTAATGATATTTGCGCCGGCTTCAAGTACCGCTTTTATGACGGACGCTTTATAACTGTCAACAGAAATTTGTGTTTTAATTTTTTGCTTTATTAACTTTATAAAAGGTGCGGTGCGTTCTGTTTCTTCTTCTGCAGAAATTTCAGCATACCCAGGGTGAGTGCTTTGGCCGCCGATATCAATAATTTCAGCGCCGTCTGCCACCAAATTTTGTGCTTTGTTTAAAATATAGTCTTGGGTAATTTTGACTTGCTCGCCGTCAAAAAAACTTTCCGGCGAAGTGTTTAAAATGCCCATTAAAGTTATTTTTTGCATTACACTTTTTGAATAAATTGTAAAAATTCTTGCCTGACTTCGTGCTTATTAAACACACCGCGCAAAGCGCTTGTTACCATTTCGGCATTATGTTTTTGCACACCGCGCGAACAAATGCACATATGGCGCGCTTTGCAGACGACCATAACACCCAAAGGTTGCAAATGCTCCATTAAACTGTCTGCAATTTGCGCGACTAATCTTTCCTGAATTTGCAAGCGGCGGGCATACACTTCAACCAAACGCGCAAGTTTTGAAATGCCGATAACTTTTTTGTTCGGTAAATAACCGATACTGATAGTTCCGAAAAACGGTGCGAAGTGATGCTCGCAAGTGCTGTAAAATTCAATATCTTTTAAAATTACCATTTCTTCGCAAGATCCCTCGGTAAAAGTTTTGAGGAGTGCGGCAGGATCTTTTTTATATCCGCTGAAAAGTGTATCCCAACTTTTGACAATGCGCTTCGGTGTTTCAAGCAAACCTTCACGCGCAGGGTTTTCGCCGATATAAGTTATAATTTCGCGCAAATTTTGTTTGGCCTTTTCTTCAGTTATTTTATGTTTAGAAACTTGTGCAGCTGCACGCTTAAGCGTAGGTTTGGTTTTTGTTTTATTAACTTTAGGCATTGTTTAATATTCTCCTTACTGTTATTTTTGGGTTGAAGATAAAATAAAGCTTTTTTGCTTGTTTGTGTTTGCAAACTTTCAATTTCACTCAAAGTGGTTTTTGCGTCGGTAATATATTTGACCGCGTCAGCTTTTTTAAGCATTTTTGAATTTACATAGGCCTTTGGCGAAACGGTGCAAAAATCAAAAAGTTTTGTATCAATTAAATTCGCGCCGTTTGTTTCCAGATGTATTTGATATTTATTTTTCTTTAAAAGTTTTAAAAGCGGTTGCAAATTTTGTTCCGTCGGCTCCCCCCCTGTTAAGACGACGGTTTTGCAAGGATATTCGGCAATTTTTTTAAGTATTTGCTCTGCCGTTAAATTAAAATTTGTTTTTTGCGCATATTTTGTATCGCACCACGGGCAACACATTGTGCACCCTGCAAGGCGGACAAAAATAGCCGGAACGCCGCTAAAAAAGCCCTCGCCTTCTACCGAATAAAAAATTTCATTAACTTTATATTTATTTGCGGATGACGCAGGCAGAGTCCTCATTTTCCCATAACTCCAAGGTTTTTAAGGTTAAATTTTTCTCTTTCAAAACTTGTGCGACTTTATTAAAAATATATTGGCTTAAATTTTCTGCCGTCGGGTTCGGTACAAAATCATTTAAAAATTTATGGTCCGGCAAAACACTATCAAGCAAGGGTTTTAAAATTTTAAAGTCATAAATCATACCGCTTGGCTGAACGGTACCCTCAATTTCAAACACCACTTGCCAAGTGTGGCCGTGCAAATTATGGCAATCGCCGTCATAATCCGGCAATTTATGGGCAGCTGAAAATTTACGCCTAATACGAAGTAACATTAATTATTAACCTCTTTTCCCAGCCACATATTACGCAAAGCGCCAAAAATTAAATTAGCATAAATTACGATGGCGATAATGATTACAAGCGAACTTAACCCAACAATTTGCAAGGGTGAAAATAATAAAAGCAAAGCAATAACAGAAACCGGCGCTTGCAAGTATAAAGCTAAAGTAAACAGACGCTTAAAACCTAAATTCGCTTTAGTAGACAAATTGATTATTGAGACAATTAACAAGGCAAGTAATATGTAAAAGAACATTTGGAAAAATAATGCCAAAAGCGCAATTGACAAAACAAAATATGAGCCGATTTGCGCAATATCTTGCTTGCTTTTAAGTAATTCTTGTTTTGTAATTGTATAATCTTTATCGGCTGGCATAGCATGTTCTTGGAATTGCCCGTTATAAGAAATATAAACTCTGTTTTTGTTTACATAAGCCAAAATATTTTCCTTCGCCATTTGGGTTGGGTAGGCAGGCTCGGTAGAAGCGGTGTCAAAAATAATTTTATAACCTTCTAATTTAGGATGTGTGATAATTAACTTTTTATTATCATTTGCGGTGATGACACCTTTATTTATACTTATATCAGGGGTAAGTTCTGCGACTTCTTCAATAAAATTACCGATTATCGGCTTTGTCTTTGCAGGGATATAAATAGTAATAAAAATTGCGCCTAAAACAAAGAGATATATGACGAAACAAAAAGCCTTCCAAAGCGGCTCTTTTAAAGTTTGTAAATAAAATTTGATACTGTATAATGCTTTAATCGGTGAAATAAAGAACATAAAAATCTCCTATATATTATTTACTTTATTATATCATTTAAAGAGAAAGAAACAAATTTTAACCCCATAAAATATGATAAAATATATTTATTCCGGGATGGTGTAATGGTAGCACAAGCGCCTCTGGAGCGTTTAGCCTAGGTTCGAGTCCTAGTCCCGGAGTTTAGACGTTGCAGTATATTTTCGGGGCATGGCTCAATGGTAGAGCGCTCGCTTTGGGAGCGAGAGGTTCCCGGTTCAAGCCCGGGTGCCCCGATTTTTTAAAGGGGTTTTATGCCAACAAAAATTTTTAAACAAGCAAATATTTTGCCGGCCTATACAATATTTTTAAACCCGTCTGACTTTAAAACTTTAAAAATAAATAAAAATTTGCAGGTTCTTGTTTCAAGACCTATAAAAACCCCATTTGATTTTGACAGTTTAGTGCATTCCTTGAACTTAATTTATAAGAGTAAAGATGCCGCCGCTTTAGTGCAAGTTGCCGTTAAAACAGATAAAGGTTGGAGCGGTTTATATAAACTTTTTTATCTCTCAAAAAACTATAAAAAAACTTTTAGTAATTTGAAAGACGATTTTATTTCGCGCCAAACAGATACAATTTTACCGCGCACAAAAGCCACCGCTTTTAAACTTCAAATCACTTTGCTCGGGCAAGCAAAAATAAATTTAATAACCGCAGCTTTAACGAATAGAAATATCAAACATAATGCGGAACTTTCTTTGGAAAGTTTGGGAGTTAAAGATATTGAACTGCCCATAAAACCGCTGAGCCAAAAAGAATATAAAGTAAAAAGTTTGAGAAATGAAATTTGCAGCCCCACAAGTTTAACAATGGCTTTAAATTATTTCGGCAAAAAAATTAATTTATCGGACACTATAAAAGGTGTTTTTGACGAGGAAGCAAAAATTTACGGCACTTGGCCTTTAAATACCGCTTACGCCGGAGAAATGGGTATAAAATGCTGTGTTACGCGTTGCTCCTCTTTAGCGCAAGCGGAAGCAGAAATTTACCAAGCGCGGCCTTTAGTAATTTCCGTATCTTTTAAAAACGGTGATCTTAAAAATGCACCGATTAAAAAGACAGACGGCCACCTTATCTTGCTATCAGGCATTGACGAAAACGGCGATTTTATTGCCCTTGACCCCGCCGCAAAAACAGCAAAAACCGCACGCCGCATTTATAGCAGGAAAGACCTTGCTAAAGTTTGGCTGAAAAATAAACGCGGTTTAGCTTATGCCTTTGCTTATGAAAAATAAAATATTAATTTTTTTACTCGTTTTTTGCCTTTGTGCCTGTGCTCCAAAACGCAGTGAAAAGGAACTCACCCTTGCCCTTGCAGGCGAAACGGAAACACTTGACCCTGCCCTATCTTATGATGGTATAACTCACGGTGTGCTTTTAAATGTTTATGATACAATTATTCGCTTTAAAGGTTCTTCAATTAATGAGTTTGAACCTTTAATTGCAAGCCAAGTGCCGAGTGTTGAAAACGGTTTAATTTCAAAAGACGGGCTTACTTACACTTTCCCGATCCGCCAAGATATTAAATTTGTCGACGGTACACCGCTAACTGTTGAAGATGCGGTTTATTCTTTAAGAAGATTTTTACTTACAGATACTTCCGGCGGCCCGTCTGCACTTTTGCTTGAGCCGATTTTGGACATCAGTTCCACGCGCGACGCTAAAGGCAATCTAATCATAACTTTTGATGACCTTAAAAATGCTATTTATACCGACGGTAATAATTTGGTAGTCAAACTAAAAAAACCTTTTGCGCCGTTTTTGGCAATTATGGCGCGGTGGTCTTATGTGATAAACAAAAATTGGGCAATTTCCAACGGAGCTTGGGACGGTACTGTCGACACAATGGCGCAATTTAACAATCCGCAAAAGCAAGATTCCGCCTTGTTTGATAAGGCAAACGGAAGCGGCCCATTTATTATTGAGCGTTGGGATAAACCCAAAAAACGCATATATCTAAAGGCAAATAAGAATTATTTTTTGGGTGCGCCGAAACTTGACCGCATTTATATCATCACACTTGCCGAGCAAAGCACAATGCGCCTAATGTTGCAAAGCGGGGAAATTGATATTGCAGAAATTGCACCCTCTTTAACACCGCAACTTGCCGGCGATAAAAATGTTAAAGTCTACGATACTTTGCCGCGCCTTAAAACGGACCCTGTTTTGTTTTTCACTTTTAATATCAACCCGCAAAATAACCCCGATATCGGCAGCAGTAAACTTGACGGCAAAGGCATACCCCCCGATTTTTTTGAAGATAAAACTTTGCGCCAAGCATTTGCCTATGCTTTTGATTATGATGCATTCTTAAACCAGACCATGCAAGGCAAAGCGCCGCGCGCTTGCGGGCCTGTTCCGCCGAAGCTTTTGCAAAACCCCGCCCCGCAAAAATGCTATAAATTTGATATTGAAAAAGCAACAGAGCTTTTTAAAACCGCAAAAGACGGGAAAGTGTGGAATAAAGGTTTTAGCTTCACTTTAACAGTAAATTCCGGCAGCAATTTGCGTAAATCCGCAGCGGAAATTTTAAAAAGAAATGTTGAAAGTATTAACCCAAAATTTAAAATTGAAATACGCGAAATACCTTGGGCAAATTTCCTTGAAAAAACACAAAATCACAAAATGCCGCTTTGGGCGCGCGGATGGGTGGCGGATTATCCTGACGCGCATAATTTTGCTTTCCCTTTCTTGCATCATGACGGGCGTTATGCCATAGCGCAAAATTATAATAACCCCGAAATTACAAAACTTATAGAGCAAGCTAAAATTGAGACATCCCCCAAAAAACGCGCCGAACTTTACAGTAAATTGCAAGAAATAAACCACGAAGAAGCCGCGCAAATTTATACGGTTTACTCCCCCGGCGTCTGGGTTTTACGCAGTGAAGTTAAGGGGTTTTTAGACAACCCTGTATTTATGGGAATTTATTTATATCCGTTGTACAAATAAATTTGATATAATTTGCATATAAGTTTAGGAGATATTAATATGATGTCAAAAATTATTATTTATTTACTTTGTGCTTTATTAATCTTTCTAAGTTATAAAAAGAATCCCCAACAATTTAAGGCTTCATGGTCCTTAGGCTTGGAAAGACGTAAAAATTCAAAAACTTACAGAAACTTTGCAATAGTTCTTTTAATATTTGTTCTGCTATGTGTAATGATTCGGGCATTTTATATTTTGCAAGGTGCAACAACATATTTAAGTATCCTTTGGTTTATTGCAACTGTTTATTTAATGATGCTCATTTTTTATGCTATTTATATGTTTTTTAAAGCAGTAAAACAAAAAAATTTAAAAACTAATACCGCTCAACTTATAAATTACCGCTTGTACGATTTTGTATATATTTTTTTATTTGTACTTCAGTACTATCTAATTTATAACAAATAAGTTTTAAACTTTACCAAAAAGACTTTGACGCTAAAGAAACAATAACTGCAGTTTTCTATTCCCTCATTGACACGCGCGCGATATTATGATTAAATATATTATATATAGTTGTGGGGTGGTTTATGTCAAATATTGATAAAAATTATGAAGATTTTTTAAAATCCTTACAAGAGGATAATAACGGCGCGCAGGAAAGTTTCCCTTTCAGCGAAGATTTTGATATTGAAAACTTTATCAAAACAACTGAAACCCAAGCCGCGCCCGTACAAACCATACCCCAAGAACAAAAACAGGAATATACAGAACCCACAACCACACAAATAAATACTATTGCTGGCGATAATCCCCAACTTGATACCGAGACACAACAAACACCTTTTGATACAAATGAAGATAAAAATTACTCAATAAAACGTCTTGAAGAAAAATTAAGCGATTTACAACAACGTTTCAATAAAGCAAATGCCGATAAAGAGGAAGAATCTGCCTTCGCGGAAGAATTAAATAAACAAGACGAAGAACCCGTAACCGAACCGGTAAAAAGTGATGAGGAATTCTTTTCCAACATCTCCTCTGCAATACAAACTTTAAAAGGAAGTTTAGATAATATAGTCAGCACGCGTTTGCGCTATGAAGAAAATTTAATCAGGCAAGACCAAACCTTAATCACCCGTTTAAGAGAAAAAACAACCCGCTTAAAAGCTATAAATTTAGCTTTAAACAGCGAAGTTAAACGCGCAAAAAATGAAAAGCTTGAATATTTGCGTAAAACAGCGGAACAAACTAAAGAATTACTTTCCCTTCGTATGCAACTTTCACATGTGGAAGAACGCACAAAACAAGGGGATTTTAAAATTTCCAATTTAGAACAACAAATTTCTTTGCTAACACAAGAAAAGAGCTTATTAGACGAAGAAATTTCAAAAATCAGGCAAGAAAAATTAGATTACCTCAAAAATTCAGCAGAGCAGACAAGGGATATTATGCAGCTCCGCCATCAGCTTGCCGCCAAAGAAGAAGCTTTAAAACAAGAGGAAGTTAAAACTAACTTTTTAGACCAACAATTAAAAGCCGTAGAAGCTGCACATCAAGCCTTAAAGCAAGGAAACATAAACTCAAATACGCAGGAAAGAACTTTGCTTTTACAAAAAGAAGAAATTAATTCCCTAAATGCCCAATTAAACCAAAGCAGAAGTGAACTTGCACAAAAAACCCAAGAAGCAACAACTTTGCGCCAACAACTCTTAAACTTGCAACTTTCACCGGAACAAAATAAGAGTGAAATGGCCGCTTTTGCCGTAAAACAAGAAGAATTAATGGCACCTTTAAAACTTTCCCAACAGGAACATGAACGCCAAATTGCCCTTTTAAAAGCTGAACAAAGTGCCGAACTTCAACGCTTAAGAACAAAAGCTTTGCAAGAAGAAACTGCTTTACGCAACGAATTACAAAGTGCAGAAATAAAATATCATCAGGAAGAAAGCTTTGTAAATTCCTTAAAAACACAAATCAAAACCCTAGAAGATAATTTACAAACTTTAGAAAGGGAAAAGGCAAATTATCAAGGTAAATCCGAAAACCTTACAAAAGAACTTGATTCTATAAGGGATAATAACCAAGCAGAACTTGAAAATTTAAAAGATTCTTTAAAACGCGCACAAAATTCTTATGAAAGGCAACAAGACCTTTATAATAATTTGGAAACCCAATACCAAAATATTCAAAGGGAAAAATATTATTTAGGCGAAGAACTTAAAAAGACCATTTCCCAAAAAGATAATGCTTTATTGCAAAACGAACGCTATTTAAACGAAATTGAAAAACTAAAAAATAACCAAAACGATTTAACTAATGAATTAAAAGCGGAAATTCAAAATCTGCTTGCAAGTAAAAACCAACTTACGCAAGAACTTGCCGCTTTAAAACAAAACCCAACCGCGAATATCGCGCAATTACAACAAACACAAGGCAGTTTACAGGAAAAGAACCTCACGCTTGAAGCTTTAAAAGAACAAATGCTTGCTTTAATTACATCCAAAAGCAACACAGATAAAGCCTTGTTTGAAGCACGCGAAGAAAAGTTAAATTTATTGAACAAACTTGAAGAACAAACAAGACAACTAAATGTTTTCCAAACAAATTATCAAAATGAAATTGCTGCTTTAACCAAAGAAAAAGTACAAGCACAACTGGAAGCAGAAAGTAAAATTAAAAACTTAGAAGAAAAAATCAAAGCAGATCAAGTATCGATTTCTGCCTTCAAAGCGCAAATTAAAAATATACAAAACGAATTGGTAAATCACCAAAATGGAAATGAACTGCCTACTGAAAATCTACTAAAAAATAAACAACTTACTAAAGACCTTGAAAAAGCAAAAAAGGTTTTCGAACAAGATACAATCTTGTTAGAAGAATTAAAACATCAATATACGCAAATACAAGAACGCAATAATACCTTGGAAACGGAACTTGCAAAAGCAAATGAAGAAAGCAAACAAATAGAACAAGAAAGGCAAGCTTATAAACAACAAATAGAGGATCTTAATAAACAACTTGAAAGCGTCAAAGCCGAATTAAAACAAGGACAAGAGTTTACAAAGCAACTTTCCGCACAAATAACAAAACTAAAAACTGTAAATACAGCCTTAAGCGCCGCATTAACACAAATGCAAAACCAAAAAATTGAGGCCTTAAATACAACAGCTAAACAAACGCAGGAAATTTTGGAACTTAAAGAACAGTTAAAGAAATTGCAAACTGATTCAAAGGCCCTGAACTTCGGCCAAGGAACTGTTACCGTAAGCGCGGAACACGAAGCAAAAATTAAGAGCTTAGAAGAAGAACTTAAACGCGTTTCTGGGATATGCGCTACACAAACGAAAGAACTTAATGATATAAAGACAGATAATTTACATCTAAAAAATGTCGCAGAAGAAAAGTTACTGCTACAAAACCGCTTCAATGCCTTGCAAAGAAATGTACATTTACTGACAGAAGAATTAAATGCCTATAAAGGCGGTGCAGACGGTAATGCCTTAATCAAAGCAAAAACCGCAGCCTTAACCGTACAGCTTGAACGTGTTAGCAGGGAAAAAGATGAATTACAAAATCAACTTGAAGCAACAAGAGCGGAACTGCAAGCTGCAACGGAACGCGAACGTAAAACAACACAAGAACTTGAAACTTTGCGTAAAAATTTGGCGCAAAATGAAATTAATATTTCCAAAATTAAAGAGGAAATTACACCTCTAACCAAAGAGGTTGTTTATAATAAAAAAGCAAGCATAATGCCAAAAATACAGGAAGAACCTGCTGCCGTAACATTAGCTCAAGATTCCGTGAATATTAATACGGAAAGTATTAAGATGGAAACTATGCAGGAACAAAATAATCAAATGCCTTCCCTTGAAAATTTTGAGCAAGAAGATGCTGCTATTACACAACGCGATATTTTAGCCGACTATGATACAGATGAAAAAGAAGCACAAGCTAAGGAACAAAATACATTATCTTTCTTGGAAAATGATGCACCGATGAAAACTATTGAAGAAATTGATTTACCCGGGCCACAAATAAACCTTGAAAGCATTTTTGACGATGATAAAGAAAATAACACGCCGCAAGAATTAACACAGGAAGATATGAAAGTCGTTGTGGAAAATATTAGGCCCACAGATATAAATAAAATTGCAAATATAAGCAAAGTTGCCGACGCAAAAAACGGCAAAGAAAAAATTGCACAAGAATTAAAAATATCCGAAGCTGAGAATACTTATACCGACCACTCCATAAGGCGCAGTGTGGTAAACCGCCGCCCTTATGCCAAAAATCCTTTAACGACTTTCCAAACTAATGAGGAATATTCTGACTTTTTAAAGAAAACAAAAAGTTTGTTTTACAGAATTAAGTGGTCCCTCTTTAAGGATTAGAAATGAAAAGCTTAACTATTGCAGTTTTATACGGCGGCAAAAGCACAGAACATGAGGTGTCTATACACTCTGCCGGTGATATCTGCAAAGAATTACAAAAAAATCATAAAGTTTTACCTGTCTTGATAACTAAAAAAGGCCAATGGCTCTTGCAAAAAGAGTGCGGAAATCAAACTAAAACCGATATTTTAATTTACCCTTTAACAGACGGCAGTTTGATGACTGCAAAAGGGAAAAAATATAAACTAGATTTGTTTTTCCCCGTCTTGCACGGTACTTTTGGGGAAGATGGTTGCGTGCAAGGCCTTTTTGAAATGACCGGTGTAAAATATGCCGGCTGCAAGGTTTTAACTTCGGCTTTGGCTATGAATAAGGAACTTTCAAAACAAATTGCACAAAGGGCAAATATTCCTGTTTTACCTTGGTTTAGTTTAAGTAAAAAAGACAAATTAAATAAGCAGGAAATTTTTAAACAGGCAAAAAAACTCGGCTATCCGCTTTTTGTTAAGCCGACGAGTTTAGGCTCATCTATCGGCATAACAAAAGTAAAAAAAGAAAGCGAACTTTTACCCGCTATCAAAACTGCCTTTAATTTTGAAAACCATATTATGGTGGAAAAGGGCCTTGATAATGCAAGGGAAGTTTTTTGTGCCATTATTGAAATTGCGCCGAATAGTTTTAAAGTATCATCTTGCGGGGAACTGATTAAATCGCAAAACGAATTTTTTGATTATGAAACTAAATATCATAACCCGCACGGTTGCGATATGGAAATACCGGCGAAATTAACAAAAGATTTACAAAATAAAATACAAAAATATACGGAAATATTTTTTAATGCCATAAACGGAACAGGGCTTTCAAGGATAGATTTTTTGGTTTCTGAAGACGGTAAAAAAATATATTTTTCTGAAATAAATACTTTACCCGGTATGTCTAAAACAAGTTTATTCCCGAATTTATTTAAGGCAAACGGTTTAAATTATTCAAAACAACTTAAAATTTTAGTTAATACAGCATTAAATAGGAATTAAGATGAAAATTTATAAGGCCTTAAAATCTTATTTAGATTTTAATTTTTGTATTTACTTTATTTTAGTGCTTTGCTTTCTTGGGGTTTTTAGGAACACAATATTTTTAACGCGCTATCACGCTTTAGGGCAAAATATAGATGATGTTTTTATAGCTATGATAGCGATATACGCAGCACAGATATTACTTATATTATTAAAACAATGGGCGGTTTGGATAATTTCTTTAATACAGGTTGGATTTTGCATTTATGTGTATCCGGATTTTTCTATACTACCCTTTAGTGCTGTAATAAAATATATATTTTTTACAGGTATTTCGGAAAGCAGTTATACTTGGGCAAAATTTATAAGTTTTATGTTAGTTTCTTTTGGTTTTAGCGTGGAAATATTAAAAACTTATTTGCTTTATATTTATTTTCCCAAAAAGACATATTTCGCCAATAATAAATTCTAAATATTTTTTGAATAAATACGGTAAGTTTTGGTTTTGTAACAGCCGGTTTCTTGTACGACTGAAATTATTGCTTTATTATCCTCTAAAAGCCAGGAAAGTTCTGCCTTGTTCCAACCTTTTTTAACACACTTTTCAATAATTTCATTTACTACCAAAAGTTCAAGCCCACGCCCGCGGTGTGCAGGATGCACGCCAAGCATAAGCATACGGCAATCTTTCATTTTAAAATAAGCATTTATTACCCTAAAAATTTTTGTTGCGGGTTTGCCTTGTTGCCACTCTTTTAAAACCTTGTTAAAATTCGGTACGCAAATTGAAAAGGCAGCAAGTTCGCCGTTAACTTCGCACATTGTTGTCATTTCCTTTCTAACTATTGTTTTTAATTCTTTGGCGGTTTGTTTTATTTCGGCGTCGCTTATCGGTACAAAACCCCAATTTTGCGCCCAAGATTCATTATAAATTTTGCAAATTTTATGTATTTCTTCGTCAAAATTTTTTAAATTTATAGGGCGGAATTTTATATCTTGATTCTTTTTAATACGCGCTATAAGTTTTTGCATACGCGGTGTCATTTCTTCTTTATCGGTACGCTCAAAGGCAACTAAATCTTTTGCTTTTTCAAAACCGCAGCTTTTTATAAGTTCGTCGTAATAACTGTAATTATAAGGCATCATTATAAAAGGGTCTTTGTCAAAATTATCAAGCAAAACACCGCAAGTGTGGTTAGTGCTTGGGTTCATAGGGCCCAACATAGTCGTAAAACCTTTATGTCTAAGCCAATGCGCGGCGGAAATAAACAAACAATTTGCCGCTTTGGTATCATTTATGCAATCAAAGAAACCGAAAAACCCAGCATCATCTTGCCAATGTTTATTATGGGCGCGGTTTGTTAAAGCACAAATGCGGCCGATAAGTTGCCCGTCTTCATAAAGCAAAAAAAATGCCCTTTCATTATTTTGCCAGAAAGGGTCTTCAGTTAAAAGTTTTTTAAGATTAATTTTAAGGTCGCTTATATAATGCGGGCAACCTTTATAAAGTTGAAAAGGAAAATCAATAAAAGTTTCTATATCTTGTGTTTCAACTATCTTAAACATTATTTTATTATGCCAAGCGCGCGGCCGGCGGCGGTAAATACTTCAATGATTTTATCAATTTGCTCGTCGGTATGTGTAGCCATTAAAGTAACGCGCATCATGCACCTATTTGGCGGAACGGCAGGCGGAATAACAGGGGTTGTAAAAATGCCGCCGTCTAAAGTGGCGCGCCACATTTTAAAACAAGTTTCCATTTCACCGACGAAAACAGGCACTATCGGCGTTTGTGTTTTGCCGATATCAAAACCTGCTTTCCTAAAACCGTTTTTAAGACGTTCGGAGTTGGCCCAAAGTTTATCTTTGCGGCTCATATCGTCGCTAATTAAATCTATTGCGCGGGAAATTGAGGCAACCGAAGCAGGCGGAAGTGCGGCGGAAAAAATCTGACTCCTTGCACTATGCCTGATATAATGGATAATATCCGCGTCCCCCACCACGAAACCGCCGACGCTTGCAAAAGTTTTTGAGCAGGTGCCGACGACTAAATCAACTTCTTTATGTAAACCGAAATATTCGCAAGTACCGCGGCCGGTTTTACCTAAAACGCCGGTAGCGTGGGCATCGTCAACAACGATTCTTGCACCGTATTTTTTGGCAAGTTTAACGATTTCGGGCAAATTGCAAATATCACCTTCCATACTGAAAACACCGTCAACGATAATTAGCTTGCCCTTCTCTTCGGGGATTTTGGAAAGTACAAGTTCCAAATCCTTCATATCATTATGTTTGAAACGTACCATCTCGGCTTCTGAGAGTTTTACGCCGTCTAAAATGCTTGCGTGGTCAAGTTTATCGACGATGGCGACATCACCTTTTTTGAGTAAACTTGAAATTACGCCTAAATTCATTTGATATCCGGCGGAAAATATTATGCCGGCTTCTTTACCTTTAAATTTTGCAAGTTTGGCTTCAAGTTCTTCAGCGGCAACTGTGTTACCGTTTAAGAATCTTGAACCGGCGGAACCTGTGCCGTATTTTGTTATGGCTTCAAGCGCGGCTTCTTTCATTTTAGGGTCATTTGCAAGGCCCAAATAATTGTTTGAACCTGCCATAATATACTTTTTACCTTTAAGTATAACTTCCGGCCCTTGCGCTGAAGATATCGGCTGAAAATAACCGTAAATACCAAGTTCCATTAAACGTTTTGCATCTTTAAAATTTTTACACTTTTCAAATATATCTGCCATAACTTTACCTATAATAAATATTTTACCTTATTGTGAAGCCATTTTGTTAATTAAATTTGTTGTGGACCGCCCTTTAAGTAAAGGGAACAATACCACCTTTCCTGCAAATTCAGCACCTACAACTTTTTTGTTTTTATAATCAGCACCTTTTACCAAAACATCAGGTTTAACAAGTTTGATAAGTTCAAGCGGCGTATCTTGGCTAAATAAACAAACTGCATCAACCGCGCCTAAAGCGGCAACTACAAGTGCCCTGTCTGCCTGCTTATTTACGGGGCGGCTTGGGCCTTTTAAACGCTTAATTGAACTGTCACTGTTTAAGCCGAGCACCAAAATATCACCTTTACTTTTGGCAAACTCTATGCTGCTTACATGGCCGGCATGCAAAATATCAAAACAACCGTTTGTGAAAACGATTTTTTTGCCTGCCGCTTTTGCTTTTTTAATGAAAGCTGCAAGTCTTGCACGTGTCATTATTTTACTTTTTGCTTTCATTTAAAATTTCCTCTACCAAAGAGGTATGTGTTTTACCCTCTTGGAATTTTTTGTTTTCTAAAATAAGTTTATGGAATTCTAAAGTGTTTTTAGGGCCTTTAATTTTAAATTCATCAAGCGCCCTTTGCGCCCGTTTTAAGGCCTGTTCCCTATCGGGTGCGCTGACTATTAGCTTTGCAATTAAACTGTCATAAAAAGACGGTATAGTGTAACCTGCATAGACGGCACTATCTACCCTAACACCTAAACCTGCCGGTATTTGAAAGTAAGAAACGAAACCCGCACTGGGCATAAAATTTTGTTCATGATCTTCGGCGTTAATTCTAAATTCAATAGCGTGGCAATATATTTTTTGCGCTTCCGCTTGCGTTAAAGTTAAGGGTTTATTTTCGGCAATTTCAACTTGCATTTTTACGAGGTCAATACCGCCGCAAACTGCCTCGGTTACAGGGTGTTCGACTTGCAAGCGGGTATTAACTTCTATAAAGTAAAAATTTTTATCCTCGTCCATCAAAAATTCAACTGTGCCTACGCCGCTGTACTTTGCCTGCTTAACAAGAGCAACTGCTGCGGCAATTAGTTTTTTGCGGATTTCAGGCGTAACAAAAGGGGACGGTGATTCTTCAATCAGTTTTTGATTTTTACGCTGTATTGAACAATCGCGTTCCGCGAAAGCGACGATATTTCCGAAATTATCTGCCGCAAATTGTACCTCTATATGACGCGGATTTATTACAAGTTGCTCAAAATAAACATCATCATTATTGAAAGCTATTTTGGCCTCGGCTTTAGCGGTTTCAAGGGCGGTTTCAAAAGCATCTTCGGTTAATGCAACGCGCATACCTCGCCCGCCGCCGCCAAGGGCCGCTTTAATCATTAAAGGAAAACCGATTTTTTTGGCCTCAAGCAAAGCATTTTTTTTTACAATACCGTCGCTACCTTTTACGACGGGTACACATGCTTTTATGGCAAGGGCGCGCGCCTCTGCTTTTTGGCCGAGTTTTGAAATTGCCTCAGCACTTGGGCCGATAAAATCAATACCGGCGGCTTTAACTTCTTTGGCAAAAGAGGCATTTTCAGATAAAAAACCATAACCGGGATGTATTGCTTCCGCTTTTGTTATTTTTGCGGCTGCAATTATTGCATCAATATTTAAATAACTTTCTTTGCTTTCCGCAGGGCCGATACAAATGGCTTCATCTGCGGCAAGTACGGCAGATGATGAACTGTCTTCTGCCGAATAAACCGCGACGGTTTTAATGCCCATTTCTTTTAAAGTTCTTATTATTCTTAAAGCAATTTCGCCGCGGTTTGCAATTAAAATTTTTGTGTACTGTTTTTCTTTCATAAACTAATCGATAAAAAATAAAGGTTGGTTATATTCAACGGCAGTATTTTCTTTTATAGAGATAGATTTTAAAATTCCCGCTTTGGGGGCAAAAACTTCAACGGTTTTTTTATGGCTTTCAATTGCGCCCATAAACTGACCTTTTTTTAAGGTCATACCTTCTTCAAGATTTGCTTTATTTTTGCCGTTTTTTAATTGGTAAATACCGACGGCAGGTGCCAAAACCTTTGTAAGTTTTGAAGTATAGCTGTTAAAGGCGGTTTCCGCACTTTTAAACTCAACGGTTACGGTGCCGCGTTTACAAATAATTTCCTGAAGGTCCGTTGTTTTGGCCCATTTTATAAAGTCATATAATGTTGCTGTGTCCATATAGATATGATACCATTTTAGGAGTGTTTTTTGAAACTATCTTAATAATAAATCCAAAATTTGTGCGGCAAATTCTTGCGGGGTTTGGGTTTTGAAATCAACTTCATTTAAAGATTTGAAAATTTGGTTTGGTTTTTTGCTTTGTAAAAAGATATTAAAAATATCTTCGCATTTTTGTAAAGTAAAAGTTAGGTCTTTGTCGTTTTTAACAGTATAAGGCAAAAGTTTGGCGGTATGCAGGAAAATATTTGCGTTTGGTAAATTATCTAAAACGATATCTTTAAATTCTTCGGTATCTTTAACTAAAATTTGCTCATAAGGCACGTCAAATAGCTGATTGCTTATTAAGGTAATTTTTGCACCGCAAATATAAGCAAAATCGGCAATAATTTTACCGAAATTTGAATTTTCCCCCGCGGTTAAATATATTTCGCCGCATTTTTCTTTAATATTTCCGTTTGTGATTAAAATATTTTTGCCTTTTAATTTGTTTTGGAATTTTAAAATTTTCTCAAGTTCCGTATAAATTAAATCGGCTTCCGGCATTGCGCCTTTTTTAGTTTCCACGAAAAATGCACCGCGCTTTTTTAAAGCGGAAATATTTGCCTGCGTTGATGGGTTAAACCACATTCCGGTGTTCATAGCAGGTGCAATAAGTAAAGGCTTTCGCCAAGCACATAAGACGGAACTAAGCAAATTGTCTGCCACACCGTTTGCGACTTTTTGTATAGTTTGGGCCGTTGCGGGGGCGAGTAAAAAAATGTCGCCTTCTTCGGCTAGACTTTTATGATTTTCGTCAAATTTTTTAGGGTTAAATTGTGTTGTTAAGACCTCGGTTTTCGCCAAGGTCTGCAAAGTGGTTTTTGTGATAAAATTTAGGGCATTCTCACTTGCAACTATACGGAAACGCGCACCCTCTTTCCTCAAACGCTGAATTAAAGGGCAAATTTTGAAACAAGTTAATGCACCTGTTATACCTAAAATTATAACTTTATCTTTAAAAATACTTTGTTTTTCCACGATATAATTATAACAAATCTATATGTATTAAGTAAATAAAAAACCCCCGCGGGAATGATCGACCGCGAGGGTTACAATAAAGTAATTATTTAACCACAAATTGCCAAATCAGATCTCATTTGACACAATTTATTTATATTTTCTTCATTAAAATAGGTATCATGAGTAGGTAAAGTAGAAATATCTGGTATATACTGCCAATATTGTGACTCCCTACATGCTTCTAAACCAACACAAGTTCCTGTGCCCGAACAACTTGCATTAAAACAACGAAATTCTTTTATATTTCCTTCAGAATCATATATAGCTCTATAATGTCTACTACCATTTACATATTTATCATATGTATTTATACTATTGTCAGGGTTATACGATGTAAAATCTATTCTTTTACCATTCTCATTGTAATGAGCCCCCCATTTAACTGAACCGTCTTCTGGTCTGTCCGGACCATCCCCAGGAAATGCCCATACGACGATACCAGTTTGTTTACCATCATTATATGTTGAAAAAGCTGCTCCTTTAGAATTTCCCTCTGTATGTAACCAAATATCTCCTGTTTGTTTCCCCTCAGAATCGAAAGTAAAAAGATCATATAAATTGCCATTAGCAAAATATGCATTCTCATCAAAAGAGCCATCATCATAAGTTACCCTATCACAAGTATAGTTTTGAGGGTTTGATAAACTACCATGCAATTCAGTAGTACAATTTATTGCTTCTTCCTTGTCTATATTTCTTGTCTCGGGTAAGTTCCTTGTCGGAAAACCTAATATTTCGCAAATATTACTTTCAGATGTTGCTGCTGCTTTACAATAAATTGTGGGATCCCCGCTCATAAATTTGAACAATTTATAATCTCCATACGGGTTATTTGGCATACGCGTTGCCATTACCACACTTTTTGTATCATCATTAGATACTGTCAATTTTACTTTATAACTACTGTCGTTACCGCAATTATCCTGATTGGCAGTGTTTTCCCCTTGTAAACAATAGACTGTACCTTCAACTATATCAGGCCTAGTTATTGACAAAGAATCCCAATAAGTTGTATATCTGCCTGAGGCAAGAGCAAAATCCTGTTCCGCTTTTGCCGCATCGTTTAATATTAATACTGCTTCAACGGATCTTGATCTTTCTACACTTTTACGATAAATAGGTAATGCTACCGCTGATAGTATACCTATTATTAAAACTACAACCAAAAGTTCTATTAATGTAAAACCTTTGGTATCACTTTTTGTTTCCATTTTTATTTCTCCTCTTTTAATTTATACGGCGCTTTTGTGCTATATATGAAAATTATAGAAAAAAACTTGTCAAGAGGCATCGTCGTGGAATTAAACGTATATTGGGAAATTGTACAACTTTTTTTGTCGTTAAATCTTCCCCGTTTTCTTTTTTGCGGTGATATTAGTGCTTGCAAAATTGAAAACAAAAAACTGCAAGCACGTTTCGCGCGTTCGTGAATATAATGCGGAAAGTGAACACGTAAAATTAAATTAAGCGACAAGTTGATTGATTTTTTCTTCTTGTTCTTTAAGGTTTAAAGAGAGTACTTTTGAAACGCCCTTTTCTTCCATCGTAATGCCGTAAAGCATCTGCGCGGCAGACATCGTGGTCTTATTATGCGTTACCACGATAAATTGGGTATTAGCGGAAAATTCTTTAATGACATCAACATATCTGCCGACGTTAGCTTCATCCAAAGGTGCATCGGCTTCATCCAAAATACAGAAAGGCGAAGGTTTGTGCATAAAGAAGGCAAACAAAAGCGCCAAGGCGGCAAAGGCCTTTTCCCCACCTGATAAAACGGCAATACTTAACAGTTTTTTACCGGGTGGCTGTGCGGTAACTTCAATACCTGTTTCAAGTAAATTGTTCGGGTCGGTCAAAGTAAGTTCTGCCTCACCGCCCATAGAAAGTTTTTTGTAAATTTGTTTGTAGAAAGTTCTGACTTGTTCAAAAGTATATTTAAAGTTCTCGCGCGTAGTGGCATTGATTTTTGTTATTGCCGCCTTTAAGTCGCGTTTTGCGTTTTGTAAGTCCTCAATTTGTTTGGTTAAGAAATCATTTCTTTCTTTTAATGCGTCGTATTCTTCGGGGGCGGTCATGTTTACGGCACCCATACTTTCAATACGATGGCGCATCATTTTAACGCGTTCAAGGTCAACCTTCTTTTCACCCCATTTCATTTGCGCTTCTTCTTGCGTGATATTCCAACTTTCAAGTAAAGTGTTAATTATTGCCGTTTTTTGGCGGCGGTGATTTGTTAAAGTGTTTTCCAAATCATGTGCCTTGACAGTTAACTCATTAACACGCGTTTTATTTTTGTTTAAAGCGGAATTTTTATTATCAAATTCTAACTTAATAGCAGTTAAACCTTCCTTCATTTTTACTTCGGAAAGTTCCAAAGCAGCCAAAGCATCGCGCTGCGCGGTAAGTTTTGCTTGAGAAGTTAATTTTTCTTCTTCCAAAGCTTTCACGCGCTCTTGAGATTTTAACATTTGCTCTTGGCGTTTCTTTTCCTGCTCGGCTAAATTTTGTTGTTCGGTGGAAGAGCTTTTCAAATCAAGTTCAATATTATTTTTCTTGAGTTTTACTTCGTATAAAGCGGCATTTGCGCGCTCAATTTCCGTTTTTAAATTGGCGGCTTCGGTTTCAAGTTCGGCGCGTTTTTGGCGGGCGGCCTCTGCCTCTTTTTTAGTTTCTTCTTGTTTTGTCCTAAAAATTTTAAGTTCTTCTTTTGATGTATTAATTTTTTGTTTGCGCGCTTCCAAGTTTTGTAAAAGTTCTTCTTTATTTTTATTGATTTGGGCTTGGGCGGCCTCAATTTCCTGCTTATTTCTTTGACGGACAGCCAAATTATTTTTAGCCGTATTTAAGGCAATTAAATCTTCTTGAATTTTGGCGGAAGCGGTTTTAATTTCCTGTTCTTTTACGGAAATTTCTTCCATATTTTTAATAATTTTTTGCGCGGTTTCTTCCTGCTCTTTGGTTTTTTGTTTTAAATCGGCTTTTGCAGATTCTTCTTCTGCCCAGAAACTTTCAAGGGTTTTAACTTCCTTTTCCCCACCTGAAAGCCAGAAACTGCCTGCAACTTCGCTGCCGTTTAAAGCATAGCCGCTGCATAAATAATCAAGTAAAGCGGAAAGTTTCGGTTCGCACTCAATTAAAGAACGTAAGTTTTGTGCCCCGTCAAACATTGAACTCTCATTTTGCACTTGCGGAACTTTATTTAAAATTAAGAATCTGCCGCGTGCGCCGCCTTTTTGTTTTAAAATGCTAATAGCTTTTTGGGCGGTTTCAAGGTCCGGACAAATTAAAGAATCAAGAAATTTACCTAAAGTTTCTTCGACGGTCAAAGTATGTTCTTTTTTAAATTTGATATTTTTACGCAAAGTTCCCATTATGCCGGAAACTTTATTTTCTTCAATAATTTTTGCACCGAGCCAATACGGATCTTTTTTGCCTTGCATCTCAATCATCTGCATTTTGGTTTTTAAAGAGGCAATTTCCGCTTGCAAATTACTCAAGGTTTTATTTAATTCCTGCCTTTGATTTTCAAGGTTGCGTTTTGATTCTTCAAGCTCTTGTTGTTTTTGTTTTAAAGTGTTTAATTCCTGTTCTTTTTGGGTAACGGTGTTTTGGAAATTTGCAATTTCCCCGTCGATACTTGCGGCACGTTCTTTTTGCGCTTCTAAATTGCGTTGCAAATTAATTAAATTATTATTTTCGTGTGAAACGGCACTTTCTTCAAGCGCGATTTTACCGCTTAATTCCATTTCCTGTTGCGCTAAAGTTAAAAGTTTTGAGCTTGATTCTTCCATCTGCTCTTGCACGATTTTAAGTTGTTCTTCGTTTTGTTTAACCTGCGCATATTTTTGATTATATTTTTCCTGTAAAGGAACAAGTGCTTCTGCCGCTTGGTTTAATTGTTGTTGTAAATTTTGTAAAGCGGGTGTAAGTTCAAGCAAACGCTTTTTACTTAATTCTTCCTCGGCTTTAGAACTTTGGAGTTGCAAAGTAAGTTCGCCCGTTAAATTTTGGCAGTTTTGAACAACGCCTTCAAGCAAGCCGATTTGATATTTTGCGGCGGCAATCTTTTCATTAAATTCCTGATATTCTTTTTGCTTGTGGGTTAGGTTGAGGTCAAGTGCGGCGGCCTCCCCTTCCAAAGCGGAAATTGTGGCCTGTAAATCATTTATTTCTTTTGAAATCGGCTCTAAAGCAAAAGCGGTTTGGTTTATTTCTCTGTCGTGGCTTTTAATATTTTCAAGGGCCAAAGCAATTTCGCTTTCTTTTAATTCTTCGCGATATTTTTGGTAGAGGCGTGCTTTGCGGGCTTCGCTGTCAAGCTTTTTAATTTGCTCGGCAATAAGTGCCAAAGTGTCGCTTAAACGTGCAATATCCATATCCACGTGTTCAAGTTTGCGGATAGCTTCGTCGCGTTTGGCTTTATATTTGGAAACACCGGCAACTTCTTCAAACATCTCGCGCCTTTCAAGCGGGCCGGCATTTTCAAGCAAGCGGCTGATTGAACCCTGGTCGATAATAGCATAACCCTCGCCGCCGATACCGGTATCTAAAAACATTTCGCGAATATCTTTTAAGCGGCATTGAACGCGGTTTAAATAATATTCACTTTCACCTGAGCGGTAAATTTTACGGGAAACTGTTACTTCTGAAAAATCAATAGGCAACTCGCGTTTTGAGTTGTCAAAAATCATATTGACCTGCGCCATATTTTGCGGCGGTCTTTGCTTTGTACCGTTGAAAATAATATCAACCATTGAACCTGAACGAAGGGACTTCCAAGACATTTCACCGATAGCCCAACGCACAGAATCAATAACATTTGACTTACCGCAACCGTTTGGCCCGACGATACAAGAAACCCCCGGCTCAAAATTGAGGCGGACTTTGTCGGCAAATGATTTGAAACCGATTATTTCCAGAGCTTTTAAGTACATATAATATATGATACAAAATTTAGAGCATTAAGGGGAGAGTTATATTAAACTTTAGATTGTATTAGATTGTTAAATATTAAACAGACTGTTAACGAACTTACTGTCCATATTTCCCTTACCTTTTGCAGTTTTATTTGTATTCCGGCAAAAGATAAGAGAAACAGATCCTAAAAAACACTAAATATTTTGAAATATGACTGAAACAACTTCATCACAAGTTCTAAGATGATTACCAGTTTCTTCTAATATTCTTGGAGGGCAATAGAAATAATAATCAAGACCGCACCATTTGACTTTCGCCCTTGCTTCATGCGTATGATCATCCCAAGTAACCGCTTGCCCGAAAGCTGAATGATGTTCTACATCATAACAACTTAAAATATTCGTTGGGTTCTGCGCTGTCTTGCAATATTCCAGTGGAGCATAACACTCCCCTCTTTCCACAGTTCTTCCTTCATTAATCAAACAAGAATAATGATAAGAACTTGAATTATCTGGTTCAGGACATCCAGGGTTTTCCTCTACAGCATTTCCCGATCCGTCCTTCCTACATGCTAATAGCTCACTCGCAGGGAATGGCATCGAGTTAAAACATACGTTTGGTTCATATGATGGAATATAGAAATCATTAAGTGCAAGCAAGAACATATGATTAGAAGGTGTATAACATTTACCATTGTTAACATTACGTACTGATCCACTTGGGCAAGTTTTTGTTAAACAATTTTCACACCATGTCATTGCTGCTCCTCCAAGAGGAAGAACCCTATTACCTTCTATTCTAAAACCGCCATTATCCAGCGTACAATCTTTTGGATAATTAATAATGTGAGGGTGGTTTATAGCATCTTCGCCAATAATAACTTGCACATTGCCGTTAGCAGCCCAATTACCACTTGCTTCCGGGAACCACTCCCCTACATAACATTTCCATTCCTGCGGTCTTTTTAAACATCCGTCACTGGTTATTTCGAAAGGTTCATCCGGTTTTTCTTGGGCTTCACAAATTGATTCGGAAAAGTCCCAAATCCAATTATCATTTACACATACCTGTTTGTCGGTTTTTAATATACCACAATATCGGTCCGGGTCTTCAACCCCGTTATAGGTATGGCAAGGTTTTATATTAATACTACCTGTTGCATCTGCTTGGAGAGGCTGTAGTTGAGGCACACCTTCACCACACTCGGTCCAATGACAGTCAACACAAACTTGAGTTATGCTAGGATCACCGGGTTTTGGTCTGGTCTGACCGTCCCAGCATTCATTACCTTCATTAAGAGAGGGATGCCCAACCCAATTCCAATTACCGCTTCCATCTCTCTCACAAGTATATGTCATAATACCACACTCACCTTCTATATTTTCAGGTTGTGGGTCCGTACAAGTATCATTATTATTAATGGGACAAAGCGAAGAATAAAGTTCTTCATTCATTTCAGAAACATAATCTATAATATTATTACAAAATTCACCTATACAAACAATCTTTTCTTTGCTTTCATAATTTTTTACAAGTTTATAATCGGCTCTATTTGATTGCGCTTCTATACAATTCCTTCTTAAAGGTTTAATATAAGTAAAATTTGTTGTGAATATGTCATTATGTTCCCCTGTTCTATACTCTTTAAAAGGGGCATTTAAACGCGTTATATCTTGTGCATAAAAACCGTGGTCAATAAAGTATTTTTCTTGTGCGCCGGCTAACACATCAAGGCCATGTAAACCGTCGGCAACACGGCTTTTCCTAATCAATTTATTATAAGTAGGTACAGCTATACCGGCCAAAACGCCTAATATTATGATAACGACTAGGATTTCAATTAGTGTAAAACCTTTGGCTCTACTTTTAACTTTCATTTTTATCTTCTCCATAATTAATTTATACAATATCTTTACCGCTATATATAAAAATTATAGAAAAACAAAAAAAATCTGTCAACAGAAGTTACCGTATTTCAATAATATAATAGAACCATTTTTTACCGTAAATATTATTTTTTTGAAATAAGTTCTAAAAATTCTGCTTCGGTTAAAATTTTTACGCCAAGTTCCTCGGCTTTTTTTAGTTTTGAACCGGCCTCTTTACCGGTAACAACAGCATAAGTTTTACTTGATACACTGCCCGAAACTTTTGCGCCGTTTTCTTTAGCTAAATTTTGTGCTTGTTCGCGGGTTAAAGTTTCAAGTTCGCCGGTAAAAACAAAAGTTTTACCATCAAGCAAAGCAGATGTTTTTTGTTTTAAAGGTTCTAATTTCACACCGAGCATAGCAAAATTTTTAAGTTCATTTTGTACTTCGGCAGAATTAAAAAAATCAAAAATACTATGCGCGGCTATTTCGCCGATTTCAGATATTTTCGCAAGTTCTTCAACTGTTGCTTTTGCTAAATTTTCTAAAGTTCCAAATTGCCGCGCTAAAGTTTCCGCCATTTTTGCGCCGATATGGCGTATACCCAAAGCAAAAATAAATTTATCAAGCGGGCGGTGTTTTGAATTTTCAATAGCATTAAGCAAATTGTCTGCCTTTTTATCGGCAAAGGCTTTTAAAGCCATTAAATCAAATAAAGTTAATTTGTAAATATCACTTAATTTTTTTATTGATTGATAATCAACAAGTTGATCTATAACCACATCACCAAGGCCCTCAATATCCATCGCACTACGTGACGCAAAATGTTTAATACGTCTTTTAATTTGCGCAGGGCAGCTTGGGTTTATGCAACGGAGGGCGACCTCGCCTTCCTCTTTAACCAAAGTGCCTTTACAGACAGGGCAAATTGTAGGTTCTATGACGGTTTTTGCATCAGCATGGCTGCTGACAACTTCCAAAACTTTAGGTATAACTTCGCCGGCGCGTTCAATTAGAACTGTATCCCCTATTTTTAAATTAAGGCGTTTTATTTCATCAAAATTATGCAAGGTGGCTGATGTTATTGTAACGCCGCCGCATTTAACCGCTTTAAGCACCGCAACAGGTGTTATAACCCCTGTTCTGCCGACGCCGTAAGTTATATCTTCAACAATGGTTTTAACACGTTCGGCAGGGTATTTAAACGCTTCTGCCCAACGCGGCGTTTTTGCAGTTACCCCCAAAATTTTTTGTAAAGCAAAAGAATTTACTTTTATTACAAGCCCATCGGCATCATAAGGTAAATTGTGAAGTTCCGTTTTAAATTTGCGGTAAAATTCTATTACTTTTTCAAAGTCGGTAAAAGTTTCCCGAACAGGTGAAACAGGCAAGCCGAGTTCTTTGCATTTATCAATAAAACCGCTATAACTGTTAAATTCAAAATCACTTGCACCGAAAGAGTGTATATAGAATTTTAAAGGGCGCTCGGCAGTAATTTTTGCGTCTTTTTGCCGAAGTGAACCGGCAGCCGCATTACGGGCATTTGCAAAAGGCGGAAGGTCTTTATCTTCCTGCATTTCGTTTAATTTAACTAGTGCCTCTTTCGGCAAAAAAACTTCACCGCGTACTTCAAACATACCTTTATTTTCACCGGCAAGTTTAAGCGGAATATTTTTAATTGTTTTGGCGTTTTGTGTGATATCTTCGCCTACTTTGCCATCGCCGCGTGTAGCGGCGGTTTTCAAAACACCGTCGACATAAGTTAAGGAACAGGAAAGCCCGTCAATTTTACTTTCCACTACCATTTCAAAATTACGCGAATTTAAAGCTTTTGCGGTCCGTTCGTACCAAGCGCGCATTTCTTCTTCATTATAAGTATTATCTAAAGACATCATGGGGACTATATGTTCCACCGGCTCAAAACTTGAAGAAGATTCACCGCCTATGCGTTGCGTAGGGGAATCAGCTGTAATCAAAGAAGGGTCCTCTTTTTCCAATTTTTTTAGTTGGGAATAGAGCAAATCATATTCGTAATCGGATATTTCCGGTTTATCTAAATTATAATAAAGGTTATTATGATGCCAAAGCAGTTTTTTTAAATTTTCGGCTTCTGTTTTTTTATCCATTTTTCCGCTCGGTTTTAATGCGGTCTAAAAGGCCATTAATGAATTTACCTGATTTATCTGTAGAATATTTTTTTGAAAGTTCTATGGCTTCATCTATAATAGCTGGAACAGGTGCTTTATCTGAACTGAACACAAGTTCATAAGTCGCCATACGCAAAATGCAGCGGTCGACTGAAGACATACGGCCCACACTCCAATTTGTTGCATAAGAACTTAAAATTTTATCAATTTTATTTTTATGTTCAAGTGTTCCGCTTACAAGGTCTTTACAGAAAGGGAAAGTATCTTCCTCTAAATTGCCGTAAAAATTATTGGCATACAAAACCGCCTCGCTTAATGACATCGAAGCTGCTTCCGCTATATATAAAGTTTGAAGGGCATATTCCCTAGCTAATCGTCTTTTACTCATAAAATAATTTTAGCAAATTTTAACAATGTTTTATCTAACTTCGTAAACATCAGTGCTTCCGTTGTGTAATTCCCAACCGAAGTTGTTTGCGATTTTATGCATTCTGTCTTCATCACTATTTACTGTAAAAGTCGGTATTGCGGCTACATAGTAACCCGATGCTTGATTAAATTGCACAGGGTAAGTTAAAGTCCAATCTCCGTCCGCGCAGGTTTCTGTTACTGCGATATTTACATTATTTCTTACAAGTGAAAAAGTACAGTTCGTTGCAATATGTACTCTAGAAGTATCCCCATTACCTCTAAATTCACCCGGATTAATCGGCAGTTGTGATATTTTTGTAGGCAAAAAACCGTTAAGATCATAAAAATGCACTATACCGTTTTGCATAGCACGAAGTAACATCATATTTGCTACTATTTTTGTTTTAGCTACCGAAGTTTTATAACCCGGTATAGCAATAGAAGTTAAAATTCCTATAGTTAGTATTACGGCGAGTAATTCAATTAAACTGAAACCTTTTTTGCTTTTTAACATAAATCCTCCAATAGTATAAATTCCATATAAATATCATAACAAATTATTCCTTAAAAGTTAAGATGAAATTTTTGCTCAAAATATGATACAATAGCGTTGTTCCCGCGCACGCGAGATTATTTTGCCTTAAAGGAGATTTTATATGGATTTTAATTTGCTTTCAAAACTAACCTCAACCCCTGCCCCATCCGGTAGAGAAGAATTATTGCGTGATATTGTTTTAGATTTGGTAAAACCTTATGTAGACGAAGTAAAAATTGATAAACTCGGTAACCTTGTTACATTTAAAAAAGGTACAGGCAAAACCAAACTTATGCTTACCGCACATATGGATGAAGTTTCCATGCGCGTACGCTATATTGAACCAAACGGTTTTTTGCGTTTTGCTTTAACAGGCGGTATTGACCCTCGCACCTTGCTTGCCCAACGCGTAGTTATTATGACGGAAAAACATGGCCTTATTACCGGTGTTATCGGTGCTAAACCGGCACACTATTTAACTGCCGCAGATAAAGCCGCAATAACAGAAAATTCACTTTTTATTGACCTTGGTTTAGATTATAAAAAAGCTTGTGAAATTATAACTATCGGTGATCCTGCCGTCTTGGAACGCACCCCTATTGAACTCGGGGAAAATTTTGTATCTTCCAAAGCTCTTGACGATAGGGCCGGTGTTTACAGTTTAATTAAACTTCTTCAAAATCTCCCTAAAGAACACAGCGCAAATATTTATGCGGTTTTTACAGTGGAAGAAGAATTCGGCCTTGTCGGTGCAGAGGCATCGGTTTTCCATATAAACCCCGATATCGCTTTAACCATTGATACCACCGGCGCGCTTGATACCCCTGGAATTCCACCGCAAGATTATGTTTTAAATGTCGGTAAAGGTGTAGGTATAACTTTAGCGGATAAAGGTACATTATCAGATTACAAACTTACAAAACTTTTAAGGAAACTCGGCACAGAGCATAATATTCCGTATCAGTTGCGTGTAGCTTCACGCGGTTCAAATGACGCAAAAGCCATACAAAGATGCGGCGGCCCGGCAGCAGCTTGCCCTATAAGCATACCTGTTAGGTACATACACTCAAATGTTGAAGTTGCTTGTAAAACTGATATTGAAGCTGCTTGGCATCTTGTACTTGAACTTGCAAAAAGTAATTTAGAGGATTTTTAATGCCTATTGCACAAAATACTTTAACCCTCAAAAAACAAGGACTTTATTATAAGGCAGAAGATTTATTGCAAGAACCCGGTTGCCAAATCAGTCAAACGGAGCTTGAGGCACTAAATAAACTTGATGTAATGTATCGCGCTTTATGTGCGATACTTTATAATTTCGCGCAAACAGGGCATCCGGGCGGCAGTATTTCTTCGGGTAAAATTGTTCAAAATTTATTGTTTAACCAAATGGCGTATAATTTCAAAAACCCCGACGAAGAAAGCGCTGATATTATTTCTTATGCGGCAGGCCATAAAGCCCTTGGCTTATACGCTTTGTGGGCTTTAAGAAATGAAATCGTTAAAAATTATGCTCCCGAAATACTTGCAGAAGAAAAGCGCCAAATCCGTTTTGAAGATTTGCTTGGGTTTAGGAAATCCCCTGCAAATAACAGTAAACTTTTTAAACAGTTTAATGCTAAATCTTTAGACGGGCACCCTGAACCTTTAACACCTTTTATTAAACTTGCAACGGGGGCATCAGGTATCGGTTTTGGGGCAAGTGTGGGGCTTGCTTTAGGTGCGGCTTTAACTTACCCTCAAAATACACCTAAGGTACATGTTATAGAGGGTGAAGGCGGTCTAACTGCCGGCAGATGTGCCGAAGCTATGGCTATTGCATCACGTGCGGGGCTTGATAATTTAGTAGTTCATCTTGATTGGAACCAAGCATCAATAGACAGTGATAAAGTTACCGCGGAAAACGATACCCCCGGCGATTATGTCGCTTGGGAACCGTCTGAACTTTTTTACTTAAACGGTTTTAATGTAATTTTTGTAAAAGAGGGTTTAAATGCCGCACACATTTATGCCGCGCAAAAGTTTGCTGAAACTTTAAACAACGGTTTACCTACCGCCATAATTTACAGAACAATTAAAGGTTGGAATTATGGTCTTGAAGGCAAAGCAAGCCATGGCGGCGGTCATAAATTATGTTCACCGGAATTTTATAAAGCGGTTGAAGAATTTGAAAGGACTTTCGGCGTCAAAATCCCGCATCTTTGCGAAGGGCAGGAAATTGAAGATTGTTTTTATAATAATTTGCTTACCGTCCGCGAAGTTATAACTTCAAATAAAGATTTATTTGCGAATTTTGCAGGCAAAATAAAAACAGCTGCCGAGCGTTTGCAACAAGCAAACCGCGTTCAAAAGGAATTTAAGACGGAAGAAGTTTATAAATCTTTTACACCGGAAAATATACCAAGCGAATTTACTTTTGCCGCAGGTCAAGATCCTACTTTAAGGGCGACAATGGCACAAGCTCTTGCAAAAATCAGCAAAGATACAAACGGTACTTTGATTGTGGCTACGGCAGATTTGTCAGGTTCAACCGGTGCAGGTAAAATCGCTTACGACAGTAAAGGTTTTTATAATAAGAAAAACAATCCGGATTCACGTTTAATTTCAAGTGGCGGTATAACAGAAGACGGTTTAAGCGCTGTTATGAGCGGTGTTTCCGCATACGGTAAACAACTCGGCGTTGCGGCATCTTACGGCGCATTTACTTCGGCGATGATGCACACACAAGCGCGTTTGCATGCAATAGGGCAACAAGCATATGCAGAAGTAACCGGTAAAGGTAAAAATACTTTTATTATTTTTACAGGCCACGCAGGTTTACCGACAGGCCCTGACGGCCCAACCCACGCAGATCCGCAAATGTTACAACTTATTGAGGACAATTTTCCCAAAGGTGCGGCAATAACTTTAACACCTTTGGATGCAAATGATGTTTGGCCTTCTTTAACGGCAGCATTAAATAAAAGGCCGGCAGTTTTATACCCTGTTGTTACACGCCCTAATGTGAAAATTACCGATAGAGCCCTTTTTGACAGTGACCCGCAAGTCCAAGTCAAAAACGGTGTTTATGCACTTTATAGACATAAAGATGCAAAAGGAACTGTAATTTTACAAGGCTCTGGTGTGGGTGAAATTTTTGTTCAACAAGTATTACCTAAAATTAAAGCTGAAAATTTAGAAATTAATGCTTACTATGTGGTCAGCCCCGAACTCTTTGACGCTTTAACCCAAGACGAACAAAATGAAATTTTGCCTATCGGCGAATTATACAGGGCAATAGCTATAACTGATTTTACTATGCCTACAATGCGCAGATGGTTAAAATCAGTTAAAGGGGAAGAATTTTCCTTATCCCCTTTCAAACAAGGAAAGTATTTAACAAGCGGGCAAGCTGCGGACTGTTATAAAGAGGCAGGCCTTGACGGTGAGGCCCAATATAAGCAAATAAAAGAATATTTGCAAAATTTAGAAAATTGGTATTAATTTAAAAAAGTAAAGGAGAATTATATGGCAGAACACAAAACATATCTTGCAGGCAGGACTTATATTTTTAAAATCAATAAAGGCAAAGATTTACTTACGGAACTTACTGATTTTTGCCACGACAATCAAATTAAATGCGGTATTTTAAGCGGTATCGGTTCTTTAGAAAATGCAACTTTAGCATATTTTGACCAAGCAAAAAAGAAATATGAAAAAATTGTAGTTACCAAAGAAACTGAAATTTTATCAATAACCGGCAATATCAGTATTATGGACAACCGCTCAAATGTACACGCACATGTAGTTTTGGCACAAAAAGACGGAACTATCGTCGGCGGTCATTTGGCAGTAGGAAGTAAAGTATATTTAGCTGAGGTTTATGTTCAAGAACTTGTCGGCGAACCGAAAGTCCGCAAACAAGACAAAGTTACCAAATTAAACACTTGGATATAGTTTATTATATCAAGTTTACAAATAGCAAAGCACCCTCACTTTAAGTGGGGGTGTTTATTTAAAAAATAAAATTTTGTAAAACATTATATTTTATGTTAAAATATTTTTATGAAAGAAAATTCTATATTTTTTCCTGTTATTGTTGTAATTTTTTTGGCGGTATTAATGGCATACGGGGTTTCTTGGTATGCTAGGGAGAGTAATGATTTAAGCTCTCAAATAACTAAAGAACAATTATCTTCTTTTACAAATAATAATATAGAGTATGTTGAATTACCGCCTGTGGGTGCGGAACAAAATTTCGTTTCCCCTGTCGAAACACGCCAAAAACAAGCCGCCCGTTATGATGATATCGGCCAAGCAATCAAAAGCTTAAATATCGGCAATATTGCTTATGCTACCGCAGAAGATTTGCGCTTAATAGGTTCAACGAATTGGAGTTTGACTAATACCGTCGCCACTAATTTAAATTATCCGCAAGTGCTTGAAGTAGTATTTAATAATAAAGATGTTTTGGAAGGGTTTTTCGGCCGCCAAGATGTCGCCGGAATTTTGGATAATTATTTAACACTTACCGACTTAATAGAAAATAATTCCGAAGAATTTGTTGATTTAATTAACAGTAATGCCGTAAAAGGTGTTTTGCAAGATAAAGAGCTTTTAACAAAATTATTTAACAGCACTTTGGTGGAAGAAATTTTATTAAGTAAAAGTGCAAATTATTTTTTAACTAATCCGCAAAGAGCAAAAGAACTAATGCAAAATAATGAAACCCTTGCACCGCTTTTGCAAAATGAAAATTTAAAAGAAGTTCTGTCTGCTAATGAAATAACAAATGGATTTGCGCGTATAGTATTTTCTTAATTTTAAGCGAAATATATGCCGCAAAATGCTTTATTTACAGGGCCGCTCATTAAAATGCGGCCTTGTTTTTGTTCTATAAACAAAGTTCCGCCGTCCATAATAATTGCAGCTTTATTTTTGATAAGCCCGCGTAAAATTGCACCTGCAAGCGTTGCGCAAGCACCGCTACCGCAAGCCATTGTTATACCTGCGCCGCGTTCCCAAACACGCATACGGATTTTTTGCGGCCCCAAAATTTGTGCAAATTCCACATTGGTTTTTTGAGGGAAAATTTTATGATTTTCCACTTTCTTGCCAAGTTCGGCAAGGTTAATTTTTTCTATATCTTTAACAAAAAATACGGCGTGTGGGTTACCCATAGATACACAAACTGCCGGCGGTAAATTTTGTAAAATTTTTAAATTTAAAGTGTCTGCTTTTTTGGAAAGCGGAATATCTTGCCAAGCGGTTTTAGGTTCACCCATATCGACGGTAATTAACTTACCGCGCCAAGCAGTTAAAATTTTATTATCGGGTGCTTCTAAAGTTATTTTTTGTTTTTTTGTTTCTTCAAAAATCAAACTGCTTACGCAGCGCGTACCGTTACCGCAAGCGCCGGCGGTTGAACCGTCGGCATTATAAATTTCCATTTTAACGTCGCAAATTTTAGATTTTTTAAGCACAATAAGCTGGTCAAAACCCACACCCGTTTTCCTGTTTGCTATTTTGCAAATCAAAGCAGGTGTTAAGGAAATTTTGCTTTTGCGTGCGTCGATAATTACAAAATCATTTCCAAGCCCGTCCATTTTTATAAAGGGTATTTGTTTCATAATTTTTTTATTCTCTCTAATGCCTCTAAAGTATTTTCGCGGCTGCCAAAAGCGGTTAAACGGCAATAACCCTCGCCCGCTTCTCCGAAACCTGCACCAGGTGTACAAACCAAAGCGCATTTATTTAGTAAAAGTTCAAAAAAGCTAAAAGATGTTTGCCCTTTTGGAACTTCAAGCCAAATATAAGGTGCATTTTCCCCGCCGTAAACTGTGTAGCCTAAATCTTTTAAAGCGGTGCGGATAATTTTTGCATTTTCCATATAATAAGCAATAGTTTGTTTGATTTGTTTTTTGCCTTCTTCGGTATAAATTGCTTCCGCGCCGCGTTGGATGATATAAGAAACGCCGTTAAATTTTGTTGTATGCCGTCTGCGCCACATTGCGTTTAAAGAAATTTCTTTACCATTAGCTATCCCTTTTAAATTTTTTGGAACTACCATATATGCACAACGCGTACCTGTAAAACCGGCGGTTTTTGAGTATGAGCGCACTTCAATAGCAACATCTTTTGCACCGTCAATTTCATAAATTGAGTGCGGCAAATTACCGTCTTGAATATAGGCCTCATAAGCAGAATCAAAAATGATTACCGCCTGCTCTTTTTTAGCATAGGCAACCCAAGCTTTTAATTGATCCTTTGTCATTGTAGCACCAGTCGGGTTATTTGGTGAGCAAATATAAATTATATCGCTGTGTTCGGAGGGAGGTGCGGGGGTAAAATTATTTTCCTTTGTTGCGGGAACTTTCAAAATTTTGCGGCCTGCCATAATATTTGTATCGCGGTAAACAGGGTAAATCGGGTCCGTTAATAAGACAGTAGAGTCGACAGAAAATATTTCTTGGATATTGCCGACATCGCATTTTGCGCCGTCGCTTACAAAAACTTCGTCGGTATCTAAAGTTATACCGCGTGTTTTATAATCATTTTCAATAATTGCTTTTATTAAAAAATCGTAACCTTGCTCGGGGCCGTAACCGCGGAAAGTTTCTTTGCAACCCATCTCCGTAACTGCTTTTTGCATAGCGGCAATTACCGCCGGTGCAAGCGGCTGTGTAACATCACCGATACCTAAACTTATAACTTTTGCGTTTGGGTTTTGGGCTTTAAATTCAGCCGTTTTTTTGGCTATCTTAGGGAACAGATAAGATGCCTCTAAATTCAAATAATTTTCGTTTACTTTCATATTAATATTGTATATAATTTTTGTATGATTAAAAAGCAAACAGGAAATTTACAGTTTTCACTTATAGCCGGCTAACTCTTTTTGGTAAATTTTGATTTTTCTGCTCCTAGAGTACCGAGATGTCGCTTCGCTCCACATTCTTCTTGGTACTCGTCGTCGCGGAGAAAATCAAAATTTCCTCAAAAATAATTGCCGAGTATATGAGCACGGTTTGGTTTTATTTTATTCATCATCAAAGAAAAATCAAAGTGCTTTGCCCAAAGTTTACTAATAAGGAATCTTATGAAAAAATATTTATACTTACTTTTTATTTTAATTTTTTTGATTGCTTGTTCAAAACAAGAGCCGAAAAATTACCCAAATTCCAATACTGATATCATTGCTTTCGGTGATAGTTTAACTTACGGGAAAGGTGCAGCCCGCAACGAAACTTACCCTGCATATTTAAGCGAAATGCTTGGGCGCGAAGTTATAAACCTAGGTATTAGCGGGGATACTTCCGCACAAGGCCTTGCCAGAATTAATGAAATTAAAGAATATTCGCCCTATATGGTTTTAATAGAATTTTCCGCCAATGATTTTTTTAGGAAAATTCCAAAAGAGCGAACTGAACAGAATTTAAGGGAAATTGTCCGCCAAGTTCAAAGTATGGGCGCAATAGCGGTTTTGGTGGATACAGGCGGTGCATACCCGATGGAAGCATATACAAAAATCCAAAAACAAATTGCCAAAGAGTATAACACTTTATTTGTTCCCGCGATTATGGACGGTATTTACAGTAAAAAATCTTTAAAGTCCGACCAAGTACATCCAAATGCTGACGGCTACAAAATCGTTGCCGAAAGAGTTAAAAAAGTAATTGAAAATTATTTGTAATTAAATTGACTATAAAAATCCCCCGCGGATTTTTTGCTTTTTTGCACCGCGGGGGAATTTATAAACTAATAATTTTCTAACTACATTTTTTAGCATCTTCTGGGCAATACTGCCCTTGGCAACAACCGTCATCGATATAAGTGTTACCTGCGCAA
>JAZOVE010000033.1:0-51301 GCA_045658545.1 Elusimicrobiaceae bacterium
CGGCAAAAATATAACTCTTCTATACGGGGATATTTTTTAATAAGTTCATCAAATTCTTTTATTTCCTCTTTAATTTTTGTTTTAATATCTTCCGACATAATTTTACCTCTCTATTTAATTTCAGCCAATTAAAAACGGCTGATCTATTTTAAGGACGAATTAATACCTAAAACAAACAGCCGTAGCCAATATCTTAAAGATAATTGACATTAGCATATTTCCCCTGCCAGGTACTTTATGCCTACACGACGTTTTCGGTTAATTCGTCCTTTGCTTATAAAAGCAAAATATATCCTTTCGGATTCCAAAAACATTTAATTGTTATAGGGGTTTTTAGCCCTACATTAACAAATAACCTCTTAATTTAGTATAGCATTTTAATTAAACAAAGCCAAACCGTAAACTAAAACTCGGCAAGTATTTTTATGGAAATTTTAATTTTACAACCCCACTCCCAGCACCTCCGCCTTTCTTACGAAAGGGGCGGGGAGTAAAAGGAAAATTTTTTGTCGTTAAATCTTCCCCGTTTTCTTTTTTGCGGCGATATTAGTGTTTGCAAAATTAAATATTTTTATTTTCTAACAAGCCGGTTTGTCCAAGTAAAAAGCAAGGCCCTACCGCTGAATCTTGCTTTTTACGAGTTGCCGGCTTAGACATAAAAATATAATTTTGTACGGTTTTGAGCCGCAAAAAAAACAAAAAAAACTGAAATCACGTTCTGTGTATTTAAAAACATAATGCGGAACATTAAAACTTAAAATAAAAACCTAAAACATTAAGTTGGTAGGTAAAGAGCTAAACATCTCTTGCGCTTGTAAAAATAAAAGATATATTTTATAACAAAACCAACCTGTCAAAGTAAGAAAAACAACAGTGTAAATAATTTTTGCGGGTTTTTTAAGAGCAGGGGAAAACCAAACAAAATATAAGTTAAACGGACCTATTAAAAAGAAAAGTAAAATAATACCGATATGCTTATAATATATAGGTATATGTTTGCCTTGCCCTGCACCGCAATATTTGCAATAGTTATCAAACTCCCTTATATCGCTTTTGCATTTCCAGCAAATCATATTTCAATACCTTTTGAGCGTAAAGTCCTTTTGATTTTTGAGCGCGTGCGTGCCATTTTTGCGGCTTCAAGCCATTGGCGGGTAGGCTCGGCATTTTTACGGGTTTGAATTTCGCAAATATCGCCACTTTGCAACTCATAAGTCATTTTTACCATTTTGCCGTTTACTAAAGCGCCGCTGTAATGTTCGCCGATTTCGGAGTGTACCAAATAAGCAAAATCTAAAGGTGTGGCGTGTTCGGGCAAAACTTTAACTTCGCCTTGCGGGGTAAAAACGAAAACTTGTTTTAAGTTAATATCGGTTTGGAAACTTTCAATAAATTCACGCGGGGCGGTAAGGTCGCGCTGCCACTCAATCCATTGGCGAATCCAATTTAATTTTTCATCTAAATTCGGGTCTTCTTTTGTGCCGAGTTTATAGCGCCAATGTGCCGCAATACCGTACTCACAAGTGCGGTGCATTTCTTCTGTTCTGATTTGCACTTCAATTAATTTACCTTCATATATAATAGTGGTATGTATACTTTGATACATATTCATTTTCGGCATTGCAATATAATCGGTAAAAGTGCCGGCAAGCGGTTTAAAATTTGCGTGCAAAGCACCTAAGGCACGGTAACAATCAAGTTTAGTTTCGGTTATAATTCTGACACCGAGTAAATCTTGGATTGCAGAAAACGGTATTTCGTGGCTTTGCATTTTGCGGTAAATTGAATAATAATTTTTGACACGCGCAAGCAAACGGTGCGGGATTTGTTCTTTATTTAAAACCTCATCTAAAGCATTTTTAAAAGAATCAAGTTTTTTGTTTAAATTTTCAGAACGTTCGGCAACACCTTTTACAATTTCCTCATATTCCGCAGGATGTAAATATTTAAAAGATAAGTCCTCAAGTTCATTTTTTAAAGTAAATATTCCAAGGCGCTGTGCCAAAGGTGCGTATAAGGAAATTGTTTCCTGTGCCTTTTCAATTTGCCTTTGTTTGGGGAGTGCGTCAAGCGTTTTCATATTATGCGTTCTGTCGGCAAGTTTAATTAAAATTATTCTTATATCGTGTGAAACGGAAATTAACATCTTGCGCCAATTTTCAACAGTTTCTTCATCGGTTGAAGTGCTTTCAAGTTTATCAATTTTCGTTAAACCTTCAACCATCAAGGCAACTGTTTTATTAAAATTTGTTTCAATATCTTTTACGGTTGTTGGGGTATCTTCCACCGTATCGTGCAAGAGGGCGGCGGCAATAGTATCCGCATCAAGTTTATGCTCAAGCAAAATTTTTGCCACTTCGCAACAATGAATAAAAAACGGTTCGCCCGTCAAACGTTTTTGTTCTTTGTGGGCTTCTTGCGCGAAGTTAAAAGCTTTTTCAATTATGGCGGTATCTTGCGTACTATATTGTTTAAAACCGTCAATAATTTGTTTTAATTGGTCTTGCATAAATCCTCTAAAATAAGTTTTGCACTTTGTTTTGCAACAGGCGGTGCGCCGAGTTTATTGCGTAACTCAAGCATAGTTTTGCGCATATTTAAATATTTATTTTCATCACCTAAAATGCCGAGAATCTCTTTTGAAATTGCTTCGGGATTAACATCCTGTTGTATAAATTCGCGCACAACTTCTTTATTGCTTAAAATGTTTACTAAAGATATAAAACGCACTTTAATTATTGCGCGCACTATCGCATAAGTTATAAAAGATGTTTTATAAACAACGCTCATCGGCAGACCGAGCAAAGCATTTTCCAAAGTAGCGGTACCCGAGCAGGTTAAAACAAAGTCCATAGTACGCCTAATTTGAAAATCTTTTTCGCGTACAATTTGCATTTCTTTTTTGCCGGCACCGGTTAGTTGATAAAGTTTTTCATCAGTAACTTCGGGTACTGCAAACATAAAACATTTTGCGTTTTTGTAAACTTTTTTAATTTCTTTAAAAACATCAAAAAATATTTTGCTGTGCTTTTCAATTTCCGCCGGACGGCTGCCGACCATTAGACCGAAATTCCAAGCTGCATCTTTACCTTTTTTGTAATTTATTTCAAGCGGATCTGGTACAGTATCTAAAAGCGGATTGCCGAAAAATGCGGGGTTACCGCCATACTCTTTATAAATATCCGCTTCAAACGGGAAAATGACAAATTGCCTTTTTGTAAGGCGTACAACCTCTTTTGCGCGGTAGCGCCTTGAGGCCCAAACCTGCGGGCAAACATAATAATAAGCGGGTATATTTTCCGCTTTTGCAAGTTTCAAAATTTGGTGGTTAAAGCCGTAAAAATCGACGGTAATAACTGCCGTGGGTTTTGTTTCTTTTAAATAATTTTTTACAAGTTTATAGAGGTTTAACCAAGTGGGAAATTTTTTAATTACGGCATCAAAACCGGCTGCGCCTTTGGTGATAAGGTCATATAAATAATTATCGCTAACGGCTTTCATACGCTGGCCGCCGATAGTATCAATTTTAATTTCCGGCGCAAGTTCTTTTAAAGCTTTTATTAAATTTGATGCGTGGACATCGCCGGATATATCACCGGCAACAACTAATATTCTTTTCTCTTTTGCCATATATAAATTATAGCATTAAATGGTATAATTTAGGTATGAAAGAAAGAACTTTAGTTTTAATTAAACCCGATGCCATAAGCAAACGCTTAACAGGTATCATCATTGACCGTATTGAGCATTTAGGGCTTGATATGAAAGCCGCAAAAGTTGTTATTATGACGGAAGAACTTGCCCGTAAACACTATCCGCACCTTGAAGGTAAACCTTTTTTGCAGGATGTAATTAACTTTATGCGCGGCGATTATAACGGCATTAAAGACCACCGCATTTATGCTTTTGTTTATGAAGGCGAAGATGCAATTTCCAAAATCCGCACTTTGCTTGGACCGACAAAACCTGAAAATGCCGCACCCGATACAATCCGCGGCGCATTTGGTTATACTAAAGGCGACACTATGTTTAACTGCGTTCACGCTTCCGGCTCCCCCGAAGATGCCGAACGCGAAATTGCCCTTTGGTTTAAACCTGAGGAGATTATTGCTTAATGCGGAAACTCTTTACTTGCTCTTTATTTATATTGCTTTGTGCAAGTGTCTTTGCGCAAAGCAATATAGCTTTAACTTCAAACGGCGGTTGGAGTATTGCGTCAACCTTTTATCAAGGTGAAAGTTCAAAATGCGTCATACTACTGCACGACTTGGAAAAAAGCCGCGGGGAATTTTCAAATTTAACATCAAAATTGGAAAGTGAAAAGTTTTGTTACCTTTCCCTTGACTTACGCGGACATGGTTACAGTACCAATAAAGGCAAATATGAAGATTTTGAAAAGACCGGCCAAAAAAATGAATTTAACAATATGGTTGAAGATGTTTACAGCGCAATAAATTATCTAAAAAACAAAGGTTTTGAAGAAGAAGATATATACCTTCTCGGAACAGGGCTTGGCGCAAATATAGCAGGCAAAAGTTTAAGCAAATACAATAAAATAGCCGGAATTGCGATGTTAACACCGTCTTTAAAACAACGCGATGTGGTAACTTTAAGCGGTATAAAAGATTTTAAAGGACCGGTATTTATCGGCGTTTCAAGTGAAGACAGAAAACAATTTATGGAAGCAAGTTTTATAAGAAATGCCGCTTACTTACACTCGGGCCAAGGCAAAGTAACTTTCCTAACCGCATATAATTTAAAAGGCACGGCTATGTTAAATAAATATATGACACCCGCACTTTTACAATGGCTCAAAACACCGTCTATACCCGAAGTAAAATCAGATATGGTAACCATACGCGAATCAAATAACGACTTTACGGTAGAAGATTATGAAACTTCCTTTTACGGAAACTGAGGCATTAAACAAAAATTCCCAAAATTTTGATAAACTGCCATTAAATAAAATGGCAGAAATTATGTGCACGGAAAATTTTGTTGCCGCCGGCGCCGTAAAAAAAGCACAAAAAGAAATTGTTAAAGCAGTAAAAATTGTTGAAGAAACTTACTTAAACGGCGGTAAAATTATTTTTATGGGTGCAGGCACTTCCGGCCGTTTAGGTGTTTTGGAAGCGGCAGAATGCCCCCCCACTTTTAACACTACAAAAAATTCATTTACTGCAATAATTGCAGGCGGAAATAAAGCCGTTTTTAATTCCGTAGAAGGCGCAGAAGATAATACAGCGCAAGGTGCAAAAGATTTCTTAAAAATTGCGGGTAAAAAAGATTTACTGATTGCTATTGCCTCAAGCGGAAATACGCCTTATGTTTTGGGGGCTCTAAAGGCCGCAAAAAAACAAGGCAGTAAAAGTGTTTTTATATCATCAAATAAACTTGCAAAAAAACATGGCGCGGGTATTACAATTTACTTAAATACAGGGGCTGAGGTTATAAGCGGTTCAACCCGTTTAAAAGCAGGAACGGCACAAAAACTTGTGCTTAATATGCTAACAACTTTGGCTATGGCACGCGTCGGCAAAATCTACAAAAATTATATGGTGGACTTGCAGGCAAAAAACGAAAAATTAAAAAACCGCGCAACGCGTTTGATTGCTTTGGCGGCAGATATCAGCATTGATAAAGCCAAAAAATATGCCCAAAAAACAAACTTTAATGTTAAAACCGCAACCGTTATGGCAAAGTTGAAAGTGAACAAAAAACAAGCAGAAGAAATTTTGAAAAAACATAAAGGTTTTTTAAGGGGTGCTTTAAATGAATAAACTTGCCTTGGGTTTAATGAGCGGCACTTCTGCCGACGGTCTAACTTTAACCCTTTTAGATGTTAAAGCAAAAAGACTTGTGTGTTTTAAAAATTATGCTTACCCAAAAAATTTACAAAAAGAAATTTTGCAGGCAATAAATTTTACAACACCTAAACTTGCCGAACTTAATTTTAAAATCGGCAAAATTTATTTAACACTTACGCAAAAATTTTTGAAAGATTTTAAAATAAATAAAAAAGATATTGCCGTTATAGGTATGCATGGGCAGACAGTTTACCATAATGCAAAAACACCTTGCACCTTGCAAATCGGCGAAGCCGCTTTTTTGGCAAAGAATTTAGAAATCCCGACAGTAAATAATTTTAGGCCGTCTGCAATTGCTTTAGGCGGGCAAGGCGCGCCGCTTGTTCCTATTTTTGAAGATTATTTTTTTGCGGGAAATACTGCAAAAATACTTTTAAATATCGGCGGTATTTCTAATGCGTCTTATGTAAAAAAGGGTAAAACTTTCGGCTTTGACTGCGGCCCCGGAAATGTTTTAAGCGATTTTGCAATTTCCCAATTAAGTAAAGGTAAACAAAATTTTGATAAGGGCGGCAAACTCGCCGCAACTACAAAACCCAACATAAAAAAAGCAAAAGAAATTGCAAAAAAATATCTTTATAAAAAAATGATTTCTTTAGACAGAAATATTTTTACAGAACCGTTTTTCAAAAAATATTTCCCGAAGTTAAATATAAAAGATTTGGCAACTTTAAATTATTTAACTGCTTTAATAATTGCACAAAATATTAAAAAATTTATTCTCAAAAAATATAATGCAAAAACGCTTTATGTTTCCGGCGGCGGTGCATATAATAAAACTTTAATTAATAATTTAAAAAATATACTTCCGGAACTTAAAATAAAAATTTTAGAAACTTTAAACCCTATGGCTAAAGAGGCCGCCTGTTTTGCTTATTTGGCATATTTAGCTATAAATAAAACACCAGTAAACAAAAACTTGATTGGAACTAAAAAAAATACTATTATAGGAGTATTGAATTTGCTATGAAAACAAACCGCTTAATATTCCCCGGCTTTTGGTTCGGGAAAAGTTCCGTAGAAGATGCCAAAAAACTTGCCGCGGCAGGTGTTGGCGGTTTTTGTTTTTACGGCGGTAAAGCGGAAGAACTTAAAAGTTTAATTGAAACTTTACAAAATTTAGCGCCGCACCCTCTTTTAATGGCCGCGGATTATGAAACAGGCCTTGGCAAATGGCATCAAGGTTTGCCGATACTTCCGACAAATTACACTTTAGGCCTTGCAGGGCGCGAAGATTTGGCCTTAAAGAAAGGGTTTTTAACCGCTATTCAAGCGCGCGAACTTGGCATAAATTGGGTTTTTGCACCGGTTGTTGATTTGGCAGATACGCCAAATAACCCTATTGTAAATACGCGTTCATTTTCTGCCGATCCTAAAACAGTTTCCCGTATGGCGAGGGCCTTTTCAATAGGTCTTTCAGACGGTGGATGCTTAAATTGTTTCAAGCATTTCCCAGGGCATGGCAGTACTGTGCAAGATTCACATTTAACTTTACCGGAAGTTACAAAAAATTTAACGGACTTAAAAGAGCAAGACCTTTTACCTTACCGCGAATTGATAACAAGGGCGGATAGTATTATGGTGTCCCACCTTCTTGTTAAATGTTTAGATGGTATTAGGCCGGCAAGTTTCTCAAAAAAAGTTTTAACAGATTTACTCCGAAAAACAATGTATTATAAAGGCCTTGTTGTTACCGATGCTTTAACAATGAACGCAACAAAAGGGCAAAACCCGATAGATGCTTTTAAAGCAGGTGCGGATGTTTTACTTTGTCCGGAAGATCCTTTCAAAACTATGCAAGATTTAGCGGAAGCGGTAAAACAAGATAGGGAGTTAAAGGAAAAAGTTTTCTACTCAATTTCCACGCAAGAGATGATGATTGCGCGTCTAAAAACAATGCATCCTTTACCTTGCAGGAATATAAATATTGCCTGCTCGCAATTAAACAGAGAGGCAGCTTATGCCGTATTACAAAAATTAAACCCGCAAATAATTTTAAACAAAAGGAACAATATAAATTATTTAATTTTAGATGAAAACGCCCCAACGGATTTACCGCCCTTTTTAACAACTTTACAAGAAAACGGTTTTAAATTAACACCTTATAAAGAGGGCAAAAAAAGCAGCTTTTTGATTGCTTTAAATTTTGAAGATTATGCCGCCTTTAAAGGCACAGTAAATTTAACCGAAAAGCAAAAAGAAATTTTACAAAAAGCAATAGTTAATGCGAAGAAATCTTACCTTATAAGTTTCGGCAGCCCATATATAAATGAGGGTATTACAGGTTTAACGGCCTTTTTACCGCTTGCAAGCAAGGATAAAGATTTCCAAATTGCCGCCGCACGTAATTTATGCGGATTTTTAAATTTCTAGTTTTTTGATTAAGTATAAAAAATTTTTATAGAAAATATCTATCAAATATTTTTTTCAGTTTATCTTCCTTAAAATAAATTATATATTTCCTGATATGTATTTAATTTCACGACGATGCCTCTTGACAATGTTTTTTTTTTTTTTTCTATAATATTCATATATGGCACAAAAGTGCCGTATAAATTAAAAGAGGAGAAAAAAATGGGAACAAAAAGTAATGCCAAAGGTTTTACTTTATTAGAACTTTTGGTCGTAGTTTTAATTATCGGCATTTTAGCCGCAATTGCACTTCCGCAATATCAATTAGCAAGAGATAAAGCAGAATTTAGAAAATACCAATCAATGGGTGTTTCACTTCGTGATGCTTATGATGATTATGTTTTAATACACGGTCAAGCAACAGGGAATTTTGATAACCTCTCTATTTCTTTGCCTAGTGATTTTAGAAGAGTATATGGTAAAGCTAATGATTCCATACAATGTTTTCAAAATTCCGATATGTTTTGTTGCATGTCTAAATCAACCGCAGGCAATACCGGTTTAATAAATTGCGGTAAAAATGATTTATCCGTAATTTATCTCCAAAGTTTTTTCGGATTTAACAATACTCCTGCGAACCGCAGAGGTCGTTGTTTGGCATTGCCAAATAATGCAAGGGCTAACCGCTTGTGCCGTGAATTAAGCAGTACAACTAACCCTCGGGCAACAAATACTTGGACACCAAGCGGTTATAATAACAGTTATAATAATTATTATCTTAAAAAAAAAGATATACAAAACCCCTCTGCTAAAACTTAACACAGGGGTTTTTTGAGAGAACAAAAAATATTTTCTTATTTAGTTTCTTCTTTTGTTTCTTGCGGTTTTAAGGTCGGGAATAAAATTATTTCCCTGATAGAATCTTGCGCAGTAAGCATCATGCAAATTCTGTCAATACCTATACCCATACCGCCTGTCGGTGGCATACCGGATTCCATTGCAATAATATAATCCATATCAACAATGTCGGCATCTTCGTTTTTGCTGTCTTTTGCTTTTTCCGCCGCTTGGTCTTTAAGGCGTTGATATTGGTCGGCAGGGTCATTAATCTCTGAATAAGCATTTGCAATTTCCTGACCGCCGGCAACAAAGGCCTCAAAGCGTTCAACAATGGCAGGATCGCCCGGTTTGTTCTTTGAGAAGGGGCTGACTGCAGTTGGGTAATCCATAATAAAAACAGGGTCCGAGTATTTTGAAACAATCTTTTCATCAAATACTGCATCAAAGATTTTGTTTGCGGCTTCGCTTTCATCAAACTTAACACCGGCTTTTTTGGCAAGGGCAACAAGTTCGGGTTTTTTGAAATGGCGGCCGTCCAAAATATTATGTATATCTTCGCCGAAAGTTTCCTTCCAAACTTCAGGTAAATAAACGCGTTTAAAAGGCGGCACCAAATTAACTTCATGCCCGCGGTAATTAACTTTTGTTACACCGGTTGCTTTTGCAGCATTGCCAATAAGTTCGTCAAATAAATCTGCCATTGTGTTAACATTACCGTATGCTTGGTAAAGTTCCATCATGGTAAATTCCGGGTTATGGGTTGTATCAATACCTTCGTTGCGGAACATTTTGCCGATTTCGTAAATCTTATCAAGCCCGCCGATAACAAGGCGTTTGTGGTAAAGTTCCAAAGCAATACGCATATACAAAGGAATTTTTAAAGCATTATGATAAGTTTGGAAAGGCTTTGCAATTGCACCGCCGGCACTTGCGGTTAAAGTCGGTGTTTCAACTTCTAAGTAACCTTTACCGTCTAAAGTTTTGCGAATTGAAGAAATAATTTTTGCCCTTTTAACAAAAATTTCTTTAACATCTTCATTTGAAATTAAGTCAAGGTGGCGGTTCCTAAAGCGGATTTCCGTATCTTGCAAGCCGTGGAATTTTTCCGGCATAGGGCGGACTGCTTTTGAAATTAAATCAACGCTTGTTGCTTTAATTGTTTTTTCACCTGTTTTAGTTACGAACATATGGCCTTTAACTAAAACGAAATCACCGACGGCAATATGTTTTTTGAAAAAGGTATAAGGTTCTTCGCCGAGTGAATCTTTTTGCACATAAATTTGCATTTTTGCGGTAACATCTTTAATGTGCGCAAATGCCGCTTTACCCATTGAGCGGAGTTGCACCAAACGGCCTGCGACGGCCACTTCGGTATTCTCAGGAAGTTCTTTTGCCTCGGCGCAAGTTTGTTTTGGATCAACATGCGCAGGGTAAGGGTTAAAACCGCTTTCTTTTAAGGCGGAAATTTCTTCCCTTTTATGTTTTATAATTTCATCAATCGGGGAAAGTTTTTGTTCTTTATTTTCCATATTAGCGCTCCAAGAGTAAGGTTAAAGTTGTCATTTCCGTAACGACGGCAGGGCCGAAATATTGAATAGGCCCGGGGAAAGTGTAGCGGTCGTTTTTCGCCCAATCTTCGCGGTTCTTTTGCAAGAATTTAAACGGTTTGCCGTTAAGTTCAACAAGTGCTTTGCGAATAACCGGTTTATCTTTACCTTTGCGTTTTTCGACGTTCATCATCATTGTTAAAGGAATACCGCCGCAAACCCAAGCATCTGCTTTTTTGGTTAAATTTCTGACGGAAGATAAATAACCGCTGCAATCATTAAGTGCTAAAATTGCGGCATTGTAACCCAAAGCATAAGTGTAAGTTGCGTCAAAAGTTGAGGGGATACCGCAACGCCCTTCATAACCGAAAAAGTGTGTAATGGTTGAAAATTTACCTTTATATTTGCCGTTTTCTTTAAGAGCTTTTAAATGTTTTTTAAGCATTTCAATTAAAAGTTTTTCCGTCTCAATTAAAGAAACTTGCACGTTCCCGTGCGGGTCGCGGTCAAGCATAAGCTGATTTGCGATACCTTCGGGTAAAGATTCCATTAAAGCCGCTAAATTTTTGGGAAGTTTTGAAATAACAAAAGCTTTCTTTTCTTTAATTGTGTTAAGTTTTGAAAGGGCCGCTTCATTATCTGCAAGCAAATCATTTAATGCAGAAATTAAGGCCTTCATTTCCGGTATAAATTCAATTAAACCTTCCGGAACTAAGACAACACCGAAGTTCTTGCCTGCTTTTGAACGTTCAACAATAACTTTAGCAATATCGTTAACGATTTGGCCTAAAGTTTTCTTTTTAGCTAAAACTTCTTCGCCGATAAGGGTAATATTCGGATGTGTTTTTAAAGCAACTTCCAAAGTAATGTGTGAAGCACTGCGGCCCATCAAACGCACAAAGTGCCAATATTTGCGGGCGGAGTTTACATCGCGGCAAATATTGCCGACAAGTTCCGCATAAATTTTTGTTGCCGTATCAAAACCGAAAGAGGTTTCAATTTGTTTATTTTTCAAATCGCCGTCAATTGTCTTTGGTACGCCGATAACATTAACTTTAACACCGCTTTGTTTAAAATATTCCGCTAAAACTGCGGCATTGGTATTTGAATCATCACCGCCGATAATTACAAGTGCGTTAAATTTATTTTTCAAAATATTTTCTTTTGCGGTTTCAAGTTGTTCGGGTGTTTCAATTTTTGTGCGGCCGGATTGTATTAAATCAAAACCGCCGGTATTTCTGTAATCAGCCATAAGTTTTGGCGTGATTTCAACAAATTTATTTTCAAGTATACCGCTTGGGCCACCTAAAAAACCGTACAATTTATTTTTGGCATTTGCTTTTTTAAGACCGTCTAAAATACCGGCAATAACATTATGACCGCCGGGTGCTTGGCCGCCTGATAAAACAACTGCCATTTTGATAACTTTTTTGCTTGCTTGCGGGTTTTTGCCTTTAGTGAAAGTGATTTCCGGCATACCGTAAGTGTTAGGGAACATAGCTTTAATTTTTGCTTGGTCTGCGACGCTCTTTGTGGGTTTACCGATTTTGGTTTTTACCGCCGCCGCACCGTTTTTTAAGACGGAAGGCAAAGTGGGTTTAAATTTGATTCTTTCTGCTTGAAGAGGTGAATGATTCATAATATCTCCTATACTGATATATATTTATATTATATAAAATTAGGAGTAGTAGTTTTGTTTTTGCATTACTTTTCTAAACTATGTTTTTACATAAACCAATATTATTTAGTTTTTTTGTTTTCTTTTTTGCAGCTCAAAACCGTGCAAAATTAGTTTTTTATATCTAAGCCGGCAACTCGTAAAAAGCAAGATTTAGCGGTAGGCCCTTGCTTTTTACTCGGACAAACCGGCTTGTTAGAAAATAAAAATATTTAATTTTGCAAACACTAATATCGCCGCAAAAAAGAAAACGGGGAAGATTTAACGACAAAAAAATTTTCCTTTTACTCCCCGCCCCTTTCGTAAGAAAGGCGGAGGGGTTGGGGGTGGGGTTGTAAAATTCCCTTAAAATACTTGCAGGGTTTTGGGACAGTTTGGCTTTATGTCAAAGTAAAAATTGAGAATTATTATAAAAAGTTTTTTCCGGTTAAGGTTGGCGGAATTTTGAGCCAAGTTGAGGCGCTTTGACCGAGGTCAGCATAAGTATCGCGTGCGCCAATAAATTCCGATTTAATGTTTTTCCCAAAAGCAATTACAGGTACATTTTCACGTGTATGATCTGATCCTTTAAAAGTGGGATCGCAACCATGGTCTGCGGTTATAAAGACAATGTCATCATCTTTTAAAATTTCGGTAAGTTCAGGTAAGCGGCTGTCAAAATATTCAAGGCCTTGTGCGTATCCTTTTGTATCGCGTCTATGGCCCCAAACCATGTCAAAATCAACAAAGTTTGTGAACACTATACTGCCGTCCGGTGCAGTTTTAACTTCTTCCAAAGTTGTATTAAAAAGTTCTTCAAGGCCGCTTGCTTTAACTGCTTTTGTTATTCCTTGATGTGCATAAATATCGGCAATTTTACCGATAGAAATTACTTGCCGCCCTGCTTCTTTTGCATTGTCTAGCAAAGTTTTATTTGGCGGTTTAACGGAATAATCGTGCCTGTTTTTTGTGCGCACAAAACCACCTTTGCCGTCATCTTCAAAAGGTCTGGCAATAACACGTGCGATATTATAAGGTTTTAAATGCTTAAAAGCAATTTCGCAAAATTTATAAAGGCGGTCTAGGCCAAAATGCTTTTCATGTGCGGCGATTTGGAAAACGCTGTCTGCCGAGGTGTAACAAATGGGTTTCCCTGTTTTAACATGCTCCGCGCCAAGTTCGTTTATTATGACAGTCCCTGACGCGGCTTTATTGCCCAAAATGCCGGGCAAGTTTGCTTCTTTACAAATTGTATCAATTAAATCTTTAGGAAAAGACGGGTAATTTGGCGGAAAATACCCCCAATCGAATAAAACAGGTACACCGGCCATTTCCCAATGGCCGGAAGATGTATCTTTACCTTTACTGACTTCACGCATAAAACCGTATTTTGAGGGTAAATTTATTTTTGCTTGGCTTAAATTACCAACAGGTATTTCCACACCACAGCTTGCCTGCCCTGCTTTAAGCAGACCGAGAGCGGACATATTCGGAACATTTAAACCGCCGTTTTTTTGTGCTATATGCAAGAGTGTATTTGCACCTACATCGCCAAACTCGGCAGCGTCTTTTGCACCACCCAAACCGAAACTGTCTAACATTAAAATTATTACTCTACCCATAAACTAACCTCTATTTATTTTTATTACGCTTTGCAGTTTTGCCGCTTTGTAATTTTTTTACTTTTAATAATAACAGTGCTTCTTTAATTTCGCGGTCTGCTTGTTCAAGGTCAATACTTTTGCCGCTTTGTAAACGGGCGGATTTTGCCGCCTCAAGCTGTTGGCGCGCGGTTTCTTCGTCGATTTCATCTTGCAAAACAGCGCCTTCCGCAAAAACGCTGACCTTATTATTTGCAACTTCCGCTATGCCGCCAAGCAAGGCAAATGTCTCAGTTTCTTCCCCAATTTTATAACGCAAAACACCGAGTTTTAAAGTGGTGATATATTGTGTGTGGCCGGGTAAAATGCCGGCCTCGCCTTCACTTGCGGGCAAGACGACAAAATCAACCTCTTTATCCAAAACCGGTTTTTGCGGTGTTATTATTTGGAGATGTAATTTAGCCATTAAATTTTTTCTTCCTTAGCTTTTAACTTTTCGTAATTAGCAAGCACGTCTTCAATGCCGCCACAGTTGAAAAATGCTTGCTCCGGTATATAATCATATTTGCCGGAAAGTATGTCTTTAAAGCCGGTTATGGTATCTTTAACTTTTACATATTTGCCGGGGATACCTGTAAACTTTTCCGCCACAAAAAACGGCTGGGATAAGAACTTTTGAATTTTACGCGCACGCGCAACTGTGATTTTATCTTCGTCGGAAAGTTCATCCATACCCAAGATTGCGATAATATCTTGCAAGTCCTTATACTTCTGCAAAATTTTGCGGACTGCTTGCGCGGTGTCATAATGCTCCTGACCTATTAGGCGTGCGTCCAAAATGCGCGAAGTGGAATCAAGCGGATCAACTGCCGGATAAATACCCAAACTTGCAAGTTGTCTTGAAAGAACTGTCGTCGCATCAAGGTGCGTAAATGTTGAGGCAACGCCGGGGTCAGTTAAGTCATCAGCAGGCACATATACCGCTTGTATTGATGTAATTGAGCCGCGTTTTGTTGATGTAATACGTTCCTGCAGAGCACCGATTTCCGTATTTAAAGTTGGTTGATAACCGACGGCAGACGGCATACGCCCAAGCAAAGCGGAAACTTCGGAGTTTGCCAAAACGAACCTAAAAATATTGTCAAGGAAAATCAAAACATCTTGGCCTTTTTTATCCCTAAAATATTCTGCTTGAGTTAATGCTGTTAATGCAACTTTTGCCCTTGCGCCGGGTGGCTCATTCATTTGCCCATAAACTAAAACTGTTTTATCTAAAACCGAAGAACCGTCGGATAGTTTGCTTTCCTGCATTTCAAGCCATAAATCATTACCCTCGCGGCTACGTTCACCGACGCCGCCGAAAACTGAACTGCCGTTATGCTGGCGCGCAACATTGTTAATAAGCTCCATAATAACAACTGTTTTACCGACGCCCGCACCGCCGAATAAACCCACTTTACCGCCTTTCATGTAAGGGGCAATTAAGTCAATAACTTTGATACCTGTTTCAAAAATCTCAGGCGTAGTTTTTTGTTCTTCAAGGGGCGGTGGCGGAGTATGAATAGAGGAATATTCTTTTGTTTCAATCGGGCCGCGGTGGTCTTGCGGCTGGCCTAAAACATTCATTAAGCGCCCGAGGCAAGCTTCACCGACAGGGACTTTAAGCGGCGCGCCGGTATCAAGAACTTCCGCGCCGCGGGCAAGACCGTCGGTTGAAGAAAGGGCAACAGCACGCACGATATTATCCCCTAGTTGTGAAGCGACTTCGGCAACTAAAATTTTACCGTCGGGAAATTTAATTTCCAAAGCATTTTCTATGGCGGGTAGTGTGCCGTCAAATTGCACATCTACAACTGCCCCGATTATTTGAACTACTTTACCTTTATTCATAGCAACCTCTAATTACTTAAAGCATTTGCGCCGCTGACGATTTCCGTAATCTCATTAGTGATACCTTCTTGGCGCACTTTGTTTAATTTGACACTTAAATTATCTGCAATTTCCTTTGCATTGTTTGCGGCGGACTCCATCGCATTCATACGCGCCGCAAGTTCTGCCGCCTGTGATTCAAGCAAAAACCTGTAAATATTTGCACCGATATAGCGCGGAACTAAAGTTAAAAGAACTTCGCTGATACCCGGCTCAAAAATAAAATCTTCCAAATCATCTTCGCCTTCAATTTCATTAAAATCAAAAGGCAGGAAAGTTTTATTTACAAGTTCTTGTGAGGCAACGGATTTAAAATTATTGTAAATTAAATCTACTTTGCACAAATTATTTTCCGTCACACATTTTTCAATTTTCTCTTTAATCAAAGCGGCGTGTACATAAGAAATATGAGGAAAAACATTTATAAGTTCACACACAATATGCAAGTTAGGCATATTTATGCGACGCACAAAATCCGCACCTTTTTTGCCTATAACAAAAACAAATTTTTCCTTATCTTTATTTTCCCTTATCCACTTTAAACTTTCCCTTAAAGTAACGGCATTAAAAGCACCGCAAAGGCCTTTATCACCGGTAATCAAAATTAAACCGATTTTGTTTTTATCACCGATTTCAGTAGTAAAAAACCTAAAATACGGGCTTGTTCTAAAAGGGTTTGACGGGTTTTGTATATCTTTACGCAAATTATCAATCAAAGACGCCATCTTTTGCGCAAAAGGCCTGCCGTTAAGCATAGTATTTTGTGCGGACCTTATGCGCGCAGAGGATACCATCTTCATCGTAAGCATCATTTGCTTAGTTGAATTTATGGCTTTGATTTGTTGTTTAATATCGCGTAAGCTTTCCATTTATTTTTTGTTTTGTTCTTCTAAATATTTGACATAATCGGCAATACCCGTTTCCAAAGTATAATCGGGGGTATAGCCGAGTTTTTCAGTCGTTAAACTAATATCTGCCTGTGTTTTAAGTTGGTAAAATGCACTGTAAGGATTATCAATATATTCAGGCGGTAAATTTGTGTTAAGTTCTTTATTTAAGCAGGCAACCATATCATTAAAACTGCGTGCGATACCTGTACCGGCATTGTAAACGCCGCTTTCTTTACCGTTATTTAAAGCACACATATTGGCTTTAACAATATCTTTAATATAAACAAAGTCCCTTTGCTGTTCGCCCATCTTGAAAATGCGCGGGCGGTGGCCCAATTTCATTTGATTATAGAGGTGGAAAACCATACTTGCAGTTATACCTGATTTATAAGTTTCCCCCGGCCCGTAAACATTAAAGTAGCGGAGGCCGATAATTTTCATATCGTGATTTTCTTCGGCAAAATCGCGCGCGACATTGTCCATAATTGCTTTTGAAAACCCATAAACATTTGCCGGTGTAGGTGTTTGTGTAACTTTCATCGGGCAAGGGCTGTTACCGTAAGTTGCGGCGGATGAGGCATATATAACTTTTTTAATTTCGTGCTCGGCTGCGTAATACAAAATATTTTTAAAGGCCTCGACGTTAATTTCCATCATCTTTTTTTGGTCGTGGACATTAGTGTCTGTTATTGCGGCCTCATGGAAAATTGCGTCATAATAATTATCTAAAGGTATTTCTTCAAAAATATTTGCAGCGACAACATCACCTTTAAAACCAATTAAGTTTTTGAAACTTGAAGTGGAAAAATCATCAATGATTGTTACTTCATGGCCTTGCTTTTGAAGTTCAAAAGCAATATTGCTCCCGACAAAGCCGGCACCGCCGGTTACTAAAAATTTCTTTTTATTTTGCATTTTTACTCTCCTTAAAAATAGGTTTAAACTCTGCTATAACTTGTTTTAATTTTGTTTCTGTATTTTCTTCCAACAAACCGGTTTTTGTAATTTCTTCGACGATGTCTTTTTTGTTTGCTTTAATATATGCCAAAAGTTTATTTTGGAAAGTTAAGATATCGGCAACTTCAATATCGTCCATATAACCTTTTGTTCCTGCATATAAAGAAATTACTTGTTCCCAAACTTGCATAGGCGTGTACTGTGGCTGTTTTAAAAGCTCACGCAAACGCTGACCGCGGGAAAGTTGTGCCTGTGATTCCTTATCAAGTTCTGAACCAAACTGTGCAAAACTTTCAAGTTCTTGGTACTGTGCAAGGTCAATTCTTAAAGTACCGGCAACTTTGCGCATAGCTTTCTTTTGCGCACTGCCACCGACGCGTGAAACCGATAAACCCACATCCACCGCCGGTTTTATACCGGACCTAAATAAACGCGTATCCAAATAAATTTGCCCGTCGGTAATTGAAATAACATTTGTGGGAATATAAGCGGAAATATCATTGGCTTGCGTTTCAATAATCGGAAGTGCGGTTAAAGAGCCTCCACCGTTTTCGTCGTTTAATTTACAAGCGCGTTCAAGCAAACGGGAGTGTAAATAAAACACATCACCGGGGTATGCCTCGCGCCCTGGCGGACGGCGCAAAAGCAAGGACATTTGCCTGTATGCTTGTGCGTGTTTGGAAAGGTCGTCGTAAATAATTAAAACATCTTTACCTTTCCACATAAAATATTCGCCCATAGCGCAACCGGCATAAGGGGCAATATAAAGTAAAGAGGCAGGATCAGATGCACTTGCGGAAACAACTATTGTATATTCCATAGCGCCGGCATCTTCCAAAGTTTTTACTACTTGCGCTATCGTGCTTTGTTTTTGCCCGATAGCAACATATATACAAATTACGCCGCTCTTTTCTTGTTTTTGATTGATAATAGTATCTATTGCAATTGCGGTTTTTCCGGTTTGCCTATCGCCGATAATAAGTTCGCGCTGACCGCGGCCGATTGGTACCATAGCATCAATTGCTTTAAGCCCTGTTTGCAAAGGTTGTTTTACGGGTTGCCTTTCAACAACACCGGGGGCAATAACTTCCATAGGGCGTGTTTCTGTGGTTTCGATTGCACCGCGCCCGTCAAGTACTTCACCAAGCGGGCTGACTACGCGCCCAAGCAAATTATCCCCGACAGGGATTGAAATTACTTTGCCGGTTCTTGTAACGATGTCGCCTTCTTTAACTTTTGTATCGTCACCTAAAAGAACGCAGCCGATATTATCATACTCAAGGTTCATTACCATACCTTGAACACCGCCGGGGAAAGTTAAAAGTTCCCCTGCAAGGGCATTGTTTAAACCGTAAATGCGGGCAATACCGTCGCCTACGCTAATGACTGTGCCTTCTTCACCGAGTTTGGCACTAGGTACAAAATTTGTAATTTTTTCTTTGATTATAGAAGTTATTTCTTCCGGTCTGATTGCCATAATTACTCCTTTAAAACTGCCTCTAATTCTTGTAAACGCGAGGCGGCAGAATCTTCAATATAAAAATCCCCCACTTTTATTTTTACTCCTGAAATTAAACTTGAATCTTCCTTAAAATCAAGGGTCAAATTCGTTTTAAAATAATTTTCAAGTTCCTTTTGGATTTTGAGTTTTACTTGCTCGTCTAAAACTTTTGCAGTAAGGACTTGACCGCGTTTTATATCACGCCGCAAATCTAATAAATTATGAAGTTGTTTTAAAACTTCGTCCGCCAAATAAAACCGTTTTTCTTTTACTAATACGGCAAGGAAAGTGCTTGCAATATTTTTAGGCAAAACTTTTGTTATTAAAGCGGTTTTAACTTGCTCGTTCAAAGTTGGGTTTTCAAGATGGGTGGAAATTCCTTTTAAACTATTTAAGCACTCCTCAAAACTTGCCAAATTATGGGCGGCATCGTCAGTATTTTTGGCGATACTGTCAAATGCTTTTGCATAACGCGCGGCAAGAATTAAAGTGCCTGTTTTCATTTTTTAATCTCTTTTAAAAGTTCTTCCACCATTTCCGCATTTGTTTGAACGCTGCTTTCTTTGACGGCTATTTTTTTAGCGGCGAGCAAAGCGGTATCCGCAAGTTCTTTTTTTACTGCGCTGATTGCTTTTTGCGTTTCCAAATTAATTTCTTCTTTGGCGCGGACAATCATATTTTGCGCCTGATTTTGCGCCTCTTGCAAAATTTGTTCACGCTCTTTTTGGGCGGCTTTTGAGGCTTCTTCAAGGCGCAAAGCGGCGGCTTTTGAGGAATTTTCCAACTCGCGTTTTAAATTTTCCTCAATTTGTTTTGCTTCGTCTTTGGCATTTTGGGCGGATATAATGTCGTCGGCAATTTTCTTTTCCCTTGCTTCTATTGCATTGATTATCGGTTTCCACGCAAATTTAGCAAGTAGTAATGCAAGCAAAGTAAAATTAACGATGGTCCAAAAAATCAGCCCAAGGTCCGGTTGTAAAAGTTTTTCCATATTATAAAATCATAAGTAAGCAGATAACCAAGGCAAAGAAGGTGGCACCTTCAACCAAAGCTGCTGCGATAATCATTGTGATTCTTGCCGGCCCTGTAACTTCCGGTTGCCTTGCGCTTGCTTCCAAAGCAGCTGCGCCGATTTTACCGATACCCATAGCAGCCCCGATAACCGCAAGTGCTGCACCAAGACCTGCACCGATATATTTAAGTTCCATACTATTCTCCTTTAATGTGCTTCAAGCTGTAAAGAGGCAAAAATAACAGTAAGCAAAGTGAAAACATAGGCCTGAATTACAGCAACAAGCAATTCTAAAATACTAACAAAAAGTGTCATAAACATTACAGGGCCGGAAGTGATAAAACCTTCCTTCACACCGTTTGCACCCATAATGAAAATAAAAGAAATTAAGCCGATTAAAATTATGTGGCCTGCCGTCATATTGGCAAAAAGACGGACAGCCAAAACAAAAATTCTTATGATTAAACTTAAAACTTCCAAAGGGAACATTAAAGGTATAAGCCACCACGGTACACCACCCGGAATAAAGGTTTTTGTAAATCCCCAAAAACCATTGTTTTTTATACTTTGACTGACGATTATAAATAAACTGATTAAAGCAAGGCCGGCGGTAACGGAAATATTTGCCGTAACCGTTCTTGCCCAAGGTAGCATACCGAGATAATTTGAAAATAAAATAAAAATAAATAAACTGCAAAAAAACGGAACAAGTTTGCGGCCTTTTTCGTGTAAGTTCGGTAAAACAAGATCATCGCGGACAAACATTACAAACATTTCGGTAGCAGTTCTTAAACGGCCTGTTTGTTTCTTTGCGGCTAGAATAAAGACAGATAAAATGACTGCGCTGACAATTAACATCATCAAGTTAAATTGCGTTATCGGCAACTCAACACCCAAGAAATTTAACCCGTGATCCAAAATGTGATGTTCTAAAAGTTCGCTAATCACTTTTTATTCCCTCTTTTATTTTTATATTTCGGTACTTTGACTTTTTCACTAACTTTCAAGGCGGTAAATATCAAAGCATAAAACCCTAAAACAAAGCCGCAAAATGCACCGATTAAAGTAAAATAAGGCAAGGTGTCCCATTTTTTGTCTAAAAAATATCCGGCAAAAAAACCCGCACATGTTATTAAAGCAAATTCAATGCCGAGGCCTATGGCAATAAAGTGGTCTCCTTTCCTCATAATAACATTTTAACACTTTTAGAAGAAAAATGTAAATAAAAAATTGGTTTTATTTTATCTTTTCCAAATCTTTGATTAGCTGCTCTATGATATCTATAACAATTTTATTTTTAGGGCAAAGTTTTAAGGCGGTTTTACAGTCGCAAAGCGCTTTTGATTTTTGGCCAATATCCCTATAAAAATATGCTCGGCTGATATAATTTTTAAAATCGTTTTTATTTTCTTTTATTTCTTTCTTATAATAATTTGTGATTTCTTTTACCAAATTATGTTTTCTGCACACACTTATAATGGCCCTGCAAAGAAAATTATTATTCGCTGTTTCATAATCACGGATGGCTTTATCGTATTGCCACATTTTTGTATATAATTTTGCTCTGATAAGGTAAAAATCTTTTATATGCGGATATTTCTTAATAAGTTTAGTGACTTCTTTTATTTCTTCTTCAAAATCAAACATAAATTTGCCCTCAAAAAATTAACAATAAAAAAACGGCTGTTATATAAAGCTCAGACAATAACCTCATATAACAGCCGTGATTTATCAAATTGATAAACGCTCGACACAAAAATATCGGTTTATAACTCCGCTACTTTTATGCCTACACGTACTGTTTTGGCGTTGTCTGAAACTTTTTCAAGCTAGTTCCATTTTATAAACCAACCAAAGACAGATTAAATTTTTTAGGGCTTTTAACCCTCAATTAAAATATTCCTCTTAATTCAATTATAACAAAACTTAATCAAAAATTGTATTAAGCTGCCTTGAAACACGATAGAAAGTTGCGCATTTGGGCATATCTTTTAAGCGTTTCGCACCAATATAAGTCATACAACTTCTTATACCGCCTAAAATGCTTAAAACCGTCGGTTCTAATGGGCCGCGGAGGGGTAAATTGACTTCCTTACCTTCACTTGCGCGGTAGCGTTTCATACCGCCGTAATGTTCTTCTTGCGCATATTGCGAACTCATACCGTAAAACTTTTTATAGGTCTTTTCTTCAAGTTTAACTTGATAGGCATTTGGCCCCACAGGTTCAAGTTCATTTGTTTGGAAAGTTTTTGTGCAAACTTCGCCACCGCTTTCATCATGTCCGGCGAGCATCCCGCCAAGCATAATGAAATCTGCACCGGCACAGAAACTCTTACACAAATCGCCGGCAACGGTGCAACCGCCGTCTGCGCAAACCATGCCGCCTACGCCGTGGGTTGCATCAGCACATTCAACAACTGTTGAAAATTGCGGCCTGCCGACACCGGTTAATTTACGTGTTGTGCAAACAGAGCCGGGGCCAATACCAACTTTAACAATATCGGCGCCGTTTAAAACTAAATCTTCGCACATATCACCGGTTACGACATTACCCGCCATAATCAAACTATCCGGATAGGCCTTGCGCACTTGTTTAACATAATTAGTCAAATAAGGCGAATAACCGTTTGCGACATCAATGCAAATATTATTTACAAGTTTGGTTTTCATAATAGCTTGTAATTTTTCAAAATCTCTATCGTTAACTCCGGTGGAAATAAACATTAAATCATTATTGCCATATTCTTTTTTGTTTTGTTTTAAAAACTTTGTAAGTTCTTCAACGGAATAATGTTTATGCAAGGCGGTAAATAAATTATTTGCCTGCATAACTTTTGCAATTTCAAAAGTACCTGTTGTTGCCATATTTGCGGCGACAATGCCCGTTGCTTTAATTGTTTTAGGGCACCATTTAAAGGTATATTCCCTTATAATATTAACTTCGGAACGTGATGTCAAAGCCGAACGTTTAGGCCTTAGTAAAACATCACAATAATCTAATTGCAAATCATCATAAATACGCATAAATCCTCCGTACCACTATATATATAAATTTTATAAAATAATGCGCTTATGTGCAAAAAATTTGATATCATAATAATATATGGACCAAAATATTGACTCAGTTAATGAATATTTTAAAGAAGTAGGCGAACTTGTCAAACAAATTGACAGGGCAAAGGAAGCTGAACTTTGGAAAAGATATAAAAAAGGGGACCTTTCGGCAAGAGATGAACTTTTTAAATTGCATCTCCGCCTTGTTATACCGACGGCGCGCCGTTTCCTGCGCCCCGGTTGCGATTTGATGGACCTTGTAGAAGAAGGTAACTTAGGATTACTTCAGGCAATAGAAAAGTTTGATTACAAACTCGGATATCGCTTTTCCACTTACGCAATCCATTGGATTGAACAATTTATACGCCGCTCGGTAGAAGAACAGGCAACAAATATTAAAATTCCGCAACATGCGTGGGAAAATATGCGCATGTGGGGTAAAGCTTTAGACAGATTAAAAGCTAAACTTAACCGCGAACCGACTTTAAACGAAATCGCACATGAACTTGATATTTCAGCAAAACAAGTTGTATCAATTTTAAACACTTTAAATGCGGCTTACAGCATTGATTCTTTATCTACTTTAGTACAAGGTGATGATGACAGCGTAACTTTAGAAGAAACTTTAAGCGATAAAAGTAAAGGCAACCCTGATTTTTTGATGGTTAAAAAATCATCACAAGAAGAAATTAAAAAAATCTTGGAAGATTTACCGGAACGCGATAGGCAAATTTTGCTTATGCGCTACGGCGTGGAGCAAGAAGACCCCGATACTTTGGCTAAAATCGCAAAAGAGTTAAATATTTCAAGGGAACGCGTCAGGCAAATTGAAGAACGCGCTGTTCGTAAAGTTCGTCAAAGAGCTTTGGAACTCGGTTTAATTGATGAACAAGAAAAGAAAAATAAAGCCGTCAATTTCCATACCGGTACGAAGATAAAACAGGCAACAGATATTCTAGGCAACGAAATTGCAAAAAGCCCTTTTGAAAAATTATTAAGAGAAGCAAAAAAGATTTCAAAAAATACCGATATAAAAAAGAAAAACAAAAAAAGTAAGAGGTAAATATGTCAAAAAAAGAAGAAGTTTTAAATATTATACGTGCTATACCGGATTACCCTAAAAAAGGTATAATCTTCCGCGATATTACGCCGTTACTCGGGCATGCGGAACTTTTCAAATTTGTAATTGATGAACTTGCCGAACTTTGCAAAAATCAAGGCATAACAAAAATTGTGGGTATTGAATCCCGCGGGTTTATCTTCGGTGCGCCTTTGGCTTATGCTTTGGGTATCGGGTTTGTGCCTGTTCGTAAGAAAGGGAAACTCCCTTACAAAAAAATTGCGGCAAGCTTCACTTTGGAATATGGCACAGATATTATTGAAATGCACGAAGACGCCTTAACTAAAGACGATAAAGTTATTTTGATTGACGATTTGCTTGCCACCGGCGGCACAACACGCGCAGCTTTGGAACTTATAAATAAGCTCGGTGCAAAAACCGCATTTTGCTTATATGTAATTGAACTTACTGCTTTACAAGGCGGTAAGACATTAAATGTTCCTTACAAGAGCTTAATAAAATATTAATTTACGGCTGTTTTTGGTTGATTCTAAAAACACTCCCGCGGCTTTAAAACCGCGGGTTTTTTATTAGCACTTAATAAAAAGATATAATATCTATATATCAATCAGAGGTGATTTATGAAAAAAATATTAAGTTTATTAATCGTAATTTTTTTATTTGCCGCTTGCCAAAATGCGCAAATTAAAAACACAAATAATCAAGAAAAGAAAAATGTAATTTTAGTTATTGCCGACGGTGCCGGCCCGAATATTATGACCTATTTAATGGAATATGCACGCCTTGCACCAAACAGCCCATACAAAAATAAAATTTCAAATTTGGAAAAAATGTTTAATGGCGGCAAAAACGGAGTTGTCCTTAATTATACCGCAGAAAGTATTGTTACAGATTCAGCCGCCGCCGCAACACAATTTGCAACAGGTGTTAAAACTTACCCCGAGGCCTTGGGCGTTGACGCCGATGGTAAAAAAGTAAACAGTGTTTTATATAATGCAAAACAAAAAGGCTTTGCGACAGGTGTTTTAACTGATGTTTATGTTTTGGATGCAACCCCTGCCGCATTCTTTGCACATCAGCCGAACCGTAAAATGCGCGACGGTATTATTGAAGATATGCTGGTTACGCAACCTGATTTGGTTTTTGGCGGAGGGTTAAATTATTTCCTCTCAAAAAATGATTTGGAAAAAGGAAAATATGCAGAACTTTTGGCGCGCGCACCTTATTTTGCGGAAGTTGAGCCTAAAGCAAAAAAAGATGATAATCTCTCAAAAGTTATAAACGGCGGTTACAATTTGGCCTTTACAAAGCAGGAAATGAATAAGTTAAATGACGGTAAAGTTTTGGGCTTATTTGCCCCAAATTTCTTCCCCCCTTATCCTAATGAAAGTTGGCAAAGCCCATCTTTGCTTGATATGACAAAAAAGGCAATTTCCGTCTTATCAAAAAATGATAAAGGGTTTTTCCTTTTAGTTGAAGCAGGTGCAATAGATTGGATGGCACATGAAAACGATCCGCAAGCACTTTTACAAAAACTTTTAGAATTTGACGAAACTTTAGGTTACCTCAAAAAATTCGCGGACAAAAATAAAAATACTTTAGTTATTATTACCGCTGACCACGATACAGGCGGCTTTGGTTTTGCTTATTATAAACCTAACAAAAAAAGCGATTATGATTATAATGCCTTTGAAAAATTTAATATTTTACAAGACGGTAAAACTTTGGTTCACGATGCTGTCCAAAAATATAAAGCCTTGCCTAAAGAAAAGCAAAATTCCGATACCATCAAAAAAATGTTTAAGGAAGATATGGGCTTTCAAGAACCTATGGACTTTTTAGACGGCGAAACTGATTTTTATTCCGCCTTTAATCTTTATTGGCAAAAGCAAGGCATTTTTTGGAGTACCAAAAAACATACTAATAACCCTTTATTTGTCGTGTTTTACGGTGATAATAAAGATGTTAAAAATAATGTTTTTCACAACACAGATTTATTTAAAATAATGAATAATTATTTGAAATAAAATGTTATAATATTGAGGTGTTTAGATAATAAAAACACATAAAATTTGTGAAGTATACTTATTTTTTAGAGTTGTTTAGAAGAAACAACGTAACAAATAAATTTAACCGATTTATTTGTTGAGCTTCGAGTTAAAAAATGGGGTTGTTTCATATCTTTGCGATATGAAGGCGATTCGCATTTTAAGTTCCTCGAAGCTCCTTAAAATGAGATCGCCTTTTTTATTGGCGGTTTTTGGAGAAAAAATGAAAAAGTTAGTAAATAAAATTAAAGATACTTTAAGTGTCTTTCATTCAAACAAAGGTTTTACTTTGCTTGAACTGCTGGTAGTCGTTTTGATTATTGGCATATTGGCCGGTATTGCCCTGCCGCAATATAACAAAGCGGTGGAAAAATCACGTGCCGCCGAGGCCCAAATTATCTTGAAAGATATGTTTGTTGCCCAACAAGAATGTGTTTTAAGAACGGGAAAACTGGGTGGTGTTTGTATCGGTAATACTTTTTGGGAAAATGCTTCTTTTCAACCGCCGACGGAATTAACAGATGATTGTTTAGATACAGCACCCTGTTTTAAAACAGAACATTGGGAATATTGGGCAGATGATTTTTTATACGCCGGTAGGGTAAAAAATGGTGAAATACTTTCTGCATTAAAACTTGGGCTATATGAACCAGATGAACGTAGCACAAGAAATATTGTATGCGAAGAATATGCTGATGGAAATTATTGCAAAAAAATAGGGATGTAAAAAAACTGTAAATTTTCCTGCACAACTTTTGAGCGCGGAATAGTAGAGCACGAGTATATTTCCGCGCTGCGATGCAGATTTAATAAAGCCAAACCGTATACAGTATCCGGCAAAAAACCTAAAGCTGTACTTTTCCTACCCCCCTTGAAAACTTTAAACTAATTAATTATAATTAGTTAAAGGGGGTAATTATGAGGACAGCATCAAAATTAGTATTAATAATTGTTCTAATCCTTTTGGTTTATTCAATAGCCAAATTAATAAGTGCAGCTACAACAAAAAATAATGCAGTACGCACTTGGCCAATGAAACAAAGCCAAAATATACCGGCTAAATCTTTGCCGGAAACACCGGCGGTAAATGAAGTTCAAAATCTTCCGCCCACACCTGATACACCAAATGCACAAGGTTTATATCAGGCAGATGAAATATTAATTGACGGGCAAGGTAAGGTCGGCCAAAATTATATTGATATAACTTCAGATACGCCGATAACACCACAGGCGCAAAATAATAACACACAAAGCAATAATAATGGCGGCGGGGCTTATGCGCAAGCTTCGGTTACCATAGACCACAACACTAATACTAGCACATCCGCACAGACTTATGCACCGGGCATGCCCGCCTTTGAAGTTATAGACGGAAATTAAAAGTAAATTGAAATTACTTTCCTGATATTCCCTCCCACACTTTTTTTAAAAAGTGTGGGAGAGATATTTCGGAATAACTTTAATTTTACAACCCCACCCCATGCCCCTCCGCCTTTGCAAGCAAAGGGGCGGGGAATATAAGGAAATAATTTAAAAGTGCAAAACCGCAGCGCACATAAACAATATTGCGCTGCGAAGTATATTTAATAAAGTCAAACCGTGTACAAATACCTAGCAAGTATTTTTGAGAAAATTTTGATTTTTACTGCAACGACATAAGAACGCGAAACCGAAGCGTTAAAAAACGTTCACGCGCTGCGCAGGAAATTTATGATGATTTTTTATTTTTCTTTGACGACGTGTACCAAGAAGTAAAACGAGCGCAGCGAGTTTGCGGTACTCTAGGAAAAGAAAAATAAAAAAGGGCTTAAATTTACAAGCACGTTCTGCGCGTTTGTGTGTGTCATGCGGAAAAACAACACGTAAAAAACCGCCTGCGTGGTTTCCCATACAGGCGGTTTATTTTTGCAAAAGAGTGTTAGGCGTTTAATTTGGTTACATCAATATGAATACCTAAACCCATCGTGGAGGACATTGAAACGGTTTTCATATATGTCCCTTTAGATGTTGAAGGTTTAACCTTCAAAATAGTATCTAAAACAGCTTTTGCATTTTCATAGATTTTATTTGCATCAAAAGATGCTTTGCCGACAGGAACGTGAACAATGCCGTAAGTATCGGCTTTAAATTCAATCCTGCCTGCTTTAAGTTCGGCGACGGCTTTGGCGATCTCAAAAGTAACTGTGCCGGCTTTCGGGTTCGGCATCAAACCGCGCGGACCCAAAATTTTGGCTGCTTTTGCCAAATCGCGCATTACATCAGGGGTTGCGACTAAAACATCAAAGTCAATTTTCCCTTTTGTAATATCTTCAACTAAGTCATCACCGCCCACTAAATCAGCACCTGCTTTTTGTGCTGCTTGGGCATGTTCGCCTTTTGCTAAGACGGCAATTCTTTTGGTTTTGCCGGTGCCGTTCGGTAAAACTACCATGGCTCGCACTTGCTGATCTGACTTTTTGGTATCAATCCCTAAACGAACGTGGAGTTCAACCGTTTCGTCAAATTTAGCTTTTGCGTTTTCTTTGCATAAAGCGGAGGCTTCTTTTAAGGTGTACAGTTTTTTAGAATCTATGTTCTCTTTAGCTGCTTTTAATCTTTTTCCCATCTTAATCTCCTTCAGGTTAACGAGTTTAAAACTCTCCCTGCTTTATTATTATTTCGCGGCAATATCAACACCCATACTGCGTGCTGTGCCTTTTACCATTTCTGCGGCTTGTTTGATATCTTTTGTGTTTAAATCGGGCAATTTTTCTGCGGCGATTTCTTCACATTGTTTTTGTGTCAACTTACCGACTTTGTCTTTATGCGGTGTACCTGAACCTTTTTTGAGGCCAAGTTTCTTCACAATAAGGACTGCCATAGGCGGCATCTTGGTAATAAAAGAGAAAGACCTATCTTCATACACAGTAATTACTACCGGTATTTTAATACCTTTCTCTAACTTTGCTGTTTTTGCATTAAACTGTTTGCAAAATTCCATAATGTTAACACCATGCTGACCGAGTGCCGGACCAACAGGTGGTGCAGGGTTTGCTGCGCCTGCAGGAATTTGCAGTTTAATGTAACCTTTAATTTTTTTCTCTTTTGCCATTATTTACTCCTTGATATACCCGCAAAATTGCGGGGTACTGCAAAATTAATTTACCTTTTCTACTTGCAAGTAGTCAACTTCAACGGGGGTTGCCCTGTCAAAGACGGTAACCATAACTTTAAGTTTATTTTTATCTTCATTAACTTCTTCAATAGTGCCGATAAAATGTTTGAAAGGCCCTTCGATAACACGCACTTGTTCACCCCTTTCGAATTGAACGGCGTGGCGTGGTTTACCGTCGGTTTCCTGACTTAAAGTAATAATTTTTCTAATTTCTTCTTCCGGAAGCGGCGTCGGGCGCGGATCACCTAAAAAGCCGGAAATACCCGGAATATTGCGTATAAACCAATAACTTTCAGGCGTCATAACCATTTGAACGAGCAAATAGCTCGGGAAGAATTTGCGTTTTCTCAAATTCTGTTTATTGTGTTTTACTTCGACAACATCTTCGGTAGGAACTAAAACGTCAAAAACCCTATCGCCGAAATTACGCATTTTGATTTGAATAAAAATCTTTTCCCTAATTTTATCTTCGTGGCCGGTTTGTGTATGAATAACATACCAAGCCTTTTCAGGGATGTTTTCTTGCTGTTCTGTTTGTTCTGCCGGTACGGCAACAGCCTGATCGGCAGTATTTTCTAAATTCTCTGATTTATTTTGTTCTTCACTCATATTAACCACCTATGATAAGGCCAAGACCTTTTGATAAAAGAAGGTCTATAACCGCAATATAAAGAGCAACAAGACCAACAACTATAAATACAAAAATAGTTGACTGCACCATTTGCTGGCGTGAAAGCCAAACACTTTTTTTGAGTTCGAAATAACTTTCACGTAAGAAATTTATAGCTTTATTCATATTTATTTTTTCCTTATTTTATGGCGGGAGCGGAAGGACTCGAACCTTCAGTCCCGGTTTTGGAGACCGGTGGTTTGCCAGTTAACCGACGCTCCCCCACCAAATTTATTTTGAAGCTTTTGCTTCTTTATGTAAAGTTTTTTTGCCGCAAGCTTTGCAGAACTTGTTAGCTTCTACTTTATATTCTTTCTTTTTGCCTTTTGCATAGTAATAATTTTTACTTTTGCATTCTGTGCAAGTAAGCACAAAAGTTAATCTTTCATTAGCCATTTTTGTATCCTTTTAGGCGGGAAATGCTTAAAACATTTGCCTGCCGATTTTACCGATTATAAAGCCCCTGTTTCCAAGGGCTTAATTTATTATAGCATATATTTAAGAGTTTGTAAATGATGTACCGGTATTCACTCCATTGTGCTGATTCTCTGGTATACCTTCAAATCAAATAAACCAATTATAGACAAGAAATGGTCAAAAATATCGGCTTGTATGCCTTCATAATTTTCCCAATTTGTATCGTTAGAAAAGGCATAAATTTCCAAAGGTAGACCTTCGGAAGTCGGCGCAAGTTGACGGACCATACAAGTAAATTTATCTGTAATATGCGGATTGTTTTTTAGATACTCATAACAATAAGCCCTAAATGTACCGATATTGCTTAAACGGTGGCGGTTATATTCATCCGCGGTTTTATTTAATTTGTTCATCTTGTCTTTTTTGCGTGCCAAATAATCTTTAAGCAAATTCAAATGGCTTAATTTTTCAATATCCTCATCAGTTAAAAAGCGTATCGTTTTAACATCAATATTGATAGACCTTTTTATACGGCGGGCGCCCGACTCCTGCATACCGCGCCAGTTAGTAAAAGAATTTGCAACCAAATTGTATGCAGGAATATTTACGATAGTGTTATCCCAATTTTGAACCCTTATTGTTGTCAGTAAAATATCAATAACAGTACCGTCCGCATCTTGCCCCGGAATTGTAATCCAATCACCGACGCGCACCAAATCATTAATTGAAAGCTGTACACCTGAAACAAGCCCCAAAATCGCATCTTTAAAAATTAAAAGCAAAATTGCTGATAAAGCAGTCAAACCACCTAAAAAGTAAAGCGGCTCTTTATTCAATAAAGCGGATAACACCAAAATTATTGTTATTATCCAAGCAATAATTTTTAATGCTTGTACTATACCCTTTAGCGGTAATTTTATTGAACGCTGGAATTTATCTACCAAAACATCCAAAAAACTACAAATTGCTACCATTACGGCAACTATATTTAAGGCAACAAATATTCTTGTACAAACGAAAGTTAATCTTGGGAAATTATCCCCTAAAATCACAATAGTCAGTGGTGGTAAGAAACAAACAGCTATCGCAAACAAAAAAGATGAGAAAAATTTATTTTTTACCCCTAAAGAAATCCAAGTTTTATTTGAAACTTTTTTAGCTTGCAACAATTTAGAAAGACCAAATTCTATAAAATTAGCTGCATACTTAAAGACAAAAACCAAAAGTACCAAAAACAAAAAACCGATAAGGAATTTTGTATTATCATTTAACATATTCCAATAATTAAAAATATTCACAAAAACCTCCTAAATTTGCTATCATATACATAAAGTATACATAATTTTAAAACAAAGGAGTAGTAAAATGAAAAAATTAGCAGTATTTTTAGTTGTGCTTGGAGTTCTTGCAACAAATTGTGCGGCATTTTCTATAACAGATCCTTTTTATATGCCGGAAAAGGGCCAAATTATGGGCGATTTAGCTATCGCACTTACTAATGAAGATGCACGCTTTGATGAATCTTTTGCATTTAAAGGCCTAGTGCAACTAGGGTTAAGAGAAAACCTAGTTTTAGGGCTTGGCTTCGGTTGGGCAAATATACGCCATCACTCAAGAGGTTTAATAGACCCTACAATTTCCGTTCAATATCGTCTCAAAGAAGGTTTTGTTGACGGTTATTATTTAGATTTAGATGCTTTTTTAAGCCCGCAGGCTTTTGACTCTTGGCAAAGTGATGAAGGCGGTGCAAAAGGTGCTACTGATTTCGGCGCTACTTTAAAAATCGGCTCAACGGAACTTGTAAACAATTTTACTGTGTACAGCGGGGTTTCAGCAACATATTACGGGCATTCAAAATTGGTACACTCCGGAACAGGTTTAACCGTACTTGCCGGCGCAAAATATTATCTTGATGAAATAAACTCTTTTGATTTATCTTTCAATTTATCAAATTATTTTAATTTTATACGCGATCATATCGGCGCAGGTTTTGATATAAATTACGCCCGCGAATTAACACCTAACAAATTAGCTCTTATCATTTACTACGGAGCGGAAAGGCATAATAAAAGCATTGTTTCTTTCAACCACTGGGGTGTTAAGTGGAGATATTTGTTTTAAATGTACTTAATTGAAACGGAAGATAATGTCGGTTTTTTAACTGCATCTTATGTAAAGAATAAGATTAAATCTTTCGTTCCTAGTAAAGAAAAACCTTTTTTTGTTCTCGCTTTACCGACGGGCGGAACTTCCGTTGATTTATACAAAAATCTTATTAAATTCCATAAAGAAGGTTTGAGTTTTGATAAAGTGGTAACTTTTAATTTGGATGAATATGTGGGTTTACCTATAACACATCCGGAAAGTTACCACTCTTTTATGGCAAAGAATTTTTTTGACCATGTAAAAATACCAAAAGAACAAATGAATATGTTGAACGGTAATGCCGAAAATTTAGACGCGGAATGTAAAAATTATGAAGAAAAAATTAAAGATTACGGTGCTATTGATTTGTTTATAGGCGGTATAGGGCAAAACGGACATATAGCATTTAATGAGCCGGGCAGTAATTTTGATTCCCGTACACGCATTGTAAATTTGACTGAAAATACTATTGCCGCAAATTCAAGATTTTTCGGTAATGATATTTCGCTTGTTCCTACAAAAGCTTTAACTATGGGCCTTGCCACAATTACAGATGCAAAAGAAGTTATAATTATGGCAACAGGGCCTAAAAAAGCACAAGCTTTAGATCACGCTTTTGAAGATAAACAAAATATAAATTGGCCCGTAACCGTACTTCAAAAACATCCGCGTGCTTTTATTATTGCAGATAAAGCCGCCGCAGCGGAAATTTCAAAAACAACAAAATTAAATTGCGGTTTGTGTTCGTTTATAAATTGAAACTATGGAAATATTATATAAAAATGCCACCGTTATAAATAACGATAAAAAATATAAAGCGAGTATTTTAGTTGCTGACGGTAAAATAAAAAAAATTATTAAGGCCGGTACTTTGCCCAAAACACAAAAAATTATTGACCTTAAAAATAATATTTTAACCGCGCCTTTTGTGGATACGCATATTCACGGCTCTTACGGATACGGCGTGGATTGTGAAGATAAAGATGCTTTGCTTAAACTTTCTTTAGAACTTAAAAAACAAGGGGTTTATGCTTTTTGCCCGACAGTTTTTACAATGCCGCTTAAACAAACTATTGCGGTACTTGAAAAGTTCGCCCCGACAATCGGTAAAGAAAAGGGCGCAAAAATTATCGGCTTTCATTTAGAGGGGCCTTTTATTTCAACAAGCAAACTAGGCTTTATGCGTAAAGAAGCTGTACAAGAAATTTCTTTAAAAACTTTGCAGAAACTTTGGAAAGCCGCTGACGGTAAAATAGTTTCAATGACAGTTGCGCCCGAGGTTAAAAATTTAAATACTTTAGTCAATTTTGCTAAAAAACATAATATTTTGCTTCAGGCAGGGCATACTTCCGCAACTTTTGCGGAAATGCTGAAAGGTCATAAACTAGGCATAAAACACGCCACGCATCTATATAATGCAATGAGCGGAATTCATCACCGCGATTTGGGTGCAGTAGGCACAATATTTTATTTAAAAGATTTTTCTGCCGAAATTATTGCCGACGGTATACACTCTTGCCCTCAAGCTATTCAATTGTTTTTAAGACAAAAAACTGCCGACAAAATTTTTATTATTACCGACGCTTTAACCCCAACAGGCAAAAAACAAGGTTTAAGTAACGGTCAAAAAGTTAAATTACAAAACGGTGTTTTTGTTCGCTCGTCAGACAATATTATTGCCGGCTCTGCTTTAACAATGTTGAAAGCTGTTCAAAATCTGGTTAAGTGGGGATACCCTTTACAATATGCTTTAATGGCGGCAAATACAAACCCCGCAAAACATTTTGGGCTTGATTTAAGCATTAAACAGGGCAAAGAGGCAAACTTTATTATTCTTGATAAAAAAGATTTATCTTTAAAGAAAATCTAATTTATGTTATAATTTTTGTGTGAGATATTTTAAACTTTCAATTTTATTGTTACCATTTTTTATGCTTGCCTGCAATCAGGATTCGGCAAGTAGTAAACCTAATGCTCCGTCAGTTTTTGAACAAGAACCGAAAACACCGCTTGAAGAACAAGTAAACAAAGTTTATAACACAGTTTTGCTAGAGCCAATGCGCTCCTTTGAAGACAGCCCTTATTTTTATAATATCAAACAAAATTTAATTATGGCACTTGAAAATTCTACGCAAAAGGAAAGTTTTTTCTCTTGTGAAGAATTTAAAAAGAGTTTAAAAATGCTTCTTCAAACAGATTATAGCTCCGACTTCGTGGCTGAAACTTGGCAACGTGCGGAACTTGAAAATATTGCCCAAGTAATTGCTAAAGAACAATGCGGGGAAATTTACTTGCTGCGTGCAAATTTTTTAGCAGACTTACAAAATGTATTAAATTCTTCAGAAACAGAAGAAGAACTTAACCAAAACGCAAAACCTGTTATTGAAAATTATGCCAAAGCCGTTTTGGAAAAATCTGCAAATTATACTGATTTGCTTAAAGAAATTATTGTGCCTTACAAAAAATTACGTCAAATATTTTACCCGCTTGACCAAGCAGGATATAGAACTTATATCTTGGAAAAAAATGATTTTAAAAATTTAAGGAAAGTTATAGCAAATTATTTACAAGGCAAAACGAAAACTTTAGACGAAAATAAAATAAATTCCATTTTTAAACAAGCCCAAGAAGAGGAAAAGGTTTTGTTTGTCTTCCTAAAACAATATGAAACTTTAATTCAAACCGATGGGGAGTGCATTAAAAAGTTTTTCCCCGGGCTTCAAGATAAGTGGTATGACTTTATGTATGAAATTGAAAAGTTGCCCGCCGATAAACGCCAAGCTTACGCCGATAAACGCTTCACGCAAGCAAGGGACGGCCTTAAAACCAAATGTGTTGACTTGATGAAAAATGTAAAAAAGAGCCAATCAAAACAACAGGAAACTCCTGTTCAAGAAGAAGCCGAAGAAGTTTATTATTTTTAATTTCCGATTAATTTAAGTGCTAGATTCTGTGCGGCAATTTTTGTCTTTATTTTGCCTGACGCCTGTGCTTTGGCAATTTTTGTTAATACAGCATTAATTTGCGCACCTTTTGCACCTAAAACTTGCAAAGTCTTACCGTCAATAAAACAAGGCATATATGCATGTTTATTTATTTTGGGCGTGAGTACTTTTATAAGCTTAATTTCTTGCTTTGTTAATGCTTTGTAAGGGGATTGTTTTAACTTGTAAAATTTAAGTAAATTATGTGTTAAAGTTAAATAATTTTTCGGCATCTGTAAAGTGTTTAAAAATAATTCCGGTGCTTTTTGGGTTAAGATTAAAAGAGCAAGCCTTTCTTCTAAAGTTTTAAATTTATCAATATTTTTAGGTATTATAAAATCTTTGCAAATTAAATTTTGTGCTTTATATTTTTTTATTAAGGCAAAAATTTTTGAAGGTTTTACTTCTTCCAAAAACTTTAAAATTTCATTCGTTTTTCTGACGGGGCTTAAAAGCGAAATATAGTTTTTTGAAATAGCGGTTTTAAATAAATTTTCCGTTTCCTTTGAAAGTTTAAAATTTAGGCGCGCGGCAAAACGCAAGGCACGGTATAAACGCGTTGGGTCATCTACAAAACCTTTTGCGTGTAATACGGAAACTTTTTTATTTTTAATATCTTTTAAAGAGCCGTACAAATCATAAATTTTAAAAAATTCCGTCGGTAACAAGCTTAAAGCCAAAGCATTACAAGTAAAATCGCGCCTAAATAAATCTTCTTTAATTGTTGCTTTGCTGACTATGGGTAAAGCGGCAGACCTTGGGTATTTTTCTTTACGACAGCAAACAAAATCAAGTTTAAAACCGTCCTTAAAAGTTACGCGCGCGGTGCCGAAATCATTAAATTTTTGCACACTTGCACCTTTAGTTTTTTGGCAATAATTTATAAGCGGTGCGGTATTATTTTCGACGCAAATATCAATATCTTTTGTTTTTTTATGCAAAACAAAATCGCGCGCCAAACCGCCCACAGCCCAAATTTTAAGGTTATGGTTTTGTGCGATTTGCCCAAGTTCTTTTAATAATTTTATATTCATAAAAAATACCCCGTGAGGGAATTGAACCCACATCCTCGGTTCCGAAGACCGGTACTCTATCCGTTGAGCTAACGGGGCAAAATAATCCTAACTTTCGGCGCACCGAAAGCCATAAATAATTTTATCAAAAATAATTTAAAGTGTAAAACTATAAAATATAGGACCTCAAAATACTTGAAAAAAGGGGTTAAAAATGTGCTACAATAATCTTAGAGGGTGCGCCCGTCAAAAGAAATGCTTGCATTTTATGCAAATATTTAATAAACTTTTTGTAACGGGGCTAATCCCCCTATTTAAACCCTAGGAGAATAACCATGGCAGAAAAAGTACTTAAACTTGGTGTAGAACGTGAAGAAGGCTTTCTTTATTTCATTGATAAAGACGGCGATGTAGCAAAAGTTGCAATGGCCCGCGGCGGCAAAAAAGGCGGTAAAGCCAAAAAAGTCGAAAAAGCAGGCATCAAAAAAGCAAAAGGATATCTCTATTTCTTAGATAAGAAAGGTGATATTTCCCGCGCAAAAATGAAAAATGCTTAATTAGGCATTATAATTTTAGCCCCGCTTAACGGCGGGGTTTTTTATTGCCCAAATTTCAGTAATTTTACTAACCGAATTTTGCACCTATCATAAATGAAACTTGATTGCAGTGGTCTTTTATACCGTAAGTATAATTTAACCCAAATGGGAAAGGAAAACGCCAAAACTGATAACCCAAATTTGCCCCGATACCGCTTTGGCTGTAATAATGCTTGTCTTCGTAAACAGTAGCAAATTCATAAAAGGGGCTTAAACTCAAAAGTCCTAAATTGTCCCTCAAAATATACCAAACATAAGATAAACCCGTTCCTACACCTTCGCGCCCGTAACGCTGGCGCAGATGCTTGCCGAAATCAAGCAAATCACGCGTTTGTACTTTATCTTCAAAAGGCGAGGAAAAGCTATTTTGCCATTTCACATAAAACAAAAGCATATTGTGATTTTTAAATTCTATATTAGCGCGTACTTCCGTTAACAATTTTAAAATTTTATAAGTGTTCCCTGCCCATTTATAACCTTGCTGGAAAGAGCTTGCAAATTTGTACCCGAATTTGCGCTTTGTTAAGTCAGATAAGGCCTCTTTTTTATCTGATAGTCCATACCCCATCAAAGCGCCGAAATTAGAATTGCGGAGCATATTTCTTTGATAGCTTGCCCCGATAGTTAAACTTGAGTGCATACCGTCATTATACTCATCTGCGGAATTTAAGTAAAAATATTCCGGCTCTAAAAAAACGGATAAATCGCCGAACTTTCTGCCCAAAGTTAAGGAGAGTTTATCTTGCTTTTGGTAAATTTCAGATAAGGGGTTATCAAAATGTCTTTTATCCCTGTCCGAGCCGAAAATACCTTTAATACTCACCCAATTATGATCGTAAAAACGGCGGTAGAAATTTAGGTTTTCAAATTTCAAATTTGCATAATAATCGTCGTAAGCACCACCCAAAATTGCCATTATACCTTCATCGCCAAAACCCATAAAAGTATAAATCATTTCTCCTTTTTTAAGATAATTACCTTCAACAAGCGTTACACCAACACCTTTTTGCCCGCCGCCGGAAATAAATGCTAGAGGGAAGAAATAGGCACCGTCATCCCCTTTAATTCTGATAATTAAATTATCTTGCGGGGTTCTATCAACTTTAAAATCAAGCTTTTTGAAAATGCGCATATTATGCAAATTTTCTATTGCCCTTTTGTAACGGCCTTCTTCAAATAATTCCCCCTCTTGTAAAAGGAAATTATGACGGACAACTTTTGTATCTACGCGCTTTGTTTCTATTTGAATTTTTTGGATTTTTTTACCATTATATCTGCTTAAATCTTCCGTATTTTGCGCCGAACAAAATAAACAGCAAAATATAATTGCCGATAAGAAAATAAGATATTTTTTAATGTTTTTCATACAAATCCCCCAGAACTTTTTTTATATATTTTTTGGCATTTCTAAAACTGTCTTTTTCATTTTTCGCCAAAGCACAAAGTTCCGCCACTTTAAGATTTGTATATTTTTTAAGCACACTGTTTTTTAATTTATTTTTGCCGCAAATAAAAACCACTTGTTTTTTATGTTTTTTTGCAAGTTTTAAAATTTCAAAAGGCGCTTTACCGTAAAGGCTTTGTCCATCTAAACAACCTTCCGAAGTTAATACTAAATTTGAATTTTTTATTAAAGTTTCCGCTTTAATCGGTTTAAAAAGTTCTTTGGTACCTTTTTTAATTTCAGCACCCAAAACACCGCATAAAGCCGCCGGTAAAGCACCGCTTGCACCGTAAAATTTTTTATCTAAATTTTTACCTGTAACTTTTTGAAAATTTTTTAAAGCACTTTCTATTATTTTAATTTCCTTTTTGCTTGCACCTTTTTGCGGCCCATAAACCTGCGCCGAACCATAGTGGCCGAAAAGTTTATTTTCCACATCACTCAAGCAAATTATTTTAGGTAATTTTAAACTTTGCGGCGCAATAATTTTTTTAAGTTTTAGTAAACCCGAAATGCCTAAAGGAATTTGTTTATTTTTACCGTCAAGCAATTTATAGCCAAGTGCCTGTAAACAACCTGCGCCGCCATCGTTAAAGGCAACGCCGCCAAGCCCTATATAAATTGTTTTTGCACCGGCTTTAATTGCCGCTTTTAAAACACTGCCGATACCAAAAGATGTGGCCTTTAAAACTTGCCTATTTTGAGGTTTAATTTCGGCAAGGCCGGCGATTTTGGCACACTCCAAAAATGCGGAATTTTTATAAGTTAAAAACGAAACTTTTTTTGTTTTATTTAAAGCATTTGGTGCTTTTGTGAAATGTTTTTTTGAACGCGGGTAAGCATAATTTAGGGTTTCCAAAAAACCGTCCCCGCCGTCGCTTAAAGGAACAAAAGAGATAGGAAATTTGTTTTTTAATTTACAAATTTCCCCACAACTTAAAGAACCTTTTAAAGCATTAACAAAAAATACTGCTTTCATTAAAAAAACCAACTTGTTTTTAAAGTAATAAGTAAACTGGTTTTGGGGGAATTTGATAAATTTTTCTTTAAAGGGGTATATTTTAAACGGGTTTCAAGACCGATATTAATATCTTGTATTGTATATTCTAAACCGACGCCGACATTGGCACCAAAAGCTGTTATATTGCTGTCTTCGGTTATCGGGGCACTCCACTCCCACACTGCAGGATCTGAAGGGCTTTGTGTGTAATCACTATAACTTTTATCAATACCAACTGAAGTGAAATTTGCACCGCCGGTCAAATAAACTCTCATAGGGTCTTTGGGGTTTAAATAAAAATTGAATAAAGCGTTTAAATCATAAACCTGCCCGCTGATTTGGACATCGCGTTCTTCCCCCGGATTGCCGTAAGCATAGCGCGTGCTTTTTTTAGGTAACATTCCAAAAGCGATACCGCCACCCCACCAAAAACGGTCCGTTAATTTGCGCATATAATTTAAACCGAAAGATACACCTTGACCGGAAAATTCAAAATCATCGGGGCCACCCAAGTCAGTAACATCTGCCTGTAATTTTGTTCTAAGCAAACCAAGATGAACCGCAAAATAATTTTTACTGTTTTTACGCTTTTTATCTTGGTCAAAAGATAAAGCTTCTTCCAAAATTTTTTGTTTCTTTTCTTCGTCAGTTAAGGCTTCCCGTGCGGCTTGTTCTTCGGCAGCGGCTTTTAATTGTTCGGGGGTGTCTTCATGTGTTTTATAAATATATTTTATTTCTTGTTCTTCCTGCGGTTTTGATGGGAAAACCTTTTCCAGATCATCATCAAAACTTAAACCGGAAGTTCCCAAATTCCCCGCAACAACTTTTTTATTTTTATTTTCTTCCTCTGCGGTTTTTATTTGTTCTTCCTGCTCAATTTTATTTTCAACATATTTTTTTTGTTTTGCGGCATCTTCATAATCGTAAATTTCCATTGAAGATATTTGTGCCACATCAATATTAATAAGCCCATTATCTGTATTTAAAGTTAAGTTAAAATCATCTAAATCTACTACTGTGCCGACATATTCCCCGCCGCCTTTTAAAAGCACGCGGTGAAGATCCGGCATAATTTTTTCAATTTCCCTTTGGTTTAAAGAAATGATACCGTAAGAAGTTTGAACTTTTAAAATATATTCACTTCTGTCAATAACAGAGCCATTGACAATCAACCCGTTTTTTAATTTTATTGCTTCACAAAAAGTGGGTAAAGATAAAGTTAAAGCTAAAAGGAAAATATAAAACTTTTTCATATTAATCCGCGCCCTGCAAAGCAAGGCGCGGTAAAACAATTTATTTATTACTTACTGCGTATTTAATCTTTTTAAGAACCTTTAGCACTTTTGAAATTGTAAACAAAATAAGTGCGTAAAATAAATAAGTAATAATTATCTGTAAGGTCCAAAGCAAGGCCTGCCCCATAGGCAATTTTGCCTTTATTATTTCATACCAACCTGTTCCTAAAATATAAAGCATAACCAAAAGGACTATTATGCTTAACACTTTATATATTATTGATAAACCTTTTAACCCCAAAATTTTGTGGCAAAGGCAAGGTTTTTTACAACCGCATTTGCAAGATTCTGCTGTTTGATTTTCTTCTTTCATACATCCTCCTTGTTTAAGCATTTTTTGCTTCTTCAAGTAATTCGCAGGCATGCTTAAAACCTGCACTTTCTGCACTGCTGCTGCCAATCATACGGGCGATTTCAAGGGCTTTGTCCTTATCACCCAACGCCGAAACATTTATGGTTGTCTTCCCTGTTTTTGAAAGCTTTTCCACCTTTAAATGTTTGCCTGCATAAGCGGCAACCTGCGCTAAATGAGTAACACATAATACCTGACGGTTCTTTGCAAGTTTAGCAAGACTTTTCCCTACAAGTTTGGCTGTATTACCACTGATACCTGTGTCCACTTCATCAAAGATCATTGTTTGAACATCCCCGGCTAAAATAACTTTTAGACCGAGCATTAAGCGGGAAATTTCCCCACCGCTTGCAATACTTCTTAAAGGACGCAAACTTTGCCCGATATTTGCGGAAAATAAAAATTCCGCTTTATCAAAACCTTTCGGGCCGGGGAAATCTAACGGTTCCAACGCCACTTCAAAACGGACATCATTAAAGCCAAGCGGTTTAATTTCCTTTATAACTTGCGCGCTTAAAACTTTAGCCGCTTTTTGGCGGCTTGCCCTAAGCCCCTCACTAAAAGATATAAGTTTTTGGGCCTGCTTTTCAAGTGCTTTGTTTAAATCTTGTATATTTTGCTCGGCATTTTGAAGGGCAGATAATTTATTTTCAAGTTCTTTTTGTTTAGCAAAAACATCTTCTAAAGTTGGGCCGTATTTTTGTTTGATTTTTTTGATTTCTTCCTGACGGCTTAAAAGATTATCCAAAACTTGAGGGTCAATATCCAAATTCTCGGCATAATCAACTAAAGAGGAAGATATTTCCTGTGCATTGCTTGCGGTTTGGCTTAATTCTTTTGATAAATTTTCAAGGTTTTTATCGGTCTGCGCCATATCTTCCAAAATTTGCGCCGCTTTGTTTAAACGCTCGCAAGCGCCGCCTTCGTTATCTAACAAATCGCACAAATCTTTTGTGCTTTCTTTTAAATGACCGGCAAATTTTAGAGACGGTAATTTTTCATTTATTTCTTCTTCCTCGCCTTGTTTTAAAGCGGCATCTTTAATTTCTTTTAACTGATAGGAATAAAGGTCCAAAAGGCGGGCCTTTTCTTCCTCGCTCATTTTAGCGGCGTCGGCTTTTGTTTTTAAAATTTGATATTCTTGATAGGCAATTTCTGTTTCTTTTAAAAGTTTTTCGTTTTTGGCAAAAGTATCAAGCAAAGCCAAATGTTCTGCCGGATTAAAAAGTTTTTGGTGTTCGTGCTGACCATGGAAATCAATTAAAGAATTTCCAATTTCGTTTAGCACTTGCACGCTATAATTTTTACCGTCTATTTTAACTGTATTTTTACCATGCAAATCTAAAGAGCGGTACAAATTTAAAGTGTTTTTTAAATTATATTTTTCTTTAATATTTTTGGGCCAGATTACATCTTCAAAAACAGCGGAAACTTCCATTTTGTTTGAACCTTGCTTGATTAAGCCCGAATCACCGCGCGCACCCAAAACAAAACTTAAGGCCTCTATTACGATTGATTTTCCTGCCCCCGTTTCGCCGGTAAAAATGTTTAGGCCTTGGGCAAGGTCTAAAGTTAAATCGTCAATCAAAGCAAAATTTTTTATACTGATTTTTTTAAGCATAATTTTTTGTTTCCGCCTTAAGAAAATTTTAAGGTTAAAAGTTTAAAAAAGTCATAATCCTCGGCAAAAATTATTTTAGCATTTAAAGGGCTTCTTTTAATTTGCACTTTATCTTTTTTAGATAATTTGAAAAATACTTGACCGTCCAAGCATAAATGTGATTCTTCCTGCCCGTCGATAAAAAGCGGTGAATTTAATTTTAAAACCAAAGGGCGCTGCGCTAAAGTGTGCGGGCAAATAGGTGTTAAGATAAAGGCCTCTAAAGACGGTTCTAAAATCGGGCCGCCGGCCGCTAAATTATAGGCGGTAGAACCGGTTGGTGTGCAAAGCATTAAGCCGTCTGCAAAATATTCTTTAAGTTCGCTCTTCTCGTAAAAGGTGTTTAAGTGTATGGCACGCGCTTTGTTTGATTTTATTGTACACTCGTTTAAGGCAACACCCTTGAAAGCTATTTTTTTATTCCTTATAACTTGCACATCTATTAAAGCCCTTTCCTGAAGGCAAAATTTATCTGTCTTTAGAGCTTTTAAAAGTGCTTTTATGCCGTCTTTTTTATCATAAGTTAAAAATCCGAGATGCCCAAAATTTAACCCAAGTATTTTTATTTTAAGATGTGCGGATTTGCGCACAATTTTAAGCAAAGAGCCGTCGCCGCCGAGTGAAAAAATTAAGTCAATATTTTTATCAATCTTGGGGTTATCGTAAGATAGAATTTTAGTTTTTATATGCTCTTTTTCCAAACTTGCTTTTAATTCTCTGGCGGCTTTACTGCAAGCTTCGCGGTTAGAATTAAAAAAGAGGGCAATAGTATTAAGTTCCATATACTACTATTCTAGCAAATTATACATTTTCTGTGTTGTCAATATGTTTATTACGCGTTAATGCTCCGCATTATATTCATAAACGCACGGAACATGGTTGCAGTTTTTTGTTTTCTTTTTTACGGCTCAAAACCGTGCAAAATTATATTTTTATGTCTAAGCCGGCAACTCGTAAAAAGCAAGATTTAGCGGTATGGCCTTGCTTTTTACTCAAACAAACCGGCTTGTTAGAAAATAAAAATATCTAATTTTGCAGACACTAATATCGCAGTAAAAAAGAAAACGGAGAGAATTTTAACAACCTAAAATTTCCTCAAAATACTTGCCGGACTCATGCACATAGTTTAGTTTTATTTTGTTTTATCAATTTTCTTGATTAAAGTTTCTATAATAATTGGAATAATTTTATCATTAGGGTTAAGTTTTAGGGCAGTTTCACAATCAGCAAGGGCCTTTTCTGTTCGGCCGATACGCGTATAAAAACCGGCGCGTTTGGTATAATTTAAAAAATTGCTTTTATCATCATTGATTGCTTTAGTATAAAGTTTTTCCGCTTCTGCAATTAAATCTTCCCTTTCGCATACACTGTAAATATCATAAGCAGTATAATTTGTATGTGCTTTTTTGAAATCTTCTGCGGCTTTTTTATATTGTTTGATTTCCATATATAAAAATGCACGACCGATATATAAATCTTCTTTTAGCGGATATTTGTTTATCAGTTCGGTAAATTCTTTAATTTCTTTTTTAATATTTTTGGTCATAAGTTTGTTCTCATTTTAAATTCAGCCAATTAAAAACGGCTAATATCTCAGAGCGATAATAATAACCCTTTAATAATAGCCGTGGTTTGCTATAAGCAAACGCTTGGCACACTGTTAACGGCTCATGACTTCCGTCTACAATGCACCTAATCAGCTATTTTTAGAATTATTATCTGCTCTTAATTTCTTAAAAGCTCACCGTATTGATACGGCTTCCAAAAACAGAAATTTTTATAGGGCTTTCAACCCCACATTAAAAAAATCTCCTTAAGATAATGATAACAAATTTTTAATACTTATGCGTAGTAATATTGTTAAATGTGCAAAAGTTTGCCAAATAATATACAATATGTTTAGAATTACCATTTAAGGAGACATTATGCAAAACAATACCCCCCAAGAAAATTATATTGAAGTTTTAGATAAAGGTTTCGTCAAATTAGTAGATTTTATGGGCTCTGATTTAAGGGCTGTAAGTTCTGCACGTGTTTCCTTCGGCGGAGTAAGTAAAGGGGAAGAAAAAGATAAACTTTTAATCAAATATTTGGTTGAACACGACCACCACTCCCCTTTTGAACATTGTTGTTTTCAATTCCATATTAAATGCCCGATTTTCGTCGCGCGCCAATGGATGCGCCACCGCATTTGTTCCTATAACGAAATCAGCGCGCGTTATACGGAAGTCAAAGACGAATTTTATATCCCCCAAGAATTCCGCGTACAAGATATTGCAAACCGTCAGGGCAGCGTGGTAAGCAAAGACCTTGATAATAAAGCTTTACTTGAAATCTATAATAAAAGCATAGAAAATTCTTATGAAAGTTATAAAAAACTTTTAGCGGCAGGTGTGGCACGCGAAATGGCACGTTGCGTACTCCCCGTCAGCCAATACACACAATTTTATTGGACAATAAATGCCCGCGCTTTACTTAACTTTATAAAACTTCGTGCGGACAGCCATGCACAATACGAAATCCGCCAATATGCGGAAGCAATTAAAAAGATTTTTAAAGAAAAATTACCCTGGACTTGGCAAGCTTTTGAAAATTTAAAACTAGAAAATAAATAGGAGTTTTTATGAGAGTACTTGGCATGATAATGGCAGGCGGCAAAGGTGAACGCCTTTTCCCTCTTACCAAAGAACGCTCAAAACCTGCAGTACCGTTCGGCGGAAAATATAGAATTATTGATTTCGTTTTATCTAATTTTGTTAACTCAAATATATTTTCTTCGTACATTTTGGTACAGTATCTCTCACAATCTTTAATTGAATATGTGCGCAGTTCTTGGCCTACGCAAGGTATCAGTAAAGACCACTTTTTAACCGTTGTACCGCCGCAAATGCGTCTTGGTGAGATTTGGTACCGCGGTACAGCCGATTCCGTAAGACAAAATATCAGTTTAATTAACGATTTCCAACCTGATTTAATTGCAATTTTCGGTGCAGACCATATTTACCGTATGGATATCAGCAAGATGATTGATTTTCATATCAAAAATAATGCCGATGTTACCGTTTCCGCAAATGTCGTGCCTTTAAAAGAGGCAAAATCTTTCGGTGTAATGACCGTAGATAATCAAAACAGAATTATTAATTTTGAAGAAAAACCGAAAGATCCTAAATGTATCCCCGGGCAACCTACAAAGGCCTATGCATCTATGGGGAATTATGTTTTCAGTACAAATGTTTTACTTAAAATTTTACAACAAAAATATTGCGATATTCCTTCTTTAGATTTCGGCAAAAATATTATTCCCGTAATTTTAAAACAATACAGAACTTTTGCTTATGACTTCCCGTCCCAAAAATTACCCGGTGTAAAAGATTATGAAGAACAAGGTTATTGGCGCGATGTAGGTACAATTCAGGCCTATTGGCAAGCAAATATGGATTTGCTCGGCGAAAAACCGAAATTTGATCTAAATAACCCTTTATGGCCTATAAATACTTCGGTTCACAATTTACCGCCTACGGCATATATCGGCGGGGAAATTATAAACAGCACTTTAAGCAACGGTTGCCGTATAAACAAAAATACTATAATCAAAAATAGTGTTTTGGCAAGTAATATTATTGTAGAAGAAGGCGCTGTTATTGAAGACAGTGTGATTATGGACAGTTGCGTAATCGGTAAGAACTGCCATATTAAAAAGGCAATTATTGACCGTTTTAACATTTTACCGAACGGTATGAAAGTCGGTTTAAACAAAGATGAGGACAGCCAAAATTACTTCATTGATCCGTCGGGTATTGTAATTATCCCGCGCGGAAGAACAAAATTTTTATAATGGAAATAAATTTCTTTTATCAAACATCCTTGCCGCCTTATTACAGAAAAACGAAACTGTATAAGGCGGCGGTTTCTTTTGCAATCGGCAAACAAAAAAGTAAATTTGAAACAGTAAATATTATAATTGTTTCGCCTAAAGAAATTTTAAGAATAAATAAAGAATTTTTGGGCCATAATTATGTTACCGATGTTATTACTTTTGAAAACCCTTCCCCGGTAAACAATAAAATTTATGCAGATATTTTTGTATGTTTTGAGCAAACAAAAAAACAAGCTGCCGAACTAAGCAAACCCTTCCGCAAGGAATTTTTAACGGTTATAATTCACGGTATTTTACATTTAGTCGGTTATGATGATGACACTACCAAAAAACGCGACGAAATGAACGCCGTTGCCGAAAATATTGCAAGCAAATTTTTAAGGAAATAAAAATTTTAGTTAATATTATGTACACGTAATAATTTATAAATTATGACCATACCCCGTGTATGTTCTATTAGTGGAACTTGAAGTATCAGCTCCTGTCACATTTAAAAATTTTTTACACAATTCATCATTATAATAGTTATCTACTTTATTATTCCGGCAATAATAGTATTTAGAACTAAAAAAATACATTAGTAAAAGTCCTATTTTCCTATTTTCACAATACACATTTTGCGGGGCGCCTTCCAAACCGCAATTAACATTTGCAGATGCGTTAATTGCATACTTGCTATTACTTTTACTTAAAGGAAAACTCACATCAAGATTATCTCTATTTGTTGTATAAGCACCGTTTGCAAGATAATAACGGTTTTGCGCATCCATTAAAGTGTGTAAAGTTGTTACGACTTCGGCAAACCTGCTTTTAAGCACAACTTTTTTATACTGCGGCAAAGCGATTGCTGCTAAAATTCCGATAATTAAAACAACTACCAAAAGTTCAATTAAAGTGAAACCTTTCTTAACGTTTTTTATTTTCTTCATAAATCCTCCTAAAATTGTTTATACGGCGTTTCTAAGTAATTTATATCAAAATTATACAAAAAAAAAAAAACGCAAGTCAAGAGTATCGTCGTGAAAATAAAGGTATATTATATTTACAAAAAAACTACCGCTAATTAAATCAGCGGTAGCTTGTTTATTTCCGTTAGATATTTTATATTTCGTTCGGAACAGGTTGCGGCGGTACTGTTTCACCTTTAGCAAAAGGGCAAGCTTCTTTATCGCCTTTTTCTCCTTTGGCACAAGGGCATCCTTTTTTACCTTTCGGTCCTTTAAAATGTCCTTTCATGCCATGATGTTTAGGACCTTGAAACTTTCCCCCATCTTTAAAAGGCGGTTTAAACAACATTGGCTTTTCACCGGAAATAATTTTTTTAGTTATTTCGTCAACGTGTTTTGTTTTGGCTTCTTCGGTTTTCATTTTTTCAAGTTTTGCCTTCATTTCTGAAACACGTTTTTCAAGTTCGGCAGCGCGTTCTTCCATCTTTTTTAAATGTTTATCATAATTAGCGGCAACCTTTTCCTTGATTTCTTTTTCAATAGCCGGTTTTTTCTTGTCAGAGGCCTTATTATATTTCTCTACAAGTTTATCCATTTCTTCAATGGTTTTCTTAGCATCATTTTTAACGTTATCTTTTGCATTAACAAAAGATGCACCGCCCAATAATAATGCTAAGGAAAATACTGCAAGTGTCAACTTTTTCATAATATCTCCTATATTTCTTGTATGTAGTCGAACAAGTATGTCATTTCTTCTTCCAAATCGGTAAGGTTACTGTCCATTTGCTCAAAACTTACTGTGCTTGTTTGGACTTTAACCATTGGCTTTTTTGACATAAACTCAAAAGCCGTAAAGCCGAGTATAAGTGCAAAAGCAGCAAATACCGTGGCCGGATAAACCCATCTAAAACCTCGCATACCTTTAAGGAAACCGAATTTAAAACCATTTGTTTTAACTTCGGCAGTTTGCATTTGCGGTATGCAAAATTCCGGGGCAGTTTTTGGTGCCAAAGTAGCCGTTGTAAGAGCGCAAATATGCAAAATATTTTGGCACTCTTTGCAAGTTTTTAAATGCTCTAAAAATGCCGGCGTTTTTGCGTCATCAAGTTCGCCGTAGGCATAGAGCAAAGCATTATTTTCTTGTTTACAAGGCATATTCTTCCCCCAAACTTGATTGTAATTTTTTGATTGCTCTGTTCAAACGCGCAAGTGCTGTTCCGAGCGGGCAATCTAAAACTTCGGCAATTTCCTTAAAACTTAAATATTGGCGAAGTAAAATAATTTCTTTATCTTTCTCCGGCAATTCTTCAATTTTAGCAAGGATATTATCTAAAGATATTTTTGAGATTACCTCCTTTTCCGTATTTTCTTTAGACGGGAAAATGTCTGCACTTTCGTCTTCCGGCAAACTTGCAAATTTAGTATTTGCGCGGAAATAATCAGTAACATTATTCCTTGCAACCGTAAAGAGCCACGCTTTGAAATTTCCTTCTTCGTGATAATCTTTAAGTTTTGTTAAGGACTTAATTAAAGTGTCTTGATAAATATCTTGCGCGGCTGCCTCATTTTTGACACTGTAAAAGATAAAGGAAAATAAACTCTCTTTATACTTTTCCACAATTAAGCCAAACGCCTCAGTATTTCCGTTCTTAACTTCTTTTATTATTTCTTGCTCGTTTATCTCTTTCATACTAGTTAAACGCAGAACCCCCAAATTTTATTGCATTATATTTTGAATTGTAGCAAATTTAAAACGGTAGCGCGAGATATAATCCACGCTACCGTAATAAACTAATAAAAAATAATATTTATTTTTTCTTGAGATGGCTAAAGCTTTTTACATCGGCTTCAATATCTTCAAGATCTTGTTCGTGTTCAATTTCTTCCTCTAAAATTTTGACAAGTATTTTTTGGGTTACAAGGTCCCTTCCGGCAAGTAAACCGATAAGACGGTTATATGCATTTATTGCACAACGTTCAGAGCGCAAATTTTGTTCAAGAATCACCCGTGCATCCGGATCTTTCGGCGCATCGTAACCGCAAGCGGAATATTTGTACCACATTTTCGGCTCAATTACCGGAGTGCCGCCAAGTTCAATAATGCGTTTGGCAATTTTTTTTACATGCTCTAATTCTTCGGCGGCGTGTTCTTCCATTTCTTTAACCAAACTTGCGCGCGGCATACCGCTTGCGACTTGCGCACCTTCTACATATTGAACATAGGCAAGCCATTCATCACAATATATTTTGTTTAATTCATCTATAAGGATATGAACCCTTACCCCTGATTTTGAGACGATATTTATTGCTTCTTTTCCCATATTTTCCCCCTATAACTATTTTATATTATATATAATAGTTAATTTAGATTATCATTTATTTTATTTACTTGTCAAGTGTTTTATTTACAAAGTATTTAAAAATTGTTATTATATTTAAAAGGAGTTTTATTATTTATGTAGGGGCCAAAACCCTAGAAAATTTTTAACTGTTTTTGGCGCCGTTTATTCGGCAGCCCAATGGCTACAAACACCCTAAAACAGTCGTTTAAGGCATAAAACATCACGCGTTTGTTTTATGCCGAGTGTTTATCGTTTTCGGTAAACCACGGCTGTTATATGGGTTGTGTTTGTAGCTCTTATAAGAGCCGTTTTTTTATTTAAAAATTTAGGAGATTTAACATAATACTTATGTATAATATTGATGAAAAAATAAAAGATTTTACCGAAATCATAAAATTAAGGCCCAATGTAAATGAACTTTATATTGAAAGGGCAAAACTTTATTACGCAAAAGGGCAATATAAAAAAGTAGCCGAAGATTTTATAAAATCATTATCAGTTTATTATGGTCTTATTGATATAAAAGAAGTTTGTGAAAGGAACAATCTAATTAAAGAGGCCGAATATTTTTATACCAAAGAAATAAACAAAAATAAAAACGATATTGATGCATATATGGACCGTTTGCATTTTTATATACGCAATGGGCAAATAGAAAAAGCAATTTTAGATTGTAAAGCAATACTAAAACTTTCCCCGAAAAATGAAACTATATTAGCACTTCGTAAAATATTAACCAGCCGCGAACCGCCTTTAAAAATGCGTAAAGGAGATTGGGTTTTACGGTAAATTATCAATTATCTGCCCTTTAAAATTCGGCAAGTATTTTAAGAAAAGTTTTTTTCCCCCATCCGTCAAGCAAAATGAAAAACATTTTGCTTGCCACCCTCCGCCCGTCCACGACGGGTGAGGGCAACAAGGAAAGCAAATTTAATAAAGCCAAACAATGCGCACAAACCTGTCAATTATTTTTGAGGAAATTTCAGGTTGTTAAATTTCCCCCCGTTTTCTTTTTTACGGCGATATTAGTGCTTGCAAAATTAAATATTTTTATTTTCTAACAAGCCGG
>JAZOVE010000034.1:0-272560 GCA_045658545.1 Elusimicrobiaceae bacterium
AATTATACTTTCACTTTGCAAGATAATAATATCAAAGCAGAAAGAATTAATGGCGATTATACCTTATACAAGTTATATGAGGACGGCAATATTTATTGTCTCCCGGAAGAACATGAAATATGCCAGCAATTTGATTGGGGAGTCAATAAAACATTATGTGATAACGTTGTAAAAGGTGCTTGGTCTAATATGAAAGGGCATTGTTATAATACCCCTCAAGAACGATGTGTAGCCCATGATATGCCGTACAAAAATGGTTTTTGCGGATGGAATAGTTCTGGAGATAGTACCGGTGTAACTATTAATGAGGGAGGAATATGTCAAGGGGGAAGAGCAAATAATCCCTATTGCGCCGGTGTAACTATAAAATCCGGAGGATCATGCTATGGTTTGTTAAATTATAATTGTGATGGCGTTACAGTTGAAACAGGTGGGAAATGTGAGACATCATATGTCGCATGTAGAGGGAATTATTACGGCGGAACATGTGTTGGCAACGGTTGGTATGCGTGTAGCGGTTATGGGGGAGGAGAGAGTTCAAATTTTTACGATGGCTCTACTTGTATAGGAAATAGTTCCTCCGCTTGTTCCAGTACTAGCAATCATGGCGGAAAAACCTACTTTAAATCCGGCTCAAAATGTATAGCTAATGTCAGTAACACGTGTAATGCTAACTATGAATCAGGGAGTTGCTGCCAAAATAAAGAGGGTACAAATAATTGCCCTGCAACTGCGCCCAAATGCCATTGTCCGCAAAATGAGGACGGCAGTTATCCAACAAGTTGTTAAAATATAAAAATAATATTTTCCCCCGCGGTGCAAAAAAGCAAAACTGCAAAACCCCGCGGGGGAAATTTTATAAACCCAAACCGTGCGCAGTACCTCGGCAAGTATTTTTGAGGAAATTTTAGTTTTTACTTTGACGACGAGTACAAAGAAGAACGGGAGCAAAGCGACTCTCGGTACTCTAGGAAAAGAAAAACTAAAATTTACCAAAAAGACTTTGACGGTAAAAAACGACAGTTGCAGAACATACCTATCAATTATTAGATGACATTAAATTCATTAAACTGACAAACAGGTTAATAATATCAAGGTAAATGCTGATTGCAAAGTTTAGGGCCGTATCCCAATTATTTGCGTCGGCGACTGCTTTGAGTTTTGCAAGGCGGTTAAAGTCAAAAAGCAAATAACCGGTGAAAATCAAAACACCTAAACCGGCCATAATTTTGCGCCCGCGCATGCGGACAAAAATGCTAATTAAAGAATAAATTACCAAGATTATAAGTGCAATAAATAAAAATTTACCCATCCACGCAAAATCAAGGCCGGAATACATTGCAATTAAACCCGTCAGAAAAGTAGTCAAAACCGTTAAAGAAAGTGCTTTTTGCGCGGTATCATTATAAGCAATAAAATATATGCCCAATCCGAAACCGCTTGATGCTGTAAAAAGTGCCATTAAAAGCATATTTAACGGGAAGGCCGTACGCATAAACATCATTAGTAAAAAAGAACCGATGAAGACGAGTAAAGCCCAAATATTATATTTTTTTACTTTTGCATAATCTTGCATTTGCAAGGCCCTGTTAAACAGGCGCGCCGCAAACATACAGGAAATCCAAGCTATTGCTAATGATGCCGTTAAGATTATGAAAGTTTTTGCCATTAGTGTACTGAACATAATTACCCCCTATAAGTGGATATAACGTGTTGTTGTTCCGCATTATATCCTTAAACGCGCGAAACGCGCTTGCATATTTAAGCCCTTTTTTATTTTTCTTTTCCTAGAGTACCGCAAACTCACTTCGTTCGTTTTACTTCTTGGTACACGTCGTCAAAGAAAAATTAAAAATCATCTTAAATCTGCTGCGCGGCGCGAAAATACGCCCGCGCGCTACGAATTCTCCCGCCTTATTGCGGTTAAACTCTAACAAATAATACCAAATTTAGCGGATAAATTGTAAAATTTATTTATGAGTAAAAAAGAAATTGCAAAAAATTATTTTTTGGAAGGTTATAATTGCGCGCAGGCCGTCTTTTTGGCTTTTGCGGAAGATGAGGGTTTAAATAAAGATATTGCGCTTAAAATTGCCTCGTCTTTCGGCGGCGGTCTTGGTGCGCAGCGCGAAGTTTGCGGTGCCGTCAGCGGTATGTGTATGGCACTCGGTTTAAAGCGCGGTTACAATACCGCAAAAGATTATGCCGCCAAGCAAAAACATTATCTTGCGGTGCAGGAAATTTGCGCTGAATTTAAAAATCAAAACGGCAGCATTATTTGCCGCGAACTTTTAGGCCTTGATAAGAATAATTTACCCATTAAACCGGAGCAGCGCACCGAGGGTTATTACAAAAAACGCCCCTGTGCAGAGCTTGTTGCGATGGCCGCAGAAATCTTAGAAAATTATTTGAGCAAAAATAACTAACTTAAAATTTTAAAGCGTTTTTCAAGCGGCTCAAAGGTTTTGTCTTGCGGTGCGCTTAAAATTTTGCCGAAAGGCATTTGCGCAATCAAACGCCAAGTGGCAGGAATTTTAAAAGTTGCGCGAACATCCGCATCAATTATCGGGTTATAATGCTGTAAACTTGCGCCGATATCAGCACCGGCCAAAGCGCACCAAACTGAAAATTGCAGCATACCGTTTGCCTGTGCCGCCCAAATAGGAAAATTGACGGCATAAGCCGGATATTGCTTTTGTAAATTTTCGGTTACGGTTATATCTTCAAAATACAAAATTGTTCCGCTTGCCGCCGCAAAAGTTGCAATTTTTTCTTTAACGGGTGCAAAATTTTCCGGCGGAACTTTTTTTTGTAAAGTGTTCAAAACTATATTCCAAAGCTTTTTGTGATTTTTATTTTCAAGCAAAATTACGCGTGCGCTTTGGCTGTTAAAAGGCGTCGGTGCATTTAATATACAATGCTCCAAAATTTGCGGTACAAGTTTTTGTTTTTCAGGTGCAAGAGTGCCCAAATTATAGCAAGATCTGCGTTTTTTTATTGTTTCGTTAAATTCCATATTTACCCCCAATATAACTAATATTAGTTATATAAACAATGATAAAACTTTTGATATAAAAAGTCAATAAAAATTTGACAATTAACTGCAAAATTCCTACAATATAGCATATAGTGTGCTAGAGATTAAAAGCACAAAGGAACGAAATTATGCCATACTCTGGCGGCGTAAAATTACAAGATGAAATTTCCACCAAAATCATAAACACCGTTACCAAAATGGTTTATGAGGGCGGTGCTGCAAATATCAATGTGCAGATGGTTTTAAAAAAACTCAAAATCACAAACAGGGTTTTTTATAACCGCTTTAAAAATATCGACGAAGTTTTGCTTTGTGTTTCCCAAAATCTTGTTCACAAAATGCGCCAATGTATGTTGCGCCCGTATAATAAAAAAGAAAATTACCACAAATATTTAGTTAGTTTAGCAAGTGATGTTTTAGTCAAAACTTATGAGATAAAAAAGGACTTCAGCGACTATATGTTTAATAATGATATCGTTAATGAAAGCAATAAACTTTGGTGGATTGATCATATGATTCCTGCCCTTGAGTACGGTGTAAAAAACGGTTTTTTAAAGCCGATGAACGAGCGCGCTATGGCTTATGCAATTTGGTGTTTTTGCCGCGGTTTTAATGTGGACGCGATTAAAAGCCGCTTGGAACTAAAGCAAGCGCTTAAAACTTTTAAAATGGCTTTCACTTTTTTAATTGACGGTATGACTTTAAATGAGGATAAAAGAAAATGATTATTTCCTATAAACGCAAAGCACATTATCATGAAACGGACAAAATGGCAGTTGTTCACCACTCAAATTATTTTAGGTGGATGGAAGAAGCACGCGTGTATTTTTTAGAAAAAATAAATTTGCCTTTTACCGTTATGGAAGCGGCAAATATCTTTAGCCCCGTCGTAAGTTTTACCTGTAACTATCATTTCCCTGTTTGGTTTGATGATGAATTTGAAATTAAAGTTAAAGCCGTAAAATACACCGGCGTACGCGTTAATTTTGAATATGAAATTTTTAATTTAACCAAAAACAAACTTTCCGCAACTGCCGCAAGCGAACATTGTTTTACTTCTAAAGAAGGTAGGCCTTTGTCTGTTAAACGCGTGACTCCTGATATGCACGCACTTTTGGAAAACTGCTTAAAAGAAAATTAATTATTTCCTAACGATTTCAAGCGGGGCGTATTTGAGCATAAAAACGCGCTTTGTGCCGTTGTTGAAAATGACGGTAATTTTTGCTGCCTCGCCGCTGCCGGTAATTAAAACCACTTTACCAAGCCCGAAGACACCATGTTTTATAACAGTGCCGATTTTTACACCGCTGCTTGCATTAACAGGCGCTGGTGTCGGCGCAAGTGTTTCGGCTGTAAACGTAGCAGTTTGTGGCGCAGATGTTTTATAAGGCGTGTAACTGTAATCGTCGTCATCTTGATAATTTGCGGCATTGTTGTAAGTTGTATTAGTCGTAAAATGATTATATTTGCCGTAGTAATTTCCGCCGCGCGGTTTGCCGCGGAAAGATACTTCCTGCCTTTCTTGCGGTTGGTAGTCGTCTTGCTCAAGCAAGCCGCTGTCGTATAAAAATCTTGATGCGAAATTTTCATAAGTTTTCCCAAAGATGCGGCGCGTTGCGGCAAAAGTCATAAACAAATTCTTTTTGGCGCGCGTCATGGCAACGTAGCAAAGGCGGCGTTCTTCTTCAAGTTCGTCCTCGTCTTTTGAGGAGAGGGGGAATAAACCCTCTTCCAAACCTGTTACAAATACCGTCGGAAATTCAAGCCCTTTTGCCAAATGCACGGTCATTAAAGTTACTGCGCCGCCGGTCTGTGTTTCCCCTTCTTCTTCAGCGGCAGTAATTAAAGAAATTTCCTGCAAATATCCGCTTAAAGTGGGCGCGGTATCTTCTTTAATACATCTTTCTTCGTATTCTTTAACCGCGTTTACGAGTTCGTTTAAGTTGCCGATTCTTTGCGCGGCCTCAGGATCCTTTTCAAGTTCGTCTTCAATGCTTTTTTGATAGCCGGAAAGTTCCAAAAGTTTTGCAATAGTTTCAGACGGTGCAAGCATTTCCTTTTCCAAAGTTAAACCGTCTATTAAATTAACAAATTCTTTTATTCCGCGCAACGCAGTCGGTTTTATTCCGTCAATAAAATTTTGTTGCTTTAAGGCAGTCCATAAAGTGATATTATTTTTTTGCGCATATGCCAGCAGCGCGGAGATTGTGGTGTTGCCGATACTTCTGCGCGGCGTATTTATAACGCGCAGTAAACTGACGCTGTCACTTGGGTTTACCAAAAGTTTTGCATAAGATAAAATATCTTTAATTTCCTTTCTGTCATAAAATTTTACTGCGCCGATTAAGCGGTAAGGGATTTGGTAACGTCTAAAAGTGTCTTCAAAATTTCTTGATTGCGCATTCGTGCGGTAGAAAACCGCAATATCATTTAAGTTTGCGCCATCGTCATCCACCATCATTTGAACTTGGTTTGCAACAAAGCGTGCTTCCTCGCCTTCAGAAGGTAATTCGCGTACAATTATCGGTTCGCCGCCTTCTTTTGAGGTGTGCAAACTCTTTTCCTTTCTGTTTTTATTTTGCTTAATTAATTTGTTTGATGCGTCCAAAATAATTTGGGTGGAGCGGTAATTTTCTTCAAGCGTAATGACTTTTGCGTCTTTAAAATCGCGCTCAAAATTTAAAATATTTTTTATGTTTGCACCGCGCCAAGAATAAATTGATTGGTCTGGATCGCCCACCACGCAAAGATTGCGGTGTTTTTGCGCAAGCACCGAAGTTAAAAGATATTGCGTTTTATTAGTGTCCTGATATTCGTCCACTAAAATATATTGGAAAAATTGTTGGCAATATTCGCGCACTGTCTGATTATTTTTAAGCAAAAGTACCGTCTTAAAAAGTAAGTCCCCGAAATCAAGTGCGAAACTTGCATCAAGCTTGGCTTGATAGCGGCGGTAAACTTCGGCTACTTGCATCTTTTTTTCATTATTTGAGGCGGTTGCCTGTGCCAAAAAATCTTCAACAGAAAGCATTTCATCTTTTGCGCGCGAGATTATTGAAACATAATAATTAACTTCTTTTTTTGCATCTTTTACGCCCATTTCCTCAAGGCATAAAGATACAACTTTTTTCTGTTCGGTTTCGTCGTAAATAACAAAATCGCGTACAAGTTTTGCGGCTTCCGCATTTTGCCTTAAAATACGGAGTGCAAAGGAGTGGAAAGTGTATATCCACACTTGCCCTGCAACACCGCCGACAAGCATATTTAAACGCTCGCGCATTTCTTTTGCGGCTTTATTTGTAAAGGTTACCGCAAGTATTTTATAAGGCGGCACACCGTCTTGAATTAGTTTTGCGATTTTGCAAGTTAATGTCTTTGTTTTGCCCGTTCCCGCACCTGCAATAATAAGGCATGGCCCGCCGGTATAATTTACCGCTTCAAGCTGTGCTGGGTTTAAGGTTGCTAAAAAATCTTGGTTCATTTTAAAACTAACTCCACAAATGTTTCAATATGTTTTGTGTTTGGGAAAAAGTCAAAACACTCGGCGTTTTTTACTGTATAATTTTTTGTTAAGACCTCTAGATTTTCCGCTAATGTCTTAGGGTTACAGGAAATATATAAAATATTTTTTACTCCGCAACTTGCCAACTTTTCGCAAGCTTTTGGGTGTACGCCTGCGCGGGCAGGATCCAAAATAACGAGTGAATTTTCTGCCTCAATTTTATTTTCTGTTAAAAAATCTTCAGTCGTTTGGCAATAAAATTCCACATTATTTATATTATTTAACTTGGCATTTTTTTTGCCGTTTTCCACTGCTTCCGGCACGCACTCCACACAAAAAGATTTTTCCACAAGGTCTGCATTTGTTAAAGAGAAACTGCCTGCACCGCCGTAAAAATCATATAGAATTTTCGGTTTAATTTCGGCAACTTTTTGGCGTACTTTTTTGTACATTAAATTCGCGGTTTTCGTGTTTGTTTGGAAAAACGATTGCGGTGAAATTTCAAAAACAATTTCTCTGCCGTCGTCAAACAAAAGTGCCTCTTGCATTGTATCTGTGCCGCTTAAAACTTTTAAATCTTTTATTCCGCTTGCGTCGCTCATCCCGTCGTTAATGGCGGTTAAAACGCTAAAGCCGGGGTAAATTTGTTGACAAATTTCCGTTAGGCCGCTAACATCAAAAGGTACGGTGGAAATAAAAACAAGCATACCGCCTTTTTTGTTAAAACTTTGTCTAATCATTAAAGTTCGCAAAGTGCCGGTATGTTTGCGTTGGTCGTAAAAACTTAAATTTTTTGCTTTTGCCCAAAGCAAAATTTTGTAAACAAACCACGGCAAATTCTCATTAAAAATTAGGCAATCGGTCAAGTTTACTGCCCTGTCCCAACGCCCCATTTGGCGGAAACCCAGCACATCTTCAAATTCAAGCGGAATAGTTTTATCGCGTTTAATTTTCTTATTTTGCGGCTCTTTGTGTATGGGTTGGTGGGTAAAACTTAACTCAATTTTATTTCGGTAAAATTTATTTAAGGCAGTAGGTGTAACTTTAATTTCGCCCGCGAAATACGGTGCAAGCAAAGCACTGACGGCGGCAACTTTTTGTTTAAGTTGCTCCTCATACGGTATTTTGATTAAAGCACAACCGCCGCACAAAGCGGCATTTTTACACATTAAATTTGAAGACACAAACATCACCGTCTTTGATAATATAATCGCGCCCTTCTTGGCGGATTAGGCCCTTTTCCTTTAAGGTCTTTTCGGACTTATATTCAAGAATATCTTTAACGTCGTATACTTCTGCGCAAATAAAACCGCGCTCAATATCGGAGTGTATTTTGCCTGCCGCTTTCGGTGCCGGGTAACCGACGGGGATTAACCAAGAGCGCACCTCAACCTCAGGGCCTGCGGTAAAAAATGTACACATATTTAAAAGTGCCATACCGGCGCGGACAATCTTTTCAAGCCCGGTATAATCGCTGCCGAGGTCTTGCAAAAACATTTGTTTTTCATCGTCGGGTAATTCGGCAATTTCCGCTTCAAGTTTGACGCAAAGTTCCACAAAACCCGCACCGCAACTTTTTGCGTAATCGGCAACTTTTTGGGCATTTTCTTTATTAGGTGTTTCGGAATTATTACCCACAAATAAAACTGGTTTTAAGGTTAAAAGCTGTAAATCAACTTTTTCTTCTTCGTCTAAATTTAAGCTGCTTGCCGGTTTGCCGTCCGCTAAACATTTTTGAAGTTTTTTAAGTACTTCAAGTTTTGCTTTTGCGGCTTTATCGCCTGATTTTGCGGCACTTTCTTGTTTGGGGAGCATTTTTTCAACACTTTCCAAGTCGGCTAACATAAGTTCTGTTTGGATGATGTCTATATCACGCAACGGATCAATACTGCCGGCAACATGTGTAATATTTTCATTTTCAAATAAACGCACGACGTGAATTATTGCATCAACTTCGCGAATATTTGCCAAAAATTTATTGCCAAGCCCCTCACCTTTGCTTGCGCCTTTGACGATACCTGCAATATCCACAAAACGGATGAAGGCGGCAGTTTTCTTTGGCGGTTTAAAGATATCAAAAAGTGCATCAAGCCTTTTATCGGGGATTGGTACAACGCCGACATTTGGCTCAATCGTTGTAAAAGGGTAATTTGACGCCTGCGCGCCTGCTTGTGTTAAAGCGTTAAAAAGTGATGATTTGCCGACATTTGGCAACCCGACAATTCCGATATCCATAAATTAATTTCCTTAAATTTAATATTAGTGTGCAGAAACTGCTTACATATATTTTACTAAATTTGAAGGTTATGAATTTTAGCACTTTTTCATCTAGGTCTTTTGGGTACTTTTCTAATGGGCCTAAAGGCCCTTGTTTATCTTCTTAAAGTTGATTATAATTATAATTAAGAGGTGGAAAATGAAAGAAATAAAAAAATTAATAAGTTTAGTAATGGCAACAATAATGTTGATTACTTCCGCACCTGTCTTACAAGCGTCTGATTTAGCTAATTTGGATATGGCAGAAATTAATGAATTAAAACAAGAAATTTTGCCTTCTATTATGGATTCAGATGATTTTAAAGAAGATGGGAGAATTAGCGAAGGAATCCCCAGCCTTAGACAATTAAAAAAGCGTTATAAAGAAGCTTTAAAAAATTATGAAAAAAGGTTTAAAGAATTTTCAGAAAGTGATACGAAGCAAAGTATCGAAGAGTCAATAGAATATATTAGGTATAAACAGAGTGAAGCAATAATATCTGCACAAACCGATATGACTTACGGTGGTTTTGAAAGTGAAGAAGAACAACAAACCGTTGATTTCTATAACCGTTTATATAAAGATTTGGAAAAAAGAGCACTGTCGGAAGAAACAAGGCAGGTTGAATTGGAATGCTATTGTGCTGCTATTGGAGTCGGGACTATATCAGTAGCAGGCATATGTGGGGCTGCATTTGGACTTCCAGGGTTAGCTATAGGTGGGATTGCTGGCCTGTTTGTTTCCAGTATTGTGACGTTAACAAGTGTTATAGGATCCAAGCATATTTTTGGTACCCCTGGAAAGAAACTTTCTCCTATAGGTATAAAAAGTCAATTTGTTGAAAAACCGTTTGAATCTCTGGCTTTGCTGAATACTCGTGGGGATAATGATTTTAAAGAATTATATAAAATTTGCCCTGATGTACTATATGACGTAATTGATATTGAATGGTATGTTTCCCGTAACCTGACCATAGATAATATGAAACATAGAGTATATCCACAAACAACAGAATGGAAAAATTTAACTACTCCGGAAAGGATTTTTTATTTACATGATGTTGCCGAACGCTTGAGAGCTGAAGCACAAGAAATTAAAAACTCTCAAAATGCAAATTAATTAATTATTCAGTTTTAAAAAGGGTTGTTTAAACAGCCCTTTTTTACTGCTAAAAGATACAATACAAAGTTTAATAGCTGATTAAAGATTCAAATTCACCTTTTCTTAAATGCTAAAATATATGTATGCAAAAGTTTAAGTTAATGTTCCGGGCTTTCAAATACCGGAACTTTCGTTTATTTTTCCCAGGCCTTGCTGTATCACAAATCGGGGTTTGGATACAAAATATCACAATCAGTTGGCTTGTTTACGATATAACCAAATCGCCTTTTGCGATGGGTACAATTATGTGTTTTACCGCCGCGCCGCTTTTTATAATCACCCCTTTTGCCGGCGTAATTGTAGATAAATTTAACCGCCAAAAACTTTTGTTTATGGTGCAAATTTTGTTTGCTTTGCAGGCCTTGCTTATCACACTTTTTACGGTTACGGGGAATATTAAAATTTGGTCTATCGTCGTATGCGGTTTGCTTTTAAATGCTATTGCCGCAATTGATAATCCTTTAAGGCAGTCCACCTTTGTTTTGCTTGTTGATGATATTAAAGACCTTCCAAATGCAATTTCCTTAAACTCCGCTTGTTTTAATTTGGCGCGCTTTATCGGCCCAGCTATCGGCGGTATGTTAATTGCTTATACAAATATTACAATTTGCTTTTTTATAAACTTTTTACTGATACTTCCAAATATCTATTTAGTTTCAAAAATGCAAATTACCGACGAAAAACCTGAAGAAGTTAAAAATGACAGTATGCTCCACAGTTTAAAAACAGGGTTTAATTATGTAATAAAACATCATCAAATTTCGCTCTTGCAATTATATTTTGCAATTTTCTGTTTGCTTATGCTTGCTTACCCTATGCTTATGCCGGTTTATGTCAGCAAAGTTTTAAATGGTAATGCAGATACCCTCGGTTTTATTTTGGGTGCGGTTGGCGTTGGTTCTTTGCTTGCATCTTTAATGCTTGCAACTAAAACAAGTGTGAATTGGATGCGCCGCATTTTGTTTGGCGGTTGCGCAACAATTTGCCTTGCATATATTTTGATGGGTAGTTTCAGTAATATCACTTTGACGATGATTTTAATGTTTTTTGCCGGGCTTGGGATGTCAAGTTTTACGTCTACGGAAAATATGCTTTTACAGTCGGTTATTGCCAACTCCAAACGCGGGCGCGTGATGAGCATTAACAGTTTATGTTATGCAGGCACAAATTCTTTCAGCAGTTTTTTTGCAGGATCTTTAGCAGGTGCGGTCGGGGTTGCAAATACTTTTGCGATTTTGGGTGGCCTGATGCTTATTATTGCCTGCGTGATAAGTTATAAACTTTCCAAATACGATTATCACATAAAAGTTAGGTAGTTTTTCAAAGAAAAACGCGTTAGTTCTAGGCGCGAACGAGGAAGGTATACTGTGCGAAGCCGCGCGGTAGCGCGGAGGTATCCGACTGAGTGAGCAACAACGAAATAACGCGTTTTAAGAAGAAAAAAACGTCTCGTACGGGATTTGAACCCGTGATCTCCGCCTTGAGAGGGCGGCGTCCTGGACCACTAGACGAACGAGACATTTTAAAAATTTTTCATATATATTTTAGCAAATATTTAGCTATTGTGACAAATGGGGTATATCCCCAAATGTACACTCCATAAATGCTATAATATATACATATGAGCGCAATAGTGTATTTGCCAATATTGTTTTTTTCAATTATCTTGCACGAATATGCACATGGTTATATAGCCTGCCGTAACGGGGACGATACGGCTTATGTGCTTGGCCGCCTTACTTTTAACCCTTTAAAACATATTGATATGGTTGGCTCTGTAATCGTTCCGCTTTTTTGTTATGCTATGAATTGGCCCCTAATAGGTTGGGCAAAACCTGTGCCGGTAAACCCATATAATTTAAATAATATGCGTAACGACATGGCGAAAGTGGCTTTTGCAGGGCCTGCATCAAATTTGGCTTTGGTTATAATTTGCACTTTAGCCTTAAAATTAACTTTTATGTTTATGCCGGGGGCAGAGCTTCTTATAAGGGTTTTAATTTATGCGGTGCTTATTAATTTACTTTTAGCTTTATTTAATTTAATACCTGTTCCGCCGCTTGACGGCAGTAAAATTGTGGCACGCTTTTTGCCGCTTGAAACCGCAAATAAGTATATGCGCCTTGAAAGATACGGTATGATAATCGTAATAATCTTGGCGTTAAGCGGTACATTTTCTAAAATTATAGTACCTGTTTTTTATTTTGTTTTAAATTTAATCTTATCTTTTGCCGGAGGCAGTTTTAATGGATTCTAAAATTATAGTTTCGGGTATGCGCCCGACGGGTAAAATTCATTTAGGCAACTTTTTCGGTGCTTTAAATAATTGGCTTGATTTGCAAAATACCCATAATTGTTATTTCTTTGTGGCGGATTTGCACGCCCTAACCACCGCAAGTGAAAAGACTGAGGACTTAACCAAAAACACACTTGATATGGTCGTTACTTGGCTGGCTTCGGGTTTAGACCCTAAAAAATGTACAATTTTTGTTCAATCCCATGTGCCGGAAGTTTCCGAGCTTAACACCTTGCTTGGTATGATTACACCGCTTGGTTGGTTACTTAGAAACCCGACTTATAAAGAGCAACTTGTTGAAATCTTTAAAAAGAAATATGCCGGCCGTTTAGGTGATGATAAAACCGCCGCCGAAAAGCTCGCCATGTTAACCGAAAAGGAACTTTCCGAAATTGCATCTTTTGGTTTCTTGGGTTACCCTGTTTTGATGGCAACGGATATTTTAATTCATAAAGCGGCTTATGTTCCTGTGGGGCAAGACCAAAGCGCGCATCTTGAAATTTCGCGCGAAATTGCAAGGCGTTTTAATGAACAATTTAACACAAATGTTTTAGTTGAACCGAAAGCACTTTTTACCAAAGTGCCTAAAGTAACGGGCTTAGATGGGCGTAAAATGTCAAAATCTTACGGAAATACCATTGAAGTAGGCGAAGATGTTGAAAGTTTGCGTAAAAAAATTATGACCATGTTTACAGACCCTAACAAAAAGAAAGCAACGGACCCTGCAAATCCGGACGGTTGCACCGTTTTTACTTTCCACAAACTTTACAATAAGGACTTTGAAAAACGTTGCGCAGAATGTAAAGCCGGCGCCTTGGGTTGCGTTGCCTGTAAAAAAGAACTTTTTGAATATATGCGCCCTTCTTTTGAAGAATTTGCACGCAAAAAACAAGAAATTTTACAAGACAAAACTTATTTGGATAGAATTTTAAAAGAAGGTGCTGCCAAAGCGCGCGAGAGCGCGGCAAAAACTTTGGCCGAAGTTAAAAAAGCAATAAAACTTTATTAAATGGAAACAGATACACTTAAAATTCAACTTGATGTTTTTGAAGGCCCTTTGGACCTGCTTTTACATCTGATTAAAAAAGATAATTTAGATATTTACGAGGTAAATATCTCTGCCATCACTACGCAGTATCTTGAGTATCTTGATTTAATGAAGCAGCTTAATTTAGACGTAGCCGGCGAGTTTTTGGTTATGGCAAGCACTTTAATGCAAATTAAAGCCCGCCAACTTTTACCGAGCCAAGTGCCTACGACAGAAGAACAAGGCCCCGATCCTGCCAAAGAACTTATTGCCAAATTGGTGGAGTATGAAAAGTTCAAACAGGCGTCAAATTTCCTTCAACAAAATTTTGATAAATTTAAAGATAATTTTTACAAGCAAGCCCCTGTTTTTAATCAGGAAGAAAAGGTCGTAAATGTCCAGCTTTTTGATTTGCTCGCCGCAGTTAAACGCGCATTTGCGCGTCTTGAAGAAAGGCAAAATGCGGACCTTTTAAAAATTGAAGAATTCCCAATAGATAAAAAAATGGATAAAGTGCTTGCTTTAGTAACCTCGCGCCCATGGGTTTTGATTGACGATATTTTTAACGGTGAGACAAAAAAGCGCGGTGTTATAACCTGCTTTATGGCGGTGCTTGAACTTTTGAAAATCAATAAAATTTATGCGCGCCAGGATAAACAAAGCGGCGAAATCAGAATTTACTTAAATCAAGAACACAAAAACGACGATTACCATAAACTTTTAGAACAAGCGGAGGAAAAATAAATGGAAAATATCCCCCAAAACGAAGAAATTAAAGAAGAAATAAAAACTGAAAATAACGAGGTAAACCCCACAGAGCAAAACCAAGAAATTAAACCGGGTGAGGCAATTTTATCCCGTACCGATTTCAAACATATTATTGAAACTTTGCTTTTTATTACCGATAAACCTTTAAGTGCCGCCAAAGTCAACCAAGTGGCGGAAATCGGCGATTTGGCTTTAACGCGTGATATTATTAAAGAAATTCAAAACGATTACGCAAATTTCGGCAGTGCTGTGCAGGTGCTTGAAATAGGTGGCGGTTTCCAGATGTGTACAAAACCGGAATACGGCAGATGGGTAAGAAAACTTTATAATGAAAAGATGTCAACCCGCCTGTCCCCTGCCGCTTTGGAAACACTTGCAATTATCGCTTATAAACAACCTGTTACGCGTGCGGAAATTGAAGTTATCCGCGGCGTAGATATCAGCGGCCCGCTTGAAAAACTTTTGGACCGCGGACTTGTCAAAATTGCCGGTAAAAAAGAAGTTGCCGGCCGCCCTTTAGTTTATGCAACTACGGAACAATTTTTAAGGGTGTTTGGGCTTAATCATTTAAGTGAACTGCCTGATATGAAAACTTTTGCCGCCAAAGGCCCTAAAGAAATACAAAGCGATTTGCCTTTTGACGAAGCAATACCGCCTTTTAAAGAAAATATTTTACCTTTGGAAGAAAACGAAACAGCGCAAGCAAATGAAACAGTGCAAGAAAATGAAGGCGTAGAAAATATCTCACAAGAAAATGTGCAAAAAATAAGTGGCCTTGAAACAGAACAGAAACAAGGGGCAGGCCAAGAAGAAAAAGAAGAAACAAAACAAACGGAGGAACAAAAATGAATATAGTTTTAGCCGCAAGTGAGGCTTTCCCTTTTTGTAAAACAGGCGGGTTGGCTGATGTAGTCGGTGCTATTACACAGGAATTTTCCCGCGCACGCGGTGCAAAGGTGCTTTTGATGTTACCTTATTACAGAAATGTAAAAAACACCGCATCTTTAAAAGCTGTACCGGGGACCTTTTTAGTACCTGTCGGCGGGCATATTGAGCCGGCACGTTTGTTCTATCTTAAATGGGGTAATGCTTTGGTGTTTTTTATACACTCAAGTAAATATTTTGACCGCTCCGGTTTTTATAATGAAAATAATAAAGATTATAAAGATAATGACGAACGTTTTATTTTCTTCTCCCGTGCGGTTTTGGAAGCGTGTAAATTTATCGGTTTTAAACCGGATATAATACACGCGCATGATTGGCAAACCGGCCTTATTCCCGCTTACCTTGAAACACTTTATAAAACAGATGCCTATTTTGCCAGAACAAGAAGTATTTTTACCATACACAATATTGCTTATCAAGGTTATTATTCTAAAGAAACTTTTGATAAAGCAGGTTTTTGGGGGCCTGATTTTACACCCGATAAATTTGAATATTGGGGCGGTATCAGCTTTTTAAAAGCCGGTATGGTTTTTGCAACGCGTGCCACAACGGTAAGCCCTACTTATGCCAAAGAACTTTTAAACGGTCACAACAGTTTTGGCCTTGAAGGTGTTTTGCGTACAAAAGGGCCGGCTTTCAGCGGTATTTTAAACGGGCTTGATATCGATGTTTGGGACCCGCAAAATGACAGTTTAATTCCTATGGGTTATGACGAAGAATCTCTACGCGGTAAAGGGCTTTGTAAAACCGCACTTCAAAAAGAACTTGGCCTTGAAGTTAATGAAAATATACCGCTTTTTGTTATGGTTTCCCGTCTGACTTATCAAAAAGGTATTGATTTGGTTTCTTCCGTAGTTCCTGTTTTGGCAGGTAAAGTGCAATTTGCCTTTTTAGGTAAAGGGGAACAAGGTGTGGAGCAGGTTTTAAAGAATCTTGCGTCTTCGAATCCGCGTTATGTTGCTTACTGTAATGCCGTTGATGAAAATTTAGCGCATAAGGTTTATGCGGCAGGTGATTTTTATTTAATGCCGTCGCGTTTTGAACCTTGCGGACTCAGCCAAATGATTGCTATGCGTTACGGTACTTTACCTATTGTAACAAGAACAGGCGGTCTTGCCGATACGGTTAATGGTTTTATTGATAATTCTTCCTTAAATGAAGCAACAGGTTTCTTTATAGATAATTTTGATGCAAATTCACTTATTTATACAATTAACCGCGCACTTGAAGTTTATTCTAACAGGGAAGCATTTGCCAAAATGCGTGAAAATGCTATGATGAAGGACTTTTCTTGGGATAATTCTTCCTCTGCCTATTTGCGTGTTTATGAGGATGCCTTAAGCCTTGGTGCAAGGTGGTAAAATGGAACAGGCAAAAAACACTCAAAGAACTAAAGTTAAATACGGTGCAAAAGCAATAAAAATATTTTTTACGGTATTTGCTTTTGCTTTGCTTTTACAGGTTATTTTGCTTTGCCGCGAGCGTGCAACTTACGCACTTGAAATATTTAGGGAAGATTTTAAAATTGCCGTAGTGCTTAGGAATGCCAGCGCCGAGCAAGCTTCAAGTTTTGCCTCTAAATTATATTTTTTGCCTGAAGTTACCGAAGTCAAAACTTTGAAAGAAGACGATATTAAGGCCTATTTAAAACAAGGCAATTCCGGCTTAAACTTGCAGGGTTTTTTACCGAAAGGGGTTTTACCTTATTTTTATGAAGTTAAATTGTCAAAAAAAGCTTTTTTAAACCCAAGTGCTTGGGCAGGCCAATATATTGCAAATTTAGAAGAAGATGCACAGGCCTATTTCCAAGAACGGGAAAGTGCTTTGGCTTTTTACCTCTCCGGATTCATTAAAACCATAGATATTGTTTTAATTGCAGCGGCATTTGCTCTATTTGCTTTTGGATTTTTTATAGAAGTAAAATATTTACCCGTTACGGTAACTGAACGCTTTTACGGTGTAGGGTTTTCCGTCTTTGCTTATACCTTTGCTTTTGGGTTTATGTACCTTTTACTTACATTTTTGGCAATGCTGCCCCTGACTCCTTATGACCCTTTCACCATAGAACAAATTATTTGCTTTTTGTTTTGCCTTTTATTTGGCAGGAGCTTGGCTAAATGGGGAAAATTCTAAAGTTAATTTCTTGCTTTATCTTTGCTTTTGCGGCGGCAGGTTTTGCCGCTTCAACAAATGATTTGCAAAGTATAAAAGAAAAGGCATCCTTAAAAGAAAAACAACTTAAAGAATATCAAGATAAACAACGTAAACTCGAGCAAGAGTTAAAAAATTTAACCCAAAAAGAACAACAAACCGGTAAAAAAACCGAGGAAATAAAATCAAATTTAATTGAAGTTAAGAGTAAGGCGTCCTCTTTGCAAAATAGGCGCGAGATTATGCAAAACACTTTGCCTATGTGGCAAACTTTAATGAAGGAAACTTTAACCGCAACCATAGTAGAAAATATTTTGCAATCTGATTTCCGCACCGGCAGAACAGTTACAAGGAATTTACTTTTAAATTATCTTCTTGATATTAAGGCCTCATATTATAAAAACCTACAAAAGAATTTTGAACAAAATGAACGGGATTTAAAATTAACAGTACAGGAACAAGAGAGTTTAACTTCGCAAAAAGCCCGCCTTGAAGCCGAAAAAGAGAAATTAGAGGCCACACATAAAAATAAAGAACAAGATTTATTAAGTGCAAAAGAAAAACTAAAACAAGCCAAAAAGGAACTTGAGGAACTTAAAAACAGCGCCGAAGAAATGGAAAAACTTTTAAAGAAAGCCGAAAAGCAACGCGCCGCGGCTGAAAAGAAACAGGGCGTTCAATCAAAACCCGCGCCGACAAAAAGTTTGAATATAGCTAAAAAATCTTTGTCTTGGCCTTTAAACGGGCAAGTTATAAGCAAATTCGGCAAAGAATATAATAATCAGCTTAAAACTTGGATTTTTAGGGAAGGTATAAAAATTTCCTCACTTGCAGGAACCCCTGTTAAAGCCGTAGTTGACGGTAAAGTTATTTTTGCCGGTCCTTTCCGCTCTTACGGGCAAGTAGTAATTGTGGACCATGGTCAAGGTTTCTTTACAATATACGGTTTCTTAAAAGATATAAAAGCCACTATGGGGCAAATGATTAAAGCAAACCACATAATCGGCACTTGCGGGCATGATACACAAGGCCATGCGATGGGGCAAGGCAAGTCAGCCTTATATTTCGAAATCCGCTCCGGCACGCAGGCACTTGATCCGCTGATTTATTTAAAATAAACATAGGTCTTTTGGGTACTTTTCTAATGGGCCTAAAGGCCCTTGTCAATCTATACTATGTTATCTATAATTATTTTAAGAGGTAAAAAATGAAAATAATAAATAAAACAATCAGTTTAATAATGGCAGCAATTATGTTTATTACTGCAACACCTGTTTTACAGGCAGCAGATTTGGCCTTCATTTCGGATGATAAACAATTAAATGAACTGAAACAGGAAATTAAATCTTCTATAACAGAGAATTTTTACAGAATTTCCCCTGTTTTTGCTGGTATACCGGATTTAGAAACTTTAAAAAAACGTTATGATATAGCGAAGAAAAACCATGAACGAAATTTGCAATCATTTGCCAAACAAGAAACAAAACAAAGTAAGAAAGATTATGAAAGATATATTGAATTTTTAAAACAGGAAGCTAAGAGAAGAACAGAAACCGATGATAGATACAATGGTTTTATAAGTGAAGAGGAAAAAGAACAAGTTGCTTTTTATACCGTGTTACTGAAAGAAATGGAAAATTCAGATAAGGAAAGACAAACATATTACACTAATATCGTAGGAGATGTAAGTGTTGGTTTGATCGTGGGAATGATAGTCGGAGAGATTGCGTATCAATCGTGGGCTTCAACAACCGGTATGATTATAGCCGGAGGTATTGCCGGAACAATTACTATGCTCCTTATGTTTTTATTCATAGCTCCTGCAAAACAACCGGTATTTAATCCGGCATTGTCCCATCAGGAATTAAAATCAGAATTCCTCAATAATCCTTTTTCAAATTTAGCTTTATTTAATAGAAGGGGAGTAAATGATTTCGGAGTATTTTACATTAAAAGTGAAGATTGCGCACAAGTTCTATATGATACTGTAGATATTGAATATTATACATCACTTAACCCTAGTGTAGAAAATATGAAAGCCCGTTTATATACCCGAACCATAGATTGGCATAATTTAAGTACCGAGGAAAGGGTTGATTATATACACAATTTAGCCGAACGCTTAAGAGCGGAAGCTATATAATAAACATTCATTATCACAATACCCGTACTATATAAAGTGCGGGTATTTTGCTTATCCCCTTAAATTTGTTAAAATGTATAGAGATATCAAAGAGGTGTAATATGCAAAGAAAAGTTAATAAAAATGTTATTTTTATAATTACCGCATTTTTTGTGGGCAGTTTATTTCCGTTTGCTTATTCGGGGGTGGATAGCGGGCTTGACCAACTTAAAATTATGATTGATGTAATGGCTAAAATCGACGACAGTTATGTAGAAGAAACCCAACCCAAAGAATTAATTACAAATGCTCTATACGGTATGGTAAATAATTTAGATGAATTTTCAGAATTTATAAATATTCAAAATACAAAGCGTATTAAAGAAGAAACCCGCGGTGAATTTGGTGGCCTCGGTATCCGCCTAATCGGCAAAGAGGGGGAACTTTTTGTCGTTACCCCTATACTTGATTCCCCTGCCTATAAAGCAGGTATTGAACCGGGGGATGAAATTATCCAAATTAATGACAAGCTTGTAAAAGATATTTCTTCACAAGATGCAATAGATATGATGCGCGGTACCGTCGGCGAAAAGGTAACAATTATCATTAAACGTAAAGATAAAAATAATAAAGAAATTACCAAAAAATTTACTTTGAAAAAGGCCAAAATCGTGCCGCAAATTGTTTACCCTAAAATGCTTGAGAATAATATCGGCTATGTTCATATTGAAGATTTTTCCGGTCACACAGTTGCTGATTTTAAAAAATCTTTGGAAGATTTAAAAAAGCAAGGCATGGAAAGTTTAATTTTGGATCTCCGCTTTAACCCCGGCGGTACTTTGGACAGTGCCATTGATTTGGCTAAATTATTTATCGGCGAAAATAAACTTATCGTCTACACTAAAGGCAGAAAAGAGGCCTATTTTAAAGAATATAAAAGCGGCCCAACCGCACTTTACCCCGATTTACCTATCGTCTTATTAGTAAACGAGGGTTCCGCTTCCGGTAGTGAAATCGTCGCCGGTGCTTTGCAGGACCATCAACGCGCTTTGTTAATCGGTGCAAGGACTTTCGGTAAAGGCAGTGTTCAGCAGGTAAGCACTTTGGAAGACGGCTCTGCTTTAAAATTAACAGTAGCAAAATATTATACGCCTTCAGGCCGTATGATACATAGAGATTTTAAAAAGAAAGGCCCAAATACAACGGGCGGTATACTACCTGATATTGTTATTGATGCCGATTTGCCGACTGCAAAATCTGCAATTATGCAAAAGACAACAATGATTTATTCCCCGTCTAAAAAGACAGCCAAAACCGAGGGTAAAGAAATTAAAGATGAGCAATTAAACCGCGCGGTTGAACTTTTAAAAGCGCGTAAAGTTTTGGGTGCTTTAAATATTAAAGAAATCAAAGAACAAGCCGCTAAAAAAGAGGAAGTTAAAGAGGCCTAATGGACAGCAGTTATATTTTAGCTATTGAAACTACTTGTGACGAAACTTCCGCCGCCGTTTTAAAAGACGGTAAGGAACTTTTGTCAAATGTTATTTATACCCAAATTGATTTGCATAAAAAATATGCCGGCGTTGTGCCGGAACTTGCAAGCCGCGCACATGCCGCAAAGGTGGCAAGTGTCGTCAGTACCGCTTTAAAAGAAAAACAAATTAGGCCGACAACTATTGCCTTTGCAAACGGCCCCGGGTTACCGGGTGGGCTTTTGGTGGGGCGCGTTGCGGCGGAAACTTTAGGTGCTTTATACAATGTTCCCGTTATGGGTGTTAATCATTTAGAGGGCCATTTATATGCAGCGGAATTTGACGGCAATTTTGCAAATAAACCGCTAAAATTCCCTTTAATTTCTTTAATAGTTTCCGGCGGTCATACGGAACTTTGGAAAGTATCTGCCTACGGCAAATATAAACTTCTCGGCAAAACGCGTGATGACGCCGCAGGCGAAGCTTTTGATAAAGTTGCCAAACTCCTAAAACTGCCATACCCCGGCGGCCCGCAAGTTTCGGCTTTGGCGCTTAAAGGCAAAGCGGGGGCAATAAAATTCCCGCGCCCTTTTATGAAAGGTAATTTTGAATTTTCCTTTAGCGGTATAAAAACAGCGGTAAGTTATTATTTGCGTGACCATAAAGAATATAATGCCGCTGATGTCTGCCTTGCTTTTGAAGATGCCGTTACCGATACTTTGGTTTATAAAACTTTGAGTGCCGCAAAAAAATACGGTATAAAAAATATCGTTATAGGTGGCGGTGTTTGCGCCAATAGGAAATTACAAAACAAGATGCTTGAGGAAGGCAAAAAACTCGGTTACGATGTTCGTTTTGCCGGTAAAGGTTTAACTTCCGATAATGCCGCAATGCTTGCATTATGTGCATATCATAAATTAAATTATGCTAAAATAAATAAAAGTATCAAAATAAACCCAAATATGGCTTTAAGGAGTTGGATAAGTAAATGATTTTTTGGATGCTCCCTGATAACGGGATAGAAACTTCAGAAGTAATGGAAGATTTTTTGCAAGATTTCCGCCGTCAAAACCCTGATATTAATTTAGAGGTTCAAATTATCAACAGGCGTACTTTATGGACGAAAATCTTTACCTTAAAGCACGATATCGGTAAAGAAGGTTGCCCGGATTTAATTGCATTTCCGCATTATTGGACTTCTATTTTAGCAACGGCGAAATTGCTTGAACCTTTAAATAAATTTGATAAAAATATTTCGGTATCATCTGTGCTTGATCCTTTACGCAGTCATTGTTTTTTTAATGATAATAAAACAATTTATTCCTTTCCTTGGTGGCTTGATATTACGGCATTGCATTATCGTGAGGACCACTTAAAAGCAGTAACCTCTAACCCCGAAGAAGCCCTTGCTACTTGGCAAGGTTTAATTGATATTTGTATAGCTTTGAGGGAATATTTCAGTGATGTTGATGATTATTTCCCAATCCAAAACAGCGATTGGCGCGGTTCGCTTTCACATCGCTGTGTTTTGCCGTGTTTGTGGAGCAAAGGGGCGGAATTATTTTCCGCTGATATGCAAAAATCAGGTTTTAGTACATCAGCTTTTCAAGAAGGTATGCAAAATTTTATTGACTTAGCATTAAAGGGATATATGCCGCTTTTAAGGGAACGCAGTTCTTTTGGTAATATATCTGCCGGCAAGTCAAGCTTAATTATTAACCGCAGGCAAAATATTTCAATGTTTGAGCGTGAACGCTTTAAAGTTAAAACTTTGCCTATGCCTAAGACAGGTGCGCAAAGCGTAAATTATTTAAGTGCCGTAAACTTAGGTATTTTAAGAAAGAGTAAAGAAAGCCACGCCGCTTTTACACTTTTAAAATGGCTTACAAAACCGGAAAAGCAAATAATTTATTCTTCTAAAACGGAAGTTTTTCCGTCGCTTGAAGGTGCTTTTGAAAATTTCCTTATGGCTTCCCCGCAGCGTGTACAAAATTATGCAAATATTATTGCCTCGGCAAGGACTTTGCCGAACCACATTGTAACCGGTGCGGTTATGGAAATTATGGCAAATATTATGAGTGTCGTTTCAAGTGCAATTTTAATGCGTAAATATACACCACAGCTTTTAAAACAGGAACTTAAAAAAGGGAATAGGGATGTTCAGGAAATTTTAGATTTTTATAGGGACTGATATGGAAACAAATAAGAGGACCAATTTACTTTATACATTTTATCAAGCACTTTCCGAGCATTTTGGGGATATGCCTTCCCTTCTTGCCCACGCTATGCCGCTGATAGAAGATTATATCAGCGCGGACAGGGTTTTTTATTATGATTGGGTTGATAAAAAATCAGTTTTATCCCTTCAAATTATGTGTGAGGGCAAAAAAGCATACAGTTTACAGGAAGATATTTTTATTGATAAGGACTCCCCGGAAATTATTAAACTTTTGCAAGATGGCATAATGGATAGCCCTACTTTAGATTATCCTGCCGTATATGTTTTGCTTAAATGGCGCGGCCCGCAAAATAGTATTAAGACGATAAAAAGCGGTGCTACAATGCCTAGTTCTTTGGGCGTTTTCCGCGTTGAGCGCCTAAAAAAGAAAACCCCTTTTACGCAAGAAGAAAAAGAAATTTTAATTGAACTTGCGCGTGAACTTTCATCCCGCATAAACTTAACGGAAGTTGATATGTACCACACTGCGCAATTAAAACGCGCCGAGGCCTTAAATAAACTTTCCACGGTTTTTGCCACATCTTTAAGGTTAAGTGATAGTTTAAGGGAAATCCTTTTAAGCATACAAGATACCTTTAGGTTTGACAGAACTTCTTTATATCTTTCAGACCCTAAAACTAAAGAAATTACCGAGGGTTATACCGTCGATTTATCAGGTGAAGTTACCACCCTTGAAATTAGGGCAAATATTAGAAAGGAACTTTTGGAAGAAGCCACTAATTCAGATATACGGCTTATGATTCCGCTTTTCTTACAAGGCAAGAATTTGGGTTTTATGTGTTTTGATAATGTCCTTTCAAGAACGCCGATAAAAAAGGAAGAAGTTTTGGCTTTAAAACAATTTTCCCTTCAAATTGCTTTGGCTATTGATAATGCCCGCTTATTTGAAAAAGTGCAGGAACTTTCAAATTACGACGACTTAACCGGCCTTGCTTTGCGCCGTTTCTTTAAAGAAAATTTGGCACAGGAAATTTACCGTTCCAAACGTTTTAATTTAATGTTTTCAATAATACTTCTTGATATTGACCATTTCAAAAAAATCAATGATACTTACGGGCATTTGTTCGGTGATACGGCTTTAAAAGAAGTAAGCCGCATTATAAAAGAAAGTTTGCGCCAAACCGATATTCCTTGCCGCTACGGCGGGGACGAAATGGTTATACTTTTGCCCCGTACTTCAGGCCAAGAGGCGCGCCATATTGCCGCGCGTCTTTTAAAGAAAGTTAAGGAAGTTGAACTTCCTGCCAATTTAAGCGGCGGCAAAGTGGTTAAACTGTCAATCAGCCAAGGTATAGCGGTATACCCTACTGATAGCGACGACCAAAACCAAATTTTCAAATGTGCGGACGAGGCCCTTTATCATGTTAAGCAAGGCGGCCGCGGTTTTTACGCCCTCTACGAAGAAATCAAGAAAAAATAGTTATCTTGTTGTCTTTTTCTAATCTAATTTATTTTACGTGTTAATGTTCTGCATTATATTCACAAACGCGCGGAACGTGCTAACAGTTTTTTTATTTTCTTTTTTACAGCTCAAAACCGTGCAAAATTAGTTTTTTATATCTAAGCCGGCAACTCGTAAAAAGCAAGATTTAGCGGTATACCCTTGCTTTTTACTCAAATAAACCGGCTTATTAGAAAATAAAAAACTTTCAATTTTGCAGGCACTAATATCGCTGCAAAAAAGAAAATGGGAAGATTTAACGACAAAAAATAATTTTCCTTTTACTCCCCGCACCTTTGCTTGCAAAGGTTGAGAGGTTGGGTGTGATGTTGTAAAATCAAAATTTCCTTTTTTTATTTTTAGTAAATATCGACGTGATTTGCGTTTTTTTTTTTTTTAATATATTATGGGTATTAAAAACGCCGTATAAATTATTTTAGGAGGCTTTATGAAGAAAATAAAAAACAGTGGCAAAGGTTTTACCTTGCTTGAACTGCTGGTAGTAGTTTTAATTATAGGAATTTTGGCGGCAATTGCTTTGCCGCAGTATCAAATGGCAGTAGGTAAAGCAAAATTTTCCACACTTAAAAATATCACGAAAAGTTTGCAAGAATCGGCGCAAAGGTATTATTTGGCAAATAATGCTTACCCGAAAGTAATGGCAGGTTTGGATATAAATGTAAATGTTAAAAAAGAGGAAACAAAATCTTGGAGTTTGGAATTAACCACTTCTGACGATATCGTTTGTAATATTTGGACAGCATTAAATGGTGATCCATATGTTGCTTGCGGTAGAAAAATTTTTGGTGAAACGGTTAAATATTATTTATATCGTGACTCTGGTAAACAGCATGCTTGTTTAGTATTAAATAGTAACGGACCAGATGCAAAAGGTCCTGCCAGCCGTTTGTGTGCTAAAGAAACAAATCAGCCTGTTGCATCTAGTTGTGCTTCTACTGTTTGTCAGTATTATTATTAACTTATCCCAAGTCAATTAAGGGCCACTTTTTTTGGTATAACTCTATTAAGCGGCGTTTTAGGGCGGCGTGTTCGGGCAGAGTTAAAAAGAAATCTTTATTTACCAAATAATCGCGGTCCTCAACCGCCCATTTTAGAACATCTTTATCGCGGATAATATCGCCGGCTTTAAATTCAAGTTCGCCGCTTTGACGTGTTCCCAAAATTTCACCGGGGCCGCGTATTTCAAGGTCCTTTTCACCGATTTTAAAACCGTCGCAAGTTTGGCAAATTATATTTATTCTTTCTTTTGAAATTGTGCTTAAATTTTTTGTTACAAGGTAGCAGCTTGACGGCTTTTCCCCGCGGCCGATTCTGCCGCGCAGTTGGTGTAAACTCGCAAGGCCGAAACGCTCCGCATTTTCAATAATCATTACAGTTGCATTTTTTACGTCGATACCAACTTCAATTACAGGGGTTGCAAATAAAATATCAATTTTTTTAGCCAAAAAATCTTCCATTATTTTTTGCTTTTCTTTGGGTTTCATCGCACCGTGTATAAGGCCCAAATTAAATTTAGGAAATCTCTTTTTTGCCACCTCAAATTCCGCAGTAACCGCTTTAAGTTCAAGTTTGTCGCTTTCGTCAATTAAAGGGTAGACGATATAAACCTGCTCTCCGCGCGAAACAGCTTCTTCGGCTTTAGAAAATGCCTCATTTTCAGAGGTGTGATAGGTCTTAATTTCCTGTCTACCCTTCGGTAGTTCGGAAATTGTGGAAACATCAAGATCCCCGTAAAAAGCCAAAGCAAAAGTGCGCGGAATCGGCGTCGCGGTCATAGAAAGCATATCAACCTGTTCGGCTTTTTGGCGGAGTTTTGCACGTTGTTTTACGCCGAATCTATGTTGCTCGTCAATAACAATTAAGCCGAGATTTTTAAATTCTACTTTATCTTCAATTAATGCATGGGTGCCGATTAAAATTTGAATTTCCCCGTTTGCTGATTTTTCAAGCAATTTTTTGCGTTCTGCTGCCGTAGTTTTAGATGTCAGTAATGCGGTATTAACGCCAAGCGGTTTTAAATATTTATTTAATGTGATAAAGTGTTGCGTGGCTAAAATTTCCGTCGGTGCCATAAAGGCGCCCTGTAAGCCGCTTTCCACCGCCAAAAGCAGAGCGGAAATTGCCACTACTGTTTTACCGGAGCCGACATCACCTTGCACTAATCTTGTCATGGCAGTCGGTGCAAGCATATCTTTAAAAATTTCATTTATAACTTTGACTTGTGAGGGGGTAAAATTAAAACCCAAATTATTTTTAAAAGGTGTTAAATATTTCTTTGTTAAAGTGTATTTATGCTTTTTTTGTACAATAAATTTTTGGCGCGCTTTTAAGTTAAAAGCAAGGGTCATTAGTAAAAATTCCTCGTAAATTAAGCGGCGGCGTGCATTTTCAAGTTCCGCAACCGAGACGGGGAAATGTATTGCTTTAATTGCCTGTTTTGCTTGTAAAAGCCCGCGCTTTTTAAGCAAATCAAGCGGTAAGACCTCTTCTTCATCAATTAAATAATTTTGTAAAGCATTTACTTGGCAAGAGCGCAAAAATTTTTGCGTTAGGCCCTTTGTCAAAGAATATAGCGGAATTATTGCATCAACATTATATTTTAGGTCTGCGCTGTCAAGCGGGTAATATTCCTCAACTATAATTTTGCGGTCCGTAAAAGAATTTTTATTTTCGCGCCGCCCGACTATCCAAAACCAAGCACCTGTTTTAAAGGCCTGCCTTAAAGGTAATAAACTGTCAAATTTAAAAGTGCGTTTTTTAAACCAAACCGCCTCATAAATTTGTTTATCTTCGCTTTCAAGCATAACCTTAAAAATATCTAAGGAACGTGCTTTTATTGACTGTGTGCTTAACACTTTGAAAGGTGCGCAAATATCTTCAATATGTTTAAAAGAACTTAAAGGTGCATTTTTGCGCCTGTCGCTGTAAGTACGGGGGTAATAATGCAAAAGGTCAGAAGTATCTGCAATATCTAAGGCGGCAAAAAGTTTTGCCTTTGCTTCCCCGATGCCTTTTAAGTTCCTGATATTTGCCATTAGTGCAAACCTATTTTACACTTGTGATTTTTTTCAAACTCTTCAAGTTTTTGTTTTTGTTCTTGCGTATACTCTGAAGTGCGTTGCATAAGGTTATCAAAATTGATATTTTCCGCCTCAAACATAGGGCCGTCAACGCAGGCAAATTTTGTCTCGCCGTTAATTTCAACGCGGCAGCATCCGCACATACCTGTACCGTCAAGCATAATCGGGTTTAAACTTGCATAGGGTTTTATACCGAGTTGTACCATTAAGCGTGCGGTAAATTTCATCATCGGTATAGGCCCGATAATAAAACCGGCATTGATTTTCACATTATTTTCGTGCAGAGTTTTTAAAGCATCTGTTACCATACCTTTTTGGCCTTTACTGCCGTCGTCGGTAGCAATTACAAAAGTGTCTGAAATTTCTTGCATTTCTTTTTCTAAAATTAAAAGGTTTGCAGTCCTTGCACCGAGTATTGAAACAATTTTATTTCCGGCCTCTTTTAAAGTTTTGGCAATAGGTAAAATTTCCGCAATACCCACACCACCGCCGACGACCGCAACAGTTCCGTAATTTTTGACTTCTATTGCTTGCCCAAGCGGGCCTGCCACGCTATCAAAACACTCGCCTGTTTTTAAGGTATTAAACAAAACCGTACTTTTGCCGATTGCTTGAATAATTACGGTTATTGTGCCTTTTTCCTTATTCCAATCAACTAGGGTAACCGGTACGCGCTCGCCCTCTTGAGTATAGCGCAAAATTACAAATTGCCCTGCTTTGGCGGACGCGGCTATTAAAGGAGCATAAATTTCAAATAAAGAAATTGTGTCTGATAAATTTATTTTATTTAAAATCTCATATTTTTTCATTTATTTTGCTCCTTTATTTTCAAGGTATTTGTTTATTTCTTTGGCGGCGGTAATACCGTCTTTCATAGCAAGCAAAACGGTTGCGCCGCCGCGTTTAATATCGCCGCCCGCAAAAACACCGGGCAAAGTGCTTTGTTGGTTTTCATCTAAAACTAATGTGCCTTTCTCGGTCGTTTTAAGTTTCGGGGTAGATTTTGGAATTATCGGGTTCGGTTTTTGGCCGATAGCAATAATAATACTGTCTGCTTGAATTATAAATTCTGAACCCTCAATTTCAATTGGTCTGCGGCGGCCCTTTTCGTCGGGTTCACCGAGTTTTGCGCGCGTACATTTTAAGGCGTATGCGTGGCCTTTTCCGTCAATTAAGACCTCTTTTTGAATTGTTAAAAAGCTGAATTTTATGCCTTCTTCCATAGCATTTTCAACTTCTTCTTTACGGGCGGGCATTTCCGCTTGGCTGCGGCGGTAAATTACGGTAACTTCGCCTTGGCCTAAACGGCGCGCACAGCGTGCTGCGTCCATAGCGGAGTTTCCGCCGCCAAGTACTAAAACTTTTTTACCGATTTTGATAGGTGTATCGGATTTCGGGTCATAAGCTTTCATTAAATTTACGCGTGTTAAAAATTCATTTGCACTGTAAACACCGACGGCATTTTCCCCAGGAATACCTGCCATCATGGGCAAACCTGCGCCGCTGCCGATATAAACGGCATCATAAGTTTTCAAAAGTTCTTCAATACTGATTGAGGGGCCTATTAAAACATTTTCTTCAAAATCAACGCCCATTTGTTTTAAGGTTTTAATTTCGGCCTCAATAACTTCGCGCGGTAAGCGGAAAGAGGGTATCCCGTAACTTAACACTCCGCCGAGTTTATGCAAAGCCTCAAAAACAGTGACTTTATGGCCTGTTCTGCGCAATTCCGCCGCGCAAGCCAAAGCAGACGGGCCTGAACCCACGCAAGCAACTTTAAAACCGCTTTCTTTTTGCGGCATAGGCGGCGTGGTTAAACCGGATTTACGGGCACTGTCAGCGGTATATCTTTCAAGTAAACCGATAGATACCGGCCCAAACTTTTCTTTTAAAGTGCAAGCGCCCTGGCAATATTTTTCCTGCGGGCAAACGCGGCCGCAAATTGCCGGCAGTAAGCTTGTTTCCATAATTTTTGAAACAGCGCCTTTAACATCATCTTTAAGCAAATGTTGTATAAAATCAGGTATCTGCACATTTACAGGGCAGGCCATTTGGCAAGGTTTATTTTTACAATTTAAACAGCGGTTGGCTTCCTGCAAGGCCTGTTCTTTTGTTAAACCTTGGGCAACTTCGTCAAAGTTTTTAATTCTGTCATTTGGTTCTTGCCTTTGCCCTTTTTGGGGGGGGATTGCTGGGTTTGGCATAAATACTCCTATCTTAAATTTAAGTTCAGTTTGTTTAAAAGTATACGCACAAGTTCATTATCTGCAAGTAAATTATCTTTTACCAAATGGAATAAGGAATTTTGCGTGCAGTATAAATCAAGCGGTAAATTAAACATTTCTGCAAAACTTAAAAGGTCAATAATTTTATTCACCCTTTGTAAGTCCTGCGGGTCTTGTTCAAGCATTTTTGTTAAGCCGACTAATTTTTTAGTCAAAATCTTTTTGACTTCTTCAATATTTAATTCCGCAGAAGTTTGTTTTAAATCCGTTATAAGTTGGGAAATCCTTGCAGTATCCAAAGTATCTTTTGTTAATTCTTCTTTAAGTTCAAAGTTTAAAACGAATTCGGCCAAGTCCAAAAACAATCTCGGCATAGGCAAATTAATATTTTTGATATATTCCAAGACGGTCTTTTCCTGCTTAAACAAATTAATATAATTTGTTCTTATGCGTTTTTTTGCCTTTTCAATTACATTGGCAAGCAGTTTGGTTTGTTTATCTTTCGGTAAATCTTCAATGCCAAGTGTATCAACAAAAGAACCCTTGATCAAAGCAACGCATTGGGCATATTCGCCGTAGGAAAACAATTCTTTAAGCTGTTCTAAATTATCCGTTTGCCCGTAAATTGCACCGGCTGTAATATCAGGCCCGCCCTGATGCATTACGGCAAAACTGACAAGACGTTTTTCGGTAGTCAAACGGTTTACAAAAACTGCACTTCCGCAAATTAATTTGATATGCTCTTGATGCAAAACATCAATTTTATTGTTTTCAATGTTATAGATATATATGCGGTCCTCAAACAAAATTTCGTCTAGCAAATAAGAAATTGCATAATCAATAGCCGCCTTTCTTAACCCACGTGAGATAGGTTTAACTAAATTAGTATATACACTTGCACCGTCTTTAAACATAGCAATATTACTCGGTGCCAAAGAAAGTTGTTCAATAAAAGCATTTTGCAAATCTTCACCTGTTAAACCTTTATTATAGCCGATTGCCCTTTTTGCATAAGCCATAATTTGTACGGTTTCAATGCCGGAAATTTCGTCGAAGAACCAACCGCAGCTTGTGTACATTAAAAGGGCATTTCTTTGCATTTCCATAAGTTTTAATGCGGCGGGTTTATTGCCAAGCCCTTTTTGTGTGGCATACTCATTTAAGAACTCATCTGTTCTTGAGTGATCCAATATAACCTTTATATAAGCATTTCTTGCCGCGTAAATATCTTTAAAATATTCTTTACCCAGATTTTCAAAGGTAATTAACATTTTATCCCTTATAAAATCTAAAGCTTTTCTTAAAGGTGCGCGCCAAAGCTGTTGCCAAGAGCCGTGCATACCGGAATTACAACCGCAGTTTGAGCGCCAGCGTTCAACACCGTGGGCGCAACTCCAAGAAGTATTTTCCCTTATTTGCGCTTCAAATTGTGGGGGGAACATCTCCAAATATTGCCCATAAACTGTTAAATTGGCTAAATGGTTTCTTTCTATATAGTTTAAGCAATAAGCAAGGGCCATATCGGCAAATTTTTGATGATGGCCGTATGTCTCACCATCGGTAGCGATATGCACGAGTTGCGGTTCTTGCCTTGTATCAAAAGCAGAAAGTAACCTTGCCGCAAAGCGTTCGCCGCTCTTTAAAGTATCACCGAAGGCAATACCTTGTGAAATAGGACCATCATAAAAGAATAAGACAATTTTATTCCCGGACGGTAGATTGCAAAGGTAAGGTTTTTTAGGGTCAACTTTGGCATAGTTTTCATCTTGCCAATTTTGTGTGCCGATTTTGCGTGTTCTTGCACATTGGCTCGGTGCCAAAATTGTAAATTTTATACCGTGTTTTGCAAGTAATTCAAGGGTTTTTGTATCAACTGCGGTTTCCGCAAGCCACATACCTTCGGGTTTGCGTTTAAAACGTTTTTCAAAATCTGCAATACCCCAAATAATTTGGGTTTCTTTATCATTATCGTTTGCAAGCGGTAAAATTATGTGGTTATAGACCTGTGCTATTGCGCTTCCGTGCCCGCCGAAAAGTTGCTGGCTTTTTTTGTCGGCTTCCAAAAGGGCTTGATATGTTTGTTTATCATATTTTTCAAGCCAAGAAAGTAAAGTCGGCCCGAAGTTAAAACTTATTTTACTGTAATTATTTACAATATCAACAATTTGCTTTTGCGGGTTTAAAATGCGTGCAAAAGCATTGGCGCGGTAACATTCTGCGCTGATACGCTCATTCCAATTTCTGTGGGGGCGTGCGGTTTCCTGAATTTCAATTTCGTCTAACCAAGGATTTTCGCGAGGGGGCTGGTAGAAATGCCCGTGTATACATAAGTATCTTTCCATATTAATATGCTACAATATGTTTAGGATTTAAGCAAGTACAATTTATTTGGAGGCACTATGAAAAAGTATTATATTTTGGACACAAATGTTTTGTTACATGACCCAAATGCCATAAAACATTTCGGTGATAATGAAATTATTATCCCCATGGTTGTTATTGAGGAACTTGATAATTTTAAGACCTCATCCGATGAACGCGGTAAAAATGCCCGTTTGCTTGCAAGGGAACTTGATGCCTTGCGCCAAAAGGGTAAACTCGGTAAAGGTGTAAAACTTGATAACGGCGGTGTGTTAAAAGTGGAATTTCCTAAAGAAAACATATTGCCTGCGCAAATTTCCTTTCATAAAGCAGATAATGAAATTTTAAATGTTGCCTATTATTATTTTAAGCAACAGGCAAATAAAACCACGAAAAAACCCGTAATAATAGTTTCAAAAGATACAAATTTACGTATTAAAGCCGAGGCAATCGGTGTTGATGCTCAGGATTATAATGCCGATAAAATTAAGTATGATGAACTTTATGTAGGTTCTCAGGAAATAGAAGTCCCTGCAAGTAAAATTGACGAATTTTACGCTAAAAAGGAATTGGCTTTAGAAGGTAAATATTATCCAAATGAATTTTTGATTTTAAAAAGTGATGATGGTACAAAAAAATCTGCCGTTGGGCGCGTAACGCTTGACGGGAAATTTTTAAAACCGCTATCTTCCCAAGAACCTGTTGCATGGGGTATTAAACCTTTAAATAAAGAACAGCGTTTTGCCATGGAGCTTTTGCTTGATGACAGGATTGATTTGGTAACCTTAGTCGGTTCAGCAGGTACAGGTAAAACTTTAATTACTTTGGCAACAGGTCTTAAAAGGACTTTTGATGATGAAAATTACCGCCGTCTTTTAGTTTGTAGGCCGATAGTACCTGTCGGGCGCGATTTGGGCTTTTTACCCGGTACTATGGAAGAAAAACTTGATGCATGGATGGGCGCAATTTATGACAATTTAAGCTTTCTTGCCGGTAAAAAGAATCCGGAAGAAGGGGAAGAAGAAGTGCGTTATTTGACAAGTAGCGGTAAGCTTGAAATTGCCTCGGTATCCCATATCCGCGGGCGAACCTTGCCAAAACAATATATGATTGTCGACGATGCGCAAAACCTTACGCCGCACGAAATTAAGACAATTTTATCCCGCGCCGGTGAAGGTACAAAAGTTATAGTTACCGGGGACCCTTACCAAATCGATACACCTTATTTGGATACTGAATCCAACGGTTTAACTTATTTGGTTGAACGTTTTAAAGGCCAAAAGAATTACGGTCATATTACTTTCACTAAAACAGAAAGAAGCAATTTGGCCGATCTGGCAGGAAAATTACTCTAAACCCCCCCAATTTTTTGGCGGAGTTATTAAAAGATGTCCACAGTTTATTGCCTGTGGACATCTTTTAATTTTCAGACGATAAATTAACTTGTTGATAACTTTGTCAAGCCCAATTTTTCCTCGTGATTTTACATTTTGCTAAAAGTTATGCTACAATTTATTTACTCAACAAGAAGCTGTGTTAAAATTACCCTAATTCCCAGGGCTAAACAAGTTTCTTCAAATTAAAATAGAGGGAGAAATTATGCAAAACAACGAAATTCTATTAAAAGTGGTAAAACGCGACGGTTCAACACAACCTTTTGAAGCTAAAAAAATTACTAATGCTATCTTAAAAGCCGGTCAAAGTACGGGCGAATTTGATACTGAAACCGCAAAAAAATTAACAATCCGTGTTATTAATATCGTTCAACAACTTTATTCCGAAATTATTCCAAGCGTTGAAAATATACAAGATATTGTGGAAGATGTTTTGCTTACCTCAAATTTCCACAAAACGGCAAAAGCTTATATATTGTACAGAGATCAGAGGGCAAAAGTCAGGGAAATTTCATCTAAATTCAATGTTGAATTAGTTGACCAATATTTGCAGCGCCTTGATTGGCAAGTTAACGAAAACAGCAATATGGGTTATTCTTTGCAAGGTTTAAACAATTATGTATCTTCTGAAATAACAAAAATTTATTGGCTTAATAAAATTTACCCGGAAAAAGTTAAAAATATGCATACATCCGGCGATTTCCATTTGCACGATTTAGGTTTACTCGGTGCATATTGTGTCGGTTGGGATTTGCAAGATTTGCTTATCAGCGGCTTTAAAGGGGTTGTCGGTAAAGCAGAATCAAAACCGGCTAAACATTTTAGGACTGCCTTGGGGCAAGTAGTAAACTTTTTCTACACTTTGCAGGGTGAAAGCGCAGGTGCGCAAGCATTTTCAAACTTTGATACTTTGCTCGCACCGTTTATCGCTTATGATAAATTGACTTACGCTGAAGTTAAACAAGCTTTACAGGAATTTTTATTCAATGTTAATGTTCCTACAAGGGTTGGTTTCCAAACACCTTTTACGAACGTTACGCTTGATTTAAATGTTCCTTCTTATTATAAGAATCAAGGGGTAATCATCGGGGGGAAAATTCAAGATAGGAAATACGGCGAATTCCAAAAGGAAATGGATATGTTCAACAAAGCATTTTTGGAACTTATGCTTGACGGTGATGCAAAAGGTCGTGTGTTTACTTTCCCTATCCCTACTTATAATATTACCAAAGATTTTGATTGGGATAATCCCGCCTATCAACCGCTTTGGGATATTACGGCAAAATACGGTATACCTTACTTTGCAAACTTCGTAAATTCCGATATGAATCCGGAAGATGCCCGCTCAATGTGCTGCCGTTTACGCATTGATAACAGGGAACTTAACAGGCGCGGCGGCGGTTTATTCGGTTCCGCACCTTTAACAGGTTCTATCGGTGTTGTAACTATTAATATGCCGCGTTTAGGGTATATTTCTTCAACGGAAGAAGAATTTTTCAAAAATTTAACCGACCGTATGGAAACAGCCAAACTCAGTTTGGAAATTAAACGTAAAGTTATTGAACGCTTTACTGCGGCTAATTTATACCCGTATATGAGCTTTTATTTAAGAAGCGTAAAACAACGTTTTAATGAGTATTGGAAAAACCATTTTTCAACAATCGGTATCGTCGGTTTAAATGAATGCTGCCTTAACTTGTTTGGGGAAAATATCGGTACCGAAAAGGGCCGCGCTTTCGGCGTAAAAGTTATGAACTTTATGCGCGCAAAGCTTATTGAATTCCAAAAAGAAACAGGTAATAATTACAATTTAGAAGCAACACCAGCGGAAGGTACATCTTACCGCTTAGCTAAACTTGACAGGGAAAAATACCCCGATATTATCGTCTCCGACAATGAACAAGCTAATGCAGGCCGCCCGCCGTTTTACACAAACTCAAGCCAATTGCCGGTTAACTTTACCGACGATATTTTTGAGTTGTTAGATTTGCAAGACGAAATCCAATCCAAATACACTGGTGGAACAGTCTTACATATTTTTATGGGTGAAAGAATCAAAGATACCGAAGCCCTTAAAAAATTCATTCGGAAAGTCTGCGAAGGTTATCAACTTCCGTACTTTTCCATTACGCCGACATTTAGCGTATGCCCCAAATGCGGGTATATAGAAGGGGAACATTTTGAATGTCCCAAATGTAAGGCGGAAAAGATTGAAGCTATAGAAAAACAAATCGCACTCTTAGAAGAACAATTATATAGCAAATAAATTTTTCTTGCTTTGTCAAGAAGAAAAAGGACCTATAAAAAAATGGGTCTTGCACTAAACGAAATAATTTGTAAAAATAAAAGAAGTAGACAATCAGGAGGATCATTATGACCGCACAAGAAAGAAAAAATATTGAAAACAAAATTACAGAACTCAAAGCTGCTAAAGAGAATACTAAAGGCACAAACTGCGAAGTATACTCAAGAGTAGTCGGTTACTTAAGGCCGGTTCAAAATTGGAACAAAGGCAAAAAAGAAGAATTTGCAATGCGTAAAAATATTAAAATGGCAGGCGGCTGCAACTGCGGCTGTGAATGTGCAAGCGATAAATAAGCAGTAAGGCAGGCGTTTTGTAGTGAAAATAGGCGGACTTTTAAAGTTTTCCATGATAGATTTTCCGGGTTATATCTCGGCAATAGTTTTTACTCAAGGTTGTAATATCAGGTGTAAGTATTGTCATAACCCGGAACTTCTTCCCTTGCAAGCTGATACAAGCTACAGTGAAGAAGAAATTTTATTCTATTTGGAAAAGCGTAAAAATTGTTTGGAAGGTTTAGTTATTACCGGCGGCGAACCTACTTTGCAGCCGGACCTTAAAGATTTCATTATTAAGGTAAGGGCTTTCGGCTATAAAATTAAACTTGATACCAATGGCACTAACCCCGATATGGTTAAGCAACTGATTCAAGAAAATTTAGTTGATTTTATTGCCATGGATATCAAAGCACCTTTTGATAAATATGCTTTGGTATGCGGCCCTGTAAATACCGATAAAGTTAAAGAAACAATGTCTTTGATTATCAACAGCGGTATTCCGTATCAGTTTAGGACAACTTATTATAAAGAAGTTTTAAACGATAATGATATTGAGGCCATTAAAGCTATGTGTCCTGATATAAGCAGATTTAAACTTCAGGAATGCTTACCCGTAGATGAAATCAAACCTACTTTAAAATTGGAGCATGCGATTTAATGAAAAATATCGCAATAATCGGTGCCGGCCCGGCCGGTTATCCTTGTGCTTTAAAAGCAGCTAAACTCGGCGCAAAAGTTACTTTAATTGAACGCGGCGAGCTGGGCGGCGTATGCTTAAATTGTGGTTGTATACCGTCTAAAGCATTACTACATGGGGCGCATAATTTTATAAAAGTAAAGGAACTTGAAAAATATTCTTCAAACCCAACTTTAGGGGAAGAATATTTTAAGACATTATCTTTTGCTAAACTTCAGGAACAAAGAAAAGCAACAATTTTAAAGCTACGCGGCGGCATTTCAAAAATGCTTGAAGCGGCAAGAATTAATCTCATTAAAGGTAAAGCAAAATTTGTTTCCCAAAACACACTTGAGGTGGTGGGGCAAAATTTAACTTTTGATGATATTGTTATTGCCACCGGTTCCCGCGCTTTTTTACCGAAACAATTTGAAAATTTAAAAGATAAAATTTACGATAATTCCACAATTTTTAATCTTGAGAAATTACCCTCAACTTTAGCAATTTTAGGCGGCGGTGTAATTGCTTGTGAATTTGCCTGTTTAATGCAGGCTTTAGGTGTTCAGGTAACAATTATAGAAATGCAACCCGATATTTTACCTAAAGAAGAAGAAACTATACGCCGCACTTTAAAACAAATACTTCTAAAACGCGGTGTTCAAATTTTTACCGGTACTGCTGCTAAAGAAATTAAAATTCAAGATAATCAAAAAGTAATTTTACTTGATAACGGTAAAGAAATTGTTTGCGAAGAAATTTTAGCGGCACTTGGCCGCCGCGCTAATGTGGAAGAACTTAATTTAAGTGCTGCTAATATAAATTTTCCTTTACAGGTTAACCCCGAGACTTTGGAAGTTATGCCTCATATTTATGCTATCGGTGATGTTAACGGCCTATGCCAACTTGCCCATGCCGCTACCGCGCAAGGGGAAGTTGTTGCCGAACGTATAATGGGCCAAAATACACTTTACGATAATAGTTTAATACCTTCAGCCATATATACTTGGCCTGAGGCGGCAAATATCGGTTTAAGTGTAACTGAAGCACGTGCAAAGGGTTTTGAAGCGGTAGTCAAAAAATCTTTCCTTTTAGGTAACGGCCGCGCCGTAGCGCAAGGGGAAACAGAGGGTTTTGCGCAGCTTATAGAAGATCTCAAAACAGGTAAACTTTTAGGAGCCCAAATTGTTGGGCCAAATGCCGGTGAAATAATACATATTGCAGCCCTTGCAATAAAGTTCGGTTTAACAGTAAAAGATATTGAAAATACTGTTTTTGCCCATCCTACAATTTCCGAAACAATAAAAGAGGCCGCCCAAAAGAGCGGCCGTTAGATATAGTTTATTAAAAGTTATGAAGCTGGGGCATTATCGCAATACAAAACTTGAAAAGATACATCTGATGTCAGCATATTAGCTTGAATCCATTTCGTTTTTCCGTTACAATATGGAACTTTCATTCCCATTATGTATAGATTTTTTACCGGAAGAGCTTTAATATCAGATATATCGGTAGTTTCGTCAGGATATGTAAACCTTTCTGTTTTATATGTGATAGTTGAACCCTGAGATAATTCGTAAATTTTGGTAATATCTCCTATTTTTAAGTGGTATTTGTTATTATTGGATATATTATCTTGTTGTAAAGATATTTTCCCGCCGTTCATTTGCATATTTACCAGATGTGTCGGAGTAGCACCGGATGGAAGATATGTATTTTTTAGCGATACAAAAGTATTTGTTGATACTGTAATTGAACTGATAGCAGTACCTGAATTTTTTATGGTAACATCTAAAAAAGAGCCATAACTTTGTATATTTAAAGGGTAAGTCCATAATTCTTTTATATTTACATCACCTTTGACTATCAAACTGTTATAATACCCTGAAGCTGATGGTACATAAGCAATTTCTTCCATCGTTAATTGAGCATTGGCTATAAGTGTTAAAAAAAGGAAAACAAAAATACTAAAATATTTCATAAAACCTCCATATTTTATTATAACTATTTATAAAGAAATAGGCAAATTTCCTTGAGCTTCTTTCTTGCCTAAAATAATTTCTGCCGCAGTTTCAGCGGAGAATTTATTTACACCGTACAAAGCCAAAACCGTTTTGGCTTGAGGGTAGCTTTTTATATCGTAGGGGCTCATTAAGGATAAAAGTATCGTATTTTCGTTTAACTTAAGCAAATTTTCTATGGCTTGCTTTTGGGCTTTTATAGGTTTATCTGCCCATTGTAAACTGCCTATCACTACTAAATCAGAATTTTCAATACACTTTTTTGCCCTTGTTATATCTTTGTCTTTAGGTGTTAAAGCTGCATTATAATAAGATACGTCAAAATTATTTTTTAAGAAAGGTTTTACAAAAGAAGGCACTTGGTCAGCCAACCTCGCCGGTACAAAAAATACTGCACATAATTTCGGTTTGTCTTTGTCTGATTTATAAGGTATTAATTTATCTTCATTTTTTACCAAAGTTACTGCCTGCCTGCTTATTTTTTCCGCAAAAAATTCAAAGGCTTGGTTTACTTTATTTTCATTTTTTATGGACGTATCGTTAAATAAATTTAATTCTTTTTTTAAGTTATATACTTTTTTGGCGGCATTTTCTATACGGGTTTTTGTTACCTTTTCCTGTATTGTTTGTGCAGCTTTTGAAGGGGACTCCCTTGCTATTAGTGCAACGTCTGCCCCTGCCCTGATAGATAGTGCTGCCGCTTTTGATATATTTTCAAGCAAAGCGCCTTTCATATCCAGGCTGTCTGAAAATACTATACCGTCAAATTTAAGTTGTTTTTTGAGTAAATTATTTAAAATGGTAGGGGAATAAGTTGCAAGTTTATTATCTAAAAAAGGATATCTTATATGTGCTGTCATAATGCCTTTAACGCCTGTTTCAATAGCCTGTTTAAAGGGGTATAAATGAATATCATAGAACTCCTCTTCCGTACCGTTAAAAACAGTTAATGATTCGTGAGTATCCATATCGCTTTCACCGTGCCCCGGAAAGTGTTTTGCTACTGCGACTACACCACCTTTCTGTAAACCGTTTATAATTGCTTTCCCCATAGACGCAACTGTTTCTTTATTGCTTCCAAAAGATCTTACGCCGATAATTGGATTATTTGGGTTTAAATTTACGTCAAGCACCGGTGCAAAGTTAATTAATATTCCTAAATTTTTAAGTTCTTGTGCAATAATATAAAAGAGTGTTTGTGTGTCTTCATAATTATTTGCTGCAGCTATTACCATATTTGAAAATAAGAACGGAAGCCCTAAAGTTATTGGGCTGTAAACTGTTCCGCCCTCATAGTCAATAGCAATTAAAAGCGGGATTTGCGTTGTGCTTTCTTTAGCCCAATCTTGCATTTGGTTTATTATTTTTTTTGTTTCTTCTCTGGAATAATTACCCCATTGAATTAAAACCCCGCCTATCAAGCCTTGTTTTATAGGGTTTTCAAGCCTTTGATAATTATTTATATCTGCCGATACAAATAATGTTTGACCGATTTTTTCTTGTAAAGAAAGTTCCTCAAAACTTTTTTGTGCCATGACCGGATTTATCAAACAAAACACAAATAAAATAAATAATATTTTTTTCATTTTAATTTTTTCTCCCTTTTAATGTTATAAATACTACTTCATTTTTTGAACCTAAACGCATAGGCGGCCCCCAAAAAAATGTTCCTGAATTTACATATAAATTTGAATTTTCGTATTTAAAATGCCCTTGCAAATAAGGTGTTGTTAGCTTTACAATATAATTAAAAGGCCAAATTTGCCCGTTATGGTTATGGCCGCTTAACATTAAGTCAACACCGTTTTGTGCGGCTTCTTCAAAATACATTGGTGTATGGGTTAAAAGTAAATTAAAATTTCCCGGTTTTATATTTTGTTTTAAAATATTGTTAAATTCCTGTTTTGAAATTCTTGCTGTTCTTATATCATTTATACCAATAATATTTATTTGATTTTCCGTTTCGTTTTTATTTTCAAGCAAATTTATGCCTGCTTTTTTAAAAGAAGTGCGTGCATTTTCAAGGCCTTGGTAATATTCGTGATTACCCAAAACACCGAATTTTTTACCGTTTGAAATATTTGCAATAATTTCGGTAAAAGGCAAACTTTTTTCGGCATTTGTTTCAAAAATATCGCCGACAAAAACGATTATATTTGGGTTATTTTCTTCAATAATTTCTTTTAAATTATTTGCCCTTTTTACACCGACAGTTGCCCCAAAATGCGTATCGGAAATAAAGGCAATTTTTACATCTTCGTTTAAGACAGGTGCTTCAAAAGTAACATTGGTTATACTAGGTTTTTGTGCCGCTGTATACAAACTTATTAGTGCTATTATCAGCCAAATACCAAGTGCAGGAAAGCCCAAATTAAACGGTAAGGTAATGTGGAAAATTTTAAGTATTAAGGTTAATACCAATAGACTCATTACCAAAGCGAAAGCTAAAAACAGAGAACCTAAATAGATTGATAAAATTGTTTCTAATGTCCAAAAGTCGAACTTTCTTGCTAATGCATATAAAATAACATATAATACCGTCAATAAAAGCGGCAATAATTTCGTTATTGTAGTTAAAGCAAGGCCGGGGGTATTTTGGCAAAACCAAAATATTACGACGGTGTGCATTAGCAAGAAAATTAAAAATGCTATAAAAATGAACATTTTATTTTTTATTTTTCTTATTTTCAAAAACCCCGATTTTTCTGTTTTTTGTAACATTATGGCAATTAAATAATTTGCCGTTCATTGCTACATATACGCCGGCGGGTAAAGCTTGCGCAAAGGATAGCGCGCTTGCTAAATTAAAAATACCGTCTGAAGAACCGAATTTGTAAGGTATCATAGCCCCTGTCAGAACAATAGTTTTATCTTTAATTTTGTCACCAAGATATTCGGCAGTTTTTTCCATAGTATCTGTTCCATGGGTAATGACTAAAGATTTTTCTTTTACATTTTGGCAGGTTTTTAAAATTTCTTTTCTGTCTTTATCCGTCATAAACAGACTGTCTTTCATCATTAAAGTTGTTATTTTTACAGGTAAGCGGCAGCGCCCCATTTTTAAAATCTCCGGGAGATGTGTTTTTCTGAAAAACAATTCCCCTGTTAATTCATTATATTCTTTATCAAAAGTTCCACCTGTGGCAATAATTCTAACTTGCATAAAACCTCCTTAAAATATCTCTCTTAATAAAGTATAATATATTTATAGATTAAATGTACAGAGGTTTTATTTTTTTATGAAAACAAGAGTTCGCTTTGCACCCTCACCGACAGGGTATTTACATATCGGAGGTTTAAGAACCGCATTGTTTAATTATTTATTTGCCAAGAAAACAGGCGGCACTTTTATTTTAAGGATTGAAGATACCGATGAAGAAAGATCAACTCAAGAATCCGTAAAAGCAATTTTTGAAGGTTTAACTTGGGCCGGTCTTAAATGGGATGAAGGTCCGTTTCAAGACGGCACTTTTAAAGGGGAACACTCCCCTTATTTTCAGGCGGAGCGTGCTGATCAAGGCTTATATAAAAAATATATTGATTATCTTTTGGAAAAGGGCCTTGCTTATAAATGTTATTGCACACCTGAAGAACTTGAAGAAATGCGCCAGCAGGCCGCAAAAGAACACCGCCCTCCGCGCTATCCGGGCAAATGCCGCAATTTAACTAAGGAGCAACAAGCGGAACTTGAAGCACAAGGTAAAAAATATGTTATCCGCTTTAAAATGCCTACGGAAGGGGAAACTGTTTTCCATGACTTAATCCGCGGCGAAGTCCGTTTTGCAAATAAAGATTTGTATGACTTGGTTATTCAAAAAACAAGCGGTTACCCAACCTATAATTTTGCTTGTGTTATTGATGACCATTTAATGGGTATGACACATGTTATCAGGGGGGATGACCATATATCAAATACCCCTGCACAAATCCAGATTTATAAGGCGCTTGGTTGGGAACATCCTATAATGGCACACCTTTCAATGATACATGGGCCGGACGGTACAAAACTTTCCAAACGCCATGGGGATACAAGTGTCTTGGAATATAAAAAACAAGGTTTCTTACCGCAGGCCTTAATCAATTATTTAGCTTTACTTGGTTGGAGTACTTCAGACTCACAACAAATTTTTGCTAAAGGCGAACTCGAACAAAAATTTGATATTGAAGGTTGCCAAAAAAGCCCGGCTGTGTTTGATACCGTAAAACTTACTTGGATGAATGGTGATTATATACGCCAGCTTTCCCCTAAAGAATTATATGAGGCCGCTAAACCTTTCATTGATGAAGCAGGTATTGCAAAAGATATTGACGAAGAAACTTTAACAAAAGTTATTTTGCTTGAACAGGAAAAATATAAAACCTTAAAAGAAATACCAGGGTTAATTGAGTTTTTCTTTAATCCCGTTAAGTATGAAGAAGAAGCAATTAACAAAGTTTTTAAAGCTCCTACCGCAAAACAGGCAATAGAACTTATGATTGAAAGATATAAAGCAGTGCCGAGTTTTGATGCAGCCACTTTGGAAACGGTAGCCCGCCAAGCAGCGAAGGAAAACGGTTTAAAAGCCGGGCAAGTGTTCCATCCGCTTCGTGTTGCAGTTTCCGGCAGAACAAATGGGCCTACTTTATTTAAAATGCTTGAGTACCTTGGCAAAGATTTAGTTTTACAACGCTTGCAAGATGTGTTAAAATATTGTTAAACTATATTTATTAGGGGAGATATGAAATTCTTATATTTAAAAGGCATAGATATTTTCGGTCCTTTTGAAGTGGACCAAATCTTAAAGGAAGATTGTTTTTCCGAAGATCTTTTGGTTTGTCCGGAAAATAAGGCTGAACAAGAAGCAGCTTGGAAACCTGCGGTGTTTTATGAAGAATTTAAAACTGCTTTCGAAAAAGAAATATTCCCCGTTAAAGAAAGTGAGCCGGCAGTAAATATTTCCCCTGCTGACTTAAAAATTACTCCGGTAGAGGAAATAAATTTGCAGGCAGAGGAAGTTAACGCTCAATCGGAAGCAAATAATTCTCAACCAGAAGAAACAAATTCCCAAGATTTACCGCCTTTGGAAGATACTAAAACAGATACTAATTCCGAGGATTTTGATAAATTTGAACCGTCCTTTGAGCAGGTAATGGCAGAATTATCTGACGGAAAAGAAAAAAAGGAAGTTAATGAAGAGGATGAAGTAGAAGATCATACTTTCCATATTGAGCGTCAGGAAGATAATTTGCTTGAAGATTTACCTGCCCATAGTTTATTAGCTCCGGAAGAAAAAGCTGATACTGACACTAAAGAAAATACAGTAAAAGGTCAAGATCACTCTTTCCCTCTTGCCCCTAGTGCTGAAGTAGTTGATACGTTAGATAATGCACAGGCAAAATCAACGGATTTTTTAGAAATATCAAATAATAAAATTATAAGTTCAAGTGACGGACGGGTTAAAGAACGTAGGCATAATGATTTAATATTTATTCTATCATTTCTTGCGGTAACCGTAGTTGCAGTTGCTTTATGCTTTGCATTTTTTAATATGACTAGGGAAAATAATTTAAGTGATCTCTATAATAGAAATCAGCCGGCTAAAAGTGAACTGATAAATCAGGAAACAATTTCCCCTGCTGCCCAACCGGAGGAAGATTCATCTATGCAAGGTCTTTTAGATAAAGAAGAACCAGAGATTAGTGTAGAAGATAGGGTAATAAATATAGTTAAAGATACAGAATTGCCAAATAAAGGCAAAACTATCGGCGCATATTTGCAGGATACTTATAGTACTGGATATCAGACCTCTTGGTCCGCAAAGCCGTTTACCGATAAAGTTTATATAGTGGAATTTTTTGCTTCTCAAGTTAGAAATGAGCCTTATGTTTATCTTTTTAGAGTTGATATTGACCAAAAGAAAATTACAGGGGCTTTAAATAATATTACTTTAGATTTGTTAGCTTAAAGGAGGATTGTAAAATGGTAACAATGGAAGAATTATTCACTTTAATGAAAGATAAAGGTGCATCAGATTTGCATTTAACGGTCGGTGTTCCACCGGTACTTCGTATAGAAGGTAATTTATATGCTACACCTTTTGATGTTTTAACACATGATGTCGTGCAGCAGCTTATCTACACTTTTATGAGTGAAGACCAAAAACGCCGCTATGAACAAAACAATGAACTTGACTTTGCTATTGCCATGAAAGGTTTTGGACGTATGAGGGTTAACGTTTTTAGGCAAATGGGGCATGTGGCTGTTGTTATCAGGCAAATTCCGCAAGGTTTTAGAAATTTTAGGGAACTTAACTTGCCTACTGCTATTGATAAACTCGTACACCTTTCAAAAGGTTTAATTTTAGTTACAGGGCCGACAGGTTCCGGTAAATCTACAACCCTTGCAAGTATGATAAACTATATCAATGAAACTTACAGTTACCATATAGTTACCGTTGAAGACCCTGTTGAATATGTACACCCGCATAAAAAGAGTATTGTAAACCAGCGTGAAATCGGGCAAGATACACGCGACTTCGCAACAGCTTTAAAATATGTTTTAAGGCAAGATCCTGATGTTATCTTAGTCGGCGAAATCCGCGACCTTGAAACCGCCCAGCAAGCTATGAACGCAGCTGAAACCGGCCACTTGGTTTTCGGTACTTTGCATACAAGCGATTCTGTGCAAACAATTAACCGTCTTATTGATATGTTCCCTCCCGAACAACAGGAACAAGCCCGTTCACAATTATCTTTCGTACTTGAAGCGGTTATTTCACAGCAATTACTCAAAGGCTCATTAAGCCCGCATCGTATGCTTGTTACGGAAATTTTGCTTGCAAGTTCTGCCGTTAGATCCGTCATCCGCGATAAGAAAATTGAGCAATTAATTCATACTATGCAGACAAGCGTTAAAGCCGGTATGCATACTATGAACCAATCTCTGTATGATTTGTATAAATCCAATAAACTTACTTATGAAGAGGCCTTAATGCACTCCACAGATCCTAATGACTTTAAGGTCTTGGCAGGTAGATAATTTGCCTGTAAGCAAATTGAATTTATCGATACTACCCTCTGCTGCCGGAATCTATTTGATGAAGGATAAGCAGGGGGCTGTTTTATATATCGGTAAAGCCATAAATATCAAAAAGCGTGTTGCGCAATATTTCAGCGGGCACGAAGAACAAACGCGCGGTTGGAAAATTGCCGCCTTAATGCCGCTTGTTTCGCAAATTGATTTTGTCGTCTGTGCAAGTGAGCGTGATGCCTTACTTCTTGAAAATAAATTAATAAAACAATATCAACCGTTTTTTAACAGCATGTTAAAAGACGATAAAAGTTATTCTTACCTTAAATTAACCGTCGGGGAAGATTATCCGCGCTTAATGTTAACGCGTAAAAAAATTAAAGATAAATCAATGTATTTTGGTCCTTACCCAAAGGCTTATAATATTAAGCAGCTTTTGCATTTTTTAAGACGTTCGGGTTTTGCGCCGCTTCGCCAATGCAGTTATAGTTTCAGCCTTCAAAAACCTCTTGCGGAAAATAAAATTCAGGGTTGTATTTATTATCATACAGGCCAATGCAGTGCGCCTTGCGCAAAAATTTCTTATGACGGTTACAGGCAAATTATTAAGCGTGTTGCCTTGTTTTTAGACGGTAATTTTAAGCAAGCCAAACAAGAGCTTGAAAGTGCCATGAAAGCGGCCTCAAAAAACTTAAATTACGAAGAAGCCGCTAAGTGCAGGGACTTAATTTCAGCCCTTGAACAAATGGGCGAGCGCATAAAAGTAAGCAAATATAATGAGGAAAAACTTGAACATAAACTTGCCGTTTCCGCCAAATTAAAGGAATTGACGCGTGTTTTAAAATCTTCTGTTTTAATTAATCATATTGAGGCCTTTGATAATTCCCATTTATTTGGCAAAGAGCCGGTTGGCGCTATGGTTTGTTTTATTGACGGGGAAAAATATAAAGCGCATTACCGCCGTTTTAAAATTAAATCGCAAATGAAATCCACCGGCGCTGACGATTTTTTGATGATGAAAGAATGTGTTTTACGCCGCTTAAATCAACTTAAAAATTTAGCGCCGGAAAAGCAACCGCAACTATTTTTAATTGACGGCGGCAAAGGCCAGCTTAATTTTGCCGCGCAGGCTATTAAAGAGGCAGGGTTTAATATTCAGGTTATATCACTTGCCAAGAAGGAAGAAGAAATATTTTTACCAAACCGCTCAAATAGTTTGAGATTACCCAAAAACTCTCCTGCTTTGCGGTTACTTCAAGAAATTCGCGACGAGGTACACCGTTTTGTTATTACATATCATCGTCTTCTTCGCAACAGAGCTTTGTATAAGTAATTATTAATTTTGGTATAATTTATAATATAGGTCGTTTTATTGACTTTTATTCTATTTTTGGAATTCTTTTTTAAAAAAAGAAATCACTTTATTGGATTAAAAATCCCGTAAAGTACAGAACAATCCAGAAATAGTACGTAGGGCATAAAATAAAGGGCTTTATAACCCCTTTGTTTTATGCCAAATGCTCTCATTGGAGAGTTACGGCTTTTTTATTTTATGGAATTGTTCTGTCATAAGATAATTATGGCCGTTTTTATTTATAGAATTAATTTAATAATTTATTTTTTATTTTTTACGGTCATTTTATTTGCAAAACCAATGCAAGATTTTTATAATGTTAAAATAATTTCCGTTTACGACGGTGATACTTTTAAAGTTTGTTTACCTTGCCAATTATCTATATTTTGTGATGATATATCAGTACGCGTAAAAAATATTGATACGCCCGAATTAAAAACTAAAGATAAATGTGAAAGAGTTGCCGCAAAAAGAGCCAAAAAATTAACTAAAGAATTCCTATCAGGGGGTAATATTATTTTAAAAAATTGTGAGCGTGATAAATATTTTCGTTTGCTTTGCGAAGTAAAAAAGGAAATTATTTTAACTAAAGAAGAATCAGACCTTTCACTTTTATTGCTTAAAAATAATTTAGCATATCAGTATTGCGGTAAAACAAAACAAGAAATAAATTGGTGTATTAATTTTAAATAAAATTTATATCAGCGGCGGTGCTTTGGCTCAGTTCGTTTTTATAGGTATAAATTGCATAGCGTAAAGCATCAAGCAGATGGTCATTAAATTTTACAGGATCTTCTAAAATATTGCCGTCTTTATCGGTTTTCCAAGAATATGTTTGCAGTTCTTTTATCAAATTTGTTGATGATTTGGTAATAAAAAAATTATCACTTTTAACACTCATTATTCCGTTTAAAACATTTTTTTGCGCCGGTTTTATGTTTAGGCCCGATGCGGCAATTTCCGCTATGCGGTTCGGCTCGGCGGCATCGGCATAAATTGTTTTTGATTCTTGCCCGTTTAATAAAGTTTTCAGCTTTTCCGTTAATGCGGTATTTGTTAAACCGCTTTGATATAAAATTTCTTTGGCATAGAATTTACCGTCGTAAACTGTAACTTGCACCAAAGCAGTTGGGTTATTGAAACCAAAATCTAAACCGTAAAAAATATCACTTGGGTTTTGCGGCAGTTCATCAATTAAAGACCAATTTTTATAAATAATCTTTTCACTTGCGCCCCACTCGCCGAGAGCAAAAACTTTATAGGCATTTTCGTCGTAATTTTTTAAAGAAAGCAAAGTGTTAATATAACTTTTTTGTAAAAAATTGTTGTCTTTATATGTGCTTTTTATGACGGTGATATCTTTTTGCGTAAATAGTTTTTTGTATATCCAACTGTTAATATCTGTGGGGTTTAAAGTTAAAAAAATTTGGTTTTGCTTACCGTTAATTATCGGCGCACTAAGGCGGGTTAAGAGTACGGCATAATCTTGATAATTAAATTCCGTTGCTTCCTCAAGCCAAATATAATTAAATTCCGAAGATTTTATTTTTTCCGGATCATCTAAAGAAAAAAATTGGAACATAGATCTCCCCATTTTATAAGTGTTTTCCGTCTTATTTAAGCAGGCGGGGGTAAATAAATTATAATCTTTTAAAAGGGTTAAGATAAGGCGCATGGCAGTCATTTTTAAGGCGGGCATTGTTTTGCGCGTTACTGCAATTTGGCAAATTTCATTGACGGCTTTATAAATTAAAAACTGTGCCATGGCATAACTTTTGCCGCTACGTGCCCCGCCTACATTTATAACGGTGGTGGTTTTTGCCTTAAATGTTTGTTGGAAAACTTTACTCACCTTGATAATCTTTGTTTTGCTCGTCATAAATAATTTTTGTGATTTGCGGCTCTTGGCTTTCTTTAGAACTTTCTTTTTTGTTTTTATTATATTTATTCGGTAGACGGCTCATAAGTGAAAAAGACAAAACATTTGCCGCCTTTGCTTTTAAGGCAGTATCGACTAAAGCAATTTCAAGTTTTAAATTTATTATTTTATCAAATTGTTTTAGGAACTTTTTATCGTCAAACAAAAATGTGAACAATTTGTTTTTTGGCAGGCCGGAAATTTCAAGGGCTTCGGTTAAAGTATCGGTTTCAAGCAAGGCAGATAAAAAATTTTCTTTTTCGTTTTTAAGTTTGTCTTTAGCGTGGGGGGAGTTTTTGTCCGTTTCTATTTCGTCGATATTAAAAAGGCAATCCATAAATGATATAATAAATTTTAATGACGGTAACCCACAGATAAATATAGCAAATAAAAAAGATATTTACAACCTGCTTTTTTTGTTATATAATATATATAGATTCCTCGGTAGCTCAATGGTGGAGCGATCGGCTGTTAACCGATAGGTTACAGGTTCGAGTCCTGTCCGAGGAGCCATTTAAAAACCCCCGACATTCGTCGGGGGTTTTTAAATGCCCTCTGGAGGAAGGCAACTGTTGGGAACAGCGCCCCGCTGCTTGCCTTCCGTCAGGACTCGAAACATATATACCCAAAGGACCTATATATAATTTAGGCCTTTTGACTCTTGCCATTTTAGTACAAAATTTTAAATAATATAGTAAATGGAACAGGAGAAAATAACCATGAACTATAAAGTACAAAAAACATTAAGAAGTATTAAACAAACAAAAATACTCACGGTAGCATTATTGGGTATATTAACATTGTCATTACCTGCTTTGGCTAAAAATACTGAAACTTTAATGCTTGATAATGTTAATTTAGATGAAAATGTAATTCTTGATAGAAATGTAATCAAAGAATTAATTAATAAGAATATACAATTTCAAAGCGGACCGAATAAAAAATTGTCTAGATTAGAAATTGAAAATATTGCGCTTAAACAATTTATATATTATCGAAATCATGGGGCATTAGTAGGCGCTAACTTTCGCGAACTACGCAGTACAAATCTTAATCAGGGAGTTATTTGTTTCCAATCTTATGGGCAGGAATTCCTTGCCCTTCGTAAAAAAACCGAAGAATACTCTACAAAAATAGATATAGACGAGCAAGGAAATTTTAGTGTATCTTTAGGCGGTAATGGCGAATATCTAAACAAGGTAGATGTAAAAGCTGCCAGCGCCGGAACAATTATTGGTAAAAGACGAAACGACGGATATTATAATATTTACTTAGTTCAAATAAATCTTAGTGGAGAGTATGTAAAAGCAGATCAACATATTTGTGATTCAAACGGAAACATAGTAAATCAAGAAATAATTAGGCAACGTTCACAATCTTATCTTGAAAAAGAATTAAATAAAATACAATATTTAAATGATGTAAATAACAATTTAGTTTCCTCAATATTAGCAGGAAATGATGTATATGATATAGATTATGTTCAAAAAGACGGAACCCAGACAATATATGCCGATAAACTTGATGCAAATATTGAAATTAGATTTGTCAAAACAGATGCTAAAACTATTTATGGTGTGTATATAATATCTTCAAATTCTAAAGGTAGAAGCCAAGAATCTAATACTGGTTCTGAAATTTATGCTTTCAAATATTCGGATGAATCTACTGCTAAGAAACAACGTATACAGTTTATGACGAAAAGGGTGGTACAATATGATTTTGATGAACAATACCCTGCAACACAAAAATATAGTAACGGTACAAAAGGAAGAGAAGTGAGTAGTTCAGAAGAATTTACTCTTAAAACAGGACTATTCACTAGAAGGATGACAACAACTACATCGCAAAAATTAAATAGCATATATGAGAATTTTATGTGTGAAGGTGTAATTTATACTACATATACTCAAGGGGATAAGGGTAGGTTTTACAAAAATCAGCAAGAAATGTTTTAAGCTATATAAATAAACCTAATCATATAAATTTAAAGCACCCTTCGGGGTGCTTTTTTTAAAGTTTACTTCCTATAAGTTTCTTTTAAACCTTCTTCTAAGGAAAGGAATTTTTGATTGGTTAAATCAACCCATTTTTTTGAACTGCATGCCCAATGGCCGGGGGCAAGGGCCTCGGCTACTTTATCATAATTTAAGGCGGGAACGGTGTGTGTAATTTTTGCAATAAAACCGTAACAAGCACCTGCAAATTTTAGCATCATAGGTGGTAAATTTAAAATAATCGGTTTTTTTACATGCATAGCTGCCGCAAGTTTTTTTATAAAATCTTCCCAAGTATAAATTGCATCTTCCGATATAAAAAATGTTTCGTTTTTTGCTTTTTCATTTGTTGCAGCTAAAACCAAAGCATCAACTAAGTCGCCGACATATACAAAACTGAAAAACATATCTTTTTTTGACGGGTTAACCATTAAACCGCGTTTAACCCAAGCGGAAATTTTTGAAACACCTGCTTCTGCCCCGCCATAAACTGTGGGTGCGCGTAAAATTGTATAAGTGATATGGGGGGGGAGTCTCTTAACCTCAATTTCCCCTAAAAGTTTTGTTTTGCCATAGTCTGAAACAGGCGCGCAAGGGCAAGCTTCATTAATTAAATTTTTCGTATTTTCAGAAGGGCCCGCCGCCGCTAAAGAAGATTGATAAACAAAATGTTTTACTGTTTTTGCAAGCTCAGCAGCTTTAACTAAATTTGCGGTTAAGAGGACATTTCCGTCCTCAAATTCCTGCGTATTATTTGCGAATAAAACTGCCGCAAGGTGGAAAACGACATCAGCACCGGCTAAATTTTTTGCCAAATTATCAACAGAAGAATAATCTACCTTTACAGTTTTTATACCGTCTTTAGTTTCGGGTTTTGAGCGCCTTGAAAATACTGCAACTTCCCACCCCTGTTTGGCAAGAGCTTTTGCAAGCCGTTTCCCTACAAAACCGTTGCCGCCTGTAATAACAGCTTTCATTAATCTTTATGCTCCTGCATGACCATAGTTTTTACTTCGTTTAAATTGCTGCCTATTTGGTTGATATCTTGTTTTATTTGGGTAAAAGCATCTTTTTGATTAACAATTCCGAATTTAGCAAGGCCGGCATCAATATCTTTCATCGTCGGGTAAATACCTTTTTTAATATATATATAAGGTGTTTTTCCGTCTTTTAAAGGTAAGATATTAAGCAAAATATACAAAAATGCAATTATAAATAAAATATCAAAAACGGTATTAAAAATGTGGCTTTTACCGATTAATATTGCCCTGCTTGCAACAGTTAAACCAATCATTATAAAAAATGCTATAACAGCCCAAGTAATTGTAACTGCTATTGCACCGCTTGTGTAATTAGGATAACAAATTAATGCAGCGAAACAACATAAAATAATTAATAAAGTACGCCATAGGATAAGCATATTAAACCTCCTGCCTGAACTCTACTGTTACGGTTAAAATTTCTTTACCGAAATCTTCCGGCAAAGGCGGGTACGGGTCAGAATTTTTTGCGGCATTAAGTGCTGCATAATCATAAGCTTCGTCGCCGGAAGAACGCTCAATTTGCGTTTCAAAAACTGCGCCGTTTCTGTCAATATTAAAAGATACTAATGCTGTTAACCCTTGCCCGTTTTTCGGTTTTGTTTTCTGCCAGGCAGTCCACAAAGCATTGCGCACTTGGGTTATATACCAAGGGTATGGGAAATTTGTAAAACTTGCTTGCACTGTGTTTTGCGCACCTCCTTGCCCTGCCGTAGTCAAAGAGTGTAAATTTGAAACATCTAAATTATCAGTTTCCACTTTCTCTAAAACACTTGGTTTTGAGAGGGTTACTTTTTTAGGTGTTTCCTTCTTCTTCGTATTTTGTGTGGAAATTTGTGTTTTTGAATTATATTCTTTGGCGGTAGTTTTGGTTTTAGTATCTGTTTTCGTTTCTGCCTTAATTTCTGATTTTGTTTCTTCTTTAACGGTTGTTTTTTGATTTGTTTGTTCTTTTTTTTCGCCTGCTGAATTTTGCGGTTGTTCCGGGGTACCGTAGCGCATAACTTCGGTACTTTGCCCGATAAAATCAATAGTATAAGTGGCATTATTCTTTTGCTTAATCGGACTGGATGCAATACAAAACATCAGCCCGCAAAAGAGCAAGAAATGTATAGCAAAAGAATAAAAAAGTGCTAAATTCATTTAACCTCTATTTATTTATTACGCCGATTCCTAAACGTGCTGCACCCAATTTTTTTGCGATATCAAATACTTGTACAACTTTGTCTATGGATACAGTTTTATCAGCTTGAACTAAAATTGTTTTTTCTTGTGATCTGCCTAGACGTAAAACTAATTCTTCTTCAAGTTTATTTATAGCGATTGTACGGTTTTGGACAAGGATTTTTCCGTCTTTTAAAATTTCAATTTTAATTAAATTATCTTCACTGACGGTATTTACTGCTTTTGCCGTCGGTAAATCTACATTAATTTGCGATTGTACTATAAACGGTGTCATAACCATAAAAATAATTAGTAAAATTAAAGTTATGTCAATAAAGGGGACCATATTTATTTCGCCCATCAGGCCCCTGGTTTGAAGGCGGCGTTTCCTCATTTTACGACCTCAAAAAGTTCTGCTTTTGTTGTTTTTGTTGATGTGCGTTTTACCGTTTCATTTTTAGCGGAAATAAGTTCTTGTGCAAAATATTCCAAATCTTTTGTAAAGAAATTTACTTTACTTAAAAAGTAGTTATAAGCAATCAAAGCCGGTACTGCTACAAATAAACCTGCAGCGGTGTTAATTAAGGCCTCTGAAATACCTTTTGCTACTACCGAAGCACCTGCACCGCTTGCTGTTGATAAATCGGCAAAAGCTCTCATAACACCTAAAACTGTACCGAATAAACCGATAAACGGCGTCGTGCTTGCTAAAGTAGCCAAAGCAGAAAGTTTACGGGAAAGTTGTGCAGCTTCCCAATCGATAATAGTATTTGCAAGTTCATTAAGTTCGGCCAAATTCTTTTTGTCTGATTTAAGCAGATTTAAAGCGAGTCGTGCCGCCGGCGTAGTTGCAAAACCTTTAACGCGGCAAGCATCAAAAATTTTTGGGCTGATGCCTTCGGTAGTAATAGTTTTCCTTAAAAAAGCCATAAGCTTTCTTGATTTATTGATTGTTTTTCTGTATTTTAAAAATCTTTCTATCATTAGTGAAAGTGAGTAGATTGATAAACAAAGCAAAAGTATTAATACTGCACCTCCTGCTTTAAAAAGTTCCTGTACACTGCCTATTTGTGAAAAGTCCATAAGACCTCCTATAAAATTTTACAAAGAATTAATAACCACAAAATCAAATTTGAATATACACCTGCCGAAATATCGTCTAAGACGATTTCCGTACCCTTTAAGCAATATTTATTGCGTATTTCTTTGGGGAAATGTTTGGCAAAATTTTCCGCTTTTTTTATGAATAAAAGTTTTGTCGTATCAAAAATGCGAAATAGTATTAAGGCAAAAATTGCTGTTTTTAAAGAATAAGGTAAAAATGCCGCGGCGGTAAAATAACCTGCAATTTCGTCAATAACTATTTTAGGGTCATCTTCCACACCCTCAAATTGCACTTTTTGGGCAATATATATTGCAAATAAAATTATACCGATAAGTAAAAAGAAATAGGCCCAAAAAGATAATGGGCCAAGTATCAGATAAAGCAAAAATGCTTCTATTGAACCAAGCAAACCCGCGCCGGTATTTTTCCTATTTTTTAAAATAGCAGTCGGTAAATAACTTATAAAAGCGCCGCTTGCAAAGAATTTTAAAAATTTTTGGCTCATAATTATTTTTTTACGGGTAAACTCCAAGATTCTTTTAGTAAAGCCCAATTATTCTTCAAATAAGTAACAGCACTTAAACAAGTAACTGCCGCTGCAATTACAGTTACGGGGTAAGTGAAAACTGCTAAAAATGAGCTTATAAAAGTAATATCTTCCTTTAATTGACCTTTTACAAAAGGTATGCAAAGGTAAATATCTGCAATAATAAAAATTATACCGATAGAAATAAGTTGTACTGTAGTTTTAAATTTACCCCAACGTTCTGCCGCTAAAACTTTATTATTTAAAGCAGCCAAGACACGTAAAGTGGAAACTGTAAGTTCCCTCAAAATTATTATAAATACTGCCCAAACCGGAACGTCCAAAAAATGTATATCGGTAAAAGCAAAAAATGCGGCACCGACTAAGATTTTATCAACAAAAGGGTCAACTATTGCACCGAAGGGTGTGGAAGTGTGTGTTTCCCTTGCAATACGGCCGTCAACCCAATCTGTGCAAGCTGCAAAAGCAAATATAAAGGACGCAATTATTACGGCTATTGGGTTTTCCGATATCATTAAGAAAAACATTATTATTGCAAGCAAAGCACGCAATAAAGTAATTTTATTGGCAAGGGTCATTTCTCTCTTCATTTAAAAAGCTCCTTAGGTAAATCTTTATTGATTTCCGTTTTTTGTAAATTTGTTTTTGAATTTACGCCTTCACTGAGTAAATTTATTTCTTTTGGGAAAAAGGTTTTTTTATCTAGTGAAAATGTTAAAGTATAAGGCGCGCCTTCTTTTGGCGTTAAAACAAGAATATAAGCATCCTCTTGTTCCTTGAAAGACGCAACCTTATGATTATCTAAAATTTTGGCATAATTTCCAAAGTCAAACAAAGATTTATTTTGTTGTGAATTTTCCCAATCTTGCCAAAGCATTTGCATAACCAAATTGTTTTTATCGTCGAAAATATCTATTGTTTTTTTATCGGTTAAAGCATATTGTGTTACTTTATTTTCTTCTAAAGTTTCAAGCCGCAAATTTTGACCGTTTTTAAGCAAATGCCCAAAACTTTTTGAAATTAAAGTCCCTTCAAAAGATGTTTCTTGCTCATAGTATGTGTTTAATGTTTTTAAATTCTTATCCCAAGAAATAAATTTTTTTATAGCATTCTCTTGCGAAATTTGCTGTTTAGTGGTAGCGGCAAAAGCATTTGCCGTAAACAAAATTAAAGCAAGCAGCAGAAATCTTTTCATTAAAATTCCTCCTCATTTTGCATTTGTTTTTGTTTTAATTCATTTAAAGCAGATTCTATTAAGTCAAAATGAATTTCCCATCTGTTTGAACCTTCGGGCTTTGTAATAAAACCTTTCATTTCAAGAACGCTCAAAATATTTGTAGCGCGCGCTGAAGAACCGAAATGTGCTTTAAGTAAGTCCTGTGATACGCGGCGCCTTTCTAAAATTAATGTTAAAGCTGAAATAATTTCTTCTGCCGAAGATCCTAGCCCCTCTGTTCCTTGATTGGGGTTTTGTTCGGGTTTAATTTGTATTGGATAATCCGGCCCGCCTTGTGCTCGCCAAAAATCGGTTAATTTTGAAATTTCTTCTTCTGAAATATAGGAACCTTGTATACGCTTTGGTTTTGGGTCTGATATACCTAAATAAAGCATATCGCCTTTACCTAGCAAGGCATCGGCACCGTTAGAATCAAGCACTACGCGGGAATCAATTTTTGATGCGACCTGTAAAGCAATCCTTGACGGTAAATTGGCTTTAATAACACCTGTAATAACATTTGTTGACGGGCGCTGCGTGCATAAAATTAAGTGTATACCAAGCGCGCGGCCCATTTGGGTAAGGCGTTGAACTGAATCTTCAATAGCGGCTTTTGTTTGCAACATTAAATCTGCCATTTCATCAATTATTACGACGATAAAGAACATCTTTTCTTCATTATGTTCAACTGCCCATTTATTGTAACCTTCAATATTTTTGACTTTGGCAATTTCAAAAATTTTCATGCGCTTTTCCATAACTTTAACAAGCGCTTGGAGTGATTTTACCGCACCGTTTGCATCTTTAATAATATCGGCATCTTCGCAAGGAACTTTAGGGTCATACAAATGCGGTATACCTTCGTAGAAAGTAAGTTCCACGCGTTTTGGGTCCACAAGCATAAGCTTGATTTCGTCCGGTTTTGCGCGATATAATAAAGAGGCAATCATTGTGTGAACACAAATACTTTTACCGGAGTTCGTTGCACCTGCCACAAGCAAATGCGGCATTTTTTCAATAATGGAAGTTGCTGGGGCGCCGTCAGCATAACGGCCTAAAACAACTGTGGTTTTATATTTTGAATTTATAAAAGAGGCATCCTGTAAAATTTCCCGTACGGTTACCATTATCGGCTTTTCATTAGGTATTTCAAAACCGATGGCATCTTTGCCGGGTATCGGTGCTTCAACGCGGATACCGCGCGCTTTCATTGCCAAAGCAATATCGTTTGAAATTGAAACGATTGAACTTATTTTAACACCTGCGTCCGGCTTAATTTCATAGCGCGTAATTACAGGCCCCGGTGCAACACCGGTAACGCTTGCGTGGATGTCAAAATTTTTTAAAGTGGTTTCAAGTAAGTTCGTTGCTTTTGCAATTTCTTCATCACTTGGACCGCACAAATTATTTTCTTCCGGTGCGCGGAGTAAATCAAGGGGGGGTAAAGTATATTCTTTAGCTTGTTTATTTTCGCCGTCTTCTTCTTGTTCAACTTCTGTTTTAGGTGTTTCTGCCTCTTTAACTCTTTGTGGGTTTTTTACCATTTCCGCAGTAGCGCGCATAATCTTCGGAGGTACTTTTTTGACCGGTTCTTCCGGTATTTCTTCCTCTGTTTCAGCGGGTATATTTTGTTTTTCTTCTTCTTTGCGTTCGGCGATTTTTTGTTTTAAATCCGCGCGGGCTTGCATCCAAACCGCAAAATCTTCTTTAATTAAAGAGCAGGTTTTTAAAATAGTATCTTTCCAAGGTATTGCAAATAAAATGTGTATACCTAAAAAGGAACAGGCCAAAGCAATAATTACCGCACCGCTTGTGCCTGAAACACCTTTTAAATGTACAAAGAAGAAATCTCCGACAGCACCGCCCGCAAGCGAACTGTTTTGGAAATTATTGTGCATAAAAGCGACTATGATTGCAAGGCCCGATAATGCTAAAACTACGCCGAACAATGAAGTAAAAAATGCTAAAGTTTTATATTTTACAGCGCGGAATAACCAATATATTAAGAAGAAAGGCAGCAAGTAACAAGCGGTTCCAAGTACATTTTTTAAGGCAGAATATATGGCTTTACCCGCAGGTCCTGCCGAACCGGCACTGAACCATAAAATCCATGTAATCCACAAAAAGAAAGCGGCGCAAAAAACCCATACCAATACTTTTAAGAAAGAGAATTGGCCCTGTTGTTTTTTGCTTTTACTTTTTTTGTAGATTGTATGCCTCATTTATGGGGTACCGCAAAGCACTAATTGTTTATTTTTGTTACTTTATAATTAAGACCGTCGGGTTCAATAGCAATTTTATGCTGGTTTTCCAAAGAGCCCAAAGCCAAATATAAAAGCGAACTTGAAATATTTAAACTTACCTTAATTTGCCAGGAAGTTAAACTTTCCTTATCTTTAAGTAATTCAAGAATTTTTGCTGATGTTGTTGTAATATTTTCATTAAAAGCCATAAATCCTCCTAGATTTTTTCAACGCCAAAGAGCATATCACCCGGTTTTACAGGTTGGCCGTTATCAATTAAAACTTTTGTGATTACGCAGTCAAAAGGTGCTTTGACTTCGTTAAAAACTTTCATAGCTTCAATTAAGCAGATAGGTGTGCCGGCTTTAACCTTATCGCCTTCCCTGATAAACGGTGGCGCGCTTGGTGAAGCACCCCTAAAAAATATACCCTGTAATGGGGATTTTACTGTTGCCCCATACACGGGAACTTCCTTTTTTACATCTTCTTTAGGTTGGAAAGAGAAATTTGTTAAAGTACCTTCCACGCTTTGTGCCATACCGGCTCTGACGAGTTTAACGTGTGTACCTTTATTTGCATAGTCTAGGGAAGAGAGCTTATTATCCTCCATAAATTTATAAAGTTGTTTGACTTCCTCAAGCACCGTTAAATTCTTGGCTGAGGGTTTTGTAGCTTTTTTTGTTTTCATAAAACCTCACTATCCTTATAATAACATTTTAGCAAATTTAAGTAAGGAATTGGCAGTTATTACTTTTTATTCTTTTATAAATTTGCAAGGGGCGGTAAAATTTGTTAATATTTAATTGCAGTAGTTAAGCAGTATTTAAGGAGATTTATTTTAATGTAAGCCATAATGTCGGCTTAAAAATTTTAATCTGTTTTTGGCAACCGTTAATACGGTGGCCCAATGGGCTTAGAGTAAAACCAAATACAGTCGATTAAGGCATAAAACATCACGCGTTTGTTTTATGCCGAGTGTTTACTATTATTAGTAAACCACGGCTGTTATTTACTGGTTATTACTCTAGCTTGGAATAATAGCCGTTTTTTATTGGAGAAAATATGGAAAGTATTAAAGAGGAAATGGAAGAAATAAATAATTTTATAAAAAAATATCCGCATATAAAGGATTTTTATTTAGTCAGGGCCAAATTATACACACAAATAGGGGAATATACAAAAGCTATTAAAGATTATGAAAGTGTTACTAATAATCATATCGGCTGGGCTACTATAGGTATATGTAGAAAATATCATTTGTTAGAAGAAGTGGAAAAGCATTATAAAAAGGAAATAAAGGCCGATAAAAATAATTTTATAAATTATATCAGCAGGGCTTATTTTTATACGGACATTAACAAAAAATCAGAAGCACTTGCCGATTGTAAAACCGCTTTAAAACTTTGCCCCAAAAATAAACTAATCATAGAAATTATTGAAGATCTAATCAAAAAACTAAAATTTCCCCAAAAAGACTTAGCCGGCAAAAAACTAAAGCGTATGTGAACAATATTGTGCGACGCAGCAAATTTAAGATGATTTTTAATTTTTACTGCGACGACAAGTACCAAGAAGAACGGGAGCGGAGCGACTCTCGGTACTTTAGGAGCTGAAAAATTAAAAAGCACTTAAATTTGCAAGAATATGCACACTAATTAACATAATTCGTAATAACCGAGCAACGTGAAAACTTTCAAAAAGATATGCTATAATAATGTAAGTATAAACCGGGGGCGACTAGTTTTGACAGATACCTCTGAGGTTTAAACGCAGGTAGCGGTTGGCCAGGCCGCTTTAAATAGGGCTAAAACGAATAGTTGGCAATACCAACAATACAGTTTGGGCAGCAGCCTAAACCCGTTAGTTTAGTATTTACGGCGTATTAAACTTACGGTCAATCAGCCGTATGCTATAAGAAAGGTTACTGTTTGGCCTCCTCTTATCTAAGACAAATTAAACAAGTAAAAGCGCAGCAGCTTCGGGCAAGCTCTTTTACTACAAAACCGAAGCTAAACCTGTAGTGTTTAGATTGTACGAGTATTTGGACGCGGGTGCGAATCCTGCCGCCTCCACTTTTTAAGGAGTTGTGTTTATGGCAAATATTAAATTCGGAACTGACGGTTGGCGCGGTATAATCGCTTGGGATTTTACTTTTGATAATGTTAAGCGCATGGCACAGGCGCTTGCTACCTTTATTAATATAAATATGCCTTCAAATTTGGAAGACAAAACAGGCGGCGTAGTCGTAGGGTTTGACAGGCGCTTTATGGCAGATAAAGTCGCCGCAGATGTCGCAAGCATTTTAAAATTAAATAAACTTGATGTAACTTTACTTAAAAACCCTGTCAGCACACCGATGATAAGTTGCTTGTCTTTCACTAAATTCTGGTTTGCAATTATGATTACCGCAAGCCATAATGAGCCGCAATATTTAGGTATTAAAATCAAAATGAACGGCGGCAGCGTACCTTTAAGATTTACTAAAGAAATTGAAGAACTTATCGACCAACGCCACGCCCTTTATATTCCGGGCCATAATGTTGAACCCAAAGAAGGGCTTGAAAAGGTTTATTTCAAATATATTTCTTCAAAAGCAAATTTAAAAAAGGCCTTAACTTTGAAAGGCAAAATCGCAGTTGATTATATGTACGGCAGTGCTTGCGGTTATTTGGAAAGTTTAATTCCTGCCAAACAGGTTATTGCCTTGCATACTAAAGTTGATCCTACCTTCGGCGGAACTAAACCAGAACCTAAGGAAAGTGCTTTAGGTGAACTCAAAAAAACCGTTGTGGAAAAGAAATGCCTTTTCGGTATCGCTTTTGACGGTGATGGGGACAGGAGCGCCTTAATAGACGAAAAGGGCAAATATGTTACCCCGATGCAGATTTCAGCCGTACTTTTACATTATTTGGTTAAGTATAAAAAACTTAAAGGTAAAGTTTTACAATGCCTTTCAATGGGTTATTTAACTAAAAGAATCGCACGCGAAAACGGGCTTGAATTTGAGGAACTACCCGTCGGTTTTAAACATATTGCGGAAAAGACTTATCTTGAAGATATCTTATTCGGTGCGGAAGAATCCGGCGGCTATTGTTGGAAAGGCACTATGCCGGAACGCGACGGCCTTTTGCTCGCAATATTTTTGATGGAAATTATGGTTACGCGCAAAATGAAACTGAGCGAACTTGTAAAAGAAACGGAAACTTTATACGGCAAAAGCTGTTATGAAAGGCAGGATGTCGCAGTCAAAAAGATTTTTGACGGCGCAACTTTTGCCGATAAATTAAGAAGGAAATTCCCTAAAAAAATCTTAGGTAAAGAAGTCGCCGAAGTTTTGGATATAGACGGCATAAAGCTCATTTTCCCTGATGACAGCTGGCTTTTGGCCCGCCCGTCGGGAACAGAGCCGATTATACGTCTATACGCCGAAGCACCTGAAAAGAAACAAACAGATGCTTTGCTTGACCTTGCAGCCAAAACGGTAGGTACTTTAAAGTAATATGAAAACAGTAATTGTTGTTGATGATTCAGCGGTCTTAAGGACCACTATTGAAAATGCACTTGAAAGTGCCGGTTATGAAGTTTTAGCGACGGCAGACGGCTCCCGTGCTTTATTTAAAACCCTTGAAGCAGGTAAAGTGCCCGATGCCATTTTGCTTGATATGTTCTTCCCCGAAGAAAGCGGGCTTGATATTTTGCGCAGTTTAAAAGCGAAATATCCTAAAGTAAAAGTCCTAGTTATAACGGGGATGAATAAACAAAGTTTGAATAAAGAAATTATTGAAAGCGGGGCTAATGATATTTTATATAAACCGTTTGATATGGAAGACTTAACTTTAGCCCTTAAAAAACTTGCGAAATAATTTGTTGGAGGAGTTATGAGTGAAATATTTTATTTAAGCCGTAAAAATTATGAGAAGATGAGGCTTGAACTTGAAAACCTTAAAAAAATAAAAGCTGAACTCTCAGAAGAAATCGGCGAAGCCGCCCGTCAAGGCGACCTTAAGGAAAACGCGGAATATACCGCCGCTAAGGAAAAGCAAGCCGAAACTTTAGCCAAAATAAATGAGCTTGAAATCCGTTTAAGAAATTGCGAAATTACAGACGATATTAATGTAGATAGGTCTGAAATCCGCATCGGTGCCACCGTTACTTTGGAAGACGAAAAAGGCAAACAAATAACTTATACCTTGGTCGGTTCTATGGAAAGTAACCCCGAACAAGGTTTGCTTTCTGTAAAAGCACCTATGGCTATGGCTATGCTCGGCAAAAAAGCGGGGGAAACTTTTGACCTCGTTTTACCGCGCGCAAAACGCAAATTTAAAGTTGTAAAATTGGAATATAAATAGGAGGATGTATGGAACTTGCTGACTTGTATAATAAAACTAAAGAACCGTTTGTTGTATTATTTAACAAATCGGTTGATTTATTACCCGGCATAATTGTTGCCTTGGTAATGTTGTTTTTGGGGTTGCTTTTATCTAGGTGGACAAGCACATTAACAAAAGCCCTTTTAACTAAAGTTAAACTTGACCAGTGGACCGAAAAAATAGGGGTTAATGAAATACTTTCCCGTATCGGTTTCGGTAAATCGCCGACTTATGTTTTGGCTTTTATCCTTTCTTGGGCGGTAATGATTATCTTTATTATGCTTGCGGCTGATTCTTTACATTTAGCCGTAATCAGTGTAATTTTAGAGAAATTTTTATTATTTATTCCTAAACTTTTTGCTTGTATAGTTGTTTTGTTTGCAGGTGCTTTGTTTGGGAAATTTGTGGAACGTCTTGTATTAAATTCCGCAAAAGCAAATAAAATCCGCGGAGGTATCTTTATTGCAAAAATCGTTAATATTATTGTTTTGGTTTTTGCCGTTTTGCTTGCCTTACAGCAAATTAATATTAACTTTGTTTTAATTAACCACGTGATTATTATTGTTTTAGCTTCTTTAGGCCTTGGTTTAGGTTTGGCTTTCGGCCTTGGTGCAAAAGGTGTAGTTGAAGATTATTTGCGCCAAATGGTGAAAGAAAACGACGAAGAAGAAAAAGAAGAAACAAAATAAACAAAATAAAATTTGTTTTATTTAAAAATCCCCCGCGTTTATTAGCGCGGGGGATATTTATTTAAAATTGGTAAGTATTTCTATCATCAATTTTTATTGGTGTAGATTGTCCTGTTACATCTTGACATACTTTATTTGATAGATTATTAGTCCCATTTGCAAATAAACCTGCGCTGCAATATATTTTATTTGACTTACTACCGGCATTTGCGAAATATTGAATATATAAAAGATAAGGGTTTGTTCTTGAAACTTCACAGACAATACTTTTGCCAATATAAGTTAAAGAACAATATCCATGTTGAAAATTACAATAATTGGTAGCTAGACGTTTTTCACAATCAATATCTAAATTATTAAAATTTGTTGTATAAGAATCATGAATCATATAATATCTTTCTTCAGCATCTTTAATTGATTTGGCAATGTCCATCATTGTGCTATATCTTGCTTTTAAGGTAATTAAACGATATTGCGGTAAAGCAATTGCAGCAAGTATACCGATGATTACAACTACAACTAAAAGTTCTATCAAGGTAAAACCTTTAGTGAATTTATTTTGTCTATCATGTTTGTCAATTTTATTTTGTTTTTCTTTTTTCATAATTTCTCCTTTAATAATTAAGCTTTTCATCTAATTCTTCTCCCCTTTACTTGTAAAGACGGATGGGTTAGGAGTGGGGGTATTAAATAAAGTTTTCTTGTTTTACAACCCCATCCCCTCCACCTTTGTAAAAAAAGGGGCGGGGAGGATAAAGAAATACTTTTAAATTCAGCCAATAAAAAACGGCTGAATATTTGAGTTATTTCGAACTCTCAAACAAACAGCCGCAAACCTGCATGATATAAAATCAAAAAACAGGATTGTTTGCCAATATCAGCGGGTAATTATTCCGCTTATATTGACAACAGCAACGGTTTTTGGTTCGAAATAACTTTTGCTTTCGCAAAAGAGTGGGTACTTTACCCACCAAAAACAGTTCCAATTGTATTTAAGCCGATTCAAGGCTTATATTAGTAAAACTCCTTAACAATAAAATCTCTAATTTTATTATATCATATAAGTTAAACAGAGACAAAAATTTAAAAGTAATTTAAAGATAAACAAGAGAGGGCGCTGTTCTCTTTTTGCCTTTCGGTGGTTCGCCGCTGGTGCGGACCACACCTCAAACAAAAACATCGCTCCGCCCTTCGAATCCCGACGCAATGCCAAGCAGTTGGCATTGCTCTAATCTCCAAAAATTTAAAACCCCGCTAAATGCGGGGTTTCAAATTTTCGGAGAGAGAGGGATTCGAACCCTCGATACAAGGAATACCTCGTATGACGGTTTAGCAAACCGTTGCCTTCAACCACTCGGCCATCTCTCCAACAAATTGTAAATCTTAAAAATTATTTTCTTAAGACAATATATTATAACAAATATTGAGATAAAAATAAAATTTGCAATAATTTTTGGCAGTTATGCGTTATACTTATAGAAATCTATTAAGGAAGGTGGCTCTTATGAAAAAATGTATTATGTTATTTACAAGTGTTTTATTACTCTCTGCGTGTGCGTCTTTGCAACGGCCGAAAGTCGTTTGGCCCGGCCAAAATTTTGATAATTATATAACAAGCAATGGGGTTCCGACATCTCAATATACTTTGCAAAACGGCAATACGGCTTTTTCTTTTAAAAAGGCATGTTATTATGATTCTTCAAAGATGGGTGAAACTCTTGTTATCGTCGGAAAAGACAATATAATTGAAAGTGTATCTACACCGACCAAATGCCCTTCATATTATGATTCTAACGATTATAAAATAGATCAAATCTATCAACAACAGCAAGACGAATACTATGAAGAACGGCAACGCCAATTTGAAGAATCACAACGCCAATACGAAGAAAATAAACGTAAAAACAAAATAGCAGGTCTTGATATGGCTATAGATAGAGTAGAAAGCCAAATAGACCTTAAACAAACAAGAGTTGATGCAGCTGAATTTGATGTAAAACGTTATACTTACAGTCAAAATGAAGCAGGTCTTGCAAAAGCAAAAGAAGAACTAAAAAAAGCACAAAATGAACTAACAGAATCCCATAATATAAAAGCACAATATGAAAGGGAATTAAACCAATTAAAATCAATGCAATACAGATAAGCATTTTCATCGCACTAATTAAACTACAACCTCCGAAAATAATTACCCTCCGCAAAGGAGGGTAATTATTTAGAAAAATAAAATACCGGAAATTAATATTTCTTTTGTGCTATTTTCTTGGCGGTATCATCTTTTGCTTCAACGGTTTTTTCGTCTAAATTAACTAAAAAAGTTCCGCAAGCTACGGGATAATCTTTAGTTGTAGTACCGGATTTTGCACCTAAAACTATAATTTTACCTTTCACATTACAGTTAACAGTATAAATGGTGGTGCCGACTTTTTTGGCTTGCCAAACTTTATCATTAGTAAATAAAATTTGCCCTTCTTCCCTCTTTTCTTTATCTAAAGCACGGAGGTAGCCGTCAATTTCATCCCCGTAAAAACGTTTAAGCAAATTTACCGCTTGTGTTCTTTCATAGGTAAGTCTTAATTCTAAATTGCGGGCTTCTTCCAATTTTTCTTCAGCTGTTTTTTCAATTTTATCAGCTTCTTGTTTGGCTTTTTCTTGGAGTGCTGCAAACTCTGCTTGCTGTTCTGGTGTTCTTTGCACGTCATAAATAACTTGTTGTTGCTTTCCTTTCAACTGTTGTTGTTTTTCTTCCAACTGTTTTTGTTGCGCCTCTGCTTGCTCTTGTTGTTTTTGCAATCTCTTTTGACGTTTTGCCATTAATCTGCTGTGATATTTATATTTATATCTTTCCGGATAAGCATTATATTCTTTTGATTTTTTTTCTTCTTCCAAGGTCTTTTTACTTGTAATCCATTTTGTTTCTTTATCTTGAGGATCAAAAGGGGAAACCTGGCCGGTAAATTCTATACTTTCTTCAACATATTCTTTTTCAGGGCTTTCATAGCGGAGTGCTATTTCTTTTTTGTAATAAGCACTTTGTTCGTTTTTAGCTCGGGCTAAAAGTTCATCACGGTTTAAACCGCTCATACTAATTGTTTTATAGGAATTATCTTTTTGTTTTTCGGCTTTCGGATCTTTGGGTTCTTCTGGGTAAGCTTTAGCTTCAAAATCATAAAAACCTTCATTGTTTATCATTTCGGAATCAACGACATCATCATATTCCAATGTAACTACGCCGTCTTTTGAAATTCCGTTAAAAGATTCCGCTTTCGCAGATAAACGGTTCAAGAAAGGTGCGAAGTTCATTTTAATTCTTATGTGGTCAGGATAATAACGGCGAGCAGAGCCCGTCTCTTTTAACTCTTTCAGGAAACCATCATTAAAATAATAATCAACAGTTTTATTTTCCGAATACCAGCAACATTCATCCAAACACATATTGGGATTATTTTTTATACGGTCATAAACCGAACCGGGGTAAAAAGATAAATCAAGTAAAAAGCAGACATCTTGGACATTGCCTGCCCTGTCAATTTTAGAAGAAACGATTTTGACCCAATTTTTGGTTGTTTCTCCGTCTAAAGTTCTGGTACCTGCACAAGATGCAAGCATTAAACAAAAACTAAATATTAATAATCTCCTCATAATTTGATTATACTTTATTAAAACATTATGTACAAGCATTTAAAATTTGTTACAATTTAATAGGAGGTACTTTTTATGAAATATTGTTTTATGATTTTGATGGTGTGCGCTTTATTTTGTGCATGCACTTCAAGGAAAGATGAAGGTTACTATTATTACAGAGAAAACGGCGTTCTGGAAGAAGAATTTGATTTATTACTTGCCCCTCAAATGGATTATGAAACAGAAGTCCCTTACGAGGACCAAATAAAAAATACCAAAACAAAAAGTAAAGATTCGGTAAAGCTTGCAAAACCGCAAAAGAAACCGGTAGTAAAAAAATAATAAATGCAAACAAATATTGCACTTTCAAAACAAAATACCTTGCCCCTGTTTGAGAAATTATCTAAAGTTACCAATATAAAAACAGGTGCAAGGTTTACTTTTGAAGAAGTGCAAAATATTGACGAAATTTGCAACAAAATAAATAAACTTAAACAGGAAAAAGATACCGTAATTTTAGCGCATTATTATTGTTCCCCGCAAATTTTATTCGGCATTGCTGATTTTTGCGGGGATTCTTATGCACTTGCAAAGAAAGCCAAGGAAGCTAAACAGCAAAATATTATTTTTTGCGGTGTAACTTTTATGGCGGAAACTGCAAAAATTTTAAACCCAAATAAAAAAGTTATTTTACCTCCTATAACGGCAGGTTGTTCACTCGCGGACGGTATTAAAGCAGATCAAGTTTTAGAATTGCGCAAAAAATATCCGAAAGCAAAAGTGCTTTGCTATATAAATTCTTCCGCAGAAGTTAAAGCGGTAAGCGATACTTGCGTAACCTCCTCAAATGTTTTTAAAATAGCGGCAAATACCGAAGCAGACCAAATAATTTTTGTACCCGATTTATATATGGCAAAAAATATTGAGGCATATTTTAAAACCCAAAATATTAAAAAAGAAATTATTGCCGCCGGCGCAACTTGCTGTGTGCATAATAAATTTACTTTAACGCAACTTAATGAAATAAAAATAAAATATCCTGATGCAAAAATAATTTCACACCCCGAATGTTTGCCGGAAGTTTGCGCCGCCTCTGATTTTGTAGGCAGCACAGCAGGTATGCTGAAATTTATTAAAGAAAGTACCGCTAAAACTTTTGCCGTCTTTAGCGAGTGGGGTTTAATAAATATGCTTGAAGCGGAAAACCCTGAAAAAACTTTTATCCCTTGCGGGCGAATTTGCGCAAGTATGAAAAGAAATAATTTACAAAACATAGCAAGTGTTTTAGAGAATTTGGAAAATTTAAACGGCATAAATATCGACGGAACTTTGGCACAAAAAGCCGAGCAGGCAATAAATAATATGTTCAAAGAGGCAGAAAAATGATAGATAAAATCGTAACCTTAGCTTTGGAAGAAGATACCGCCCTTGGCGATATAACTTCGGAAAACATTTTCAGTATTAAAGATAAAGCCACCGCGCGTTTAGTGGCAAAACAAGATTTGATTTTATGCGGCGTAGATTTAGCCAAAGAAATTTTTGAATATGTGGACTGCGGTTTAATTTTTAAAACAAAATTTAATGATGGTGATAAAATAAAAAAAGGTACTGTTATTGCAACTGTTTCCGGCTCAACTTTAAGTATTTTAAAAGCTGAAAGAACTGCTTTAAACTTTATGCAAAGGATGTCGGGGATTGCAACGCAGGCAAACGAACTAAATAAAATTTGCCAAAAATACGGGGTAATGCTTGTTGATACACGCAAAACGCAACCGGCACTTAGGAAATTTGATAAATATGCTGTCAGGACAGGCGGTGCAAAAAACCACCGTATGAGTTTATCGGATGCGGTTTTAATTAAAGATAATCATATTGCAGCTGCCGGATCAATAACAAAAGCAGTGCAGAAAATTAAGGCAAAAATAGGCCACACAAATAAAATTGAAGTGGAAACAAAAAATTTGGCCGAAGTTAAAGAGGCCTTAAAAGCTAAAGCCGACATTATTATGCTTGATAATATGACGCCAAAAGAAATTGAAAAATTGGTAGCTTTTGTTGAGGGCCGCGCGATTTTGGAAGCATCCGGCGGTATTAACGCTGATAATTTGGAACAATATGCTAAGACGGGTGTAGATGTAATTTCAATGGGGTGTTTAACGCACTCGGTAAAATCGGCAGACATTAGTTTATTGATTTAAGGAGTTTTAAAAAATGTAGGGTTAAATGCCCTAAAATAATTAGCTGTTTTTGGTAGTCCGAAAGGACTTCACTTTTACCAAACCTTATTGGTAAAAGGGACTAGGAGCCAGAAACAGTCGTTTAAGGTGCCACATAAAATTTTTATGTGGCACTTGCCTTGTTTTAATACAAGGCGACGGCTGTTTTTGTGTGATCCTAGTCCACAAAACTCAGCCGTTTTTTATTGGCTGAATTTGAAAGTATTTCTTTATTCTTCCCGCCCCTTTTTTTACAAAGGTGGAGGGGATGGGGGTGGGGTTGTTAAATAAAGGAATTTCCTCATTTTATAACCCCACTCCTAACCTCTCCACCTTTGCAAGCAAAGGGGAGAGGAATTAGAGGAAATACCTAATTAAAGGAGAAATAATATGAAAAAGTTAGTACATAAAATTAAAGATACTTTAAACAGTATCTTTTCCTCAAGCAAAGGTTTTACCTTGCTTGAATTATTAGTTGTTGTTTTAATAATTGGTATATTGGCGACAATTGCACTTCCACAATATAAAAGATCAGTTTGGAGAAGTAGAAATATACAACTAAAAACTGTAGCAAAAGCAGTTGCTGGAGCAGAGGAAAGATATTACCTCTCTAATGGAAGATATACGGGAAATTTCAATGAGCTAGATCTATATTTTCCATTTAGTATAGGTGCCAAAACATGTACCGCATACACAACAACAGGGGTAAGTAACAGTCTTAAGGGGAATAATTTCGAAATCTTAATTACTACAGCAAATTTGCAAACAGAGGCTAATATAACCGCAGTTTGGACAGAAGGACCATATAAATGTGATGGATTCTTTTTATCTTCAGCTAGTGGTCAATTATATTGTAGAGAGAGTTATTATGGAAACAAAAATTTTTGTATACCTATAGAAAATGGAACTATTTATCCTTCTGGGCCGAAGGTGCTTATATATTCTTTGCCATAACCTAATTCTAGCAATCTAGGTAAAATCCCCCGCGTTAAACTTAAACGCGGGGGAAATTTTTACTAACTTTTTCTTAATTTTTTACCAATTTCAACTAAAACTATTTAGTTTTTTTGGCGGCTGCCTGTGCGGCTGCAAGGCGTGCTATTGGCACACGGAACGGAGAGCAGGAAACATAGTTGAAACCTTGTTTGTGGCAGAATTCCACGCTTGACGGTTCGCCGCCGTGTTCACCGCAGATACCGATTTTGAGTTTCGGTTTAACTGCGCGGCCTGCTTTGACAGCGTGTTTGATTAAGAAGCCGACGCCTTCCTGATCCAAGATTTGGAAAGGATCGTTCTTCAAAACACCTTGTTCAATGTAAGACGGAACAAATGCGCCGATATCGTCGCGTGAGAAACCGAAAGTCATTTGTGTCAAGTCATTTGTACCGAAAGAGTAGAAATCTGCAACTTGTGCAATTTTGTCTGAAGTAATTGCAGCGCGCGGGATTTCAATCATAGTACCGACATGATATTCAAATTTCTTTCCGTATTTTTTGCTGACTTCTTTATAGGCCTCTTCAATTAACGGTTTTTGAGAAATAATTTCTTTATCAACACAAACAACAGGAATCATAATTTCCGGTTTAATTTTTAAACCTTCTTTCATAAGTTCCGCTGATGCCTCAAAAATTGCGCGTGCTTGCATTGAAGTAATTTCCGGATATGTTACGCCTAAGCGGATACCGCGGTGTCCCATCATCGGGTTAACTTCGGCTAAAGCATCTGCGCGTTTGTAAAATTCGCTTTCGCTGATTTTTAATGCCTTGCAAATTGCGGCAACGGCATCTTTGCTATGCGGAATAAATTCGTGTAAAGGTGGATCCATTAAACGAATTGTTACCGGATGGCCTGCCATTGTTTTTAAAGTTGCCTTAATATCATTCTTCATGTAAGGGAAGATTTCATTTAAGGCCTTAACGCGTTCTTCTGTGGTGGTTGATAAAACCATTTTGCGTAATGCAAATAATGGCTTTTCTGAATTTGCACCGTAGAACATATGTTCAATTCTGAATAACCCGATACCTTCTGCACCGAAGTCCTTTGCTTTTTGTGCATCGGCAGGGTTGTCGGCATTTGCGCGAACACCTAAAGTTCTTACGCTGTCACAGATTTTTAAGAAAGCTGCCAAATTTTTATTTGCTGTGCCGCCGTCTAACATGTTAAGTTTACCGCCGTAAACTAAACCGCGTGTACCGTTTAAGGTCAAGAAGTCGCCTTCTTTAAAAGTTTTACCGGCAACGGTCATTGTGCGTTTTGCAAGGTTTACAGAAATATCACTGCAACCGACGATGCAGCATTTACCCCAACCGCGTGCAACGAGTGCAGCATGTGAGGTCATACCGCCGCGGGCCGTTAAAATGGCTTCCGCTGCGCGCATACCTTCAACGTCTTCAGGGTTTGTTTCTTCGCGGACTAAAATTGCTGCTTTGCCTTCTTTGCGTGCTTTGATTGCAGATTCTGTATCAAAAACGATAAAACCGCAAGCACCGCCCGGGCCGGCAGGTAAACCTTTTGCTAAGGGCTTGGCTGTCTTTTCGGCTTTCGGATCTACGATAGGGTGCAAGAGTTCGTCAAGTTGTGCAGGGCTGACGCGGAGTACGGCTTCGGTTTTGTTAATGAGTTTTTCTTTAACCATATCCAAAGCCATTTGTACTGCCGCAATACCGTTGCGTTTACCGACGCGGCATTGTAAAAGATATAATTTGCCGTCTTCGATGGTAAACTCAATATCAAGCATATCTTTAAAGTGTTTTTCAAGGCGTTTTTGAATATCGTCAAGTTGTTTATATGCTTTAGGCATTACGGTCGCTAAAAATTTATCATCATTACCGTGGCCGGAAACGGACCATTTGTTAATCGGGCTCGGGGTGCGGATACCGGCAACAACGTCTTCACCTTGAGCATTGATAAGATATTCGCCGTAGAAATGGCTGTCACCGTTACCGGGGTTTCTGGTAAAAGCAACGCCGGTTGCGCTTGTCGGGCCCATATTACCGAAGGCCATTGACTGCACGTTTACGGCTGTACCCCAATCATGAGGGATTTTTTCAATATTTCTGTATGCTACTGCGCGTTTACCGTTCCAAGAGGCAAACACAGCGCCGATTGCTCCCCAAAGTTGGTCCATAGCATTATCAGGGAATTCTTTGCCCAAAACTTTTTTAACTGTTGCTTTGAATTTATTGCAAAGTTCTTTGAGTTCTGCGGCGGTTAAATCTGTATCTGATTTATAATGTTTTTTGGCTTTGACGTCTGCAAGCATACCGTCTAAGATTTTGCGGATACCTTGATCGTCTTTCGGCTCAATGCCGGCGGCCTTTTCCATAACGACATCAGAGTACATCATAATTAAGCGGCGGTATGCGTCATAAACGAAGCGTTCATCGCCGGTTCTTTTAATCATACCGGGGATTGTGTCTAATGTTAAACCGACGTTCAAAATTGTTTCCATCATACCCGGCATTGAGCTTCTTGCACCTGAGCGGACGGAAACCAAAAGCGGATTTGTTTTTGAGCCGAATACTTTGCCGGTTTCTTTTTCAACTTTTTTCAAATTTGCGGCAACTTCGGCTTTTAATGATTTCGGGTAAGTTCTGTTATTTTTCCAGTAGTAAGTGCACACTTCGGTTGAAATTGTAAAACCGGGCGGCACCGGAAGTTTGAGTTTTGGGTGGCCTGCCATTTCAGCAAGATTGGCACCTTTACCACCGAGTAGCTCTTTCATTGAGCCATTTCCGTCAGCGCGGCCTGCGCCGAAGGAATAGACATATCCTTTATGTTTTTTTACTGCCATGATTCCTCCATAGATTCGGGTTTCCCCGACTAAATATATTACAATAAATTATACCATTTTTTGAGATATAGGAATTAATTTTACGTGTTGTTTTTCCGCATACCGTTAATTAACGCGCAAAACGCGCTTGCAAATTTGAGCCCTTTTTTATTTTTATCTTCCTAGAGTACCGCAAACTCGCTTTGCTCGTTTTACTTCTTGGTACACGTCGTCAGATAAAAATAAAAAATCATCTCAAATTTTCTGCGCGGCGCGATATTATGCTCGTGCGCTACGGTTTTGAACTTTAAAATTATTTCCTTTTCTTCCCCGCCCCTTTGCCTTGCAAAGGCGGAGGGGTTGGGGGTGGGGTTGTAAAATCAAAATTTCCTCAAAAATACTTGCCGAGTGTATGCTCACGGTTTGGTTTTATGTTAAATTTGTTTTCCTTATTGCCCTCACCCGTCGTGGACGGGCGGAGGGTGGCTCGCGCGGCTTTTCGCGCGAGACGGATGGGGGATTAAGTATTCCTATTTTATTTACTTTATACATCCCCCCTCTGCCTCGTGAACTCGGCACCTCCCGCCCGTATGACAAGGCATACGGGTGGAGGCAATAAGGGGAAATACTTGCCGAGTTTGTGAGTACAGTTTTTGTTTTATAAAAAACCCCCGCGGGTTTTTGTTACTTATTACACCACGGGGTTTTTGATATCAATTAGCAGATAATTTTAACAACTTGTTGCGTAGGTTCCATCTCCTTTAGGGCAAATACATTTCGGTGCAGTTGAAGGGCAAAGATTATCTTCACTTTCGCAACAACTGCCAGCTTTATAAGTAGCACCAGAACATGCGCCGCTAACATTGGCAACACATTTTGAACCATCCTCAAAAATGGTTCTTGCTTGCGTACAAGCACTATCATAATTACCTACACACGTAGATTTATCGTGAAAAGTCAGTATCTCTTGCTCTGTATATCCTCCACATGTTTTCCTCCCATCACCGATACAAGTGCTGGCATAATAATCCCCTGAACATGTTTTGGATTGATGAGAGATGCATGTGCTTCCTGCTGTAAAAGTACTGAAATTACATCCATATAATCCTCCACTTTCGCATGTCCCTCCAGTTACAATAATATTTTGACAACTACCATTAGCACCGGCATTACACTTACCTCCGGCGTTTACGGTAGAACCATTACATCCTCCGTAATACCCACCTTGACATACTCCACCGGCATTTATTATAGCACCTGTACAACCTCCACTAGCTATACATTTCCCTCCATTATTAATAGTAGGGTAATCACATTGACCTATGTTCCGATTTACGTTGCATACCATACCTTCATCAAGTGTAGTGCTACTTGTTCCTGTGTAACCGCAATATGTTCCTTTCCAAATATTAGTACCATATTTATCAGCATGTAAATCTAAACATCTTTCCTCTTCGTTTATATAACAGGTACTGTTTGTGTTCGCCCATGCCATTTCTAATTTCTCACAAGGCACTTTGGTAAAGGCACCCAGTTCTTCGCAGATATAATGGCTACCGGGGGTACACATTATTTGGTTAGTTTCATAATCTTTGTATATCAAATACTCGTGATTATTTCTTTCTGCAAGTATACCTGTATCTAATAACTCATAAGTATAAAAGTCAGTTTCCAATGCACCTTCGTTTATTGTTCCGTTTATTTCAATATCAAGGTTAGCAAAGTCATTAGTATAACTGTTGTTCGTAAGATACCAGCCGTGTTCACTCTTTGCTACTGCTTGCATAGTGGTAAGAGCATCAGAAACCCTGCTTCTTTCTACTGCTTTTCTATACCCGGGTAATGCTATCGCCGATAGTATACCGATAATGAGCACCCCGACTAATAATTCTATTAGCGTGAAGCCCGTTTTGTTTACTACATTTTTTACTACATTTTTTTGCATGTTTCCTCCAAGTTTTTTAAACCGTTTTTGGCAAACAAAAACGGCTGTTTTGTTTAAGCTAATCCTAGTAACAAAAACAAACAGCCGTAATTCACCACTAAAAAATGGTAAACATTCGGCATATAACAGTAAGGGGATCAGCCAAACCATTATGTGCCTAAACGACCGTTTTTGAACTAGGATTAGCACTTAAGCTATTCGCAATTTTGCGATTTCAAAAACAGATTCAAATTTTTTTAAGCCACAACTTTCGGGCTTACATTTTTTAATACTCCTTAAATTTATTTTACCAAAATTTATTTACACATTTTTGCTAATATTTTATTGGCTTCAATCCATGCATCTTCCACGGATACTGCGTGGTACTCTTTCATGCTTAAACTGTCTGAAACTATTTTTATCGCCTTAACTTTCGGGAAAATATTGGCAATAGTATAAAGTTCCATATCAAAAATGCCTTTATTTTTTGTTTCCGTCACAAAGTTGTTTGAGGAATAACATTTTGCGCCGTTTTTGGAGAGTTTAATTTCTTTATATTCAACGAAATTTGACTTAATTTCACTTGCGGAAACTGCTACTTGATGCACCGTTCCGACAGGGGAAATATTTGAACCGCAATAACCGATATTAAATATTTTATCTTTACTTGTGATTTTTTTGTTTAATAGTAATTTAGAAATCGTTTTTATTACATTAAACTCGCCCATACCGGTAATAATAACTTTACTGTTGGGCATTTTTTTTACTTGTTTTGCTTCATCTTTTGTGGCAATAATAATTATGTTCATAATTTAATTATACCTTATAAATAAATGAAAGTTGGGCGTCTTTTGTGCCGTCGCGGCGGTAAGAAAAGAAATCTCTTTTATTGCAAGAAGTACACTCACAATGGCAACCGGTTTTTATTTCACTTTCTTCAAGACCGGCGGCTTTAAGTTGCAAAATTATTGCTTTATCAAGGTCTACAAAAATTTTATTTTCACGATGTATAACCGCTTCTTTTGGGAATTTGTTTGCAACATCTTCTTTAACTTCAAAGCAACAATCTTTTATGTGTGGACCGATATATGCCTGGAGTTTTTCAGTAGTTTTTTCTTTAATAAGTTCTGCTGCTTTTTTAGGCAGTTCTTGCACAACACCGCGCCAACCGCAATGTGTTAAAGATACATATTTACCGTCGGCAGACCATAAATAAAGCGGAACGCAATCTGCAGTTAAAATCATAGCACCCGTTTGCGGTAAAGATAAAAGCCAACCGTCGGCTTCGTGTAAATTTTGTGCTTTATATGCAGCTAAATCTTCGGCAGAATTTATGTTGATAATTTTATCCCCGTGCACTTGTTTTAAACCGAGTATTTTGGCGGGGGGGATACCCAAACTTTCAAAAATTTTTGCGGCAATTTTTTTATCGCGTGCTGAGCCGAAATCCCGCCCCACGGTGCCGGAAATTATGCCTAGATTTATTAATCTTTCGTCGGAATAAATGTTCATTTTGCTAAACCTGCTTTGATTGATTTTTGATTCAAAATTGCTTTTGCTAAAATTTCAAAATGTTTTGGGGCATCGCTTGTGTATGCTTTAATTTTACCTTTCGTTTTGCTTTCGTTTAATAATTTTTTTTGCGCTAAAATGCGTTTTGTTTCAAGTGTGGTATTATGGGCGGAATCAATTAATTTTACACTTGGCCCTAACATCTTTGCAATTTGATTTTTAATTATCGGGTAATGCGTGCAACCTAGAATTAAAGTATCTGCGCCGCATTTTTTGACAGGTGCAAGGTAATATTTAAGCATAGTCGGGAGCAAAGTTTTAAGTAATTTTTTGTCTTCAATCAGCGGCACTAAAAGCGGGCAAGCAAATTGGTAAATTTTTAAATTTTTATTTATTTTTAAAAGCGCATTTTTGTAGCTGTTACTGTTAACGGTTGCTTGTGTTGCTATGACGGCAATTTTGCCGTTTTTTGTGCTTTTTGCCGCCTCTTTTGCGGCAGGAAGTAAAACCCCGATTATATCTGTTTTTGCAAATTTTTCAAGTTGCGGCAAAGCTAAAGATGAGGCAGTATTACATGCTACAATAATGAATTTAACTTTTTTATTTTCCAAAAATTTTACGATTTCTTTTGAATATTTTGTGACGGCATCTTTTGATTTGTTACCGTAAGGAACATGTGCGGTATCGCCGAAATAAATAATATTTTCATTAGGCAGCGCTTGATGTAATGCCTTTAAAATTGTAAGCCCGCCGACACCTGAATCAAATAAGCCGATAGGCGCATTATTTGCCTTTGCCATAAATTTAGAACCTAACCCCGAAGTTCGCCTGATAACCAACACCGTAAGAAGCGAAATTTGCAGCCAAACTTAAATCCATATATTTAGGTAATTTGAAATTTAAACCGAAAGTTCCACGCGGTTTTGCAGTATAAGATTTTTTATCAATTAAACTTTCGTCGTCGGCACTTTCAACGGTAAGGACCATATAATCAACCCCGCCGCCGACGTAAGGTGTAACATAAGGCATTTTAAAAGCAACAACCAAGTTACCGCTGTAATGGGAAACAGAAAAATCACGATACACACCCGATTGCGCCAAAGCAACAAGCATTGTTTGGAAAGTATAGTCCTCATCACGCGGGCGCGTTATGCCCCATTTAAGACCGCCGCCTGCAAGTGTTAAACCATCATAAGAAATGGCGCGGATAAAACCGTCAAGACGGAAGGGTAAACCGATTTCGCCTTGAATAAGCGGCATAAATAAATTTTTATTATCGTTACCTAAAGCAGTATCTTTTTTATTTAGACGCGGCACGAAAACACCGTGCATTGAAAGCTGAAAACCGCCCCAACCCAAAATGCGCCCTGTGCTGTAAGAAGATGCGCCGAGCATTGCCGCTAAATCTCTTGAAAAATACGGCAAATTTTCCGCCGTAATATGGCTTTTAAAACCGTCAAAAGAAGATACTGCCCCTGCTATTGACGGCGCAAGAATTAAAATTAAAAATAAAAATTTCCTAAATTTCATAAAAATCCCTAAAACAATTATATAAAAACTAAAGCCCTAGTAGCAATTTGTCGCCTTTTTTTACACTGCCTTTTAAAGATCCTGCCGGCAGTTCCACCGTATAGCGTGCTTTTAAAAATAACGGGCTGATTCGCCACGGCGGCATATTTTCAATAATGTGTAAAACCTGCAAGTTTGCATCTAAAAAAATTACGTCAATATTAAAGCGCATAAAGCAAGTGTGAATTTGCGTGCATGGCTTTAAAATAATACCGCTCCCCTGCGGTAAACTTTTTTTACCCATTAACCCAACAAGGCGGCTGAAGAAGGTATCGTTTAGAGTCAAATTTTCAGCTATAACTTGCTGGGTTCTTGGGTTAATACATCTCATAACAAATCTTTTGTTTGTTCAATAAGCCATTGGCGGAATTTCTTTTGGTAACTGCTGCTTAAAAACTTAAAATCACCGGGTGTGCGCATACGATATAAAGTTTTATTTTTCTTCTCATAAGTTGAGATTAAAAATATTGCAGATATATCGCCGCCAAAAGAAACTTTAGCAACAACCAAGTTCTTATCTTTTACTGCCCTTTTGCTTATCAAAGACACAGGAACTTTTTTGCATTCTTTGGTAACTTGATAAACGCCTTCAAAAGAAGCAACTATTTTAGTAGAGATATCATTGTTTAATACCGCCAAATTTTCATATACTTCTTCTTCTTTAGGCAAAACTACTGTCGGAGTAATGGTGTTATGATCCAAACTGATGTTTTTGATTTTGAAGGTGTTACAAAAAGTTAAAGCAAGTTCACCGTCGTCTTCGTGTTCTATTTTCGAAATTTCAAGCGCATTAAGCGGTGCGCAAATTGCAAAAATTAATAAAAGTGCGGCAAAAGTTTTAATCATTAACTCTTTCAACATAAGTATCTGTCCTTGTATCAATTCTTATTTTATCGCCTTCGTTAATAAAGAGAGGAACTTTAATTTCAATACCGCCTTCGAGTGTTGCGGGTTTTGTCATATTTGAAACTGTATCGCCTTTAACGCCGGGCACTGTGGAAACAACTTTTAAATCGACCTTGATCGGCAATTGAATATTGAAAAGTACGCCGTCAAAGAAAAGACCGATAACTTCCATATTATCAACCAAATATTTTTCCTGTTTACCGAGTTTTGAAAGCGGTACGCCGATTTGTTCATAGTTAGTTGTATCCATAAAATAAGCCATATCACCTTCTTTATAAAGATAATTGTGCGGGCGTTTTTCGATAACGACTTCTTCAAATTTATCTTCTGGGCGGTAGCTTGTTTCGATGAGTGAGCCGGTGTTTAAATTTTTAAGTTTTACGCGTACAACTGCACGTGCTTGGGATTTGCGGTGATGTTGATATTCCAAAATTTCCACAAGTTCGCCGTTTTCATTTTTGAAGATTAATCCTTCTTTAAATTGCGGTGTTCCTATCATAATATCTCCTATTTTTTAATTTTTACTGCTGTTAAGTTTATACTGCCTGTTTTTGTTATTAAAAAGGTATCTTCATACCTAATACCAAATTTGTTTTTAAAGTAAAGCCCTGGTTCTATCGTAGTCAAAGCATTTTCTTTTAAAGTATCTTCGCTTCTTTGGGAAAGTATCGGGCGCTCATGTATTTCAAGCCCCAAGTTATGCCCAAGGGAGTGTATAAAATATTTTGACGCATCAAAATTATCTTCAAAATAATTGCGGGCCAAACTGTCCATTTCCTTTGCGGTTTTACCGGGTTTTAATGCCTTGTGGGCGAGTGTGTACGCCTCAAAAACCGCCTCAAAATAATGTTTAAAATCTTCCGTCGGTTTTTTGCCGAACCAAAAAGTGCGCGTGATATCGGAACAATAACCTTTATATCGGCACCCAAAATCTACCAAAACCGGCATTTCTTTTTTAAGTTTCAAATTTGAATTTGCATGATGCGGATTTGCGGTGTTTTTACCGAATGCCATAATCGTATCAAAAGCAAGCCCCTGTCCGCCGAGTTTTGCCATTATGCTTTCAAGCAATTTTGCGGCCTCAATTTCCGTCATACCGGCTTTTAACTGCTTTTTAAAAATTTCAAAACTTTTTGAAGAAATTTCACACGCCTTTTTGATAAGTTTTATTTCATCTTTTGTTTTAACTTCGCGGATAATTGAAGTTAATTTTGCCGCCTCTTTAACGCCGGCTTTTTTTAATGTCGTGCCGTTTATGTAAGTTGAGGCATACGGGTCAAAAACAAAATTTTTTGCTTGTTTACCGAGGTTTTTTACAAGTTCATTTATGTTAAGTGAATTTACAAAATTTAAAAACGGGCATTTATTTTTTATATCGATTAAATACATTTCTTTTGTGTAGCAAGTGGCTTTTTTAGGGGTTACAATTAAAAACGCATCACCCTCGCTTACAAAAGGAAAAGATGTTAAATAATTGACGGTCAAAATATCTGTAATAATAGCTCCGCCGAGTTTTTGCGCGGCCAGATATTTTTGAAATTGCTTTAATGTTTCCGTCATTTTATTTGTTTCATCCCTGTTTTAGTCATATAAAAACAATCTTCATAGCGTACGCCGAATTTGCCCGGCAAATATATACCCGGCTCGACGCTAAAACAATAGTTTAGGCCGATTTTATTTTTGTTAAGTTGGGAGATATCTGCAAGCTCATGGTTTTGCATGCCGATACCGTGGCCCGTTCTGTGTGTAAAATATTTGCCGTAACCTGCCTTTTCAATAATACCGCGTGCAAGTGCATCGATTTGTGCGCCGGTCATACCGTATTTTGCTTTTTTTGCGGCGGTATCATGTGCTAAAATTGCAAGGTCCAAAATCTTTTTAAATTCGGGGTTAATTTTATCGCCATACCAAAAAGAGCGTGTGATATCTGAACAATAACCTTTGTAAACACAGCCGAAATCAAGCAATACCGCGGTGTTTTTTGTTAGTTTAGTATCGTCGGGCAAATGGTGTGGGTCGGATCCATGCGGGCCAAAGCAAATTACGGGTTTAAAAGCCATGGCGCTTGCGCCATGGTTACGCATAAACATTTCAAGTTTTAAGGAAATTTCGCGTTCTGTTACGCCGGGTTTAAGTTCTTCCCTAATATAGAGCCATGCGCCGTAAGCGATTTGTGCGGCCTCGCGCATTATTTTAAGTTCCTGCTCGGTTTTTGTTGCGCGAATTAAATTTATAAAGCCGGCGACTGTTTTAAATTTTGCTTTTTCATAAGCTTTGGCTTGCAAATAATATTCTTTTTCTTCGTCGAAGGCAACAGCTTTTAATTTGAGTTTTTTTGCTTCTTCAATAATTGCCAAATGTTTATCTTGCTCTAAAGGTATAAATTTTGCTTTTGGGAAATTTTTTGAAAGTGTTTCCCCGTAAAGAGGGCGCGCGACAATGGTTAAACCTTTTTTGTGTAAAAGGATAATCCCTTCCCCTGCGACGAAGATATCCCCAATAAGGTACTCCACATCGCTTGGATCTGATAAGACGATACCGTCCAATTTATTTTTTTTGAGGGCGGCGTGAATATTTTTTAATTTAATTCTAACGATACCGGGCATAAGACCTCTCTATACATTATAGCAATTATATGTTAATTAGTGTGCATATTCTTGCAACTTTAGGCACTCTTTAATTTTTATTTTATTACCCAAAGGACCTATTTTTATATAGGTCCTTTTGACCTTTAAACATAGGTCCAAATGCCCTTGTTTATCCATTATTATACATGTATACTATATGTGTAGGATATCACTTGGAGGCAAAAATATATGAAAAAATTAATAATGATATTTGTGGCACTAATCTCAACGGTATTATGCGTAGCGCAGGAGTTAAATACTTCTAAAATGGCTACTTCCGGTCAAGGAAGTAATTCAGAGGAAGCTCGTTATATACTTGGTTTAGTGCGTAATGGTAGGGCTGATTTGCTTAATAATTATTTTGATATCGCGCCTTGGAAAATTCAGGCAGAAATTGATGTTTATAAAGATACAGCCCAAAATGCGTCTGTAAGTATATTTTGTGTGGCAGTAGATTTGGGTAATATAGATGTAGTTAAAGCATTTGTTGATCATGGTATTGGGCCGAAGGATCTTTGCCGTGTGCAAACATTTACTACCAAAACAGTTATTATTTCTAAGGCTGACCGTTATATTCATGATACTAAAGAAAGCAGTTCACATACCGCTGGTAGTAGTTCAAGTTCAAGTAAGGGCGGCCATTCATTATTTAGGAGTTGGTTTAGTGAGTCAAGTGGTTCACAAGAAGGTAATTCTTCTTACAATAGCTCTTCCCATGATGAAGAATATCATCAAGTATCTTATGGTGAAAAAAAGGTTGTGAAAACATATTTTGCAAATCCTCTTGATTTCGCTTCAGATGAAATGTTTGATTATTTATGGGAACAAGGTTTCCGCTCCAATAATTTGTTTACAATAGCCGCTTTAGCGGATGCAAAAGCTAATGATAAGTTTGAGGTTTACAATTATATTATGGCTAATAAACAAGAATTATTAAGTGAAAAACCCTTTTATATCAGTGAAGACACTTATAATCAATTGCTTCAAGCTGCTGAGGAGAATCCTAATTCTTTAGCTACACAAATGTTAACTGACAAAGTGTTGGGTAGTAATAGTGCGGCACAAGCAAAAAAGGTACATCAAGAATTAGAAAGTATGTTGGAAGGCAAATTGCAAGAAGGTATTACTTCCCCTACTGATACATTAGGGTATTCTGCAGTTTTGAAGGATTTATCAAAAACGGATTGGAATGCAATAGATACCAAAAATGCCGAAAACGCTAAAAAACGTGAAATTCATAATGAGGTAATGAATCTTTGTAAAGATATAGGTCAAAGTAGATGTATATGGGAATTGTTTTTATTTTTGGACTGTAAGATAGATGAGTATAAGTTGAAAGATTTAGAAGTTGTTTATTCTAAACCGGGAGAAATGGTAATACTTACTGCATATCGTATACACATAATTGACACATTAAACAAAAAAGTAAAGAGTAAACATAAAAATGACTTCGTTGATGATGTAAAATGGAAGGCGGAAAAAGCGAAATACGCTAAACAGGGGTATCAAGTAGCGTGGAAAAAATAATTAAAATGATTAAACAAAAACCTCGGGTTTTTAAAATACCTTGGGTTTTATAACGTAAAAAGCCCCCTTGTTAAAAGGGGGCAAATTTATGTTTAATTTAATTTTAGATAATCAAACTTTCTGCGGTCATGTCCGTGGGTTTTTGAATTTCCAAAAGTTTCAAAACCGTCGGGGCAATATCCGCAAGTTTACCGCCGTCGGTAAGTTTAATATCTTGCGCATTGTCGGCAACATAAATAAACTCAACCGGGTTTGTGGTGTGTGCGGTTTTGGGCATATTGATTTTCGGGTCCCACATATCTTCCGCATTACCGTGGTCGGCGGTAATTAAAATTGCATAACCTGCTTTTAAAGCCGCATCAACAACTTTGCCGCAGCATTCGTCAACAACTTCAACGGCCTTTTTTGCCGCATCAAAGGAACCTGTATGGCCAACCATATCGCAGTTTGCAAAATTTAAAACAACAAAATCATATTTGTTTTTTGAAATTTCGGTTACTGCCCTATCTGCTACTGTGCGTGCATCCATTTCCGGATGTTCGGCATAAGTTGCGGGGTCAAAAGTGCCTTTTATTTCAATTCTGTCTTCCCCAACAAACGGCTTAATAAGTTTACCGTTAAAGAAAGATGTTACATGTTTAAATTTTTGCGTTTCGGCAATCCTAAGTTGCGTTTTGCCTGCTTTAGAAATAACTTCGCCGAGCAAATTATTCATACTACCGCCTTCACTCATCGGGGCAAGGGCATTATATTTAAAACTATCATAATATTTTGTGAGTCCGCAAAAAACAATATTTGGTCTGCGGTTACGTTTGAGGGGGAAATCATCTTCCACAAAAGAGCGCGTTAATTGTATGGCTCTATCTTGACGGAAATTGAAGAAAACAATGCCATCCCCGTCTTTAACGCCGGTATAGCCCTCAATAACTGTTGGGGGGATATATTCATCCACCATTTTACTGCCGGATGGTGTTTTATCGTTTTCATAAGAATTTTTAATTGCATCTTCGGCGGTTTTTGCAACGCGGCCTTTTGCATCAACAATAAGGTCATAGGCCTGGGTAGTTAAGTCCCAAGTTTCATTCCTGTCCATTGCATAATAGCGGCCCATCAAAGTTGCAACGCGGCCGACGCCGTACTCTTTAAACTTTTCTTCAAGCATTTTAAGATAACCGAGGGAGCTGTTCGGCGGTGTATCGCGCCCGTCGGCAAAAAAGTGTACCCAAACGGTTTTAATACCAAGTTCCGCGGCTTTTTTGATTATATTATAAAGGTGGTCTTGGTGCGCATGCACGCCTTCATCTTGCACAAGTCCCATTAAATGTAAAGCGCTGTTATTTTTTACACAATTATCCAAAGCCGCTTTAAAAGCCGGTGTATTATAAATTGAGCCGTCTTCAAAAGCATCTTTTAAACGTTTTAATTCTTGCACTACAATGCGGCCTGCGCCCATATTTAAGTGCCCGACTTCGGATGAACCCATATAACCTGCCGGTAAGCCGACTTCTTCGCCCGACGCCTCAATTAAAATATGCGGATATTTTGCTAAATAACTGTTAATGTTCGGTGTGGCGGCATTTAAAACGGCATTATTATTTCTATCTTGCCTTACACCCCACCCGTCGCGAATTAATAAAACAACCTTTTTCATATTATTTGACTCCTGTAATTTTTAAACCAATTTTTTTTGTTTGTAAATCTACCAAATCTTCAACAGTTTTTGCACCTGATTGCATAAAGTATTTTAAGAAGTGGTAAAAAATCTTTTCTGCCATAACCGTATCGGCCATAGCCCTATGCCAACCTTGGCAGGAAAAGCCAAGTTCCTGCGCAATTATTCCAAGGCGGTTTCTTGTAAAACAACCGTGTGTGCGTGCAAATTTTAAAGTATCTAAAGTTGTAACTTCAGGCATTTTTAGACCGGCATTTTCAAATTCATATTTAAGGAAAGGCACATCAAAATCAACATTATGGCAAATTAAAACGCTGCCTTCTAAATATTCCTGTAAAATTAAAGCAATATCTTTAAAGTGCGGAGCATTTGCCACCATTTCATTAGTTATACCGTGTATGGCGGTAATATCGGGGGCAATAAACATTTCCGGGTTAATTAAAGTACTGTAATTATTTATACGTCTGCCTGCTTGGCTTGTAAGTAAAGCGACTTCACAAATACGCCCGCCTTTGGGGAAACTTAAACCGGTTGTTTCCGTATCAAGGCAGACAAATTTTGCATCTTTAATATCCATAAATTAAATTCCTTATAAACAAAGCTACACAAATTGTTAAAATTGTACCTGCTATATTTTTTACAGATACAAAACTGACTTGTTTTATACTAAATACCGCAAATAAACAAGTTATCCAAACAAAAGCGGTTATAAAAGCAATATTAGAGGGCAAGATTAAAGAGGTATAAAGCCCGGCGCGGTAAATCATAGAAATATATCTTTCATCAAAAGTCGGGTAATTTTTATGTATGAAATCTTTGATAAATAAATGTATCAGCACCATAAAAACATAAGTGGAAATTATTAAACCGTCTAAAATAATGATAAATTTTAAAATCCATGAATTTATGCCGGTTTGCACTTCAAGTATTAAAGGTGAAACGACAAATAAAACAGCAATTTCCAAAACCTGCCAACACACAAACATCAAAGCGTTTATTCCTATTAAATCGTGATTATCTGAAACATCAATATAATCGCTGAACATATGTATTAAGGTAAGTAAAAAAATAGTTTCCACGCCGTTGAAAGTAACACCTGCGAAAGTGAACCATTGAATTTCAAGATAAGGCAAGCAGCAAATAAACAAGCAGACCATATAAACAAGGCCGTGTACGGAAAGACCTTTAAAAGGATTTGAAATTTTTTTATAGTAAATATAATCCGTATGTAAAGGGAAATCCGCAAGCAAATGTGCTAAAAGTAAATGCCAAAAAACAACCATTATATATCCCTCTCTTGTTCTAAATTAAGAGGTAAATTTATTATAAAGGTAGTGCCTTTATTTAATTCGGAATTTACTTCTATTGTTCCTTGGTGGACTTCTGCCACTTGTTTGACTATCGTTAAACCAAGCCCGTATCCGCGGACATTTCTGTCTGCTTGATGATATTTTTTAAATATTTTCGGTAATTCTTCTGGTGAAATACCAACCCCCGTATCATGTACGGTAATTTGATAATTTTTGCCATCTTGTTTAATTGATATATACACCCCGCCTTGCGAAGTAAATTTAATTGCATTTGAAATTAAGTTAGAGAACATCCGTTCAATTAAATTTTTATCTGCATAAATCGGTAAAGAATTCGCGAAATCCGTTTTAAGTTCTAATCCTTTTTGTTCGGCAAGAGGGAGCAAAGATTGTGTTAAATCTTTTACGGCTACTGCCAAATCAAAAGTAGTTTTTTTAAGGATTAAAAGCCCGCGTTCAAGTTTTGAAATATCTAAAATATTTTCCACTAAACTTACAAGCCTTTTTGAAGAATTTGAAATTGCTTTAAGCATAGATTGTTGCTCTTGTTCGTTTAAATTTCCTTCTTCCAAAAGCATAACATAACCTTGTATACCGAGTATCGGTGCGCGTAAATCATGGGCAACTGCGTTAAAGACATCGTTTTTCATTTCGCTTATTTCGTGTTCCGATGTTATATCCCTAAACAGAATAATTGCGACGGATTCTTCATCTTGTTGGTGGAAAATTTCACTTATCACTTCAAAGTAAACTTCTTTGTTTTCTTTAGTATAATGGAAAACTGTTCCGTTTGGAACTTTTAAAAGTTTTTTAAGTAGTGACCCTTCCACATTTAACGGGTTTAAAGTAGCTTCAATATTTTTTGTAAAAGCTTCGCTGCCCAAAATATACTTTGCTACTTTATTCGTAAAAAGTTCTTGCCCTTCCAAAGTACACATTACAACCCCGTCCCTCATCAAACGGGCGAGGAGGTTTACTTTATTTCTTTCTTCAAGTAGTTTATCAAGTTGTATTTCCTGATATTCTTTTAATTTTACCGCCATAGAATTAAAAGTCTTTATAAGAGGTGTAAACTCTTTTAAATATTTATGTTCATCAATATTTACGTCAAAATTATTTTCTGTTATTTCATGGGCGGCTTCAATAAGTTTATCCATCGGTTCGGCAAGGTCTTCTGCAAAATATAAAGAGGCAAAATAAGATAAAGTTGTTGTCGCCAAAACAAAAAATACTATTAGCCAAGAAATTAAGTTTATTGTATAAAATGCTGTTTTTTGGTCTTGTAACAAGAATAAATAACCTTCACCTAACGGGTTCTTTATATAAGCGCCTGCTAAAATCAAGTTTGCATTTGTTTTTAAATTTGATAAAGTATCTTTATCCTTTAAGCTGTTTTCTGTTAAATTAAGAAGTGGTAACGGCCCTCTGCCAAGTAAATAATAGCCGTCTTTATCTAAGAAATACAGGCCGCCGTTTTGCCCTATTTTATGTTGTTCTGTTTGAGCCATTATATCGGTAAAATCAGCTACAAGAAGTAATATATTATCATCATTTTGTTTGGTAATAACTGTGGTATAAGGGGGGAATAAATCTTCCAAATAATTTATTTTTACTTCCCCTTTTTCAATTTCTTTTATAAGATTATTTTGGGACAGATCAAGCAAAGGCAAAGTTTCAAATTTATAATTTTTACTTCGGGCAATTTCTTTACCTTCCGGTGAAAATAAAGCCAAAAACAAAATATTATTTTTCTCTTTTGTTTGCTTTTCAAGGAATTCCTGTTGTTCGTTAATTGTTTTGTTTACAAGTATATTACTTAAACTTTCCGTTAAATTTAAGGCATTATTTTCAAGTGCAAAAGCGGAAGTTTCAACAATGTTTAAGTAATTTTGCAGTAATTCTTTTTTTGCGTGTTTTTGGTATTGAAACAAAAATATTGCAGTTATGAATAAAGGGGCAATAATTACGAAAAGAAACATCCTGAATAGTTTTGAAAATATTTTCATTTTTGCCCCGTAATATTAAATATCTTTGATTTTTGCTTTCTCAAAACCGGCCTTTCTTAAGCGGCAGGCATCGCATTTGCCGCAAGGTTTTGCACCGCCTCTGTAACAGCTCCAAGTTTTGGCAAACGGTACACCGAGTTTTGCCCCGAGTGTCGCAATTTGTGCTTTACTGAGTTTAAGTAAAGGGGTTAAAACTTCAATACGCGGCCCGCCTACGGCAGAGCGTGTACCCTCAAAAATGGCGCGTTCTAACGGAATATAGAACCTCGGGCGGCAATCGGGGTAGCCGGAATAATCAACTGAATTTGCCCCCAAAACTATTGCGCTTGCGCCGATACTGTCAGCCAAAGATGCGGCAATAGATGCAAAAATCAAATTTCTTGCCGGCACATAAGTAGAAGGCAAGCGCCCCATACTTTTAATAGTATCTAAAGATTCATTAGGAATCGGCGTTTTGCTTCCGCCTACTAGAGAGGTAACATCTTTAAGCCAAGGTAAGTTTAAACTTATTTCAATTAATTTTACCTTTAAATTTTTGCATATTTTGCGGCAGCAGTCCCTTTCTTTTTTATGTTTTTGGCCATAACTTATGTTCAATGAAACACATTCGTAGCCTTGACTTAAGGCCCAATAAAGGCAAGTGGTTGAATCAAGCCCGCCCGAATGTAAAATTATTGCTTTTTTAATTCTCTTTGCTGTCATTGTCATCACTCCTTAAAGCTGCTATTTTTGCAAATTGTGTGATTTTTTGGGTATCTTCTTCGTTTAAATTATCCAAATATTTTACAAGATTTGTCGCCAAAGTAACAGGGTATTTGCTATTCGATTCTTCGTCAAAATATTGTTTTATAAGTAAAGCATCTGCCCCATGCGCTGCGGCAAAATTTTGCATATGTGCAATTTTGCTTTCAATTATTTTTTGGTCATTCGGTAAATCTTTTATACGGTGAATACCTAAATTACCCCAAGGGCGTGTTATTTGGTTAACGTTTGTAAATACAGGAATATCTTTACCTTCTTTTACTTGTACAGATAAATTCTGCGGCCCTATTGGTATAAAATCTTCCCTGCCTTGCAAATTTACGCAAGCTGTTAAAGAAGATATGAGTAAAGTTAAGAATAAATATTTTTTCATAATTTCTCCTAATTTTTTGCAGCAAGCTGCCCGCATGCGGCAGAAATATCTGAACCTAAACTTTTGCGGACAGTTACTTTAATATTCATTTTTTCTAAAGCTTCCGCAAAAGCATAAACTGCTGCTATCGGCGGGGTTTTTGCTTTTGAAGTAGCCTCATTACAAGCTATCAAATTTACATGTAAAAGGTAATTATCTTTAAAGGAATTTACCCATTTACCTAATTTCCTGATATGTGCGGGCAAGTTGTTTACACCGTCTATAACTGTATATTCTAAAAATACCTCGCGCGCATTTAACTTTAAATAATTTTCAAGTTCCTGTTTTAAAATATCTAAATTATATTTACGGTTGATAGGCATTAAAGCTGAACGTTGTTTATTGTCGGCATTATGTAAAGAAAGTGCCAAGTTAACTTGCGGTAATTCTTTTGCAAGCTGTTCAAATTTATCTGCTATTCCGGAAGTTGAAATAGATATATGGCGTTTGCCGATATTTAAGTAATCTTTATTTGATAAAATTTCCACAGCTTTTTTAACTTCAACATAATTTAAAAGAGGTTCACCCATACCCATAAAAACGATATTTGAAACGCGTTCACCTTTAAATTCTTTTTGCAAGAATTGATGCCAAAATAAAACTTGATCAGAGATTTCTTCCGCCGTCAAATTGCGTTTAAAGCCGAGTTTCCCCGTCGCACAAAATGCACAACCGAGCGGGCAACCCGCTTGGGAGGATACACAAACACTCCAAAATTTACCCGGTTTCATTAAAACAGTTTCAATTTTAGGACCGTCGTTTAATTTAAGCAGGGCTTTGTAAACTTTGTCTAACTTTGAACTTTGAAGTTTTACTAGGTCAAAAGATAAAATTTTAAAATTCTTATTTAAGGTATCCTGTAAATTTTTAGGTAGGGTTTTAATATCCTGCCAAGTGCTTTTGCCATCAACAAATACCCCTTGCCTTATTTGATTTAAACGGTAAGCCGGCAAATTATTGGTCTTTATAAAATCTTTTATTTTGATAAAATCCATATACAAACATTTTATCAAATTTGGCAAGGTAAAGTATTTTTTGTTATAATGAATTGGTAGTACTGTGTTTGCAAAAACACAACAATTTGGGTTTTGACTTTATTTTTAAGGCCGTTAAGAACGGTGTGGACTAAAAATTTAGTTGCTCTCAGAGTTAAAAATGAAGTCGTTTTTCATATCTTTACAGATATGAAGGCGATTTTCGTTTTGGGCATTCTGAGAGCCCCAAAAAGAGGTCGCCTTTTTATTTGGTTTTATCTTTTTGGCCTTTTAAAAAGGTTAATTAAGGAGAAAATATGAAAAACGAACAAAACAAAAAAACAAATATCAAAGGTTTTACTTTAATAGAACTTTTGGTTGTTGTACTTATTATCGGTATACTATCGGCGGTAGCATTACCTATGTACAGAAAAGCAGTGGAAAAGAGCAGAGTAGCAGATGCCCTTAACACTATGCAGGCAGTAGCAAAGAGCGAACACGGTTGGTATCTTAATAACAATGATTATACCAAGGACTTCAGCGACCTTGATATTGACCTAATTGATGATGAAGGTGAAAAAGCCGACGGTGCAACTTATGATACAGTAAACTATACTTTTACTTTGCAAGATAACAGTATTATGGCCCGAAGAAATAACAATGAATATACTTTATATAAATTATATGAAGATCCGAATATTTACTGTTTACCGCAAGAACATGAAATATGCCAACAATTCGGCTGGGGTGTAAACAAAGCATTATGTGATAGCATAAACGGTGCATGGTCTAACAAAAATAATGCTTGTTATAATAGCCCGCAAGAACGTTGTGCGGCAACAGCAGATCCGGATGATAAAAACCCACCAACTTGGCAAACTGCTAACGGCGGTTATTGCGGTTACTATAAGTCAAATGAAGTTTCGGTTGGTGAATTTGAACAATGTGTGGGGTTTAATGGTAGTGGTAGTAAAGATTGTAGTAAATCCACGTTTACCGGTGAAGGGTCTAAATGTTTGACACTACTTGGGCCGGCATGTCAAGAGTCCCAATTTGACCAAGGTGCAGAATGTTATGGCAATACTGGGTATACCTGTCAAGGAAGCCATTTTACTACAGGTTCTATTTGTTATGCTAATACCTACTCTTGTAACGCCGCCACTTTTACTTCAAACAGCAAATGTATAGCAAATGGTGATAGTCAATATGCTTGTTATCGGGCAACTTTTAGTGACGGTGCAGAATGTGTAACTTCTACTAATCCGGATAAAAGCGGTTGTTGGGGAACCATATTGGCAGGGGGAAAATGTATAGCAAATAATGTGAATGCTTGTCATGGTACAGGTTTTGCAACTGGCGCTTATTGTGTAGGTGAAGTTATAGATTCTTGTGCAGGTTTTACAAACTTTAAAGGAACTTGTGTAGCAAATGCCGAAGGTGCTTGCGCAGGTAATACCTATACCGGTGACGGTTGTTGCAGCGGGCAATATTGCCCCGAAGATGCTAAAAAATGTAGCTAGAGAATTATCAACTTATATATTCCCTCGCAAGTGTAAAAGATACCAAACCTGCGGGGGATTTTTTTATAAACCCAAACTATACACAAATGCTCAGCAAGTATTTTTTTCTTTATTGCCTCCACCCGTGCACTTTGTTGCACGGGCGGGAGGTGCCGAGTTCACGAGGCGGAGGGGAGATTAATAAGGAAAATAAAATAGGAAAACTTTATGCCCCCATCCGTCTCGCGCAAAAAGCCGCGCGAGCCACCCTCCGCCCGTCCACGATGGGTGAGGGCAATAAGGAAAGCAAATTTAATCAAGCCAAACCGTGTGCAATATCTCGGCAAGTATTTTTTCTTTATGTCTCCACCCGTGCACGTAAAACTACATCTTCTCTTTGCCTATTTACTGTAAAAAATATAAAATATATATATGAAACAGCTAAGAGCAAGCAGTACACAATATTCTAAATTATTGCCGACGGTTTATATTATAATTTCCTTGGCTTTAATGTTATTGCCCTTACAACAAACAGTTAATTCAGTTAGGGCAATTTTAGCTTATTTGTTTATTCCTCAACTTCGTTTGGCACATCAAACAAAAGAATATTTTAAAGATATCAATGAGGGTACACAAACTTTATTAAATGTTGCATTAGAAAATTTTGAACTTAAAGAAAAACTAAAGAAATTACAAATTGAAGCTTTAGATATTCCCACTTTAAGAGAAGAAAATATACGTTTAAAGCAAGCCTTAAATCTTAAACAATCTGTAAAAATGAATGGGTTGTGGACGAAAGTCGCTTATAAAGAACCAAATAAAATGTCTAGCTTGATTATTGATAAAGGGCAGGAAGACGGTGTAACTTTGCGTTCCCCTGCACTCGCTTTAACTGCAGATGGTGCACCTGCATTAGCAGGTATGGTTGTGGAAGTTTCGCAAAATACCGCAAAGATTTTACTATTGCCTGATGAAGATTTTAATGCATATGTTTACTTAGGGAATACTAAAACAGAGGCCCTTTTAAAAGGTCAAGGGTTTAGAAATATTACTTTAAAATATTTACCTTTGGAAGAAACTTTGCCAATTAATACCCCTGTTTTTACATCTTCTTCAAGTGCCTTGTTCCCCGAAGGATTGCTTGTAGGTTATCTCTTAAATGATGGAGAAGAGGGATTGAATGAAGCTTCTGCTTATAAAGAACCGGCTTTGAAACCTGCTATCAATTTCGATACCGTAAAAGAAATTTTTATTTTATCTTTTGAGGGGAAAAATAATGCTTAGGTTTTTAAATATTTTTCTGATTTTTATAGTTGCCACAATTTTTTATTGGCTTGGTTTGCTTTTATTTTCACCGCTTGGTTTATCTATAAATACTATGTTTGCATTTAGTATTATTGTTGCCGTATTACTCCCGCAAAGGTACGGCTACACTTTTGCTTTTTTCAGCGGGTTATTCTTAGATTTTTTGGGTACATCTCTTTTCGGTTCGCATGCACTTGCTTTTACTTTACTTATGATACTTTTTTATCATATCAAAGAAAATATAGATTTTAAAGAAATGATACCGCAAATGGTTATAACAGCGATGCTTAATTTTTTACTTATAATTATTTTTGGCATACTTTCCAAAATATTTACAGGTGTTTTTATTTGGCAGGGGTGGAAAGATTTATTTTTAGGTTCTATAATTTTAGGACTTATTATGCCGTTGCTTTATAACCTAATATTTAAGTTTTTATTTTTTAACGTTTTAAACAAAGCAAATGAAAGCTAAAAATAATTTTAATACTCACCGTCTTCTAATTATGCTGTTTGTGGCTTTGTTCTGCGGGGTTTTAATAGCATATAAACTAATTTTTATACAATTTATTTCGCATCAAAAATATACCTCGCAAGCGGAACAAAACAGAACACAAATTTTATATCAAACCGCGCCGCGCGGCAGAATTTTAGCCGCAAGGGGGGAGGTTTTGGCCTCAAATCAAGCTGCTTTTTCTTTATACTATTTACCGCCTTTTGAAATGCCTGAAGAAAATACTTTAAATGAAATGGTTAATGCTATTTCTAAAAACACTTTAAAACCTAAAAAAGAAATTTTAAATATCTTAAAAAAATCTCTCAAAAACGGTAAAGCGGCTTTGCTCGCCGATAATTTAGCACCGCAAAATATTTTTGCTTTAGCGGAATTACAAAATTTTTACCCCGGTTTATATTTGCTTGAGGAAACAAAACGTTATTACCCCTACGGTGCTTTTGCCGCCCATTTACTTGGATATATCGGCACTATGGAAAAGCGCACTTGGAAGGAACTTTCCGGCGAGCTTGATTACCGTTTAAATTCAAAAATCGGTAAAAGCGGTATTGAAAAGCGTTATGAAAAAGAGCTAAAAGGCCGTGACGGCGGTTTGTTTTTAGAAGTAAATTACCGCGGCCGCGTAACGCAAATTATAAAAGATAATCGCTGGCGTAAAGGTGCTGATGTTTATACAACTTTGCTTGCCTCCGTACAAGAAGCTGCGGAAGATGCTATTGCAAATTCTCTTACAGGCCGCGGTGCAGCTGTTGTTTTAGATGTTAAAAGCGGTGCTGTCTTGGCGATGGTTTCCCTACCTGATTTTGACCCTAATATTTTTACAGCTTACAGTACAAATAAAACCGATGAAAGTAAAATAAAAATCCCCGAATATAATTTAGCCATACAGGGTATGTTCCCGCCGGCTTCAACCTTTAAAACTATAACCGCTTTAGCTGCTTATGAAAATGATATTCTTGATGTTAAACACGAAGATAATTGCACAGGCCATATATATCTAAATGGGCGTGAATTTAAGTGCTGGAAAAATCATGGCCCCCATATAGATTTTATGACGGGTATGGCGCAAAGTTGTGATACTTATTTTTATAATCTCGGTTTAAAAACAGGTTCTTATAATATTGAAAAAATGCAACGTAAATTCCACTTTGGCCGCAAAACCGGTATAGATTTGCCGGGGGAAAAATCCGGCAATATTTATGGGCCGACAAAGCGCGCAAATTTAAGAACTTATTGGTTTGGTGGGGATACTTTAAACCTTTCCATAGGCCAAGGTGAACTTTTGCTTACGCCGATACAAATGGCAGTATACGCCGCAGCACTAGCGTCAAAAGGTAAAATATGGAAGCCATATTATATTGAAAAAATTGTTTCCCCTTCAGGTAAAATTTTGGAAGAAGGCAAAAGTGAAATTATAGATGAAGTCAAATTAAAAGACGGTGCTTATGAGTTGATACATAAGGCCTTAAAAAATGTTGTTGATAATGCTACCGGCCGCGGTGCAAAAATTAAAGATGTGGCAGTTTACGGTAAAACAGGTACGGCGCAAAATCCGCACGGTGATGATCACGGTTGGTTTTTGGCTTTTGCCGGTGAAGAAAACGGCGAACCGGAAATTGCCTTATCCGTTTTAATTCAATTCGGTAAAGGCGGCGGTGCGCAAGCTGCACCTGCCGCACGCAAAATTATTAAAGCTTATTTTGATTCAAAACATAGTAAAAGTGATTCACAAAAAGGAAAATAAATGTTTAATAACAGTTCAACAATTAAAAGTAAAAAATTAGATAGCCCACTTATTTACGCTTTAATCGGCTTATGCGTAATGGGGTTTTTCACTATTTTATCTGCTGTAAGCGGGATGAAGGAAATGTCATCAATAATGCGCACGCATTTGGTTGCTTTGCCCGTAGGAGTGGCGGCTTTTGTTTTCGGTTGGATTTTTAATTATCAAATTTACGCTGAACATTATAAAAAATTATATGCTTTTGTTATATTCTTGCTTGTAGCAGTTTTAGCTTTCGGCATTGTTGCAAGGGGTTCACATTCTTGGTTTAGGATGGGGGGATTTTCCTTTCAACCGGCAGAACTTTGCCGTATTGCTTTGATTGTAATAACTTCCGCTTTTTTGGCAAGCCGCCCGCGTCAAATAAAAAGTTTTAAAACACTTGCAATATTTGCGGCATTTATTTTACCGGTGTTTGGGCTTATTATGATGCAACCGGACTTTTCGTCAATAGTTGTTACTGCGCCGGCATTGCTTATTTTATTATTTGTCGCCGGTGTAAATATGTATTACTTTGTTTTAATTCTTGCCTTTGGTTTAATGGCAAGCATTTTCCCGATACTTTGGACTTCTTTTAGTTTATATCCGGAAGTTTTGGAAAATTCAATTATTTTAACTTGGTTAAATTCATTATCTTTTGATATAGTATCTTGTTTGATTTTTAGTGCATCCATACTTTTATTATTTGTTTCCGTTTGGTTTGTTTTAAAATATTTTAGAATTATTCTTCCTTTCAGTTTAACTATGATTTTAGCTTTCAGTATGATTGGCGGCTTTTTTAGCGGATATTTTGTAAATAAGCATATAAAATCTTATCAGCGTAAAAGAATTGAGGCCTTTTTAGCACCTTCCGCAGATCCTAAAGGGGCAAGTTATAATGTTTTGCAAGCACAAATTGCCATGGGCGCAGGCGGTGTTTTGGGGAAGGGCTTTTTTTCCGGTACGCAATCGCGTCTTGGTTTCGTTCCTGAAAGGCATACCGATTTTATTTTGGCAATTTTAGGTGAAGAACGCGGCCTTTTAGGCACTTTATTTGTTTTAGGTTTATATTTAATTATTTTATGGCGTATCGTTATAATAGCCCGTTCTTCAAGCGATCTGTTCGGCTATTTGCTTTGTTCGGGTATATTTGCTATATTTTTTGTATATATGGTATTTAATTTCGGGATGCTAATAGGAATTTTACCTGTTGCGGGTATCCCTTTACCGTTTATTTCATACGGAGGTTCGAACTTAGTGTCAAGTATGTGGGCGCTCGGTTTGGTGGAAGGTGTGTATTATAGGCGCCTTTCTTTAATCTAAAAATGGTATGATAAATATAGACACCGCTTTTAAGTATAGATTAAAATTGAATAAAAAAGCAGGTTTTGCCAGCCATAAATTTATACCGGTGCTGGCGGAAGCGGTTAGTCTCAGCGGTTTTGATTATACGGAAAAGAATAATCATCCGCGGGTTTATGTATATTTAGGTGCAGCAGAAAATGAGGATAGTTACGCCGAACTTGCGGAAATTTTCCTCAAAACTTATGTTGACCCAGAGGAAGTAAAAACGAAACTTGCCCCTCATTTTGAAGGAAGCGGTTTCGAGTTAAAAGACGTTGAGTTGTTACCCTATCATTTGTGTAATGTACAAAACTTAATAAGCCATGTTTGCTATCAAGTTACAGGTGTTAGGGGCAGTATTAGCAGGGCGCTTTCTTTATGCCCTAAAGTGGAAAGGAAGCACCTTTATAGTATAGAGCGTTTAGACGCTAATGAAGTTAAAATAATAATGAAGCTTAATCCTTCTGGAAGTTTTAGCCCTGTGCGGGAGTTATTGAAGTTGCTCAGGTTAGGTGTTAAGGAGGAGGATTATAAAGCCACCCGTATGGCCCTTTATTGGGTAGATAAAAAGGGTGCCTTTAGGTCCGTTTAAGCGGGAGAAATTATGAAAAGACATCTTAAAGCAGTAAGAGCAGTAAAAGAACAAAAGCCGATTAAACCGGCTTATCTTAATGACGACGGTAAAACAGAAGTTGAAGTATTAGTTAATACCGCATTTGAAGAAACCAGAATCGCCATCTTGGAAAATGGCGTTTTGGTTGAACTTTTGTGGGATAGAAGGAACACAGCTTTAAACCTTGTCGGCAATATTTATAAAGCTACGGTTGAAAATGTTTTACCTGGTATAAACAGTGCATTTTTAAATATCGGTTATGAAAAAAATGCTTACCTTTATATTACAGATACCATCGAAGGCGGCAAAAAACCTATTGATGAAATCTTATATAAAGGGCAAGAAATTATGGTTCAGGTTGTTAAGGATAGTATCAGCACAAAAGGTATGAAAGTAACTATGGACGTTACTTTACCCGGCAGATATTTAGTTTTGACACCGAACCAAAAATACGTCGGTGTTTCAAAAAATATTGAGGACCTTGAAAGGCGCGACCAATTAAATGATTACGTTGAACATTTGGCTGAAAAATACCTTGAAGGTATGGGTTGCATAGTGCGCACCGAAGCTGAAGAAGCAAGTGACGAAGAACTTGAAAAGGAAATAAAATATTTATACCGTCAATGGAAAACCATTATCACGCGTTTTGAAAATCAACCTGCCCCTTCTATGTTACACGAAGATATGGGCAGCGTTTTGCAAGTTTCAAGGGATATTTTGACGGAAAATGTCCGCCTTTATATGCTTGATAATAAAAAAGATTATGAAAAGGTTGTTGATTTTGTTAGCAAAATTTCCCCTGAACTTACGGACAGAATTAAATTATATACCGGCAAAACCCCGATTTTTGAGGCCTATAATATCGACCAGGAAATTGAAAAAATGCGCCGCATCAAAATACCTTTAGGTAATGGCGGAAGTATTATTATTCAAGAAGCCGAGTCCTTATGTGCTATTGACGTAAACACCGGTAAATTTACCGGTGAAAAATCACAAGAAGAAACAGTTACAGCCACAAATATTGAAGCGGCCTATGCAATAGCAAGGCAGTTGCGTTTAAGGAATATCGGCGGGATTATTGTTATTGACTTTATTGATATGAGGAAAGCCTCAAACCGCCATAAAGTTGTTGATGCTTTAAATGATGCAACAAGGCGCGACAGGGCAAAAATACGCATATTACCTATTACCCGCCTTGGCCTTGTGGAAATGACACGCGAACGCCGCACCCGCAGTACCGGCAATTTAATTACCGAAGAATGCCCCCAATGCCACGGAAGCGGGCGCGTACTGTCTGCTGAAAGTATGCGCATTAATTTGCAACGCGAAATTTATGATTTAACGCAAGGCAAACCGGGCGGTACTTTAAAGCTTGTTGTGCATCCTGCCTTATCCGAACACTTGCGCCAAAAATTAAATTTGGTGGAAAAGAATATTAACCGCACAATCAAAATTACGCCTGACCCGCAAATTGCGTGGGAAGATTATAAAATTATTTTAGAGTAATTTTTACTTTATAAAATAACAAAAGGACCTAGTTTTTTGCTAGGTCCTTTTGTAGTTTTATATAGGTCTTTTTAACTTTTTATATAGGTCTTTTTTTCCTTGTAATTAGCATTGTTTGTAAATAAACTATAAGTAACATAGGCACATAGGAGGCATTTATGAAAAGGAAAACTATAACCTTAACTGTAGAAATCTTTGTTTTACTTGCTTCCTTGTTTTTTGCATAAGGTAAAATATAAAAGATTAAACAGCATCGTAATAAAATAATACGGTGCTGTATTTTATTTTTATAAATTAATTTTTATAATTTAATGCCAAATTTAAGGCGGCAAGCATACTGCTTGCGCTAGCAATATTTTTGCCTGCTATATCAAAAGCTGTACCGTGTACAGGTGAAACGCGCAAGAATTTAAGGCCGTAAGTTATGTGAACTGCGGGAACTTTTGCCGCTAATTTTAAAGGAAGTAAAGCACCGTCGTGATACATACAAAATATACCGTCAAATTTGCCCTCTATATGTTTTTGCCAAGCGCTGTCAAGCGGAAGCGGACCGTAAATATTAAAACCTTGTTTTTGTAAATTTTTAATAGCGGGAATAATTGTTTTGATTTCTTCTTTACCGATTTTGCCGCCGTCGCCTGCATGTGGGTTTAGTGCGGCAATAACAATTTTTTTGTTTCCTAAAAATTTGGAAAATAATTTTATTTTTTGTTCAAGTTTTTGTTTTGTTAAATTTTTTGAAATATCTTTTAAAGGTAAATGCTCCGTCGCTAAAGCAGTATTAATTTTGCCTGCATTAAATAGCATTAGAACTTCTTTATTTATTGCCGCATAATGTTTTAAGACCTCGGTATGCCCTGTAAATTTTATACCGATTTTTGTCCATGCTTCTTTTGAAATAGGCGCAGTTATCAGACGGGCATTTTTATCTTTTAAACAAATATCTATTGCTTGTTTTAAAGCTTTATAGGAAATATCTGCCCCATATTTTGACGCCTCTGGTTTTAACGGCTTTTTATATTTGCTAGTTATTTTTATAAAGTCATCATAATGGGTAAAGCCATCAGCACTTGCCCCGATTAAAGTTATTTTTGTATCCTTTGTTTTTATAAATTTTTTTAGGGCTTTTTTTGTAACTTCCGGCCCGATGCCCAAAGGATCACCTAAAGTAATAATTAAATGTTTCATATTTTTTGCATAAAAAAAGCGCACCGCTTGGGCGCGCTTTTTAAATTATTTTGCTTCTTTTTTTGCAGTTTCTGCTTTTTTCGGCTCGTCAAACTTAATCATAACTTTGATTTTTGATTTTTCTTTTAAGTTATTTAAGTAAGAAATCATTTGTTCTTGCATTTTAACTGCGGTTAAGTATTGGCCCATATCGGGTGCAACTTGTTCAAAAGTAAAATCGCGTTTTGCCTTCTTTTCCTGAACTTTGATAACATAATAACCGTTATCGGTTTTAATCGGGTTGCTTACTTCACCGACTTTTACCGCAAAGATTTGTTCATCAAAATCTTTAGGCATAACACCTTTAATTAAAACCATTTCGCCGCCTGTTGCAAGGGCAGATTTATCGTCTGAATCGTCTTGTATAATTTTAACCATTGTTTCTTCGCCCTTTTTCATTTTTTTTCTAACTTTTTTGGCGTCGTTTTCCGCATTTTTAATTGCTGCTGGGGTATTATCTCTAAACTTTATAAATACAGGGGAAATTCTTATTTGTTCCGCAGTAAGTTGGTTTAATTTAGCGGCCAAAGGAACAGCTTGTTCAAGGCGGTTTTTAGGCAAGGCCTTAATCTTTTCTTCGTTGCCGGACATTACTAAAATTACATCATCATAAAGGGCTTTGACTTGTTCTTGTGTCGGCGGTGTAATTTTGCTGTTTACAACATTATCAACAAGTTTTCTGACTGAAATTTGCTCTTTAATTTTATCTTCAAATTGTTTATAAGTAAGGCCTTCATTTTTTAATTCATTATTAAAAGCCGTTTCAATTTGTTTTTGGTCTGTAATTCTTTGGCCGGTTAAAGGGTCCACACTAAAGCGGGCTTTAACTTCATTAATAGCATCGGCGACTTCGCTGTCTTTAACTTTAATACCTTCTTTTTTGGCATTTTGTGTTAAAAGAGTATCTGTAATAAGTTCGTTTAAAACTTCTTGTTTTATGGCATTGATATTTTGAGGGTCTTGTAATACTTGCGGATTTCTTACTTTATAGTTCTCAAGAACCGCGTTTACCATTTTGTTATATTGTGAACTAGAAATGCCTTGACCGTTTACGGTTGCGACATTAGAGTCCACCACTTTTGCGTTTAACAACCCTGCCCCCATAAGCAAGATTGCCGGAATAAAGAATAGTTTATTTATTTTCATTTTGTTTCCTCCTTTACGATACTTATATTATACTTTTTATTTAAAGAATTTAGGTAAGAATCTAACTTTTGATTTTCTAAAATCATTTTGATTCTTTCTTTTGCGTCATTATAACTCAAGCGCTTTTCCGCTACTTTCATAATGATATGGTTACCTCGCGCCGTTGTTATAAAACCTTGTACTTCCATTAATTTTGAATTTGCGGCCGGCACTTCAATCTGCGGCAAATATTCGCCTGGGATAAAGGGCGCCATTTCGCCGCCGCTTTTTTTGGATAAAGGTTCGTCTGAAAATTGCCTTGCAAATTCCGCAAAACGCGATATTGTACTGATTTTGCGCATTTGTTTCATAACATCAGCGGCTTTTTGCGGGTCTGATATAATAAATTGCCTTATAGTAATTTCATAAGGATATTTTTTGTAATAGGCCTTTATTTCATCTTCACTTACGCTTAAAGTGCCGTCTTTAGCTAAACTTTCAAGCAAATTGCGGCGCAAAGCAAAGTTTTTTGCGGTTTCAAGTGCAGCTTGTTGGGCGGCTTCAAGTGCGGCGATTTCTTCTTGATATTTTTGTGTTAAATCAAGCCCGCGTTTTTTTGCGTCGGTCAAAAGTAATTTTTCGCTGATTAAAAACGAGAGGAAATTTGCCCGCCCGCTTTTTGTTTTTACAAAGGTCTTAAAATTTGGATCCAAATTATTTGCGGCTTTATCAAAATCTTCTTGTGTAATCGGTTGATTATCCACATAAGCCAAGACGGGTGAGTTTGTATAAACTTGTTCCTCTTGGGGGGGGATTTCCTGCTTTGCGGTGCAAGCCGCAAGGGTAAATAAAGTTATTAAAATTAATATTCTTTTCATATATACATTTTAGCATTTTAGAAGAAGGAATTATTATATTTTAAAAAATAAAAGGGCTACTTTTCAGCAGCCCTTTTTTGTGTTAATATTTTGCAAATATTTATTTTATTTCTTCTTGTTTTTGTTCTTGAGCAACTTGTTCTTGCGGTGCAGGTTCTTGGGAAGAAACATCTTGGGAAGGAGTTTCTTGTTTGGTTGCTTCTTGTGTTGCATTTTGTTCTGCCGCAGGTGCTGTTTCAACTGTCGGTGTCGCGGTATTTTCAACTGCCGGTGTTGTTTCTTGTGTTGTTGTTTCGGGTGTTGTGTTTGCTAAATTTTCAACTGGGCAATTTGTGCTTTCCGCAGTCAAAACACATTGTGTTTGTTCGAGGACAGTAGTTTGATTTTCCACAGCAGCACGTTCTTGTGCGGCTTTTTCTGCGGCGATATGGGCGGCCTTTTCTTGCGGTGTAGCAATTTTAATTACTACTTTGCGCCATTTGCCTTCACCTTCGGAAACGGTAATAATATCTTGCTCTTCAGATAAGAAATGGTGTATATATCTGCGCATTTGTGCGGGCATAGGGCGGAAGCGATACGGCCTTTTGTTGCGCCTTATTGTCATTAATGCATAAGCGATATCTTTATTAAGTTTTTCTTCAATCTTATTCCAATAATTTTGTGTGTCGGACACAACTGAAATAGGGGAGCTGAAAGAGCGGCTTATAATTAAAGTAATAAGATATTGGAGTGATTGCAAGGTCTTTGCTTCTTTGCCGATAACCAAAGCAGGAAAGTCGCAATCAAAAGTTAGTAAAATGCGTTCTTGTTTAGCATCCCACCAAGCATTTAATTTTGAAACTTTTACACCCATCTTATTAAGTATCTCATTTAAAGTAATTTTTGCATCTTCCATCGGTTGTTTTAAATTATCCGGAACAATTGCTTTTTGAATTTCCATTGACGGGAGTTTTTGTGTTTCATTTGCCTTCGGTTCGCGGATTGTAACGGTTTTTTCCACTAAATGGCGCGGCCTGCGTGTGCGGCGCGGTTTTTGGTTGGGGTTATAAGCAATATTTGAGCGTTTGCGTATGCCTGTTCTCATCGGGGTGGAGTGTTCGGAGTCCCATGCTTTTTCCACAATTTGCACTCTTGCTTTTTTTGCACCGATACCGAAAAACCCTTTTGAAGGTTTTTGTAAAACCGTAACATCCACCTGATCACGGCGGCGGCCTAATTCATTTAAACCGCGAATAATTGCTGATGCTATATCTTTTCCTGTTGAAATAACTTGTCTTCTTGCCATAAATTATCTCCTTTTATATTATAGGCTTATAAAGTGCCTAATTTCCTTTTTAAAACTAAATTTACTACAAAACTTATACAATTGCTGATAAACCAATACAGCGTAAGACCGGCAGGGAAGTTTAAGAAAATGACTGTCATAAAAACAGGCATCCATTTCATCATTGCCATAGAGGGGTTATCTTTTGTCATATTTTCCGGCATTGTAACTTTTTGTTGGATAAACATTATCACACCCATTAAAATCGGTAACACATAATAAGGGTCTTTTGCAGATAAGTCAGTAATCCACCAAATAAACGGCGCGCCGTGTAAAGCCCAAGATGTCCTTAAAGCATTAAACAAAGCAATAAATATTGGCATCTGTATGAATAAAGGTAAGCATCCGCTTAAAGGATTTGCACCGTATTTTTTGTATAAGGCCATCATTTCCTGTTGTGCGCGCATAGGGTCGCTTTTATATTTGTCTTGTATGACTTTCATTTGCGGTTGTATGCGTTGCATTACGGCGGCAGATTTTAATTGCTTATAAGTAAGCGGAAACATTACAAACTGAATCATAAAAGTCATTAAAATAATTGCAAAGCCGTAGTTGTGTGTGTATTTGTTAAGCCACTCAAGAATATTGCGCATCCATTTACCGAGTTGCCCAAAGAAACCAAATTGTATGGAACGTTGTAAATCATAAGGTAAACTTTCAAGCAAATTTAAGTCCTTAGGACCGAGGTAAAAATCAGAGGTATATTCCGTTGTTTTATTTGCGGCTAATGTTGCCGGGACTAAAATTTTTAAGTCCGGTCCTTCTGCGCGGGAATTACCGAACAATCCAAAGAACGACGGTGTTTCATACAAAAATTGTTTATTGAATTTAAAACCTGTATTAGTACCTTTCCAATTTGTAGGTATTAAAGCGGCTAAAAAGTAGCGGTTATCTACGCCGGACCAAAGCCAGTCATCACAAGCTTCCTGAAGAAGTGAAGTTTTTGTAAAAAACTTTTCTTTAAGGCCGTTTACGGAAATATTTTTTTTGCCCTTTTCCTGACGTGCGCAAAAAGCACGTAAGTTTGCGGCATTATCGCTGATTTCGCTTTTTACCGTATTTAAACCGGGGCCCATATTTAAATATAAGTCGGTAAGTGTTAGCTCGCTGTTTGTTTCATTAATGAAACTCATATTCAATTTATTTAAGCCCTGTGTTTTATTTATAGTGTAGCTTTTAACTAAAAATACGCCGTCGGCAAGTTTAGTTTTGAAGGCAACATCCTCGCCGTTTTGCGGTTTGATTTGCTCAAAATTAACTTCCGGTAAAGTCGCAAAATAACTTTCATTACCGAAGGGGGTTAAATTAAGATCTGTGTTAAAATCTTTATAAATGAAGTCCTTGATTGCTGCACCTTTTGAAGTGAAAACTACTTTTGCGTGTTCGGTTTCAACAGTATAAAGGGTTTCCTTTTCCTGTTTATTTTCCGTTAGAGAAACAGCCGCTTTCGTAGTTATTGCGGCAAGTTTTTGTTGCTTTTCTTTGACTAGGTTTATTTGTTGTGCAAGTGCTGCCTGCTTTTGGTCAATTTGTTTTTGCGCGGTAAAAGTATTGTACCCGAAAAACACCAACAAAGCCGCAGTCAATGCGATGAAAAAGTTTTTATCCATTAAGCTCTCCCGAGCTTTAGGAAAAATAAACTTTACTTATGGTACAGGGTCGTATCCGCCTTTGCAAAAAGGGTGGCACCTAAGCAAACGCTTAGCCGCCAAAAATAACCCCTTGATACAACCGTGTTTGTTTACTGCTTCCAAGGCGTAGGCAGAGCAAGTCGGCGTAAAACGGCACACCCCGCTTGGCCCTAAAAAAGGCCTTATGAACTTGATACAAAACCCCATTAATTTAAGCAGTAAATTTTTAACCATCTTTAAAAAATCTTAAGAAGGGTGAGGTTAAGGAATATTTGGGCCCTCACACTCTTCTGTAATACCGGCCTTTTCGGATAATTCCAAAAGGGCTTTTGTAGCCGCTTGTAAGGAAGGTAAAAGTTCCTTCTCTTTCGGATAAATTAGGATAGCGGCGTTTTTTAGTAAATGTTTATTTAACCTAAAAGCTTCCCTAATAAGTCGTTTACAGCGGTTTCTTTCAACCGCTGAACCCAACTTTTTTGAAACAATTATTCCTATTTGGGGTTTTGACGCTTGCCCCAAATCAAGCTTGTACCACAAAGTGAACCCTTTTATTTGTACCTTTTTACCGGTGTTGAGGATTTTTTTGAAATCCTCTTTCAAATAAATTCGTTCGCTCTTAGGCAAGCCCAATGTCTTCACAATTACTTGCGAATAAGCTCTTTTCTGCCTTTTGCACGTCTGGCGCTGAGCACTTTTCTGCCACCTTTTGTGGCCATTTTTGCCCTAAAACCGATGGTTTTAGCGCGTTTTGATTTGTTTGGTCTGTATGTTGGTAACATATAAGAGATTATATAATTTATTTAACTTTAATGCAATAATGATAGGAAGTTTGCAGTTTTCATTTTTTGCTAGCGGCGTCTTTTTGGTAAATTTTGATTTTTCAGCTCCTAAAGTACCGAGATGTCGCTTCGCTCCACGTTCTTCTTGGTACTTGTCGTCGCAGTAAAAATCAAAATTTCCCTAAAAATACTTGCTAGGTTTTAGTTCTCGGTTTGGTTTTATTTAATAATGTAGGTAATATTTTAAAAAGAAATATTTGGCAAGTGCTTAAATAATTTGTAAAATATATAAGTAGACAATTTAAGTTGGAGAGGTGGCCGAGTGGTTTAAGGCGTTAGTCTTGAAAACTAATATACGGGAAACTGTATCGAGGGTTCGAATCCCTCCCTCTCCGAAAAATTTACCCTCCTTTATGGAGGGTTAATTTTTTGGGATGGAGCAATGCCAACTGCTTGGCATTGCGTCGGGATTCGAAGCCCGGAGCGATGTTTTTGTTTGAAGCACGAAGTGCTGAAAGGCAAAAACCGCGAGGGCCGGGGTGAAGGAAAATTCCGTCAGGAATTTTACCGTAACCTGAATCTATGTTTTTCTTTCTCCGAAAAATTTACCCTCCTTTACGGAGGGGAATTTTTTTTATAAATTTGCTAAAATTAAGGAAATACCTTTTAATATTTACTTAGGAGTTTTTATGGAAATTTTTATTATAATTTTAACAGTTCTTATTATCGTAGTTGCGGTTTATGAATTTGTAAGCAAAACAAAAACAATCAAAAAATTAGAAGAAGAAAATAAAGACCTTGAATTAAAAGCTAAAGAATTATATGCGCAATTAAATGAGGCGGAAAAAGAAAAAGTAAAAGCGGAAGCGGAAAATAAATTGCAAAAACAAACGCAGGAGCAGCAAAAAATAATTTTTGATAATATGCAAAAAATTGCGGAGGGAAAGTTTAAAGAAATCGCATCAAATTTACTTACGCAAAAAACCGAAGAATTACAAAATAAAGGTATAGAACCGCTTTCAAAAAATCTAATTTATTTGCAAGAAAAACTTGCCACTATGGAACATCTAAACGAGAATTTGCAAAAAGAAGCATCAAACCTTGCCAACGCCTTAAAAAATAATAAAAAGCAAGGCGATTTCGGCGAAATGTTGCTTGAACAATTGCTTGAAAGTTGCGGCTTAAAAGAAGGTGTGCATTACACAAAACAAAACACTGATAAAGAAACAAAACTGCGCCCAGATTTTATTATCAATATGCCCGATAACAGATATTTGGTAGTTGATTGCAAAATGGTTTTAACCGCATACAATAATTATATTAATGAAAAGGACCCCATAAAAAGCAAACAATTTTTAGCGGAACACATAAAAGCACTTAAAAATCAAATTGAAGAATTATCAAAAAAGAAATATCAGGAATTAAAAGAAATTTACAAACATACACCTGATTTTGTAATAATGTATGTGCCGATAGAAATGGCCTATTTATGCGCTTTGGAATATCAAAAGGACCTCGGAATTTTTGCAAGCGGCAAAAAAGTTATGGTGGCAACCGCCTCATCTTTGATACCGATTTTAAAAACCATAGAACAATTATGGAACATTTACCTTGCGCAAAAACACACCGAAGAAATTTTAAAAATCGGCAGAATATTGCATGAAAAGGTTTCAAGTTTCAGCACAAATATGGGGCAAGTAAAAGGCAGTTTAAATGCCGCTTTGAACCATTATGAAGACGCCCGCCGCACTTTCGACGGGAAGGGGGGGATACTTTCCCAAGTTAAGAAACTTGAGGAGTTAGGTGCCAAGAGTTCCAAACAACTCCCCGAAATCGATTTTGAAGAAGAAAAATAATTTGCTTATAAAAAAATGATATACTAAATTTAGAGGTTATTTCTAAATGTAGGGCTGAAAACCCTAAGAAAATTTAATCTGTTTTTGGGATCTCTGAAAAGAGAGGCACGAAAGTCCAAGATTAGTCCAAGAACAGCTGTGATGAACACTTGCTAAGCGGAATAATTACCCGTTTTTTAGGTGTTTAATGTTTGCTATTTTAGCAAACTACGGCTGTTTTTTGTAAGGCACTAATCTTGGCTTGCACTAGCAGCCGTTTTTCATTGGCTGAATTTGAAGAAAGAGGATAATTTATGCCGGAAAATATTAAAACAAAAATCAAAGAATCAATCAAAGAATTTAATAAACTAATCAAAAAATATCCCGATATAGCGGAACTATATACAGGCAGAGCTATCTTGTATGCAAAAATAAAAGAGTATGAAAAGGCCGTTAAAGATTATCAAATGGGGTGTGAATATATGTCTTATGACCTTATGGCTATATGCAAAAGGCATAATTTAACTGAAGAACTTGAAAAAATTTACACAAGAAATGTTAATAAAGACAAAAATAATATCGTCAATTATATGTGCAGGGCACGGTTTTATATACAAATCGGCGAAAATAAAAAAGCCCTAGCTGATTGTGAGGTTGTTTTAAAAAATGCCCCGGAAAATGAATTTTTTGCAGAACTCAAGGAAATACTAATCAAAAAATTAAAAGAAGAAGAAACACGAAAACGATATAACCCCCCAAAGATATTTTTAGCATAAACCGAACCGTGCGTGCAAACCTGTCAAGTATTTTTTAGATAATTTTAATTTTTCTTTGACGACTAGTATCAAGAAGTAAAGTGAGCGGAGCGAACTTGCGATACTTTAGGAAAAGAAAAGTTAAAATTAGCAAAAAAGAATTAGACAGCAAAGAATAGTTTTTGCAGAGCATCCATTTGCCAAAGTGGCTAATAGTATGATATCATATATATATATGTATATATTAAGGAGTTATCATGTCAAATCGTGAACCAATAGCAATTATCGGTATAGGTGCTTTACTGCCGGACGCTAACAATAAAGAAGAATTTTGGCAAAATATAATTTCAGGTAAAAACTCAATAACGGAAGTCCCCACAAGTGTATGGGACCCTAAACTCTATTATTCCCCTGACCATAATGCAGAAGGCAAAACTTATTCAAAAATCGGTGCATTTTTAAAAGATTATAAATTTAATTCCATCAAATACAGAATACCGCCAGCCGTAGGTAAGCAACTTGACCTTTCCCAACAATATGCTTTAGATGTTGCCGCTCAAGCGCTTGAGGACAGCGGCTACAATAAAAAAGAATTTGACCGAACCCGCGTTTCCGTAATTGCGGCAAATTCCGCCGGCGGCCCAAGCAATGAATATTCCGATATGCGTATCTATGAGCCGCTTATCTGGGAATCTTTAAAAAATTCAGAAACTTATAAAACTTTAAACCCTGCCCAAAGCGAAGAACTTATAAACACAACGCGCGATGGCTTAAATAAATTTTTGCCTTTAACTACCGAAGATACTATGGCAGGCCAACTCCCCAATGTTATTGCGGGGCGTATTTCAAATGTTTTTAATTTGCGTGGGCCTAGCTTTGCGATAGATGCCGCTTGCGCAAGTTCTTTGCTTGCTTTGTCTTGCGCTTTGGATACTTTGTGGCTCGGCAAATGCGATATGGCACTTTGCGTCGCAAGTGATGCTATGATGGCGCCAAGCAATTATGTTAAATTTTCAAAAATCGGTGCTTTGTCTGCCGACGGCAGTAGACCTTTCGACGATAAAGCTAATGGTTTTGTTATGGGCGAGGGTGCCGGCGCAGTCCTCTTAAAACCTTTAAGCAAAGCCCAAAAAGACGGTGATAAAATTTATGCTATTGTCCGTTCCGTAGGTCTTTCAAGCGACGGTAAAGGTAAAGGTATTACCGCACCAAACCCAGAAGGCCAAAAACTTGCCGTACAAAATGCTTTTGAAGGCCTTGAGTACGGCCCTGCCGATATCGGCTTAATGGAAGCGCATGGTACGGCAACCAAAGTCGGCGACAGTGCCGAAATGGCCGCCTTAAACGAAATTTTCAAAGATGTTAAAACAGAAATTGCACTCGGTTCGGTTAAATCACAAATCGGGCATACAAAGGCAAATGCGGGTATGGCCTCATTGATTAAAACTGCTTTAGCTTTGCATAATAAAATTTTACCGCCGTCAATTAATTTTAATGAACCCAGCAAAACAATTGATTGGCAAAATTCGCCTTTCAAAGTAAACACCAAAGCGCGCGCTTGGGAAACAAATAATTTAAGACGTGCAAATGTTTCCGCTTTCGGTTTCGGCGGTCAAAATGCGCACGCCGCTTTGGAAGAATATGACGCAAACCATACTTACGGTACGGAAACAATGCAGGAAACAGTACAGGAAACCAAACAAACACAAACTTTACCCCAAACAAGAGTGGAGGATAAAATGAATTACGAATTATTAGTGGAGCAGGAAAAATTGCTTGGAGATATGTTAATATTTTCCGCCCCTACAAGGGAAGCCCTTTTTGATTTGCTTACCAAAGTTTCAAGGGAAGTTACAGACGATAAATTCTATTTAGTCAAAAATGCTTATACAAACCATACTGCACCGCGGGCGGAATTTGCCGTCTCAATAAATGCGGAAGATCCCGAAAAACTTAAAACAAAAATTGCTTATTTTATTAAAATTGCATCCGGTTCAAATGTTTGGGAAGAACAATCTTTATACCTCAAAATGAAAGGTATTTATCCTTTCCACCCAAGCACACAAAAACCGAAAGTTTGCTTTATGTTCCCCGGCCAAGGCGCACAATATGTGGATATGATGAAAGATTTGGCAAGCAAATATAAAATCGTGCGCGATACTTTTGAAGAAGCTGATACAGTTTCCATGAAACTTGCCGGCGTTTCTTTAACCGAAGTTATTTGGTCTAAACCCGGTGAAGATAAAGAAAAACTTAAAGAGCGCGAAGAAGGTATAAAAAGAACAGAAATCACACAACCTGCAATTTTAACCGCAAATGTCGCTATGATGCGCCTTTTATATCAATTCGGTATTAAGCCTGATGTAACCATGGGCCACAGTTTGGGCGAGTACGGTGCCGCAGTTGCCGCAGGTATTTTATCTTTTGAAGATGCTTTAAAAGCAGTTACCATGCGCGGCAGTGCTATGGCAGGTTTAAATAATAAAGACAACGGTAAAATGGCAGCAGTTGCCGCAAGTGCCGATAAAGTTGAACCCGAACTTAAAAAGATTACCGGTTATGTCGCGGTTGCAAATAAAAATTGCCCGACGCAAACCGTTATTGCAGGGGAATCAAAATCAGTAGATGATGCCGTTGCTATGTTTAACAATATGGGTATGCAGGCAGTTATTATACCTGTTTCGCATGCTTTCCATTCCGCTATCGTCAGGCCGGCGGCAGAAGGTTACAGAAAATTTTTAGATACCTTGCATTTTAATGCACCTGTTTTGCCGATAACTTCAAATGTTTCAGCAGATTTTTACCCGCAAGATGTTCAAGCTATTAAAGATACTATGGTCGAGCAAATTATGAGTTCCGTCGAGTGGATAAAACAAGTTGAACTTGCTTATGAGCGCGGGGTGCGTTTATTTATTGAAGTCGGCCCAAAACGCATTTTAAGTGCCTTTGTAACAAATACTTTAGAAGGCAAAAAAGATATACGCGTGCTAGCTTCAAACCATCCAAAACGCGGCGGTATAACTGAGTTTAATGATTTAATGGCAAATTTAGCCGCTGCCGGTATTGAAGTGGATTGGAGCAAAACCGATTTAAATAAAGCAGACACTTTATATAACCCTGCTTTTGTTAATGCCGTTATGCCAAGAAAAGCGGAAACCGTTACCGTTCCCGTAACCACACAGTTAAATGCAGGAAATATCGTGTTAGAAAATGTAAATTGTTCTTTAAATTTAACACAAGAACAAGCACAGGCTTTACTTAAAACTTTACAGGAAAAATTAGGTGTTGTGAGTGTAAAACAAGAAACACCTAAACAGGAAGAACCTAAAAAAGAAACTGTTGCCGAAGTAAAACCCGAAAATAAAGAGGAAGTTAAACCCGAGCCGAAACCGGAAATTAAACCTTTAGATGAGGCAACTGTAACAAAAGAAGTTGTTGCGTTAATCTCCCAAAAAACAGGTTATCCGGAAGATATGCTTGAACTTGATGTGGATATGGAAGCCGAACTCGGTATAGATACAGTCAAGCAAGCGGAAATGTTAATTTTACTTCAGGAAAAATACGGTATTGCTTCAAACAGCGCTTTGGTATTAAAAGATTATCCGACGATTAGACATTGTATCAAGTATATAATGTCCAACACAAGCAAAGAAAATAATGCCCCGAAGCAAGAAAAAGAAAGTTCTTCTGCAAAAGCAGAAGACCCTTTCCCCAAACAGGAAGAGCCGAAAGAAGAACAAAATATTGAAGAACAAAAAACGGCAGAACAAGCAGAGCGAACAGAACATGTAGAGCCTGCGCCGGCAGAGCCGGAACAGGAAATCAAGCAAGCGGTTGAGCAAGAAGAAACCCCTGTTATCAGTGCAGAGGACAAAGTCGCGCGCTTTTTGCCGGTTTTAGTTGATGCACCGCTTGCCGAGGAAGCAAAACGCAATTTATCCCCCAAAAGAACTGTTTTGATATTTTCAGACAGTGCCGCTTTAACGAAAGCATACAGTGATGCTTTCAAAATGGAAGGCCTTAAAACCCATATTTTCACGAAATTAAAAACACGCGGTAAAAATGTAAGTATGACTTCTTGGTCATCTTTACAGGAAACACAAACCGCTTTGGAAAGTTTTGCTAAAGAAAACCAATCCCCCGTTCAAGGTATCGTCTATATTTTGCCTTGTTCCTTAAAAAAATATGATAAAAAACAAAACCCGTCTACTGAAGCTAACGAATATTTAAGGCCGCTTTTGCTTGCAACAAAAATATTTGCAAAAGATTTGGCTGATAGGTCCAATGCCGACACCTTTATAACAACAGTTTTTGAAAGGGAAAGCGATATCCCCTTTGTAAGTAAAGAAAACCCGACAAACGGAACGATTTTAGGTTCTGCGCTTTGTTTAAGGAAAGACCTTTATGAAAATACAGGTTTATTAAGTAAAATTATTTCCTTTAAACAAGATACAGAGCCGCAAATAATGGCGCAAAAAACCGTCTATGAAATTTTAAAAGGCGATGACCGCTGCTTAATAACTTATGACGGTGAAGACAGAAAAACATTATTTTATTTGCCCTATAAATTTGCCGAGTGGGAAGAAATTTCACTTGAAGGTAAAACACTTGCCCTCACCGGTGCAGGGACAGGCTTTGGTGCAGATTTAGCCTTAAAAATTGCAGGAAAGTTCAAAGCGCGTTTAATCTTAATCGATGAAGAAGAATTGCTTGAAAATGCTTCTTATTATGCAACTTTATCAAGCCAAGAACTTAAAGAAGAAAAAGAAAAATTAACCCAAAAATTAAAAGCCGAAAATGCAAATGTTTCAGAAGAAATTTTAGCTAAAAATTTTGCAAAAATCGATAATTCCGTAACTATCTTTAAGAATTTGCAAAAACTTGAAGCGCTCGGTTGCCAGACGGAATATTTCAGTACAGATTTTTCAAATAGTACAAAATTAAAAGAAACTATTTCAAAAATCCGCAATAAATACGGCAGGGTAGATGGTTTATTTCACTTTGCGGAATTAAGCAAAAAAGATTTTGATTTAAACGTGAGCGTTATTTCAAATTTCCTTGCTTTCAATTTTGTTAAAGACGGCGGTATGTATGTGTTTAATACTGCTTTAACGAGTAAAATAGGTGCTACGGGCCAAGCTGTTAAAGCAAGTACAGATGGATATTTAACACAACTTGCATATCTCTTAAATATGCAAGGTTTTAAGGTGATCAGCATAGCAAGCCCTATTTTTGAAATGGATTTACTTAAAAAAGAAAATGTAACTTTGCAAAAAACAGATATTTATTTGGACTTGATTTTAGAAGAAATTTTAAAAGGCCAATCTTGCGAAGTTATGGTAACCGGCCCTTTAAATAATTTAGATTGGGACAGGCAAATCCGCTTTGATTATGATGCGCAAATTGAAATTCAGCCACAAATAAAAGAAGAACTGCAAGAAGCAAGTTTGGCAGAAAATACCAAAGAAGAAATATCAACCGAAACCAAAACGGAAGAAACGAAAGTCGAAGAATCAGTGCAAGAGACTATACAAGAACCTGTGAAAGAGTTGCAGGTATCAGCAGAAGAAAAGCTTGAACCTCAAGAAATTAAAGAAGAAAATTTTGAAGGAAATACCGTCAAAAATGAAGAATTTCCTTTAAATCAAGAAGCCCTTTTTGAAGAAAAGGAAACTGAAATTACAGAAGAGACTGTTCCTCAAAATGAAATACAGGCAAATAATGATTATTTCTTTGCAGGAACGGTAAAAGAACAGACGGAAAATAATATTTTGGCTGAAAAAACTTTTACTGCTGAACAACCGTTTTTGCAAGATTACAGTATTGAAAAGGTGCCACTCCTTGCCGGAACATTCGGTTTAGAAAGTTTTGCGGAAATAACAAAACTTTTAATAGATAAAACACTTGACGGTCTTGAAAGAGTGCATTTCTATTTACCTATAAAATTAATCCGCCAAAACCCGATAACCGTACGCGTTAAAGCCGCAAAAGAAGGGGAAAAGATTAATTTGGAAATAGAATCAGACTTTATTAGCAGTAAAGGCCTAAAAATGGGCGGCACACGCTGTCATTTTACGGCTGAAAATTTAAGGAATTTTGCTAGTTCTTGGGAAAGTGTAAAAAATAATATTGTTATTCCTGAAACTATTTCCGTTACCAAGGAAGATATTTATAAAGGGTATTTCCACGGGCCATCTATGCAAGTATTAGACGGTATTTTGAAAGTTGACGGTAATTCCGTACTAGCTTTGTATAAAGAACCTGATACTGCTTTTATAACAGCTGAAAATTGTAAGCTTTTGACTGCTCCGCTTTTGACCGAAGCTATGTTCCAAGCTTGCGGTTACAGGGATTATGCCGTCGAGGGTTATGCCACTTTACCTGATTATATTTCAAAAATACATTTTTATCATCAGGGCGAGCAAGCACCGAAAGAACTTTATGTTTATGCAAAATATAATGATAAAACTATTGAAGGTAAAAGCTCTTTTGATGCCTTTATCTTTGATAAGAATTTAGATTTATGGGCGGAGATGCAAGATATTCAAACTATTGCCGGTTTGGGACGTTAGGAGGACTATGAATTACCGTTATTTAATTGTTAATGTAAAAGATACACCGAAAGCTGAAGAATTTTTAACAACTTTTGAACTTAAACAATATAAGCAATTTACCGTTGAAAAACGTGCTGCCGAGTGGCTCGCGGGCCGTTATGCACTAAAAACACTTGCTACGGAATTTTTTAATTTACCGCTTAAAAAATTACAGGTTAAAAATTCCAAAAATGGCGCACCTGTTTTGCAAGCGGAGGGGGGAAATGATTTGACTGTTTCAATTTCCCATCGCGGAGATTATGCCGTTGCAGCCATTTCTTTGACGGGCGATTTGATCGGCGTAGATATTGAAAAAATAGAACCGCGCCCCGAAGGTTGGATAACCCAATATTTTACTAAAGAAGAAATTTTGGCAAAGGATGATGCTTATTTAACCGAGCTTTGGGCCAAAAAAGAGGCGGTGCTAAAACTTCTGCATTTAGGTTTAACGGTGCCGACCACAGATATTAAAATTTTGAATAATGAAGTACAATTTTTCGGTAAAGCTTTAGATATTTGGGCTTTTAAAGGTAGCCCCAGAATCGGCTTTGAAATGAAAACAATAGATAATGCCTATAAATTTGTTTTGGCATATCCAAAAGTTATTTAGGAGAATTTATGAAAGAAACAGAAAAATTTGACCTTAACGATAAGGAATTAAAAGAAACGCCGGAAAAAATAAAAAAATTCCGCGCCCTTATGGAAGAAACTAAAAAACAGGATTTGGAGAAATCAAAACTCCAAAATGAAAAGGGTAAATTTACCGCACGTGAAAGATTACAATATCTTCTTGACGAAAACAGCTTCTTTGAAATACACTCTTTGGTGGAAACACGTTGCCAAGATTTTGGTTTAAAAGAAAAACATCTTAAAGGCGACGGTGTTATTACCGGTTTTGGCCGCATTAACGGTAGGGAAGTGGCAATATTTGCGCAAGATTTTACGCAGCTTGGTGGTTCACTTGGCCTTGCACATGCCAAAAAAATTGCCTATATTATGGACCGCGCTTTAGAAGCAAAAATTCCGATAATCGGGCTTTTGGATTCAGGCGGTGCGCGTATTCAGGAAGGCGTGGACAGTTTAGACGGTTACGGTGAAATTTTTCAAAGAAATGTAAAATGTTCAGGTGTAATTCCGCAAATTTCAGTAATTTTAGGGCCTTGTGCGGGCGGTGCGGTATATTCACCTGCATTAACTGATTTTATATTTATGGTTGACGGTATCAGCCATATGTTTGTAACAGGGCCAAACGTCGTTAAAGCAGCAACCGGCGAAGAAGTTGACCTTAATACTTTAGGCGGCAGCAAAGCGCATGCACAAAAAAGTGGTGTTTGCCATGTTATTGCAAACAGCGAGCAAGATTGCTTCAGGCAAGTGCGCGAGCTTTTAACTTTCTTACCTCAAAATTGTAAAGAAAAACCAATTTGCAGTTCTACCCTAGATGTTGCTGACAGGCAAACACCGATGCTTGAAAAATTATCTTCTATGGACCCGGGTAAACCCTTTCGCATACATCATATCATTTGGGAACTTGCCGACGAAAATAAATTTTTTGAAATACACCGCGATTACGCAAAAAACATTATTACAGGTTTTGTAAAACTCGGCGGTGAAGTTGTGGGTATTGTTGCAAATAACTCCGATTATTTAGGCGGTGCATTGGACTTAAATGCAAGTGATAAAGCCGCCCGCTTTGTGCGCTTCTTAAATAATTTTAATATACCTATTTTAACTTTAGTAGATATCGGCGGTTATTTACCCGGTGTTGAACAGGAACACGGCGGTATAATCAGGCATGGCGCAAAACTTTTGTATGCTTACGGCGAGGCAACCGTTCCTAAAATTACTTTAGTTATCCGCAAGGCATACGGTGGTGCTTATATAGCGATGGGTTCCAAAGCACTTGGTGCGGATTTTAACTTTGCTTTACCGTCGGCAGAATTTGCCGTTATGGGGCCGCGCGGTGCGGTAGAAATTTTATATGCTAAGGATATAAAAGCCGCTGCAAAAGATAAAGCGGAAGAACTAAAAGAAAAACTTACAAAAGAATATGCACAAAAATTTGCTTCCCCATATCAAACGGCGGCAAGCGGTTCGATAGATGAAATTATTGAGCCATCAAAAGCAAGGAGCGTTATTATCCGTGCTTTAAAGGTTTTGGCAAAAAAGAGAGTTGCAAAAACCAATGAACCTAAAGGAAATATACCGTTATAATTTATGAAAAAAATATTTTTTACTTTTTTGTTTTGTAATTTATTTCTTCCGCTTTTTGCGGCAGAAATTATTAAAGGCCCTTATACCGAAGATGCCGAGCTTAAAAGTGCCGTTATTAAATTCGCTGCAAGCGAAACTACACCCGCTTGGCTTGAGTACGGCCCTTTGGGTAAATGCAGCCAGCTTATGGCAATTGCGGCACCTGCAAGGAATCATAAATTTGTGTTGCACGGTCTAACACCCAATACACAGTTTTGCTATAAAGCTTATGTTGAAAATAATGCAGGCGACGGTGTACAAGACCCCAGCAAAGGTACTTTTAAAACTTTATTTACGCCTGAGCGTAAAATTGTAAATTTCCTCGTAGTTGGTAATACTTCAGCTAATGAAAATATTGACACTTCAGAGATTAAAAAAACTATGGCGCGCAATATGGCAAATTATGAAGCAGATTTTTTAGTGCATACAGGTAATATTTCATCTTCAGGCCTAGCGTCTGATGAAACTGTACAATTTTTTGAACCTTACCAAAGAATTTTAAACACTATGCCTTTAGTTCTTACTATCGGCACTGATGAATATGGGCCTGATGCCAAAACTGCCGCAGGTAAAGGTTTTTTGGCCGGGCATTATAAATCAAACCATAATATGCCTTGGAGCACGGGAACCCCAAACTATTATTCTTTTGATACGGCAAATGTTCGAATAATAGTAATTGATACAAATAATTTATACGGTGCTTTGCAAGCCCCGAAACTTGAAAAGGATTCAACGCAATATGAGTGGCTTAAAAACACTTTGGCAAAAGCCGGTGCAGACAAATGGAAAATTGTTGTAATGCATCATCCTGTTTATTCAAGCGGCCAAACGGAAGATTTATTGAGTGCTTTTTTAGCACCTTTATTTGAAGCACACCAAGTAAAATTAGTTATTCAAGGCCATCAGGGGGCTTATGAAAGAACAAAACCGATTAGAAAAGGCGCCCCCGCAAAAAGCGGGCCGATATATGTAACAGTCGGCGGAAGCGGTAAATTTTTTGAAGACAGTACTTATGAAAATGAATGGGGCTCAAAATATTTACCCCTGCCGCATTTTTCGCATATTAAAATTGTGGACAGGAAACTTTCCCTGCGCACTTATACGCATGACAATAAACTTATTGATGCGCTTGATGTAAATTTTTAAGGACTTGAACGATATATTAAAAAACATTATAATAAAAGAAAGGAGTTTTATTTAATGTAGGGCTAAAACCCCTAAAATAATTCAAATCTGTTTTTGAAACCATACCTAAGGAGTATGGAGAGCTTTTAGAAATAGAGGCATTCTTGCAGTTCAAAAACGGTCGTCAAAACACATAATGGTTTGGTTGATCCCCTCACTGTTATGTGTTAAATGTTTACCATTTTTAGTGGTGAATTACGGCTGTTTTATTTAGGTTACTGCAAGAAGCTTAAATATAGCAGCCGTTTTTATTTGGCTGATTTTGAAAATACTCCCCGCCCCTTTGCTTGCAAAGGCGGATGGGCAGGGGGTGGGGTTGTAAAATAAAGAAAACCTTATTTAATAACCCCACTCCTAACCTCTCCGCCTTAGGAAGGGGAGAGGAGTTATAGGAAATACTTAAATAAATTAAAGGAGAAATAAAATGAAGAAAGAAAATGTAGTAAACAAAAAATTTACTAAAGGTTTTACTTTGATAGAGCTTTTAGTAGTTGTCTTGATTATCGGGATACTTGCCGCAATTGCCTTGCCGCAATATAAAAAAGTAGTTGATAAAAGTGAATTAACCAAACTTCGCGCTTATGCCAAAGATTTGGCTGATTCCTATAAACGGTATTATTTATCGGGCAATAACTTACCTAATAAATCAAAGAATTATTTTAATTATATAGACATTGACTTCCCATATGCAAAGCAAAAGAATTTTGATGGATATAGCTGCCGTACGAACGGAGATAATTATTGTTGTATAGCACCTCTATATAATGATTCAATATCTTGTGCTAAAACTAATTATAGATTCGGTATACAGATACGATTAATAAATACCAACCCCAGTGTTTGGTGTATGGCGAAAACTGATGATGATCGTGCTAAGAAATTATGTCAAGATTTATGGGATAAAAACAAAATGTGGCAAGCGACCGGCCTTTTAACTCCGGACGGAATTATTAATGGTGGTGCTTATTACTATCCTATGCTATAGTTATTATTTGTTGTAATACTCTCTTTATTTTGGTAAAATAAATTTGTAAGTAATTTATAAAGGAGAATTGTATGAAAAAATTGTTTTTACTTTTGCCGTTTGCCGCAGTTTTAGCAGCTTGCGCTATGCCGAATTTGGAAACCGGTGCTTCAATGTTCAGCCAAACACAACAACCGATGTTGATCGGTGCTGAAAGAGGTACAAAAATCGGTCGTGCTTGCGCTAAAAACTACTTTGGTATTTGGACTGAAGGTGATATGAGTGTTGCCACAGCAAAACGTAATGGGAATATTACCAAAGTTGCTACGGTAGATAAAGATGTTAAAGGTTATTTAATCTTTGCAGAAGTTTGCACAGTAGTTACAGGTTATTAATTTAAAATCCCCCTCGTAAAAGTGGGGGATTTTTATGTAAAAATATGAAGAATAAAATTTGTTTTGTTTGCCACGCAAATATTTGCCGCAGCTTTTCTGCCGAATGCTTTTTAAAAGATTTTTTACTTAAAGCAGGGCGGGGGGATATTGACGTTATCTCCCGCGGCATTTATGCGCAAAGTTATTTTGAAGTACCAAACAAAATTACATATTTTTTGGTCTCAAAAGGCCTTACCCAACCACCGCATATCGCAACTTTGTTAACTTCACAAGATATGGAAGATTCTTCTTTAGTTTTAACAATGACCGAAGAACAAAAAGAAATTATTTTAGATAGATATGCAGAGTTTTCCGATAAAGTTTTTACTTTGCATGAATATGTTTACGGTAAAGAACAAAGCATAAAAGACCCTATTTCCTTGACGGGACACAGTTTTGATAAAGTGCTTGAAGAAATTTATAAAACCGTCAAAGACCTTGCTAAAAAAATCTAACCCGATATACTTTTAATTAAAAATTTTTTAAACATACCTTTAATTTCACGACGACGCTCTTGACTTGCATTTTTTTTTTTTTTGTATAATTTTGATATAAAACAGTTAAAAACGCTGTATAAACGAAATTAGGAGAATTTATGAATAAAATAAAAAACAGTAGTCAAGGTTTTACACTTATTGAATTGCTGGTAGTGGTACTAATTATAGGCATACTTGCCGCAATTGCTTTACCGCAGTACAAACAAGCAGTAGATAAAAGTGAATTTGTCAAACTTCGTACTTATGCAAAAAATTTAGCGGATGCTTATTCTCGTTATTATTTATCGGGGAAAAAATTTAGTAATGATGATACAAAATATTTTGATTATATAGATATTAATTTTCCGTATGAGAGAGAAAAAGGAGGATATGGTTACAGATGTCGTATTAATAAAGATAATTATTGTTGTATAGCTCCAATATATTCGTCAGGAGTATATTGTGCTAAAAATAATTATAGTTTCGGTATTCGTATTTCAGGTCTACCTAACAAACCTAACGTTTGGTGTTTTGCCAAAGATGATAATGAGAGGGGAATCAAATTATGTACAAAGTTATGGAATAGGAAAACAGAGCAAGCTACAGGATATCTTACCCCTAAAGGCATTGCCTCAGATTTTGTAGGTCGTTATTACCCTATTCAATAAATAATTTTCAGATATCATTAAACAAACTGTTTTTGTCACCGATAAGGGTGTAAAGTTCTTCTTGTTTAAGCAGCATATCTTTAATGTCAAAATCTTGCATTAAGGTAAGTGTTTGCGCTTTAAAGGTAAAATTACCTTGCAAGATGTTAATAATGCTTTCTGCCGCCTTTTTCGTGCAGTTTTGAGGTATCAAAAAACCGTTTTGACTGTCTTTTAAAACTTCCGAAATTCCGCCCACATTATAACAAACGGCAGGAACTTTCATAAAAAGCGCTTCAAGCAACGCCATCGGTAAACCTTCGCGAATTGATGTAAGCAAGAAAACATCCGCTATTGAAAGCAAGTGGGGGATATCGTCCCTCTCTCCTATAAGTTTGAAATTATTTTCAAGTTTTAATTCTTTAATTAAATTTTCCGTTTGTTCTTTAAGCGGACCTGCGCCCGTGTATAAAAAGATTGTATTTGGTATTTTTTTGCAAACTAAATTTGCGATTTTGACACTTTCAAGGGGGTTCTTTTCCGGCTTTAAATTGGCAGTTTGCAAAACAATTTTTGTTCCCTCTTTTATGCCAAGTCCTTCAAATAATTTGGCTTTATTAAAGCGCAAACTTTCTTTATTTTTAGGTGTAACGCCGGCGCGTATAAGGCGCGCTTTTTGCGGTGTGGTAATTTTATACTTTAAAGCTGTTTGCAAATCTTTGTTTGAAACGAAAATCATATAGTCGGCAAACAATGCGGCAAAACGCTCAATAAAAATATAAAAGTATTTTTTGAAAACATTTTGCCCTTCGTAAAAAACAAAACCGTGCGTGGTATGTATCACTTTTGCTTTTGTAAAAAGCTTTGCGGAAATACGCCCTAAAATACCGGCTTTAGGGCAATTTGTATGCACGATTTGCGGGTTGATTTCCTTTAATTTTTTTGCAAGTTCTTTTAATGCCAAAAAATCTTTTATAGGGTTAATTTGGCGCACCAAAGAGGGAATAGTATATAAATTTTTTATATGGTCTTTGGCATATTTTTCAAGTGTTCCGCCCTCGCCGCAAAGCAAAAAAGGTTCAAAATTATCTCCGATATGGCGCGCAGTATACAAAACACTTTTTTGTGCGCCGCCAAGGTCAAGTTTGGTTATAATAAAAGCTATTTTTGTTGCCATAAACCTGTTTTATAAGACGGATAATAATAATTTAAAATTTCTTTAGCGTTTTTTTGTTCACCGGCAAGGCCGATAGCGCCGGTAACACAAATTCCGCTGCCTTCACCTGTATCAGAGCCTATAAACATTATTTCCTTTTTGAACGGAATAAAGGTAAAAAAGTCTGACCGTAAAGTGCCTGCCGCAAGTACGAAATTTGCTTCTTTAAACGGTAACTCCATAGTGCCTTTTGAGCCGACAAACCTAACAGCAAGCACGCGGCCCGTTTCGGAAAAATCTGCAATTTCAAAATATTTCAAAGTACCTATTTTGTAATTTTGTTTTAAGCGTGTATTTATATCTTTAATTGGTATTGAATATATCCATTTTGTTTCGGACCACGCCGTTGGATCTTTTGGCGCTGACAGTAAATCTGCAGGCGGATTTGCAAACATATATTTAAAAATATTCAAAGCGCTTGGTTCAAAAATCATTTTAGTTTTTGTGTTTTTAATGCCTTCTTCCGTAACAGTACCGCAAGCTTTATAAGTTTTTGCCAAAGCAAGCCCTCCGTAGGGATTAAGCAATACTTGGTTTTTTGTTGCCTCGGCAGCTTTCCTTGCAAGGAAAGATACCATATTATTACCTGCAAAATTAAATTCCGCAACATTGTCGGGGATATTAAAATCAAAGTCCGAAGTAAAATCAACAAGGTTATAAAGGCGTGTTCTTATTGCTATGGCGATAGCTTCCAAAACAGCTTGATCGCGCACGCCGCGGAGAGCGGTTGTTAAGAGCGAGGCAACACTTTCTTCTACCGAAGTTATATTAACAAGTTGCATACCGTCTTCGGTAGGAATTACGCGCAAAGCACCGATTAATTCTTTATCGCCTAAATTAGAAGCAAAAATATTATCTGCTTTTGCATCTTTTATAAGCATACTTAAATTTTTCTTATCGAGTTCAATGGTAAATGGATTTTTTGTTGAAAAGTCATAAGTACCCCATTTATTTTGAATATGCACCCCCTTTGTTTCCTTATCAAAAATAATGTTTTTAGCGACGAAAGCATCTGCTTTTAAAACAAAACCGCGTGTTTCGTCTTTGATAGTGTAAGGCGAGCTTGTGGAAAAAGTAAAACCGTTAATATTTGTTAAAACCCCGTTAGGTGCTGAAAATAAACCGATTTTTAATGTTTTACTGTCAGTAGGTTTTGCATCTTTAATATACATTTCTGATAGGCGGGAATAAAATAAATAATCTTGCGCATCGCCTTTTATATGTTTTGAAAGTTTATTTAGATATTTCCTTGCTTCTTTATTTTTACCATCTAAAATAAATAAACTTGCATAACTTTGCCAAGACGGAATATATTGTTTTAATTTATATTGCGTTCTTGCTAAATACAGTTGCGGCATATAGTTACTGTTATCGTGGGTTAAGGATTGTTCAAATAAAGTTTGCGCGGCTTTTTTGTTGCCGTTTTTCAAATAAATGCGCGCAATTAAATAAACAGCGTGCGAGATTTTATAAGGGTCATTACTGTAAATATCTTGTAAAATTGTGCCTGCTTCTTTAAAATTACCTTTATTAAAATATCCTTGTGCCAAAGCAAGTTTACCGGAGGCCAAATATTCAAAATCAGAAGTAAAAAATAACATATCCCTGTAGGTCTTATGGGCTTTTTTAATTTCACCTTGCGCGGCATATAGCCAAACTTGCAATAATTTGTAAAGAGGAATTTGCGGGGCAAGTTTTAAAGAAATATCTAATGCTTGTTGCGCTTTTTTATAATCGCGTTTTTGAAGATAAATTAAAGCGGCTTCGGCTTGGGCAAGCGGATTATCTTGTTGTGCGGATAATTCTGCTGCCGCAATCGTCGGATTACCTGCCAAGAAATTTTTATTATTTTCTTTTATTTCTTTTGGTAATTCATAGTCAAGAACGGTTTTTGTTAATACTTCCTCATTTAACTTTATATCAGGCAGACGGGTAACCGCGATGGCCTGAACTTGACTCGTTTCACCTAAAGATGAAAGGGGGGTATTTTGCGGTTCTGTTTTTTCGGTATTCACATTAAGTTGAGTGTTTCCGTTTAATGCCTGGTTTAAAGTTTGCGCGCTGACAGGCGCACAAAGAAATAGTATCAATATAAATTTAATTGTTCTCATACTTAAATTATAGCAAACAATGGGGCAAATATATTATAATAACTTATATAGGAACTTTATGCAAAAAAATATTCAAACACTTTTGGCTTATGCCGTTAAGAATAAATTAATTAAACCCGAAGATAAACTTTGGGCGCAAAATGCACTTTTTTCTTTGCTTGATACAGACGCAAGTAATACTGAAATTTTACCAAACCCGAAAGGTAAAAGCATAACGGAAATTTTAAATAATCTTTCTGCTTACGCCGCAAAAAAGGGTTTATTAAAGGCAGATGTTTTAAGTTATAGGGATAATTTTGAAGTTGCTTTGATGGGTGTTTTTACGGCGCGCCCGAGTGAAATTATAAATAAATTTTTTGCAGATAAACAAAAAAATCCAAAGCTTGCAACCGATAATTTTTATAAATATTCTAAAGCCATCAATTATATACGCACCGAACAAATTGCAAAAAATGTTTCTTGGAAAGTGCCGACAAAGTATGGAAATATCGGCCTTACAATAAATTTGGCAAAACCGGAAAAAGACCCAAAAGAAATTGCACTTTTAGGCAAGCAACCTCTTAAAGAAAATGTTTACCCTAAATGCGTTCTTTGTGCGGAAAATGAGGGGTACGCAGGCCGCCTTGGTTACAGTGCGCGCCAAAATTTACGTGTAATACCATTAAAACTCGGTGGGGGGAGATGGCTTTTTCAATACTCACCGTTCTCTTATTATACCGAGCATAGCATAGTTATTTCCACTGAACACAGGCCGATGAAAATCACGCCTGCAACTTTTGTAAATTTACTTGATTTTTTAACGGAATTTCCGCATTACTTTATCGGTTCCAATGCAGATTTAGGGCTTGTCGGCGGCAGTATTTTGAATCACGACCATTATCAGGCGGGTCGTTATACTTTTGCTTTGGAGCAGACCAAAACAAATTTGAAATTCAGTTTGCCGAAATTTAAACAAGTGGAATTTTCTTGGCTTAAATGGCCTGTTACTGTTTTGCGCGTGCGCGGACCTAAAAAACAAGTTGCTTTGGCTGCCGCGCATATTTTGAAAATTTGGCAAAAATATGACGATAAATCTGCCGAAATATTGCACGCAACGAGTACAGAACAACACAGCACAATTACCCCTATTGCGCGCTTTAGGAAAGGCAAATACGAAATTGATTTGGCTTTACGAAATAACCGCACCGATGCTTTGCACCCTTTCGGTATTTTTAACACACCTGTAAAATATCATAATATCAAGCGCGAAAATATGGGGCTTATTGAAGTTTTAGGCCTTGCGGTGTTACCGGGCCGTCTTAAAAAACAGATAACACTAATTGCGGAATTAATCAGCAAAAATAAGATAGAGAATATTAAAAAAGACGAAAATTTAAAAGTTCATTATTCTTGGGTTAAAGAAATTTGTGCCGATAAAAAGTTTAAGAATTTAGCGGAAATACAAAAATTTTTACAAACGCAAATCGGTTATACTTTTGTGGCATCTTTAGAGGGTTGCGGCGTTTTTAAACAAGATGAAAACGGTAAACAAAATTTACTAAAATTTATTAAAGTATTAGGGGGAAAATAATTTAGTCAAGCCAAGAACAAGGCTTTTAAAATTTGTGAAGTAGAAGATTATTTAAGAAGCTTAACTTTGGGTTAAGCAGAGCTGAACAAGTCAGATTAACTTGACGGCACCTTGGAAGCTTAAATAATCGCTAATCTGTTTATTTATTAAACAGAAGGCGGTTATATGGGTTATTCCAAGGGCTCTGATAACCGCTTTTTTATTTTATAAAAGGAGAAAATATGAAACAAAAAAAATTAAAAGTGAAAAATAACAGTAAAGGTTTTACTTTGCTAGAACTGCTGGTAGTTGTTTTAATTATCGGCATACTTGCAGCAATTGCCTTGCCGCAGTATCAAATGGCCGTTGCCAAAAGTCAATTGGCAACTTTAAAAAGTAACGCCAAAGCCTTATCTGAATCTGTGCAAAGATATATAATGATTAACGATAAAGTGCCGGAAGATATCCTTAAAGATTTGGATATACAATTGGGGGATAACTATAAATATTATGGTCATAAAAATACTGTTGCTGTAGGGGATGATGTTTGGTGTAGTTTCGGTGGAGATACTTCATCTGCTTATTATACTTGCAGTAGAAACATGAAAGGAATACGAATTAATTATAGAATAAATATAAATTATGTGACTAAAAAAACTAACATAGAATGTGTACCTGAAACTTTAAATAAAAATCATTTATCGGCTAAAGTATGCGAACAAGATACAAAAAATTCAACGCCAAGAGAAATGAACTATTATATGATTTACAAGTATTAAAAAACGAGAGGGGTATTAATCCTCCCGTTTAAAACCTTAACTTTAATTCTTATTTTATTTTAGGATCAGCGTTGTTAATAGCATTTCCAAATAAAATTCTCGGTTCAATTTGTGTGCCTTGTTCAAAAAGAATATTTATCAGTTCGGCTTTCGGTGAGTTTAATATCGGCTTTATTTTTTCAATATCAAATTTGTTTGCCTCAATGGTATGAGAGTTTATACCGTAAGCTTCGGCAATTTTCTCAAAATTAGGAACGGAATAATCTTCAACGGTAGAAGGACATCTGCCTTCAAAATACAGTTCTTGGAAAGCCCTTACCATACCGAGATTTTTATTATTTAAAATGATAATTTTTATAGGTAAATTACGGCGTTTAATGATTTCCAATTCTTGAATATTCATTTGGAAACCGCCGTCGCCTGATATTGCAAAGACTCTTTTTCCTGTAATTGCTGTGCCTATTGCGGCAGGCAAGCTAAACCCCATACAACCAAGCCCAGCTGACGATATAAAGCGTTGGCCCTGTTTTATTTTAAGGCTTTGTGCTGCCCAAATCTGATTTTGGCCGACATCTGCGACCATAATATCATTTTCTTTCAGTTCGCTGAATATTGAATCCAAAATTAAATTCGGCAATTTATAAATCTTTTTATTGTTTGAATATGTTTGTTTTAATTCTAAACATCTTTCTTGCCATTTTGAAATATCAAGGTCTATATTTTGGCAATTAAGATATTTAAGGAAATTTTTTACATCGCAATTTATACCTATTTTATTGAATTTATTACAGTTGATTTCTTTGGTATCAATATCTATGTGTATTATCTTTTTATCGTCTAGGAATTTGGTATCTGAACCTGTTTGGCGTATGTCTAACCTTGAACCTAAAACCAATAATAAATCTGATTCATAAAAAGCAAGATTGCCGTATCTGTTACCATAAGTACCGATTAAACCCATATTATATGGGTAATCATAAAGGACAGTATCACATCCTGCAAGGGATTCAATAACAGGTATTTGATTTTTGTTTAAAAACTCGGCAAGTTCGGCGCGCGCATCTGCCAAGCAACAGCCGTTGCCAACAAGAATAAGCGGTTTTTTTGCTTGTTTTAATAAAGAGATATCAAAATTAAATTTATACTCTTTTTCTTCACTGATAAATTTTTTTAATTTGGACGGGTTTATTTCGGCCCTTTGAATATCCATCGGGATATCTAATAATACGGGGCCTTTCCTTCCCGTTAGTGCTATGTGTATTGCTTTTTCTATTTGCTCCCTTATTTCGTTAGGGTCTTTTATTGTATAAGCATATTTTGTAATAGGTTTGACAATATTTACAATATTAGTTTCCTGAAAACCGTTTTGTTTTATATCATACTTCTCATACTCATAAGAGTTTACTTGGCCGGTAATAAATAAAACTGGGGTAGAATCAAACCAGCAGTTAGCAATCGGTGTAACTAAATTTGTGGCACCTGGGCCTGATGTGGCAATCGCTATACCTAGCTTATTGGTGGAACGGGCATAACCTTCGGCAGCGAAACCTGCCCCTTGCTCTGTTACCATATTTATTAGTTCAGTTTTTGGATTTGTATAAATGCTATCAACAATATGGGCACACATACCGCCGATATATCCAAAATATTTGGCTGTACCAGTTAAATGATGTATTTGTTCTACTAAATAATCCGACAGTTTCAATGTTTTACTCTCCGTTGATTATTTTAGCTTCTTGGTAAATTATATTACAATTTATGGCACAGCGTCCATTACTTTTTTGAGTTCTTCTTCGCTTTTGCCGCGGACTTCAATGGTTTTTTCCTTTCCGTTATTGCCTTTGATTATGTTTATACCGCTTGGTGGGACATCAAAAAAATCAACTAGGAAATCTTTAATGATATCATTGGCTTCGGTTGATATTTTTGTGGTTTTTACTTTCATGCGAAGCACGCTGCCGATACGGCTGATAACAGCATTATCCCCTTTAGTTGATATTGCTCTGACTTTAATTATCATTTACTCCTCCGAACTTTCAAAAATCTTGCTGCCTATCCGGATTAAATTGCTGCCGGATTTTATGGCTATTTTATAGTCCTCACTCATACCTAAAGATAAAATGTCCGAGGGCTTAAAATATTTATCAAATAACTTTTTTACCGCTAAAAACTTTTGTTCTATAATATCTTCACTTGCTTGCGGGGCAATAGCCATAAGGCCCTTTAATTTTATATTCGGGCAAGTGCTTAATATCGCTTCAATTAAAGCACCGGCTTCGTCTAAACTTGCGCCGCCTTGTGTGTCTTTATTTGTTAACTTTACTTGAACTAAACACTCGGCAATTTTATTCTTTTCTTTTGATTTTTGATTTAAAAATTGCGCAAGGTCTAAACTGTCAAGCGAGCAAATCAAGTCAAAATACTCTAAAACTTTCGCCGCTTTATTTTTTTGCAAGCGGCCGATAAAAAATTTTTTAACTTTATAGGGTTTAAGTTCTGCGCTTTCCCACTTTTTTAAACTGTCTTGCAAACGGGATTCTGCTACATAATTTATTGTTTTATCCGTCAGCAAATTTGCTATTTGCGTGGTAGTGGCATATTTTACAACAGGCAAGATTTTGACATCTTGTGGGTTTCTTCCGCAAGAGTGGCAAACTTCCGCTACTTCTTTGACTAATGCTTGATATGCTTGGTTGGGTTGTAAAAGTGCTTGCATCTTAGCCCCTATATATGCTATTATACCATATTTTACGCCGTTTTGCGGCGTCTTTCCGGCTAATTTTAATTTTTTCCGTGTTCGGATACACGGGGTTGCCACCCCTCGCGGTATACCTCACTTGGAACAAAATTAAAATTATCTCGGAAATACTTGCAAACCGTTGCGGCGTCTTCTGGGTTAATTTTAACTTTTCTTTTTCTAGTGTACCGCAAACTCACTTCGTTCGTTTTACTTCTTGGTACACGTCGTCGAATAAAAGTTAAAATTATCTAAAAAATAATTGACAGATTTGCGTACTCATGATATAGCTTTTATTTAAAACAAAAATTATCTCAAAAATTCTTGTAAATAATAAAAAAACCCCGGGTTTTAAAAACTCGGGGTTTGACATAAGCCAAAAACAGCACGTGAAAAATAATAATTAAATTGTCATTATTTCTTTTTCTTTTTCTTCAACTATTTTGACGATTAAAGCAATTGCTTCGTCGGTTGCTTTTTGAATATCAACTTCAAAGCGTTTCAAATCGTCTTCGGTAACTTCGCCTGATTTTTGCGCTTTTTTCAGTTTTTCCAAAACATCGCGGCGTTCATTGCGAACTGCAACTTTATAATCTTCGCTCATTTTTGCGACGGTTTTGCTCAAAGTTTTTCTTCTGTCTTCCGTCATAGGGGGGAAGATGATGCGTATAATTTTGCCTGTTGTCGTTGGTGCAGCACCGAGATCTGCTTGGCTTAAGGCCTTTTCAATTTCTTTTACGGCACCTGCATCCCAAGGTTGAATTTCAAGTGTTCTTGCGTCGGAAACATTAATTACTGCCATTTGTTTAAGCGGGGTTGGCACACCGTAATAATCGACTCGGACTTGCTCAATCATTTGTGGGTTTGCGCGGCCTGTTCTTAATGAACCGAGATCGCGTTTCAATTTTTGCGGAACTTCCGCCATTTCGTTTTTTGCATTTGTTATAATTTCGTTTACTGTCATAATACCTCTTAATATATCGTTGTTCCAATATTTTTGCCGCTGACGGCAAGTTTGATATTTCCTTTTTTATGTAAATTAAAAACTTTTAAAGGCAATTTGTTTTCAAGGCACAAAGCCAAGGCGGCTGTGTCCATAAACTCAAGGCCTTTTTTAATTGCGTCTGCGTAAGTAATTTTCGTGATGAGTTTTGCCTTCGGGTTTTTGCGCGGGTCGCTGTCATAAACTCCGTCAACTTGTGTTGCTTTAAGCAAAATGTCTGCCTTAATTTCAGATGCGCGTAAAGCGGCGCCTGTATCGGTTGTAAAAAACGGGCTGCCTGTTCCGCCTGCAAAAATTACAACGCGGCCTTTTTCAAGGTGGCGGATGGCTTTGCGCCTTATAAACGGCTCGGCAAGTTTATCAATGTTTATGGCGGTCATAACGCGTGTGGGCACACTGATTTCTTCCAAAGCGGACTGCAAGGCAAGCGCATTAATTATGGTTGCAAGCATGCCCATATTGTCGGAATTAATACGGTCAATAATACCGCCGCCGTCGCGCACACCGCGCCAAATATTGCCGCCGCCGATTACTATGGCAAGCTGGCATTTTGTTGCAAGCGCATTTTTGATTTCAAGGGCGATACTTTTTAAGCACACAGGGGTTAGTCCGCGCGTTTTTTCCGCCGCAAGGGCTTCGCCCGAGAGTTTTAGTAAGATTCTTTTTGGCATATGGTCTCCTTATCCTTTATATAATACAATATTTTAGGTGAGGTTTGTAAAATGTTAAAATATATTATGACCTTGATTGATTTTGATAAAGCGCAAATTGCGGCGCAAAACGGCAAAATGCTTATAGGTATTGACGAAGCAGGCCGCGGGCCGCTTGCCGGACCGGTAACCGCTTGCGCTTGTTATATTCCGCCCGAACTTTACACGCACCCGATAATGTCAAAAATCAATGACAGTAAAAAATTAACATCTCAAAAAAGGGAAGAAATTTTTGAAGAACTTTTAACTTTGTCGATAACTTATTGTACCGGTTATGCAAGCGCGGAAGAAATTGATAAATTAAATATTTTGCGGGCAACTTTCCTTGCCATGCGCCGCGCGCTAACGAAATTTAAAAACAAAAATATTTCAGTTTTAATTGACGGAAATAAAATAATTCCGAACTTAAACGCGCCGCAAAAAGCGATAGTGAAAGGCGACGGTACTTCTTTATGTATCGCCGCAGCGAGCATTATTGCAAAGGTCAGCCGTGATAAATTTATGGACATCAGCGCGAAAATTTACCCAAATTATAAATTTGAGGAACATAAAGGTTACGGTACAAAATTGCATACGGATTTGATTGATAAATACGGCCCTTGCCCCTTGCACCGCAAAACTTTTGAGCCGGTTTACAGTAAATTTTACGGGCTTTTTGCCGTCGGCACTCCTGTAAAAGCGGGGGGTAAATAATGTTCAGTTTTTTGCGCCGTCAAGGCAATAAGGCCGAGGATCAAGCCGCTACATATTTAAAAGAAAAGGGCTATAAAATTATTGCACGCAACTTTGCTTGTAAGATGGGGGAAATTGATATTATCGCCCAAGACAAACAAAACACAATCGTTTTTGTTGAGGTAAAACAACGCAAAACAAATCTCTTTGGCGGCGGGCTTGCGGCAGTAAACAAAGCAAAACAAAGGCGTATAACTTTGACGGCGGCGGCGTATATACAAAAAACAAAAATTAACTATACTGCATTAAGGTTTGATATAATAACTATAACAGCCGAAGTCGTTCAACATTACGAAAATGCCTTTACAGTAACAAATTTAACGATATAGGAGATTAAAATGGATCAACTTAAACAAGTAAAAGAAGCAGTAAAATTTTTAAATAAAAAAACCAAAAATTTTAAGCCGGAAATTTTGCTTATTACCGGCAGTGGCATGGCCGGATCTATACCTGAACTTGAAAATAAAATTGTTGTTCCTTATTCCCAAATCCCGCATTTTTTACACAGCACTATTCCGGGGCATCCGGGTAATTTGATTTTCGGAACTTATAAAGGTAAAAATATTATTGTTTTGCATGGGCGCTTTCATTATTACGAAGGTTATGATATGAAAGATTTGGCCCTTTCAATCAGAACAGCAGCTTTTTTGGGCGCTAAAACAATGCTTGTCTCCGCAGCAGTTGGTTCTTTAACTACGAAATTGCCCGTCGGTTCTTTATGCGTTTTGAAAGACCATGTAAATTTTATGGCGAATAATCCGTTAATCGGCAATTATGACCCCGCTTTCGGCAGAAGGTTTATTGATTTAACCGATCTTTACGATAAAAAATTACGCAAAGCCGCTTTGCAAATTGCAAAGAAATTGAAAATCAAAGCGGGCGAAGGTGTTTATGCCGCTATGACAGGGCCCAATTTTGAAACACCTTCTGAAATCAGAATGTTGAAAATTTTAAAAGTTGATGTAGTCGGTATGTCCACCGTTCCTGAAGTTCTTTGCGCTAAGCAACTTGGTATGAAAATTTGCGGCCTTACTTGGGTTGTAAATATGGGTTGCGGTATTTCAAAAACACCGATTTCACACGAAGACACTATCAAAGAAACCAAAAAAATTGAAGGCAGTTTTAAGCGCGTTTTAGAGCGTTTAATTCCGCTTTGCTAGAAGTAAAATTATGGTAAACAAAGTAAAACGGCTGGGGAAAGAAACACTTATTTACGGCACTTCCACCATTTTGGCAAGGATGCTAAATTTCTTCCTAGTGCCGTTTTACACTTACTATTTAATAACCTCGGACTACGGCGTAATTGCTACTGTTTTTGCGTTTATGGCGCTGTTTAATATTATTTACCAGTACGGTATGGATCAAGCCTATTTGCGTTTTGCCGAAGATAATAAAACAAAAGATACCTTTTCCACACCGTTATTAGCAGTTTGCGGAACTTCGGTTTTATTTTCAATTTTAATTTATTTTTTGAGTCCTGTTTTGGCAAGTGTTTTGGGTATTGGCACGAATAATGCTTACCTTATAAAATATTGCGTTTTTATTTTGGCTTTTGATGCTTTAAATATTGTACCTTTTGCCAAACTCCGTTTTGAGCACCGCGCATGGCATTTTGTGCTTGTACGGAGTGCTTCAATAATTATAAATGTTGTCGGTAATATTTGTGCTTTGGCATTTTTTAATTGGGGGGTTAAAGGAGTTTTTGTGGCAGGCATTTTGGCATCTTTGACTTCTTTAATTTTACTTTTCCCTATCGTAAAAGAAAGTTTTGTTTTTAAGTTTAATAAGAATTTATTTAAACAAATGTTTAACTTTTCTTGGCCTTTTATACCGGCGGGGCTTGCAAGCATTTTGGTAAATGTTATTGATAAACCTTTGCTTTCGCATTTAACAAGTTTGGGCGATGTCGGCATATATCAAGCAAATTTTAAGATCGGAATTTTTATGATGCTGATTGTTTCAATGTTCGATCAAGCATGGCGCCCGTTTTTTATACAAGAAGCGCAAGAACCAAATGCCAAACAAACTTTTGCGGAAATTTTCACTTGGTCTTTTGCTTTGCTTGGCTGGGTATTTTTGGGGCTTGCTTTGTTGATGCCTTTGATAATTCAGACAAATATTTTCGGCCTAAATTTAATTAACCGCGCTTATTGGGGCGGGCTTAAAATTATTCCGCTTGTCGTCGGCGGATATTTATTTTACGGTTGTTATATCAATTTTATGGTTGCACCTGTTTTGACTAAAAAAACAACGGTGCTGATGAAGATTACTTTGCTTGGTGCCGCAGTCAGTATTTTGGTAAATATTTTGCTTGTTCCGCATCTTGGAATTATAGGTGCCGGTTGGGCGATTTTGGCAAGTTACGCCGTAATGGCTTTGGCTTTATTTATCTTCGGCCAAAAAAATTACAAAATTGATTATGAGTACAAGAAAATATTTTTAATGGCTTTGCTGATAGTTGTATTATTCTTTATCGGCAATTATTTTGGATGCTTGCCTACTTATAAATCTTATGTAAGCAAAATAATTTTACTTTGTGTTTATCCGCTAATTGTATTTTTGATTTTACAAGGCCGCCGCCCGAAATTACCTTTCAAACTTTTCCGCAAAAATTTAAAAAAGTAAAATTTGTTATTATATTATTTTTCGTCTAAAAACGCTTTTGACTTGCGTTTTTTTTCGTACAATATATTTATGCATGGTATAAAAACCCTGTATAAATTAACTTAGGAGCGTTTATGAACGAAATAAAAAATAGCAGGAAAGGTTTTACTTTGATTGAATTATTGGTAGTGGTTGTAATCATCGGTATTTTAGCAGCTATTGCTTTACCGCAATATAAAAAAGCTGTCGCAAAAGCTGAACTTTCACAAATTATATCTTTAACAAGAGCTGTTAAAGAATCAGAAGAATTTTATTATTTGACAAATGGCAAATATGGAGAAATTGACAAATTAGATGTTTCGGTAAATAATTCTGATGTTATCTGTAGGTTGGAATTCAGTGCTTTAATCTCCTGCACAAACAAAAATTTCAAAATTTTATACTATTTACGCAATACTTCTGATCCGGGGTGGGCTGTATGCTTTTCTAATACTGATGATGGAAATTCTGCTAGGGTAAATGCTTGTAAAGATTTTTTTAAAGTGCAATCGGGGAAAATTATCTCTGGACGTATAACCGAAAACTGCAGCTTTTTTCAAAATTCGAAATGTTATTCAATTTCGGGATGGATAAATTCAATGAAATAAAGTAAGAAAGACTTTGACGGCAAAAAATAGTAACTGCAGACTTCCTATCCCCCTTGTAAAGTTGACGGGAAATTTAATAAAATATATATATGGCAGAATGTTTTCCAATAATTTTGTCCGCGCCTTCCGGTGCCGGCAAAACAACGGTAGCAAAAGAACTTTTGAAAAGTAAAAATATCGCCCGTGTCATAACAGCGACGACACGCGCACCGCGTATCGGCGAAAAGCAAGGCAGAGATTACTTTTTTTGGTCCGTTAAAGATTTCGAAAAAGCAATCAAAAATAAACAAATGCTTGAGTGGGCAAAAGTGCATGTAAATTATTACGGAATACCTAAAAGTTCTTTGGAAAGCGTCTTAAAAAAGGGTAAATGCCCTTTAATGGTTATTGATGTTCAGGGCGCACAAACCGTTAAAAAACTTTATAAAAACGCTGTAACAATTTTTTTAACTGCACCGAGCATCACAACCCTTAAAAAAAGAATTGCAGCCAGAAGCGACGGTACGCAAAATATAAATGTCCGTCTAAAAACGGCACTCAAAGAATTAAAGCAAATCAAAAATTATGACTATCTCGTCATAAACGATGATTTGAAAGAGTGTATTAGCACTTGCCGCGCAATTATTATGGCCGAAACTAAAAAAGTTTCAAGGCAAAAAAATTTGGTTAAAAAGTTAAATAAGTCAGGAGATTAAAATGGAAAATAAAAATAATACTAACTTTGAAGAAGAAATCACAAATTATACAGACGATAAATACAGTGTCGTTGTGCTTGCTTCAATTTGGGCAACCAAAGTTTTAAAACGCCGCGAAGAATTTAAACATAAGCAAGATACCGAACTTATCAAAGTTGCTTTAGACGATATTTTGAGCGGTCGCGTAAGCGCAAAACAAGTTTTGAAAGAATCAAAAGCATCTATTGCCGCCCAGCTTAAAGAAGAAGAAGAAGCCCGCAAAGAAGCTGAAAGAAAAGCAAAAGAACCTCTCAAATTATAATGCAAAAAGCGCGCGATTTGGCTAAAGAATTAAAAAACTACCTCTTAAATGAAGAAGAGGGGTTTTTTATTACAACTAAACCTGTTAAGACGAAAAAGACCGCTGTTAAAGCCAAAACCGCCGCAACAAAAAGTACTGCAAAAACTACTGCAAAAAAATTTGCACCGAGTATTGAACCGGAAATTAAAACAGTTATTAAAGATAAAGCCGCCGCACTTGCTGAACTTGCAGAAAAAATTAAAAATTGTTCGCGTTGCGAACTTGGTAAAACGCGCATAAAAGCCGTTCCCGGTGAGGGAAATATTAATACAAAACTTATGTTTATCGGCGAAGGCCCGGGGTTTGATGAAGACCGCCAGGGCAGGCCCTTTGTCGGCCGCGCAGGGCAATTACTTGATAAAATTATTGCCGCTATGGGTTTTAAACGCGAAGAAGTTTTTATCGCAAATATGGTTAAATGCCACCCGATGAAAGAGCCAAATAACCCCGAAAAACACGGAAATGACCGCGCACCAAACCAAGAAGAAATCGCTTTATGCCGCCGCTACATTGAACAGCAAATTGCCATAATTTCACCTGACTTTATTGTGGCCCTCGGCTCCGTTGCCGGCAGAAGTTTAATTAAAGATGTTCCGACATTTTCCGCCATCCGCGGTAAAATTTACGACTTAGATTTAACTTACGCAACCCCTGCAAAACCAATAAAAATTTTGGCAACTTTTCACCCTGCTGCACTTCTTAGAAACCCTGCTTGGAAAAAGGACGCCTGGGCTGACCTTAAAATTTTGCTTGCCGCCATGGGCCGCGAACCGGCACAGGCTACGAGTGCAAAAACTATCGTTAAACAAGGGTAGTTTATGTTAGTTTCCGTTTCGCTTATCAAAATTAGCAAAAGTTTTGATTATATTTTGCCCGCCGCTTTGGAAGGCAAAGTCGCCGTCGGTACAAAAGTTAAAGTGCCTTTTGGAAAAACCGAACAACTTGGTTTTATTTCCGCGCTTAACACTCAACCGAAATTAAGTTCAAAAATTAAATTAAAAGAAATTTTAGGCCTTGCGGAAGAGTTGCCGTTTCCGCCCACAATTTTGCCTGTGGCGGAGTTTTTAACTAAAACCTATGCAAACACTTTGGGCGAGGCATTAAATGTCTTAAAACCTGCAATTTTGACAAAGAAACTTTTAGGCAAAACTTCAAATTTTCAAGCACCTGCTTTACCTTTATTTTATGCAGATATGCAAAACCCAAAAATAAAAACTGCACTTGATTTCGCAAGCAAGCAACAAAAAACTTTGTTTTACGGCTCATCTTATGCACCTACGGAAGCCGCTTTATTTGCCGCGCATAGAACGCTTACCGACGGCGGGCAGGTTTTGGTGCTTGTGCCGGATGTCGTCTCAAGTTCCAAATTAATTGCGGAGATTAAACAAAAACTCGGCGCGCAAAATATTATGCTTTGGCACAGTAAAGTTTTGTTAAGCGAGCGGAAAAAAACAGTTGCGGAAATTTATCAGGGCAAACCTTGTGTTGTTGTCGGCACGCGCTCTGCGGTGCTTTTGCCTTTTAAAAATTTAAAATTAAGTTTAATGTTTTACGAGGAAGATAAACTTTTTAAGCAAGAAGAAATGCGCCCTTATTATCACGCGCGCGAAGTGCTTTTTGAACGCGCAAAAGCGGAAGGGGGGAAAGTTATTTTAATATCTTCCGCACCTTCTTTTGAGGCGTTAAAAAATTGTGCTTTGTTTAATTTTGAGGACGGTAAAATTATTTCAAAAGTTCAAATTTTACCGCTTGAATATACCGCTAAAAATAACAAATTTATATCCCCGCAACTTGCTTTGCTTTTGGAAGATAATTTTAATAAAGGTAAACAATCTTTGTTACTGATTAACCGTCTTGGTTTTGCCGGTGCTTACAGTTGCGTGTTTTGCGGAAATTTGGCAAAATGCAAAAAATGCGGCGCAGTTTTGAGCCATCAAAAAACCGCAAAAGGCGAAATTTTATATTGCAAAAAATGCGGTGCAAAAGAGAGTGTAAATCAAATTTGCCCGCGTTGCCAAAACCAAATTTTTAGGGATACTTTAGGCGGCACACAAGCGGTAGAAGAAGAATTAAAACATTTATTTAAAGAAGCAAAAATCTTGCGTTTAGACAGCCAAACTTTAGCCAAAATTGACTTAAATAAAATTAATTTTTCCGACTATGATTTTATTGTGGGAACTGCTTTAAGTTTGCGCGCGAATTTTAAAAATTGCCGTGTTTCACTTGCCGCAATTTTAGATGGCGGTAGTGCTTTAAAGACGGCAGATTTCCGCGCTTCGGAACATTTTGCGCAAACGCTTTATACACTTAAAACTTTGCTTGCCGCTGAAGAAAACCCGCGCCTTGTCATTCAAATTAAAGATAAAAATTTATTTGATTTTTCTGCTTTAGAAAAGCAAAATTATTTGGCTTTTGCAAAAGAGGAAATGGAGTTTAGAAAAGAGTTTAATTATCCTCCTTACGCAAAACTTGTGCATCTTATTTTGACGGCAAAAAAGCAGGAAGATTTAAATACTTACGGCAAAGCTATGGAAGATGCTTTAAAGGGTGCATACGCAGATTTTATGGAAATTGAGGGCCCTGTCCCTTGCGGTGCAAAGAGTAAAAATTTTGCACAATGTTATTATTTAATTAAATCCAAAAATGACGCTATGCTTGCAAGTTTTTTACACACTTTACGCCAAAACCCACCGCCGAAAAAATTGGAACTTAAAGTTCTTGCCGATCCGTATAATTTTTTATGAAATAAAAGCACCCAAATGGGTGCTTTTAAATTCTCGGAGTGTGTAGTTTCGCTAGCTAAATGCTCTTATTTCCCAGTAAAACAGGGAATTATCAGGGATTATTAGCAATTTTAAACCATTTCTAGGCTATATTTACGAGTAAAAAAGGGTAAATTCCCTAAAAGGATAACAGGGAATTTAAATATAATATTAGGGAATAAATGCAGCAATAAAGCATAATACAGGGTAATGAGATAAAAACTCATCTGAGTAAAATTTTAAAATAATTTGAGGTAGGTTTTAGTTACTTAACATCTTTATTTTCTTTAATATCCATAACCCCTACATAGGTGCCAACTATTTGGACATTTTCGTCATTAGAATCAAGGTTTATAGGCTTAAACTCTGCCTTGTTGTCAGAAGTTAACCTAAAAATTGTTTTTCCAGCTTCTGTATATTTATCAAAACGTTTTATTTTCAATCCCTCATCGTGGTAAACCAAAACAATAGTTCCAACTTTCGGCGTTCCATTATTAAAATTTTTTCTAAACAAAACAAAACTGTCTTCATTTATAGCTGGAGTCATAGAATCCCCCTTAGCTTTTATTAAAAACAAGTCTTCGGTAGCGCTTGGTAAAAAAGCAGTTGGTAAAGGTATATAATCTTTAACGTTACTTTCTTGTAAAATATCATTATAACCGCATTGAGCATAACCATAGAAAGGAACATAGGTTATAAGGGATTTATCTTCTTTAATAATATATCGTCCAGAATTTTTTATTAAAAAACCTTGTTCTTTTAAATTCTCAATGTGTTTATGAATATTGCTCTTTGACGGTTTACCGAATTCATCGGCAATTTCCTGTAAAGTAGCTGTAGGATTTTTACGTATAATATCCAAAATAGCCTGTTGGCGTTTTGTTTTTTTCATAATTAATCTCCCCACAACTAATAGTATAACAAAATATCATTTTAGTTTGCAAGTTCGTTTTTCTGTTCTCTTTTTACTTGACTTTTCACTTTTTATTTTATACACTAATAAGGTCTTTGAGGTGGTATTGAAAAGACTAAAGCTGAAAATGAAATAAAGTTTTAGAAGGTTTTCATAAAAAGGGAGGACATATGAAAAGGGATAGATTTTTAAAAACTTGAACACAGGAGAACATATATGCAAGAAAAAGAAATAGCAGTACCCCCACAAGCTCAAACGCTTGTTGTGAGTTATATCTCACCGAACGAAGTAATGCCTTATCAGAATAACCCCAAAAAGCATTCTGAAAAACAAATAACACAAATAATAAACTCTATAAAAGAGTTTAAGTTTAATAACCCTATCTTGATAGATGAAAACAATGTACTTATTGCGGGGCATGGCCGTTTAATTGCTTCACAGCATCTGCAAATTGACAAAATACCGGCAATAAAATTAACACATCTATCTGAAGCGCAAAAAAAGGCATATCGTATAGCCGATAATAAATTAACTGAAAATGGCGAGTGGGATTTGGACTTATTAAAATTAGAGTTTGAAGAAATCAAAGACCTTAATCTCGATTTAAACTTAGATATTACCGGCTTTGATAATCAGGAGATAGATTTACTTTTTAATCCGCCGGAACCGGCAGATAATAAGTTAAATAAAATACCCTATATTTCAGAAGAAGAAGTAGTTAGTAAAATCGGTGATATTTGGCAACTTGGCAATCATAAAATAATATGCGGTGATTCCCTACAAAGGAAAACTTACGAGGATTTGTTACAAGATAAACGTGCCACAATGGTTTTTACTGATCCACCATATAATGTAAAAATTGAAGGGCATGTTTGTGGTAAAGGATCAATAAAGCATAAAGAGTTTGCTATGGCATCCGGTGAAATGGCCTCAAATGAATTTGAAAATTTTTTAACCACTAATTTTAAGCTGTTAAAAGAATTTAGTAAAGACGGTAGTTTGCATTTTATATTTATGGATTGGCGTCATATAGAAGAAATTACTCATGCCGGACATATTTATGACAGTTTTAAAAATATGTGTGTTTGGAACAAAACAAACGCAGGTATGGGCTCTTTATACCGTTCCAAGCATGAACTTGTTTTTGTTTTCAAAAACGGCAAAGAAAGTCATATAAACAATATTGAACTAGGTTCCAAAGGAAGATACCGAACAAATGTTTGGGACTACGCAGGTGTTAATACCCTAAAAAATAATAAACTTTTGAAATTACATCCTACTGTAAAGCCGGTTGAGTTAATCAGAGATGCGATATTAGATGTTTCTCAGCGTGAGGATATCGTGCTTGATAGTTTTTTAGGTAGCGGAAGCACTTTAATTGCCTGTGAAAAAGCCCATCGTTTTTGTTTCGGAATTGAACTTGAGCCAATATACATAGATACAGCTATCAGACGTCGGGAAGAATTAACAAAGCAAGATGCCATTAGAGTAAATGACGGTAAAAAATACAAGGACTTGTTATCCGAAAAGTTAAACGGAGGCAAAAATGGAAAATAATTATGAAGTCGGATACTGTAAGCCGCCAAAAAATACACAATTTAAATCAGGATGTTCAGGAAATAAAAAAGGACGTCCCAAGAAAAACAAAAATGACATTTTTGATTTAATTGAATTAGAATTGAAAGGAAAAGTCCCTTTAAACGACGGGCAAATGATAACCAAAGAACAAGCGATGTGTAGGCAATTGGTTAATAAGGCTGCCAGTGGAGGCAAAGATGCAATGGTACTGGTGATGAAGACAATGGGTAAACGTCGGGAAAAGACAACTAAGGAAGAATTTGTTAATCGGTTAATTAATGAAAGGTATCTCAATCCTAACGATATAGATAGGTTTTTAAGCGGAGATAAGATTGAAATTGAAGGAAAGAGAATCCCCCGAGCTATTTGGGACTTTAATATGAATTCCATGTATAAAGGCGGGGAAGCAAATAGCGCTTTTTGTACTAGTTTACTATTAGCAGACATCTTGGTATATGCATCTATGTGTATGATTTCTCAAGAAGCTATTGATATAGCAAAGGAAGAATTTAAATTTTATGAAGGGCTTAAAGCGGCTTTTGATTTACAAAACAAGAGTGAGGAAGAAAAGAGACAAGCAATTCAAATGTTTGAGGAAAAGAGAGGACGAACAAGACCGTCCAAAGAAGTGTATGATTGCGCTTGCGAATTTGAAGAAATTTCTTTTCAAGGACTTTTAAGAAAAGTATCCATGTGGAGAGAAGGTGTTATGCATGTATCTGAGTATGATAAGCGTGAGAAAAACTTTTTTGATAAAGATAATATAGAAGAGAGAACAAAGAAATACTCAGAAAAACATTCTAAAGAAGAGGTAAAAGCTCTTAAGGATATGTATGAGGAAATGCGTAACAACTACGAAATATGTATGCAAGAAGTGTTTTCTTTTAAATATCTTGATAAGGCATTAAAAGATTTAGAATTTTCATTAGACAAATTCAAACCTTGTCTTGAATGGCTGAACGAAAATAAAGTTTAGGCTAAAGGTCGAGATGTAAAACAAAATTAAAATAAGGAGAAAGGAAATGTACAATACCAGTATAAGTGATATAATAAAAAGACAAATCTTAAGTGCATCTCAGTGGTCATCAACATATTCTAACAGAGATTTGCCATTTATAGGAAATATTAATTCCGGTGGCGTCTATGTTTATCTTGACACATCATTGAATAAAATTATTTACGTTGGTAAAACGGATGATTTAGATCGTCGTCTTCAAGAACACTGGAGTGATAACGAACCAAATATTAAATTAAAACAATATTTGCATAATTATCCTACTAAAGTGTTATACAAAAAAGAAGATAGTGACACTAGATGTTCCGGAATGGAATTATATCTTTACAATTATTATAAACCTGTTTGTAATGATAGAGTTCCAACTGCTTCGCAAGAAATAGCAGTAAGTTTGCCTATAAGGTAAAGTTAAATCCCCCTTAATAGCCAACTACTTAGGGGGGATTATAGTCTCTGAGTTGCATATTTTGGACAGAGTAAATAAGAAATTAAAACAACAATCAACAATAACCAAATATGCTATACTTAATTATGAGGAAAATTTTATTGTCGGCTTTGTTGCTCGTATTGGCAACTTTAGGTTACTCTGTTACCGTAACAAATGATACGGATAATACCTATACTTTGGACCGCTACATAAATTTATATCTGCAAAATTCGCCCGAAGTGGTAAATGCTTTTAATGATTTAGCAAAAGCGGAACTTAATTTCAAAAATAATTTCATAAAGTTATTTTTACCGTCCGCGAATTTCAATGCGAGTACGGTTTTAACTTCTAAGGAAAATCATGGTTTTCATTTGGATAACCCTTATGATGCAAGTTTGAATTTAAATTGGAATTTGTTTAACAGTGGCAAAGATTATTTGGCCTATCTTCAATATAAAAACAATTTAAAACTCGCACGCCTAAATTTCGATAACAAATTGCAAGATATCGTCTTAAACGCTATACAAACTTTTTATGATTTAAAGTTAAAAGAAAGTTTGTTAACTGTTGCAGATAATGACTTAAAATCTAAAAAAGACCAACTTGAAACAACAAGGCAATTATATAAGGCCGGTTTGAATAATTATACTTATTTCTTGCAGGGAGAAAATAACTATAAAAGCGCGCAACTTTCAGCCAAACAAAAACAGGCAAATTATGAAAAAAGCAAAATGACATTTAATACTGCCATCGGCCGTGCGCCGGAAGCGGAGGCAATTTTAAAAGATAATTTAACAAAACTTGCCCCTTTATATACTACAAGTTATGACGAGGATTTGTCTGTCGCGCTTTTAAACCGCCAAGATATAAATCAAAAAATACTGACTTTGCAAAATGATAAAATAAGCAAAAAGATTACCACTTTGCAGAATATGCCCGCTCTGCAGGCCGGGTTCAGTTTAAACAATAACAGCCAAGATATTTTCGGTACACGCAGTAATCACACAAATTACAGTTTGGGTTTGTCTTTAAATGTTCCGATAGGTTTTGTCGGTGTAGACAATTATTACAATATTCAAATATCAAAATTGGACTTGGTTAATTCTTACATGGGTTTTGAAGATACTTTAAGAAGCATTAGGCAAAAAGTCTTAAATATAAGAACGGAACTTGCTTTGCAGTTTGAAAGTATAAAAATTTCCGAAGGCAATTTGAAAATTGCAAAAGAACGTCTTGAAATAACCACTAAAAAATATAATGTCGGTCAAGCAGATGCTTTGGACCTTGCCGACGCACAAAATACTTATTTATCATCCCAAATTAATGATACGACATACCGCTATGATTATCAATTAAATCAATATTCTTATAAGCGCACTTTGGGTTTGCCGATTTATGATTTAAGCACCTTTAGCGTCGGAAACAATTTTACAGATAATAAAATCAAACAAATAGACACACAATTTTTAAATAAGGAGTGATTATGAAATTCTTGCGTTTTTTAAATAAACATAAGGGTAAAATAATTATAATTTTATTGATTATTGCGATAGCTTGCTATTTCGCTTTTTTAAAGAAAAAGCCGGAAGTTAAAGATGAAATTTTAATGCATACTCTTAAAAAGGGTACAATTTTGGAAACTTTAAGGAAAGACGGCGCAATATCTGCGGAATATTCTACGGAAATCAATTCCCCTGCCGACGGCCGCATTAAAACCTTATATGTCAAAGAAGGCGACAAGGTAAAAAAAGGCCAAAAACTTGTTACCATTATGCCCGGGCAAAATATCTATGAAAAATATGTTCCTATTGACGTTATTGCTACTATGGACGGCTTGGTTTTAAGATGTTTAAATGACAGAATGTCCTCAAAAAGTAAAATGTCTTATGAACTCCCGAAAGAAGGGGAATATATACAAGGTTCGTCTTATAACCCAACTTGTTTAATGAAAATTATTAAGGAAAACGACTATGTTTTGCCTTTTAAAGTCGGTGAATATGAAATTGAAAAATTGCATCTTGGTATGCCGATGCAAATTAAAGTGGCAGCAAAACCAGATTTAAAAATAGACGGTAAAATTTCTTTAATTTCCCCACAACCGGAAATCAAAGAAGAAAACCGTTGGGATGAAGATAGTTCGAAAGTGGAATTTATCGTAGTTGCGGAAACGCAAAATTACACAGGTCCGATTATCTTGGGTTTAACCGCTACTGCGGAAATTGACCTCGGAAAATATGAGGATGTTTTAATAGTCCCTCTTAATGCCGTTTATGAGGAAAGGGACCTTGCAACCCAAAATATTAAATACTTTGTTTACAAAGAAATTGCCCCTAAAAAGGCAAAAAAGATTGAAATAAAACTTGGTGCTAAAGACGATATGCAAGCGGAAATTTTAAACCCCAAAGAATTAGGTTTAAAGGAAGATGATAAGATTTTCCTTGATATTAAGGGCGATAAAATTGAAGTCGAAGAAGATAAATCTAACCCCAAAAAAGGTAAACAAGGAAATAAAAAAAGAGGTTCAGGTATATCCGGAACTCTAAAGAGAAAATGAACTTAATTGAGTGCAAAAAAATTGTTAAAGTTTATAAGGCAAGCGGACTTGAATTTGAAGCATTGCACGGCCTTACATTTTCAATAAAAGAAGGGGAGTTTGTTGCCTTAGTCGGCCCGAGCGGTTGCGGCAAAAGCACACTTTTAAATATTTTGGGTTTGCTTGACAGCCCTACAAAAGGACAATATTTTTTAAACGGTGACGACACGTCCAAACTTTCCGATTATAAAAAAACAATTTTACGAAGACAAAGTATCGGTTTTATTTTCCAAAGTTTTAATTTACTTTCAAATATCAGCATTTTAAATAATATTAAAGTACCGATGAAATATGCCGATGTTCCTTTTAAAGAAGCGGACACTCGTGCAAAAGATTTGCTTAACAAAGTGGGTTTGCTTTCTAAAAAGAATAATACACCTTTGCAAATTTCAGGTGGTCAAAGGCAGCGTGTTTGTATTGCACGCGCACTTGCAAATGACCCAAAAATCATTATTGCCGACGAGCCTACCGGAAATTTGGATTATGCAAGCGGTCAAGAAGTTTTAAAAATATTTCAAGATTTGAACAAAAAAGGTTACACAATTATAATGGTAACGCACGATAGGGAAATTGCAAAAACAGCAGGAAGAATTATCAAATTACTAGACGGAAATATTATACCATGAGAAAAATAATAAACGCTTTAAATATTGCTTTTGGGCAGATTTTAAATAATAAAATCCGCTCGCTTTTAAGTGTATTTGCAATAAGTATTGGCGTGCTAGTATTTTTATTTGTATTTTCCGCTTTAAATTATGCCAAAGAAGAAAAAGCCAAGCAACTTGCCGTCGCCGGAGAAAATGTGTTTACTATTAATGTTTGGAGCAATAGAAATATTAAAATAACCATGAAAGAAATAGAAGAGATAGAACAAAAATTCCCGGAACTTAATTTTGTGGCGCCGCGTGCGTATATTACTAATACAAAGAATTCTTTTTTTAATAGGAAACATTATAATACGACATATATAGGAATTACACCAAACCATACAAAATTTGATTGGATTTATACCAATTTGAAAGGCCGTTTTATTTCTTGGGATGATGTTAAAAACCGTCGCAAAGTAGCGGTATATGTTAAAAATCCATTAAAAAATAAAGATAAATATAATAGAGCGGAAATGAGATCTTCTTACTACCGTTATACAGATGACGGAATTGAGTGGAGTGGCAAACAAGATATTATTGGCGAAAAAGTTAAAATATTTAGGGATACATATACAGTAGTGGGGTCTGTTGAAGCACCAATATATACAGAAGACAATAGAGTAGAAACCTATGATACAAATTTCTTTATTCCAATAACTGCAGATTGGTATTATGGTGATTATATGTATATAACAGCCTCTATTAAAGATAAACGATTATTCCCTGCAGTTAAAAAAAGATTGATATATTTCTTAAAAAATAAACTTAAAATTGAAGAAGAAGATATTAGGATTAGAACTTACGAAGATCAAATTGCAAATAAACTAAAAAATATGGATGAGACTATAAAACTTATTTCCATTTTGGGTTTAATTGCTTTGATTTCAGGCGGTATCGGCATAATGAATGTGATTTTGGCTACGATATTTGCGCGTATAAAAGAAATCGGGACACGCCGCGCTTTGGGTGCAAGCAAAACAGATATTTTCATGCAGTTTTCCGCTGAATCTATAATTTTGAGTTTGCTCGGTGCTTTTATGGGATTAATTTTATCTTATTTCCTTATAGATTATATGGGCGAAGTAATTAATATGAAAACTTCCTTCAGTTTACTTGCCGTTGTTTTGGCTTTCGGTATGGCGATAATTACTGGTTTTATCTTTTCAATATATCCGGCCCTAAAGGCCGCCAACATGGACCCCGTAGAAGCATTAAAAATAGAGTGATTTTTCAAGTTCAAGAAGTTTAATTTTTTTGGAAATTCCTGCTGAATATCCTATTAAACTACCGTCTGCACCTATTACGCGGTGGCAAGGAATAATAATTGGGATAGCATTATGCCCCACCGCACCACCTACAGCTTGGGCAGACATTTTTTTGAGGCCGTTCTTTTTCGCAATTTTAGCAGCAATTTCCCCATAAGTTATAGTTTTCCCATAAGGTATTTTGAGCATAATTTCCCAAACTTGTTTACGGAAAGGTGTTGTTTGCATTTTTAACGGCGGAGTAAATTTCGGTTCTTTACCGCTAAAATAAATATTCAACCACCGCACGGTTTGCTTAAATATTGGCAATAGCTTTTCTTGACGTTTATTATTTGATGTTGTGTATTTTTTCTTATCAAAACACAATCCGGTCAGATATTTCCCGTCGCTAGTAAGCGTAATTCCACCCAACGGAGAAGAATAATGATAAGTATAATTCATGATTTTATTGTACTATATTGTGAGATAAAAAATATTAATTTCATTGTTATTTTACTTGACTTCTGGCGCAAAGTAATCAGTAATGTATGTACAAGGTTATAAGAAGGTAAAATCCTTGTAAATTATATTAAAATAGGAGTCAAATTATGACAAAACAAAATAAAATAAAAAATACTAATACTATTACCGAAGAGATTAAAAAAAGAGATCCTAGGTTACCTCTTGCAGGATCAATTATCACACGGAAATATAAAGGGAAAGACATAATCGTAAAAGTGCTGGATAATGGTTTTGAATATAAAGGAAAAACATACAAAAGCATATCGGCATTAGCAGTGGCGATAGTAAAATGTCCTATAAGCGGTTATGTGTTTTTTAAACTAGGTAATAAAAATGTCAAATAATACGGAAATAACTAGGGAAGAATTATATCGGGATTGGCACAAATATATAAAGAAACCAATCCCGAAACTAAGATTCAACTTGCTAGTTAAATATTTTAATTGGTATAAACAAGCCAAGATAGAGAAGATTTCTCTGCTTGGCTTTTTTAATAAGATAGAACAGGCAAGTAAAAACATAGATAAAGAAGAGTGTAAGATTCATTTATCTAACGGAACAAAAATAAAACGTTCTTATAAAGGCAATATCTATGAAATAGAGGCAGTAAGTGACGGATATTTATATCAAGGTAAACTGTATAAAAGTTTATCGGGAATAGCCAAAGAAATAACCGGAAGGAATTGGAACGGGAAAGTGTTTTTTGGAGTTAAACAATGAAAGAAGAAATACTTGCAGAAAAGCGAAACAAATTACGCTGTGCAATATATACACGCAAATCAAGTGAAGAAGGCCTAGAACTTGAATTTAACAGTTTGCAGGCCCAAAGGGAAGCATGTGAGGCATATATCAAAAGTCAAAAGCATGAAAATTGGCAATTAATACCCACGGAATATAATGATGGCGGATATTCCGGTGGTAACATAAATAGACCGGCATTAAAACAGTTATTATTAGATATTGAATCAGATAAAGTAGACATAATAGTTGTTTATAAAATAGACCGTTTAACACGCAGTTTAATGGATTTTAGCAAGATAGTTGAAGTGCTTGATAAACATAACACTTCATTTGTATCTATTACACAACATTTTAATACTACTACGAGTATGGGCAGATTAACACTGAATATGCTTTTATCATTTGCACAATTTGAGCGCGAAGTAACAGGTGAAAGAATAAGGGATAAAATGGCTGCCAGTAAGAAGAAAGGAATGTGGATGGGCGGTAGACCACCGCTAGGTTATATACGTAAAGAAAAGAAAATATATCCGGATGAAGAAAATGCTTTCAAAATAAAAACCATTTTTGAAAAATATATAGAATTTAAAAGCACCATCAAATTAAGAGATTATTTATTAGAGCAGAGAATTACGAGTCAAACAAGTAAACCATTAAGTATTGGTAATTTAGACAGGATATTAAAGAACAAAGCATATCTGGGTTTAGTAGGCCATAAAGGCACGTGGTACAAAGGAGAACATCAAGCTATCATAAGTGAAGATTTGTTTAACAAAGTACAAGAAATAATGCAAAATAATAGAAATATACGCAACAAATATGAACCACATAAAAGTCTGCTAGCGGGCAAGTTATTTGACGATAAAGGCAACTATATGAGCCCTAGTTGGAGTACAGGCAGTAAAGGGAAACAGTATCGTTATTATGTTAGCCAAGCAATCATAAAACATCAAGCAGAAAAGATTGGCAAGATAAGCAAAGTACCTTTAATCGAATTAGAAAAATTTATCGATGAAGCTTTAGGAAGTTATGTGCACAATAGAAACAACATATATCAATATATCAAAGATTATGAGATTAATAAACAACAAGAAATATTAAATAAATTGAAAAAATATGTTTTAACCAGAGAAAGTGAAAGATTAATCATAAAGCGAGTAGATATAAAGGAAAATGAAATAAGCATTACTGTATATACCGAACAATTGAAAGAATTATTTAACGCCATATATGAAAATAGAGAAGAGAAAATATTATCCCAAGAAGAACTGAAGGGGGAAGATACTTTTACATTACCATACAAGATAGGAGTAATAGATAATGGGGCAAAAGTAATAATAGGGCAAATAAACAAAGAGGAAACTCATAAAAACAAGCAACTAATTAACGTTATTTTAAAAGCATATAAATGGCATAAGAGATTATTAGAGGGGGATACTCTAAAAAGTATTTCACAAGAAGAACAATTATCTGCAAGATATATATTGAAAATATTACAAATTAGTTTTATAAATCCAAAAATAATAGTACAAATATTAGATGGTAAACAACCAAAGGATTTGACACTGAAAAAACTAAAAACTTTGGCTAGGAATAATCTTAAAGAACAACAGATATAGAGATAAAATCGGAGTTTAAATGTCCTAAGTATCAATTACTTGGGCTGTTTTTTTAACTTCTGAACTCTTTTTTAAACAGCGATAGCATGAAAAGTTTAAAAAGGATTAAAACCAATATGATACAAAATAGATAATGCTATATGGTCAGAAGAATAAAAAAACTCGTCGACACAAAAAACGACGAGAGAAAATGCTCTCCAATAAGGATTATAGATACGGAGTGTGTAGTTTTGCTAGCACTATGCTGATTTTTTAAACAGGCTGAAAACAGGCTGAAAATGGCAATTTTTTTCTTTCCAAACAGGCAATAAACAGGCAAAAAGTGATAGTTTTTTCTTTTGCCAAAGCGGCAATAAAGCGGTAAAAAATGCTATTTTTTTGTTTTGACAAAGCGGTGGAAAAGCGGTTGAAAATGGCACTTTTTGATAAATTTTAAAGCTAGTCAAAAAACGATAAAAATTGTTTTCAAATAAGTGTACAATGCTGTTTCATAAAATAAAACACTTGACAAATAAATAATTTATTAGTAAACTATTTATATGAAAACTAATAAAACTGATCTGCGTTCTTACGGTATTAATCCAGATAAAGGACGACAATATGAAAATATTACATACGTGTTGGCACTAATATACAATATTTTGCAAACACAAGTAGAAAATTATTTGCGCTCTTATAATTTAAACACAGTGCAATTTAATTTACTGATGCTGGCTACCTATCAAAATAATGGCAAGGGTATTAATCAAATACAGTTAGCGGAACATCTGATAGTTTCAGCTAGTAATATTACAAAACTGGTAGAGAAATCAGTTAAGGCAGAATTGCTTACCAGGAAAACAAACCCACAAAGCCGACGGGAAAATATTGTCTGCATTACCAAAAAGGGGCAGGAACTTATTGACGAAGTTTGGCCCGGTTATGATGATTTGGTTCGCAGGTTAACGGAAAAAATACCTGCTAAAAACCGTTTCCAAATAGAACAAACTTTAAAAAGTTGGTTATTTGATTTACAACAGGAGAAATAGCATGAGAGGCTTGCTTAGAAGTATTGCATATTGTTTGCCGGATCGTTATGTGCCTTCAAGCGAGGTAGATAAATTATATAAAGTTCCTAAAGGCTATACAGAACAAAATATAGGAATAAAATCACGTTATTATTTTGATAAAAAAACCATTTTACAAGGTGGTGCCGAAGCAGCACAAAAAGCCCTAAAACAAGCAGGGCTGACTTGGAAAGATATTGATTGTTTAGTAGCAGCTTCCGCAAGCAAATGGCAAATTATTCCTTGTATGGCAGCATCATTAAAACAAGAACTTGGTTTGGCAGATTTTACTTTCCCTTGCTTTGATATAGACAGTACTTGTTTGAGTTTTATGGTTGCATTAGATACATTATATTGCGGTCTTTCAATCGGTAAATATAAAAATGTTTTAATAGTAAGTGCGGAACAACCTTCCGGTGTTTTAAACTGGGAACAACCCAAAAGTGCTTGCTTGTTTGGTGATATGGCGGTTGCTGCGGTATTAAGTAGCGAAGGGAAAGGTAAAATATTATTTTCTTCTTTTTCCACTCATATTCAAGGTGCTGATTTCGCTCGTATTAAGGGTGGGCAAATAAGGCAACTTGCAACTAAACATACACCGCAAAATAATGCTGATTACCTGTTTGATATGAACGGCCGCAGTATTTATAAGGTTTCCACCAAAGTATTGCCGAATATTATTAATAATGCTTTAGAAAATACAAAATTAACTTGGAAAGATATTGCAATGGTAGTTCCCCATCAGGCCAGCCCTCTTGCTATGACACTTATGTGCAAAAAACTAAATATACCTAATGAAAAAATGATATTTACCATACAAGAATATGGCAATAATGTGGCCGCTTCTATTCCGTTTGCATTTGCTAAAGCTATAGAAAGCGGCGAAATAAAACGAGGCGATAAAGTAATGCTTGTAGGAACATCGGCAGGTCTATCTATCGGGGTGATGATATTTGAGTACTAAACGAGTATTATTTACCGGGTCCAGGGCTCCGATTGTTGAATATATAGCTAGCTTGCTTCAAAATAGCGGTTTTGAAGTTTATGCGGCAGATAGTACCTATGCAAGTGTTTGTTTGGTTAGTAAATTTATTCACAAATTCATTAAATTACCTAAACCTAGAGATCCCAATTACAAAGATGTGTTATGTAAGGTAGTACAAGATTATAAAATAGATTATGTAATTCCTACTTGTGAAGAAATTTTTTATATTTCACAATTTAGGCAGGAATTGTCTAAATATACTAACGTATTTTGTGATAATGCATCAAAATTAATTTCATTACATGATAAGTGGAAATTTTATAGTTATTTGGAAAAAGAGGGTTTTAAAACTCCTTATACTGTACTAGCCGATCAAACAAAAGGAAAATGGGAAAAATCACATATCATTAAGCCGCGTTTTTCCCGTTTTGCAAGTAAAGTAATATGCCGCAAGAAAATACCGTCCTCTATGTCAAATAAACATTATCTAGTACAAGATTTCATTGAAGGGAAACAACTTTGTTCCTATGCCATTGTTAACGAAGGTAAAATAATTGCGCAATGCGTATATGAACCAATTTTAACAGCAGGTAAAGGTGCCGGTATATTGCTTAAGCGTATTAGAAATAAAAATGCGGAAGAAATAACGGCACGCATTAGCCAATATTTTTCCTTTACAGGGCAAATTGCTTTTGATTTCATAGAAACTATTGATAAAGATTTATATGTTATAGAGTGTAATCCGCGTAGCACCAGCGGTTTAGGTTTTATTGGTGATGATTTATTAAAATTCTTATTAAAAAATGATAATTTAAAAGTAAACGGCCCTTGCGCTATAGGTTCTTGTTTGGGTGTATTATCTTATGCAATCAGTCAACCTATAAAAACTATTAGGGCAAGAAAAATATTGCTTACTTCAACTGATTTTATATCTATTAAACAAGATTCTTTGGCTTGGTTTGCACAAATTCCGATAGTTATATGGTGGTTTTTAAAAGGTTTATTTTTTGGAGGTCCAACTTCTGCAAGTACCGTTGATATAGAATTTAACGGAGGATCGTTTTAATGAAAATATTAATAACAGGTGCAACCGGTTTTTTAGGAGGGCGAGCATGTGAGATACTAGGTAAAGAAGAGCATGATATTGTCGGAATAGGACGCAATTTATCAAAAATTCCTCAAGGAATCACTTTCGTTCAAGCGGATCTAACAAAACCTTTACCGGAAACAGTATGGCAAGGGATTGAAGCCGTTGTACATTGTGCTGCCAAAAGTTCAGTATGGGGTACATATAATGATTTTTATCAAAATAATGTAGCGGCAACCCAAGTATTGGCAGAACAAGCATTAAAATACGGCGTAAAACGCTTTATTCATATTTCATCTACCAGCGTATATTTTGATTCCAAAAATCATAAGCAGATTACAGAGGATATGCCTTTACCGAAACGAAAAGCTAATCATTATGCCTCTACAAAATTTTTGGCAGAACAAGTTATATTAAACTTATGCAAAAAAGGTTTACCGGCTATTATTTTGCGCCCTCGTGCTATATTCGGTGTAGGGGATACGGCATTATTGCCGCGTTTACTTAAAGTCAATAATAATAAATTTTTTCCGGAGTTCACCTCTTACGGCGGACCTTTAACAGATATTACTTATGTGGATAATGTTGTTGAAGGGATCGTTTGTGCTTTAAAAGCTCCGGTTTCTTGTAACGGACAAATTTATAATATTACTAACGGGGAAAGCATTTTAATACAGCAAACAGTTAAATATTTGGTGGAAAATTTAGGATACACTTACAAAGGGAAAAGAATTCCTTTTAAATTAGCCCAAATATATGCCTATTTGCTTGAAAAATTATATCAATTATTTTGTGCAAAAAAAGAACCGCCTTTTACTGTTTACAGTATTGGATTAATTGCTAAAGATCAAACATTTTGCATAGATAAAGCAAAAAGGGAATTAAATTATGAACCGCGTATTTCTGTTGCACAAGGATTAGATTATGTCATCAAGAATTGGAAACATTAAAATATTATCTTGCGGTTATTGCAAGCAATTAGAACGGCTCGCTACCAAGAAAGGGAGTTGGAAATTTGTACATTTCTATGCAAAATGTTATTTGATATCTTTAAAAGACGGATTTTTGCTTTTTGATAGCGGATATAGTGCGGATGTAAACAATATTATGGAATATTGGCCAGCATATTTATATAAAAAACTTATTCCAATAACTATACCTAAAAACAAAACTGCTATTTCACAACTTGCTGATTTGGGGATATCTGCCAAAGAAGTAAAATATATCTTTATTTCTCATTTCCATGCAGATCATATTGGTGGGCTTAAAGATTTCCCTAATGCAAAATTTATTTGTTCAAAAGAAGGATATGAATCACTTAAAAAACTTTCAAAATTACGCCAAGTTTGCAAAGGATTTATTTCAGAATTATTACCGGATAATTTTGAAAAACGTATAGTATTTGTAAATAAAGAACAATCGAAAGAGATAAGCGGTTTAACTTTTTATCCCTTAATTAATTTGCCAAATATGTATGCTGTTGATCTTCCGGGGCATGCTAAAGGACAATTAGGGTTATTTCTTAAAAATGAAAACATTTTACTTGCCGCTGATGCTGCTTGGCAACGCTCTAATTTCAAAAAAGGCGGGGAACCGTCTTCTTTGGCTTTGTTGTTCGTAGAAAGTAAAATTGATTATTTGCAAACTCTTTCTAAATTAGCTAATTTACCGGATATAAAAATTTTATTTACGCATGAGGAAGAATAATGTTTTATAAACTGTTGATGTTTTATTATTATTTACGTGCTAAATATTGTTTACATTTTTCTTCCCGTAAGCAATTGGAAAAATATCAGCAAAAAAAATTAAAGAACATTTTAAGGTACATGCAACGACATAGTCCTTTTTACAGAAAAATGCTTGCCTGTAAGGATGATTTATCTTCATGGCCTTATATGGATAAGGCGAAATTAATGGCCGATTTTGATGAATTGAATACAGCAAATATCACTCTTACAAAGGCGCAACAAATAGCTCAACAAGCAGAAGCTACACGTGATTTTACTCCGAAAATCGGTAAATATAGTGTCGGTTTATCTTCAGGTACTTCGGGAATACGCGGAGTATTTTTAATCAGTCCGTATGAACAGGCACAATGGAGCGGAACTATCTTGGCGAAAATGTTACCGAAATCTATTTTTTGTAAGCAAAAAATTGCTTTCTTTTTGCGTGCAGATAATAATTTGTATGAAAGTGTTAAAAGTAAAATTATTCAATTTAAATTTTTTGATTTAAAAAAGCCTTTTGAGCAACATATTATAGCTTTACAAAATTATAAACCTGATGTTTTAGTAGCACCGCCTTCGGTACTTTATTTGCTGGCAAAAGCACAAGAACAGAAAAAGATGGAAATTAAACCATTAAAAATTATCTCTGTAGCAGATGTTTTGTATGACGATGTTAAAATATTTGTCAGTAATATTTTCGGTTGTAAAGTTCATCAAGTATATCAGGCAACGGAAGGGTTAATTGCTTGCACTTGCCCGCATGGTAATTTGCATTTGAACGAAGAATTAATGATTGTAGAGAAAAAATATATTGATAAAAATTCCGGTCGTTTTGTACCCATTTTAACAGATTTAAATCGTAGTACACAGCCCATTATCCGCTATGAATTAAATGATATTTTAACGGAAGATAAATCACCTTGCCCTTGTGGAAATACTTCAACAATTATTTCACGTATTGAAGGACGTTGTGATGATGTCCTATATTCCCCGGGTAATCCACCTAATCCTGTCTTTCCTGATTTTATTGTTCGTGCAGTATTACGGTATTTACCTTCGGTAGGCAATTTCCAGTTTTGCCAATTATCTTTAACTGAAGCTGAATTGTCTTTACCGAAAGAATGTGTCTGCCCGGAAGAATTGCTTAAAGAATTAAAACAGATTTTACCTATTCAAATTAAATTAACTGTATGGCAACAACCGTATGATTTAACACTAAAATATAAACGTGTAAAAAGGAATTTCTGTATATGATTAAATTTATAAGCCCGAAGGAATATCAAAATTATGTTCCGCCTTCCAATAAGCAAGCACAAGCTGTTTATGATTATGTAAAACCTTTTATAGAAGAGGGAAGCAGAAAGTTAATAGCCAATGTTAATACCGAAGTATGGCTCGCTCAGATTGATGATATTTTGATACCTGTAACTAAAAATACGGCACAATATGAAAATTCTTATGTATGCTCCTTGTACACTCATTATATTTCTTATTGCAAAGAAGAAATGAACATCGTTGGCTTAGGTATACTTAAATACTTATTTAATCCCTTATTAAATTTATTAGGTTGGATAGCAAAACAAGCAAAAATAAATAAAGTGGTAATTTTAAACAATTTTATGCTTTCCACTAATTTATATGTACCGATAACAAAAATACAATATCAACAATTGGTTAAAGCGGCACAAGACAAATTCCCTGGATTTTTAATCGCATTTCGTTCTTTAAATGAAGATTATAATGCAACAGCATTGGCTGATTTAACATCTTTAGGTGGTTGTAAAATTGCTTCCCGCCGTGTTTATTTATTAAAATCGGAAAATATACGAACAAAAGCCCGTAATCAATTACGCAGGGATACAGCAATAGCTAGAAAAAAAGGATATTATTGGGCAATAGCTACAAAAAAAGATGCTATTGATATAGCCCGGTTTTATGATTCATTATATTTACTTAAATACTCAAATTTAAACCCTCAATTTACGACTATGTACTATGTTTATATGATTGAAAACAGTTTATTTTTTATGCGTATGCTTAAACAGGGTGATGTAAATAAAGGAGTATGTGGCTTATTTACTAATGGTATAGGAGCTACTCCGCCTATTTTTGGTTATGATACTAAAACTGATAAATCAGAAGGAATATACCGTGCCTTATCTTTATGGGGTTGGCAAATGATAGAGCAAAATATTCCCATTCAAATGAATTTTTCATCCGGAGTTGCTTCTTTTAAACGGGCTCGCGGTGCTATAGGCAGTACAGAGTATACCATGCTATTTTATAATCACTTATCGTTTGGAAGACGATTATTTTGGAACGTATTTTCCTGTTTTATAAATCATGTTGCATTACCGATCATGATTTGGAAGAAATATTAGGATATCTTTTATGTTTATTTAAAAAATAACTTGACTTCTTGCAAATTATAAGCAGTAATATGTGTAGGAGGATATATGCCAAACTACACAGAATTAACTTCTAAGGAATTGCGTTTAAAATGGGCCGAGATTATAGATAAGCCAATACCGCCAATAGGGCGCAATTTAATTATAAAATATCTACTATGGTATGAACAAGCCAAGCAAGAAAAAATTTCTCCGCTTGGCTTTTTTTATGAAGTGGATAAGTCAAATAAAAATATCAGTTCTAAACATAAAGCGACATTAGAAATCGGTTCAAAAATGATACGTTCATATCAGGGTATCAAATACGAAGTGGAAATTGTTGCGCAAGGATATTTATATCAAAATAAACTTTATAAAAGTTTGTCAGGCGTAGCCAAAGCCATAACGGGTAAGAATTGGAACGGCAATGTATTTTTCGGAGTAAAAAAATGAGTGACAAAAAAATACATTGCGCGATATATACACGAAAATCAAGTGAAGAAGGCCTAGAACTTGAATTTAATAGTTTACAGGCCCAAAGGGAGGCATGTGAGGCATATATCAAAAGTCAAAAGCATGAAAATTGGCAGTTAGTTTCTACTGAATATGATGACGGTGGTTATTCTGGCGGTAATTTAGAACGTCCTGCCTTAAAGCGTTTATTATCCGATGTTAAAAATGGGTTGGTGGATATTATAGTGGTTTATAAGATAGACCGCCTAACACGCAGTTTAATGGATTTTAGCAAGATAGTGGAAGTGCTTGATAAACATAATGCCTCATTTGTATCTATTACACAACATTTTAATACGACTACAAGTATGGGCCGATTAACACTTAATATGCTTTTATCATTTGCACAGTTTGAGCGCGAAGTAACTGGTGAAAGAATAAGAGATAAAATGGCAGCCAGTAAGAAGAAAGGAATGTGGATGGGCGGAAGACCACCGCTGGGGTATTACCGTAAAGATAAAAAGATATATCCGGATGAAGAAAAATCCAAAATAGTTAATAATATATTCACAAAATATTTAGAACTTAAAAGCACTACACTTGTTAAAGAGTGGTTACTCAAACAAGGTTACAAATTATCGGTAGGTAATTTGAACTGTATTTTACGCAACAAAGCATATATCGGCCTTGTCGGGCATAAAGGAACATGGTATAAAGGTGAGCATCAAGGAATAATATCACAAGAATTATTTGAACAGGTGCAAAATGTAATGGCAGGGAATCGTATAAGCCGTTTAAACTATAATCCCGGCAAGAGCCTTTTAGCAGGTAAATTATATGATGATAAAGGGAACTATATGAGCCCAAGTTGGAGCACAGGGAGTAAAGGGAAAAAGTATCGTTACTATGTCAGCCAAGCAATTATACGAAAAGAACCGGGTAAATTAGGGAAAGTCAGTAAAGTATCTTTACCGAAATTAGAGCAGTTTATAGATAATTGGTTTAGGCAGTTCTTTGAAGATAAAACAAAAGTTTATCTGTATTTAAAAGATTTTGAAGTTTATAAGCAAAAGAAGATATTAAAACTTTTAACCTCGTATATATTAACTAGGAATATAGAAAAGTTTTTGATTAAGCGAGTTAAATTATACCCCAATGAAATAGAAATAGTTCTAAATTCGGAGCAAGTATCAGAACTATTAAATGCAATTTATGAGGGTAGGGAAATTGTTCCTTTAAAACCTGAAGAATTAAAACAAAATATGAGTTATAAAGAACCTTATCATATCGGCGTAATAGATAATGGGGCAAAGGTTGTTGTGGGGCAATTTGTTAAACCAAATAAGCAGATTAATAAAGAGTTAATCAAAAATTTAATCTTAGCATTTAAATGGCATCAAGAAGTATTAGAGGGGAAAAATCCGCATCAAATTGCCAAAGAGGAAAATATATCTTATCAGTATGTGATACGACTGTTAAATTTAAGTTTTTTATCACCTAGTATTGTAAGAAGTATTTTAAACGGAACCCAACCGCTAGATTGTACACTTAAGAAATTATTTTCCATCCCTACATCTAATTGGCAAGAACAAGAGAAAATGTTAGATAAATAGTTTGTTGGAAACAACTTCCTTTCATAGTTGTTTAGCATAAAAACAAGAAAAGCATTAAAATACATACTAATTATCAAGAAAATCCCTGCTATAAGTTGTTTATAAAAAAATCCCCGTCGTAGTTAAACTAGAACGGGAATATATGCTAAAAATTAAAGACTTCACGTCGGAGAGAGAGGGATTCGAACCCTCGATACCCTTTTGGAGTATACAGTCTTTCCAGGACTGCGCCTTCAACCACTCGGCCATCTCTCCTTAACTATATATTAAATTATACCAAATTAAGTGCTTTTTAAAAACCCCTATATTTATCTAACAAACATAAAACCTGCAATAATTTTTTATGATTGCGCGTTATATTTGTGGAAACTCTAAAAAAGGAGGCCTATTATGAAAAGGTATCTTGTTTTATTCGTAGGTGTTTTTATGTTTTCCGCTTGTTGCGCCGCACCTGTTCGTCAGCAAGTTGATTTGCGCGGTAATGATTATTATGTAAGTATAAGCTCATATCCGCGCCATCATCATCATAAAAAGGTGATAGTCCCTGTTCGGCCGAGACATCCGAAACCTTTTCCGCATGCACCAAAACCGCCGAAACATCCGTCCCCGTGGAGAGGGTAATTTAATTGTACCTTAGATAAAAAGCACCCTGTTGGGTGCTTTTTTATGTAACATTTTTTGCATAAAAAAACTATATTTGATACAATAAAAACAGGACTTTTACTAAGGAGAAAGCAATTTCCGTAAGCCTGAAATACGGCTTATTAAAACTTAGGACTGTTTTTAGATGGGGCTAAACCCGTTCTTTTGTGAAAGCAAAAAGGATTCTGAACTAAAAACAGTCGCTGTTAAAACCTGTATTTGATTTTATATCAGTATAGGTAGGCGACTGTTTATTTGAGAACTCAGAATCCTTCAAATAACAGTCGTCTTTTTTTGGAGGGAAAATGAAACAAAAATAAGGCAGTAAAATTATTAAAAAAATTATTTAGGAGAAAATATGAAAAAAATATTTTTAGCATTATTTATGATGGTTGTTTTTTATTCATCGGTTTTTGCGGATGAGTATGGTATTGCGGCAAAGTTAGGTATGAGTGATAATAATTATCCATCTAGTTATGGAAATGTTCAGACATCACCACTAGTTTTTGGAATTGAATGTTTTTATGAGTGGTCTTTAACGAATAATAAATTACAACAAGAGGAAATAATTAATAAAATAGGTATCAAATTAGGTTTAGATTTGTATGGAAAAAATAAATTACAGATTGAATTTAGAGATATTCATGGTATACCTACTGATCCAGAACGGTGGGTTATAAAAGAACGCTCAAAATCTTTACCGGTAACAGTATATTATAAATGGGATAAAGGGGAAAAATATTTAAGTTATTTCGTCGGTGGCGGATTTACTTTTATTTCTAGTAATTTATCGGCGAATTATCTTGAAAGTAATATTAAAGAATATAAATGGTTTCCGCATGTCGTAGTTGGAGGGGAACATAGATTTACAAAAGATTTTGCACTAGGTATAGATTTTAAATATAATTTTTGTGCTAAATTAAAGAAAGGAGATTTAATCTTATCCGATCATTCCGGTTTGCAGGGTTCTTTGTTAGCAAAATTTTATTTTTAAAAAATTAACCCCCTCTGTTTGAAAGAGGGGGAATTTATTTTTCACAAATAATATTTCTTGTTATGCAAGCAGTTGTTTAACCATTTCCGGTACTTGCGCAAGGGTTTCTTCCGTCGGGTTCCATAAAGATTTTATGGACGCATCAACAACGGTAAAACCGGATTCCTTTAATTTTTCCTGAATCAGTTTTACGGATTCTCCGCTCCACCCGTAACAACCGAAAGCGGCAGCTTTTTTGTTCTTAAATTTAAGTGATTTTAAGAACGCCATCCAACCGGCAACGCTTGAAAGCATATCGTTCCCTTCCGTCGGTGAACCTACCGCGATTGCTTTTGATTTAAAAACTTCGGTCATAATTTCATTTTTGTCGTGCTTTGCTATGCTAAACACTTTTACGACGGTATCGGGGCTTTGTTTATGTATTTCTTCTGCGATACGGTGCGCAATTTTTGTTGTGCCTTCCCACATCGTATCATACACAACCGTGATTTGATTTTCCTGATAAGCATTGGCCCACTTTTCGTATAAATCAACAATTTGCATAGGTTTATCGCGCCACACAGCACCGTGTGAGGGGGCAATAATATCTATCGGCAAATTAAGGCCTTTTATTTCCTTAACTTTATTTGCGGCAAGCATGGCAAAAGGGTTTAAAATATTTGTGAAATATTTTATTGCTTCGTGGAAAAGCAAGCATTGGTTTGCTTTATCATTAAATAATTCTTCGACGGCAAAATGCTGGCCGAAAGCATCATTTGAAAATAAAATATTATCACCTGTCATATATGTTGCCATGGAGTCCGGCCAATGCAACATTTTCATTTCAATAAAAATAAGTTTCTTGCCGTTGCCGATTTCCACGCTATCACCCGTCTTAACAACTTTGAAATTCCAGCCGCGTTTGCCGTATTGGCCTTCTAAACTTTTGACGCAAGCGGCGGTGCAATAAATGGGTGTGTTCGGTATTTCTTCAAGCAAAGGGACTAGTGCGCCGGAATGGTCGCATTCCCCATGATTTGCGACGATAAAATCAATTTTTTTAAGGTCAATTTCCTTTTTTAAATTTTCAATAAAGTCAAAGCGGTGCGGTGTCCAAATCGTATCAATTAAGACGGTTTTTTCTTCCTGAATTAAATATGCATTTTGGCTTGAGCCGTGCATAACGGAATAATCTTCCCCGTGAAATTTCTTGAGTTCCCAATCCAAAAACCCAACCCAATTTACATTGTTTTTAATGTGCTTTTTCATTTCACCCTCCGATGAGGCGCGGTTTTGCGCCGTTACTAAATTTTATCAGTTTTGGAGTAAGAAAGAAAATAGGCGCTGGGTGGAGCCCCAACGCCTAGTGTGCTTTGAGTGGCAGGCAATATATCGGTTTAACTGCAGTTTTAAGGTGAGAATATTCTCTTTTATTTTTTACGGCTTAGTGTGTTATTTGGAAGTGTGCCTGATTTAACAAAACACTTTAAAACGAGGGTTGTATAAAAAAATTTCCTTACCTAGATTTATTATACAACCCTTTTCCCCCATTTTCAGTTTACCCCAAACCTAGTAACCTAACTAATTAGATTACATTATAAATAATAATATAAAATAACTAGTTTGTCAAGTATTTATTTGTATGTGAAAAAAGACCTCGTCGGGGATATAGGTCCAAATTAGGTCTTTTATATTAGATGAATTAATAAATAATTAACAAAAAAATATAGATAAGTAATAAGAATATTTATTATATGTAGTCATATTAAAATCTCCAAATAGTCATTGTCCCCCATGTTTCCCCTTTATTTTTGCCTGTGATTTTTTTGCAGAAATCAGATTGATGAGGGTAAGAATTATTACTAAAGCAAGCCCGTTCTTCTTTGTTATGTAGCCAACGGCCATATCTGGGTAAACTTTCATCTCCGTTATTGGATCCACATGAAATTATATTGGCATATTTATTTGTATTATTAGTTACTAAAATACAAGATCCTTTCCTAATCTTAACATCTAAAACAGAGATATCTTTTGTAAAATATCCATTTGCCAATTTAAAAGATAACTGAGCTTTATAAATAGCCTCCGCGTTTAATACATATTGCATATAATTTGCTTTTTGTACTAAATATTTATATTTCGGTAATACAATCGCCGCCAATATCCCTATAATTAAAACAACTACGAGTAATTCAAGAAGGGTAAAACCATTTTTGCTTTTGTACATTTTTGTATCTCCTGTTTTTAAATTATGCCGGAAGTACAGGTAATGCCTATAAAAAAGCGACGCTCTTATCACACAAGCCATTGCAGTAACCCATGTAATAATCGTCGCCGGCCTGCCCAAAAGGGCAGGCACAAAAGCAAACGATTATTTGCAGGACTGCAATGTGCTTGACGAAATCCGGCTTTTGGCCGGTTTTCCGTCTTGCGCAGTATGGGCGATCCCATACTTCCAACAAATAACCTAAAATTATTTTATAAATTTTTTATGGAATAAGCAAATTTCACTTTATAACAAAAAATGTTCGGCGGAGGTGTATGCCTTGGCGGTCCCCGTCTGGGAAATCATATATTCGCGGTTGCGTTTGCTGCCCTCAAAAAAGAGGGTTCCGGCCTTAATTTCCGCCGTAAGTATGCGGTCCAATCTTTCCCCCCCTTTTAAATAGCCCGAGAGGCGCAAAGATTTTGACAGTTCAAGCGCGGTCATCTTCGTTATTCCGGCGAGCATTTTCGCCGCCGCCAATGTGATTAGGGCCGCTATACCGGGTTTTAAGTCCTTGATTTTCCGTCGTAAAACAAGGTCCGTTCCGTCGAGGTAGGCGATTTTGGACCAAATTTTTTCGTCTATCTGCCAAGCGCGGTTTTGTGGTTCTGCCGCGGCGGAGTTTTGTTTTGCGTCTGCCTCTATTTGCCGACGTTGTATAGCCGGTATGCGCAGGCGGTATTCATCGGCAGTAACTCTTGTCGCGGTGGCTTGATTTTGTGGTGTTTCCGGCGCGTTTTGGATAGGGGTTATTTCATCAATGAATGGGGTTGTGTTTGCTTTTTCTGCTACTTCCGGTACAATGACAGGTTGGCCAACCTGTTGCGGTCGTTTGGCGCGAATATTGCCCGTTTGCGCCAAAAATTCATTTTTTTGGGCCAAAACAAAAAGGAGTGCACCTTCCGCTTCAAATTCTTCACCGGATTTTAAGCGCAAACGCAACTTGACTTTTTGGTTTTGCGCGTTTTCTTGATTTAGATTTTGACCGTTTTTGTTTTCAAAATTGTCACTCATACAAAATGCCCCCGAAATGTTTTTTTACTGTTTTTTGGAAATTGTAAACAACCTTATGACATATAATATCAATATTTGCGCCTTATGTCAAGTTATGTCAAAATGTTCTATTTATATGTCAAAAGCTGTTTAAAAGTGATATTTTCAGACGGTAAAATTTTTGGCACACCGTCGTTTTTGCTAGTTTGAAAGCTGACATATAAATTTTTGAGTGCAAAATCGGCAAAATTTGAGTTTTTACCGTTTGCAAAATTTGAGTTAATTTTGCAAATCGGTTTTGGCTTAATTTTGTTGCTAAATATTTTGCTTGGCAATTATGGCATAAATTTTGTGCTAATATTTGCAAGGGTTTGCGTGGCTAAAAAATCAGCGTTTTTTGGGGTGGTTGGGTGCGTGGACAAAAAAAATTAACAATTTTGGGGATGTGGATGGTTTTGTGTTTTTTGAAATTTTAATTTTTGGTAAAGATCCACTAGTTTTATGTTTAAAGCATATTTGGCATAAATATTATGCCAAGGATATAAGAAATGCCTTATTTATAAAAAAGTAAACATTTTATTATAACTGTCTGCGGGTTTTGGGAAATTCCTTTTTTTGCAGTATTTTTGGTTTTTGGGTTTTGGCAAATCCGGTTTTTTGGTTTTCCCCCCATTCAGTCCAAAAAACAACCTTGGCACGAGATTTATGCCGAGGTTGTAAAAGTTTAAAATTAAAAATAAGGGTTTAATTTCTCTTTTTGTTTATAGTACCGTTTTTTGTATAATTATAGTTTAATCCGGAAAATTTTATAAATTGTAAATTAAATCAGTGCGTATATATTTGTATTATTTGATGTTCCGACATACACACCTTTACCACCTAGAATTTTATTGCAATAACTTCCTTGTTCACCTGTAAAGATATAAGTGCCATTTTTTTTACGTTCAATACACAAATTTGTATTTTTCGGAATGGAATTGTAAGAGTGTTCTTTATATTTTGCAAAACCGGTGCCGGCATATTTCCCGTATTTTTTAGTCATTCCAATACCGAGCGTATTTTGAGATGGGGCATTATCTGTCCATATTGACCAATTGTCTTTAATATCATTTGGGATATCAATATCCAATATATCTATGGATGAAGGCCAATTTCCGTTTGTTAATTGATATACTTGGGCAGATTGATACAAACTTTGTAATAAAGTTAGAGCTTGTGTAGCTTTTGATTTTTCGACTGACTTTTTATATTGCGGCAGCGCAATAGCGGCAAGTATGCCGATAATTAAAACAACTACCAGCAATTCAAGCAAAGTGAAACCTTTGCTTGAGGATAAGATACTTAAAGTATCTTTTATTTTTTGTATTACTTTTCTCATTTTTTCTCCTTTGATTTTTTATTTTTGTTTTTACAACAAAATTGTTTATTTTATCCCCCCTCTGCCTCGCTAACGCTCGGCACCTCCCGCCCGTATGACAAGGCATACGGGTGGCGGGAATAAAGGGAATTTATTAAATCAGCCAATAAAAAACGGTGTTGCTAAAATTGGCACAGTATTTTGCATTTACAGAAGGCGCGACGAGCGAGGTATACCGAGAGTGGGCGGCAGCCCCGTGTATCCGAGCGAGGAAGCAACACCCTATAAATGCAAAAGACGAAGCCAATAAAAAACGGCTGGGTAATCTTGACCTAGTCTAGTGCCAAAAATTATACAGCCGTAGTTATGTACCTAAATACATAACATTAGCAAAACAATCTTAAGGGAGCTACCCTTAAAATCGTTTTGCCATAACAGCTGTTTTTGAACTAGACTAGGCCTTCTGTTAGAAAGCACTTCTTAAAGAAACTCAAAAACAGATTAAATTTTCTTAAATTCGCGTTTTATTTTTGCGAACTTACATTAAAAAAATCTCCTTTTTAAAAGTATAGCATTTTTTATAATTAAAGAGGAAAAGTTTATCCCCCATCCGTCGCGTAACGCGACACCCTCCGTGCCGAATGGCACTCCGCCCGCGCTATAACGACTTGCACGGGTGAAGGCAATAAAGGATCAGAACTAAATTTCCATATAAAAAACCCCTCGGTTTTCACCGAGGGGTTTAAACTGCTAAACTCTAAACTTAGAAGCGGACAAAGCGGACAACCTTAACTTCCGCACCGTTTTTCTTGCCGGTTTCGGCAATCAAATCGCGTACTGAAATTTTGGAGTCCTTAAAATAAGGTTGGTCAAGCAAGCAGACGTCCTTGTAGAATTTTTTAATTCTGCCGGGGATCATCTTTTCAATTGCTGCTTGAGGTTTACCTTCGTTCTTTGCTTGTGTTAAGGCGATTTCCTTTTCCTTTTCAACTACTTCGGCGGGAACATCGGCCTCATCTAAATATTGTGCAACCATACCGACGGCTTGCATTGAAAGATCTTTTGCAAATTTCATCATTTCTTCTTTCTTTGCGTCGTCGCAAGCGCTGCAAGCAAGTTCAACCAAAGCGGCTTTTTTATTGTCGGAGTGTAAGTAGTAATTCATTAAGCAGCTGTCTTTACCTAAAGTCCAGCAAATGGCTTTTGTAAAAGAAACATTTTCCCCAAATTTCGGGGCAAGTTCTTGAATCATTGCTTGGATATTTGCGTCTTTAGTATAATCGGCAACGGTCGGGTTTGCCAACATATAATCGGCAATTTTATCGACTAAGGCAATAAAGTCCGGTGTTTTGGCAACGAAGTCCGTTTCGCAACCGAGATATGCCATAGCAACGGTTTTACCGTCGGCAGAGGTCTTGATTGAAATGCGGCCTTCTTTTGTCTCGCGGCCTGCGCGTTTTGCCATATCGGCTAAACCTTTTTTGCGAAGGTAAGTGATGGCGGCTTCAACATCATTATTGTTTTGTGCCAAAGCTTCCTTGCAAGCACCGAGGCCGGCGCCGGTTTTTTCCCTTAAAATTTTGATTTGTTCAAGTGACATTGTTAACTCCTATTTTTTAAGTTTGGCGGCGAGAGCTTCTTTTTTTGCTTTCTTTTCTTCGCGGCCGTGTGCTTTAACTTCGGGTTCAAGTTCTTCTTCAACTTCTAAATCTTCTTCGGTAATATTTGAACCGATGGCCTTTTTGAAAGCTTCTGCAAGAACAGGGTTTTCAACTTCCTTTTCTTCAGCTTGTTCCTCTGCCTGGGCAGCTGCTTCTGCACCTTCTGCAGGTGTTACGATGCCGTTTGCTTCGTTGCGGCCTTCGATAATAGAATCAGCAATTGCTGCGCAGAATAATTTGATTGAACGGGCTGCGTCGTCATTACCTGGTATTGGTACGTCGATATTATCGGGATCGCAGTTAGTGTCGCAAACGCCTACGACGGTTATACCTAAAGTTCTTGCTTCGCGGACTGCGCCTTGTGTATCCATCGGGTCAATTACAAAAAGGATATTCGGCAAGCTGCGCATATCGCGGATACCGCCTAAAAGTTTTTTGAGACGGTTCATTTCTTTAGTTAAGCGGGAAGATTCTTTTTTGGAAATTGCTTTCAAAACACCTTCTGCTTCCCATTTTTCAAGTTCGGCTAATCTTTCAACTGACTTGCGGACTGTTTGGAAATTGGTTAAAGTTCCGCCGAGCCACTTTTCACTGATGCAAGGGCAATTTGCTCTTTCGGCTTCAACTTTGATTACATCTTGTGCTTGTTTTTTGGTGCCGACAAATAAAAATTTTGCACCGTTTTTTGCTTCTTCCTTGACAAAAGTGCAAGCTTTTTTAAGTTCGCGTGCGGTTTTTTGTAAGTCAAGAATATGGACACCGTTTCTTTCACCGAAGATATAGCGCCCCATTTTGGGATTCCAGCGTGAAGTTTGATGGCCGAAGTGGACACCCGCTTCAAGCATGGCTTTCATTGATACATTACTCATTTTTTCTCCTTGTAAGTAACGGCCTAAATTTGGGTAGAGGTTACCCAGAGCGGTCGTTTACTTTGGCAGTTTATCGGGGCATTTGATTTACGAACTTTTTTCGCCCCTCAAAATCTGCATACTTATATTATAGCAAATTAGTATTGAGTTGTCAGTATTTTATTAGAAGTGTTTACACCAAAAATATGCCGCTTTCGTAAATGGTCAAGTGCTTGCCGTTCTTCAAAGTGGCGGTAACAAGTTTGTCTTCGGTATTAACCATATCCCAATGCAAGGCGGAATCGTTAAAGCCGAGTTTTTGCTTTAGGGCCTTGTTGAGTTTGGCTTGATTGCCGGTAAAAGTATCGGCAAAACTTGCACCGAGCGCGATATGGCTGTTGCCGAATTTCCCGCCGAAATTTTCGTCAAACAAAGTGTCTGCCATAAATTTATTTATGCGGGAAAAGCGCCTGTCCGTTAAAGAAAATTCGCCGATTTGGCTTGCGCCTTTATCAAGCGCAATCATTTTTTTCAGGAAGTCCCCCCCAATTTCTGCGGCGGCTTTTATCACGCGCCCGTTTTTAAATTCAAGGTTAATTCCTTTGACATAGGTGCCGTTCCTAAAACTCATCAAATCGCTAAAGTAAACACCGCGTGTGCCGCGCCAATCGGGTGAAGTAAAAATTTCAAAAGACGGAACATTACAACCGCGCGCCGCAATAAATTTGCGTTGCTCGCCCAAAGAAATTTCTAGGTCGGAGTGTTTTGATTGTAAGCGCAAAGTTTTAATCGGTAATGCGCTTAAACGCTTGGCAATTTCGGCAATTTGGGAAGACACTTCCATAAACTTTTTTGCCGGGTTTTTTGCGTCTAAAAAACACGCCTTTATTACTTGGTTTTCATACTCTTTAATTGTCAAATTTGCTTGGCGCGCCATGCCTTGTGTCGGCACATTTGCAAGTGTCCAACCAAATAAACCTTTTTGTTCGCGCACGTCTAAAATTTCGCGAATTGGTTTTCTTGCAACTGATGCAAGCGCAATATTTTTAGGGTCAACATTTTTTAAATTTTCCAAATTTTCCGGCGCACGCAAGGCAATTAAACCGTGCAGATTTTCATTTAAACATTTTTCCCAAGGTGCTTGGAAAGTTAGCTGTGCTTTGCTTGCGGTTGTAAAAAAGGTACGCGCCATATTCTCGCTTTGATAAGGGCGGACTACGACGTTAAAACCCTCTTTTAAAAGTTTAGTGTAAATTGTTTCTGCAAGCGCTAAAGCCGGCGCATCATAGGATACCAAAATATTATCGCCCTTTTTAAATTTGCCTGTTCTAGCATTTTTTAAGGCGGAAATTAAAACATCTGCATAGTTATTTAAATTCATAATTCACCTATTTATTTGTTTATTTAAAGCGGGCAAAAACGGCGCTGACTTCCTTGCCCTCTTGATTTTTTGAAATGTACCAAAAGCAATTTTCTTCGTCGGCTTTATAAGCGTTTACGGTTATGGTATCGCCGAAAGGAATTTCTTTTTTGAAATATACCACAATGTCGGTTAAAGTTTTGTTGTCCAAAATTTCTTTTGGTGTTGCCTGTAAAGCCCAAGAAGTAAAATGCTGATTATTAACGTGATTATTAATGTCAATATCTTCAATACGCGTTTGAATTTGACAGGAATTAACTGCCTGTTTATCTTCAAAAGACGGAACCCTTGTAAAGTTTTGTTTTAGTGCCTCTTCGGCTGGGGTTGACGGGTGTCCGTCTAAAATAAATTGCGGCATACGGACAAGGCGGCGGCTTGAAAGGTCAATTATAACCCACTCCGTCGTGCCTTTGGCGATTTCGTTATTGTCTTTATCGTAGATTATAAAATCACGCCTTGATGTAACTTTTGATGCGCTTACAATCCAAGTTTTTACTTTGACTGTGTCGCACCACTTTAGAGAACGGACAAATTGCATTTGCAACTTTGTCAAGACCCACGCGATATTTTGCGGCGTTAAGGCCTTGAACCCGAAGCCGAGTTTATCTGCCTCAAAGCAGGCGGCTTCCTGGAAGAAATTTTGTAACCCCCACGGGGTTAATTCGTGTTTTGAGTTGTATTCGTAATGACGAACATTAAAGGTCTTTTCTAACATAAATATATTATATCATTTAAGTAAGGAAGTTTGGGGTTTTGCGTGTTGTGCTAGCGGCGTGTTTTGGGCTAATTTTAACTTTTCTTCTCCTAGAGTACCGCAAACTCGCTGCGCTCGTTTTACTTCTTGGTACACGTCGTCGAAGAAAAGTTAAAATTATCTCCAAAATACTTGCTAGTTTTATGCGCTCGGTTAAGTCTTATGTCGCAGAGAAAATTGAAATTTCCTCAAAAATACTTGCCGGGTTTTGGTAAATGGTTTGGCTTTGTTATATTAAAAATTTCATAGTAGATACATTCTAATTTCACCGGGATAAGAAATCATTGCCTTAAAAATTTTTGAGCAATATTTTCCCTTCGGGAAATTATATGGTGAACCTGTGTGTTCAGAACAATAAAGATTTCCTTTTATTAAACGATCATCTTTTGGATTTAACATTATTTGAAACCCTGTTCCACCGTACTTTCCACTTATACGCCCCATCGATATGTAAAAACCGGCACTGCTATTTACTATTTCCACTATCCATTGGCCATATTCTTTTTTATCCTTTACATTTTTAGAAAAATTCCAATATTCCGATGTGTTCTGCCAAGGGAAATCTATATCCAATTGATCAAATCTCTCAGCATATACACCGTTTGCAAGATAGTAAGATTCCTGTGCTTGATACAAACTTTTTAATATAGATAATATCGGCGCGACATTTGCTTTCTCCGTTGCTTTCCGATACTGCGGTAAAGCAATAGCGGCAAGTATGCCTATAATTAAAACAACTACTAATAATTCAAGTAAGGTAAAACCTTTAGCAAATTTTTTGTTTACTGTATTTTCTTTTTTCATAATTTCTCCTTTAATTTAATTGAATGTTTCCTTTAATTCCTCTCCCCTTTGCTTGCAAAGGGGCGGGGAGTGTAAGGAAATAATTTCCAAATTTCAGCCAATAAAAAACGGCTGATTATACTTGAGCCTTGTGAAGTCCCTCAAAACATAACAGCCGTGGTTTATCAAAAACTGATAAACACTCGGCACGAAACTAACGGTTTGCAATTCCGTCAATTTCGTGCCTCCAACGACTGTTTTTGGACTTCACAAGTACTTTTGATTTCTCAAAAGTGCTCCGTATTCTTCATACGGACCCAAAAACAGATCAAATTTTTATTTAATTTTCCCTTTATATAGGGTTGTCATTCTCCTTAATTCGATATAAAATTATCAAAATTTATTAACAAACTTTTGCAAAGTTAGGGCAGTTACATTTCGGTGAGTATGCAGGGCAGAATTCGCCGTGGCAACATGCACCTTCTTCGTAAACACCTTCGCAAGTTTCAGGCATATTTGCAATACATTTTCCGCCGCTCTTAACGGTTATTTCTTGGCAGACAGTATTTGCATTCGCTTCACATATACCGCCGGATAAAACTGTTGCATTTTGGCAAGATTTTGCCGCATACCCCCTGCAAATACCGCCGTTATTTATGGTCGGTTTATTGCAAGCAAGAGTGTTCCCACCCCTTGCAAGGCAGATGCCGCCTTTATTTATTGTTGCATTTTGGCAACCGTAGAGGCCGGTATAATCTTCATCTACCAAGCAAACGGAACCTTTATTTATTTGTACTGAGTGGCAAGCCGTATCTGTTTGCGGTACGCAATTGCCGCCCTGTAATGAGCTTTGTAAACAGGAAAACGGAGCTTTACCTGTGCAAGTAGCACCTTCGTAAACATTTGATTTTTGGCAACCGCTTGGTATTGTTGCTATACAAGATGCACCTTCATAAATCTTCATATTCGGTAAGTTTTTATATCCGCAGAAAACTGTGTCCCCTTTCGTATCCCAAGGCATATTAAGGGCAAGGCACATATCCTTTTCACGTGTATAACAGGCTTGATTTCTGACTGACCAAAGCATATTTGCTTCTTCGCAAATATCTTTTGTTATAGAGGCAATATTTTTGCAAATATAATGTTCGCGCGGAGCGCAACCGAAAGAGGCATTTTTATAATCATAATAACCGAAATAATCCCCTTGCTTATGTATTGCCAAAACACCCCTTTGCGCTAACAGTAAAGTAAAATTTTTAAGGCTCACACTGTCGCCAGAAAAATATTTACCGTACTTATCTTTCAATTTAATATCTAATTCTTTAAAATCATCTGCATAAGAATTGTGGGAGATTTCATAATTTGTTTGTGCAAGCGCAATTTTTTGCATTATGTTATAGGTGGAAGATAGTTTCATCCTTTCCAAAACTTTTGTGAAAGTCGGGTATAAAGCAATTAAAACTATAACGGCAACCACCGGTATAATAAATGATTTTTTCGTTACAAAATTTAACAACGAAGTCGTTAAATTCTGTTCTTGTGAATTATTTTCGTTTTGTTCTTCCATAATGCCCCTTTACAGATAGAAATAAAAACCCTAGTTATATTATATAAAAATTATTTACAATAATTGCGGAATATTTTTATTTTATTTGATTAACATAACTTACGATTTCAATAGCTGCTTTTGCACCGCTTCCCGCTGCCACTATTGCTTGACGGTAAATAGGATCTTGGCAATCGCCGGCGGCAAAAAGCCCTTCAATATTAGTGCGGTGTTTGTTGTCTACAATAATATGCCCACTTTCAGCCAATTTGACGCCACTGTCTTGTAAAAATTTTGTTTGAGGTATTGAACCTATTGCCACAAAAACGCCCTGTACTTCCAAAGTTTTAATTTCTTTGGTTTCGGGGTTTTGAAGTTCTATACCTGTCAAAGTTTTATCACCTAAAAGTTTTGTGGTAACAGCAGGAATTACAAATTCAATTTTTGGGTTGCTTTGTGCTTTTTTAATTGTAATTTCATCTGCCCTAAAACCGGCGCGGCGGTGGATTAAATAAACTTTTTGGCAGAAGTTTGTTAAAAATAAAGCATCTTCAAAAGCAGTATTCCCACCGCCGATAATGGCAACGGTTTTGCCTTTGTAAAAAAAGCCGTCGCAAGTTGCGCAAGCGGAAAGACCGTGATTTTTAAATTGATTTTCCCCCTCCACATTTAGCCACCTTGCGGTAGCCCCTGTTGCGGCAAGAACTGCGTAAGATGAAATAACTTCACCCCCCTCAAGTTCTGTTAAAAGTTTTTTATCTTCTTTTTTGATTTTTACGGCGGTAGCTTTTAAAATTTCCGCACCTAAACGCTGGCATTGTTTGTGCATTTTATCCATAAGTTCAAAACCGCCAATAGGGTCAATAAAACCGGCATAATTTTCAATATCATTTGTTTGCACAAGTTGCCCGCCGAAATTTTTACCGCCCAGCATAATTGTTTTTAAACCTGCTCTTGTTGTGTATAAAGCGGCACTGCAAGCCGCAGGGCCAGAACCTATAATTAAAACATCTGTTTCCGTCATAAAAACTCCTTAATCATTTCTTTAAATAATTCCGATGGAAAGCCCACCACATTATCATAACTGCCTTTTATACGCTCAATAAATTGGTCGTCTGTATCTTGCATGGCATAAGCACCGGCTTTATCTAAATTTTTACCTGCAAGATATTTTAAAGTTTTTAAATCCAAATTGCGGGCTTTGCATAAGGTTTTATCATAACCTAAAAGCATTTTATTTTTGCTTTTGCAAACTAAAGCAAGCCCGCTGTAAACCGTTTGCCAAGAATTATTTTCAAGCTTTAAAAGTTTTAAAGCGTCTTTTTCGTTTTTTGGTTTACCAAGTATTTTACCCTTGCAATATACCAAAGTATCCCCGCCGATAACAAGTGCATCCGGATATAAAACAGCAACGGAAAATGCCTTTTTTAAAGCAAGTTCTTGCACTATTTTATGCGGCAAAACCTTGGCGGTTGTTTCTTTAACCGTCGGGTTTATAATATCAAATTTATAGCCCAGATTTTTTAATATTGCTTTTCTGCGCGGTGAACCTGAAGCTAAAATTATACGCATATTACCTTCTGATAAATTTTGTTAAGCCAAGGGCTATTATTATACCGATTATACCGCAAACGCTGATGCTGATACCAAGAGGGCGAATACCGACGGAATAAGATTTAATAAAAAAGCTTGATGCACTCGGCGGAAGTAATGAAGAAAACACGACATCAAACCCATAAGCTATGGCGCCTGCAATAACTAAAAATAAAATAAAATAAAGTATATCTCTCATAATCAACCTCTAACAATGAATATTTAACATCTCTTTTACATTATTAAATACTTCATCTACTGAAATATTTTTCATACATTTGAAATGCCCAAGCGGACATTTTTTGCCGCCGTGTAAAGCGCAAGGGCGGCAAGGCAAGTTTTTAACTTCCACGACCCTATGGCCATCCCCATACGGGAAGAAACCGAGCTCTTTTGTAGTGGGCCCAAAAATCGCCAAAGTAGGCACCCCGAAAGCCGTTGCAATATGCATGGGGCCGGAGTCATTTGTAACAAAAAGTTTTAAATGTTTCATCAATGCCATAAGTTCCGTTAAAGAAGTTTTGCTTGCAAGGTTTATGGGGTGGCCGTCTGAAAGACGGGCAACTTGTTCGCTTACTTCCAAATCTTTAGGGCCGCCAATTAAAACTGCTGTTAAGCCAAGCTCCTTTTCCATGCGGGTAATAAGTTTTGCATAATTTTCTTCCGGCCAGCATTTTGTAGGCCAAATTGAACTTGGATGAACGCCGACTAATATTTTACCGTCCGCACCTGCTTCTTTAAGCATTTTTGCGACGGTAACCTCTGCGTCCATATCCTGTTTATTAAGGTTAAGTTCAACTTTAAAATTATCTTGCACTATGCCTTGAAGCAAATATAAATTGCGTTCGGCATCATGAATCATCCAAGAAAACGGAACTGTTTTTGTATAAAAGAAATGCCCTTCGCTGTTACTGAAACCGATGCGCACTTTAACACCGCTTAACCAAGCAATTAAACCGCTTCTGAAACTGCGGTGCGGAACAAGCAAAACATCAACTTTTGCGCGTGCGATGCGGCGTGCCGTTCTAAATATACCGAATATTTGATTTAGGCCTTTTTTATTGTCAATAATAATTTTATTTACTTCTTCCAAATGCCTAAAAATATCAACTGTTTGCGGGCGTGTTACAACCGTAATTTTTGCTTTTGGGAACATATGCGCCGTCTTTTTTACTAACGGTGTTGTTAATACGGAATCCCCCAAAAATGATGTCTGAAAAATACAAATATTTTTAATTTCCTTTTTTAAATCAACAGTTTTAAATTTCCAATCACTTAAATTAGGGGTGCGGTATTTTACAGGTATACCCCAATCGCTTAAAACGGCTAAATATTTTTCAAGAGTATGTTTTTCAAGAACAGGGCTTGCAAATTTAAATTTTACATATATTCGCCTTGCCAAAAAGTTTTTGTTATATCTTTTTTTATTCGGTATACCGCTAAAAGCACTTAATAAAATAGTGCGAAGCGTAGCGTGCATATCAAGCAAATGTGTAAACTTTTGAAGGCGGATATCCCTAAGAGTATGTAAAAAACCTTTAAAGACCATAATTTCGTCGATATCAGGATGCCCGCTTAAAGCTTGGGCGAATTGTTCTTTGACAAGCAAAGTAATTTTGGCATCAGGCCAATGTTCTTTAATATTTTTAAATACCGGTGAAAGTAAAACAATATCCCCTAAAGAAGATAAACGCATTACTAAAATATTTCGTTTTTCTTGTTTTTTATTTTCGTTCATAATTTTATAACCTCTAAAGATTTTTTTGTTGCGCCTTTAAAAGATATTGCTGTATCTAAAGCTGCTTGCGCTGAAGTATTTAATAAAATTTCATCACTCAAATATTTTGCTAACTTTTTGTTAAAATTTATTTTGCTTACTAATATCCCGCCGCCTGATTTTAATAGTTTTGCGGCGACGTCCGGTGTATTATAATAAAATTTACCGAATAATACCGGTTTTTTAAGTATTGCCGGTTCAAGGAAATTATGCCCCCCTCTTTTTACGATTGAACCGCCGACAAAAGCCAAAGTCCCTACTTTATATAAAGCACCTAAAAGCCCCATAGTATCTGCAATTAAAATTTGTGTATTTTGCGGGGCATTTTTTAAGTCGTTTAAAAAAGCAACTTTGAAATTGGTTTTATTTAAAAATTCTTTTATTTGTTTTGTTCTCTCTAAATGGCGCGGGGCAATAATAAACTTTACATCTTTAAGAGTTTTTGCGGCGGAAAATATTATTTTTTCTTCCAAATCATGAGTGCTTCCGCATACCAATATTTTTGAATTTTGCCAAGCAAGTTTACTTATAATTTCTTGTGCTTCTTCAAGGAGGTTTGGATTATCGTTTAAAGAATCATACTTAATATTGCCACAAGCAAAAACTTTACTTTTTTTAGCACCAAGCGAAATGTAGCGTTTTTTAATTTCTTCCGATTGCGCGCAAATAAATGAAAATTTCGGTATAAGTAAATTAACAAGGGGTTTAAGAATTTTATATCTCTTTGCACTTCTTTTTGATAAACGTCCGTTTATTACGCCGACTTTGACGCCGTTTTTTGTCGCTAAATATATCATATTTGGCCACATATCCGCTTCAACGATAATCAGCATTTTCGGTTTATAAAATTTTAAAAAGCGTTTTACGGAAAAATAAAAATCTATCGGTGCGAGTAAACAACAGTCAAAAACCTGTATTTTTTGTGCCGCCTTTTGACCGGCTTTTGTAAGGGTTGTTACTAAAATGGGTAATTTATATTTTTCTTTTAAATCTTTTGCAATACCTGCAATGCTTTTAACTTCCCCCACACTTGCTGCGTGAAACCAAATACAAGGGCCGTCAAAATTTTGTTTTGAAGTTACAAACCTTTCTTTTAATTCGGTAAATAAAGTTTTAAGCACACCGCGCCTTGAAGAAATTAAAAAGCATAACACTATTATTAAAGCAACGATAGGGCAGAAAATATTTATCAAAATTAAAATTAAAATACCCATTATTTCACCCCGCATATTTTGGCAGCTTTTGATGTTGCATCTTGTATGCGTAAAGTTAAATCTTTTGCAAGTTCTTTTAAATTATCTTCTTTAGTTACTTTTATGGGTTTACCTAAAACTACGGCGCATTTCCCAAAAGGTAAAATAACTTGGAATTTATCCCAAGAATTTACGGCAAATTTATGGGTTGCATAAACACCCACAGGAACAACGGGAAGCCCTGTTTTGCGTGCTAAAGCCAAAACACCTTGGCTTGCCTGATAAACGGGCCCTCTTGGTCCATCAGGTGTTAATGCTAAAGAGTAGCCTTCTTTTGCTTTTGCAATTAAGCCGCGAAAAGCCATTGCACCGCCGCGTGTTGTTGAACCGCGCGTTGCCACCATATTAAATTTGGGTAAAGCGCGGGCGATATATTCCCCGTCTTTACTTAAACTTACAAGCACACACATTTTTTTGTGTTTTCTGTAAGGATAAAGCAAAAACCCTTGCCTGTTATGCCAGAAGGCAAAAATCACTTGATTTTTGGCAGATTTTTCTACGGAAGTATCAAGCCCTTCGACTGTATATTTAGTTAGCAAACCGCATAAACGGACATAACCGTTAATCAAAGTTGCGGCTATATTATATTTAATATTTTCAAAACCTTTTGTGTAAGCCATTATTTCTTACCTTTCTTTTTAACCCAAGGAATAACGAAAGCAACTGTTGCTTTCGGGGTTAAAGTATCCCCTTCAAAACTCACATTTATTTTTTGCGCTTCAAGGCGCTTAAGCAAATCAGGCAAAACTTGTTTTACTAAAGTAATATCAAGGTGTTTTGCTTCCCTTAAAAATTTCGGCTCAACCCCATAAGAGAAAATAGGTGCGCTTAATAATTCCATATTTAGGGGTGCTAAATTATCCTTTTCCGCTTCTTCTTTTAATAAATCTACGACAAAATTTAAAGCCGTTCTCAAAAATTCATACACTGCAATATTCGCAACTGTCAGCTGGCTCATATTTGTAATGCAAGCAAGCTGTTCTTCCAATTTTTTACCTAAAGTTATAAGGCATAAACTAAATGCCCCTTTATGTTCAAACCCGGCTGAAACAAGTTCCAAACAAGAACCTTCATTAAACTCATACAGCACGCCGGTATCTGCTGCCTGATGTAAAGAGGAAATAAAAACAGCCAAAGCACTTTCCGAGGTAAACCCCGCCGCATTTAAATCTACCTCTGCAGATTTAATACGGCGGAGTATCTCTTTATAGTGTAAGGATATTTTAAATTTCCTTATTTTCCTCATTAATTATGATGCCTTTTATGATGTTTATTTTTTTTCGGTGTTTCTGCTGCTGCTACACCTGTTGCCATAGCATCAAAATTGCTACCTTTGGACCATTGATAAACAAGGCCCGGAACAAGCATTACGGTTGAATAAGTACCTGATGTTAAACCGATAAGTAATGCCAAAGAGAAGTTCTTTAATACTTCCCCACCCATTACATATAAAATTGCTGTTGCGGCAATAACTGTAATTGAGGTTATTATCGTTCTTGATAAAGTATCGTTTACGCTGACATTGAGTAAAGTTTTTAAATCATATTTCGGGTTTAAACGTAAATTCTCGCGTGCTCTGTCAAAGATAACAATAGTGTCGTTTACAGAGAAACCTGCAATAGTTAAAAGGGCTGCCACGATAACCAAATCAACTTCGATTTGGAAGAAGGAAAAAACACCGACTGTTAATAAAATATCGTGGAATAATGCCGCAACTGCCATAGCGCCCCAAATGATATTTTGGAAGCGAAATGCTACATAAATAATCATAGCACTTAAAGCAAGTATGAAAGCAAGCAAAGCTTTTTTGGCAAGGTCAGCACCGACTGTTGGCCCGATAAAAGAAGTTTGTTCAATATTGAATTTTGTGCCGATAGTTGATAAAGCATTTTCAATATTTTTGGAAACTTCGTTTACATTATCCTGATGCCCTTTAACTTTAATTGCATAAGCATTTTTACCGACATAAGTTTGAATATCGGCATTAAGCCCTTTGCTTTGTAAGGCGGACCTTAAGGCGCTGATTTGCGTAGGTTGGTCAAATTGAACTTGAACCATTGTACCGCCGGTAAAATCAATACCTAAGTTTAAGCCCTTTGTGAACAAAGAGATTACACAACCAAGTAAGATTGCACCTGAGATTAGGAAAAATGTTTTCCTTGCATTGATAAAATCAAAATGCGTTTTGGGTAAGAGTCTAAAATATCTCATAAACTAATATCCTTTGGATTTGAAGTAAGTAAAAAGTCATAAATGGCACGTGTTACAAATACTGAAGTGAACACACCCACAAATAGACCTAAAGTCAAAGTTAAAGCAAAACCTTTGACCGGGCCTGTACCGAATTGGAACAGTAAGATTGAAGCAATCCAGGTTGTTAAGTTAGAGTCAAAAATTGCACTCCAAGCTTTATCATAACCTTCTTTGATGACCATAGGTAAAGTTTGGCCTTTATCTTTTTCTTCGCGCATACGCTCCAAAATAAGAACGTTAGCATCAACTGCCATGGCAAGTGAAAGTATGATACCTGCGATACCCGGCAAAGTAAGTGTTGCGGAGAAATAAGACATTAAAGCAAGCAAGAAAACTAAGTTTAAGAATAAAGCGATACTTGCAATAAAACCGCCTGCACGATAGTAAATCATCATAAAAAGTACGATGAAAATAAAACCGATTGCAGAAGCAGTTAAACCGCTTTTAATAGAGTCTTCACCAAGACCGGGGCCGATAACGCGTTTTTCAATAATTGAAACAGGGGCAGGTAAAGCGCCTGCTCTTAACACGATAGCAAGTTGCCTTGCTTCTTCCATTTTAAATTGGCCTGTGATTTGACCTTGTGAAGAAATACGGCTGTTAATACGCGGTGCTGATTGAACGGTATTATCAAGCACGATGGCAAGTTGTTTGCCGATATTTGCACCTGTTAAATTACCGAATTTTTTTGCACCGTCACTGTTAAATTGGAAGGATACGGCAGGGTAACCATATTCGCCTGTTGTAACGCGGGCATCTTCAAGATCTGCACCGGAAACGGCAACAGTATCAGTTAAAGCTAAATAACCGCCTTCTTTACTTTTCATAACGGTTGTACCTTCCGGCATAAGCTTTTGAGCTTCTTCGGTTAAAGTACCGTCGTTATTGAAAGGTTCTTCAAGTTCGTAAACTTTTGAAGCGGCTTCTTGTGAAGCGGCATCGGTTTTGACCAAGCGGAATTCAAGCATAGCTGTTTTACCGATTAAGGCTTCTGCTTGTTCCGGGTTTGCGATACCGGGGAGTTGTACGGAAATCCACTTTTCCCCTTGCCTTGTTATTGGTATTTCGCCGACGCCGTATTGGTCAATTCTGTTCCTGATAATTTCAATTGCACGTTTAACGGAATCGGTTAAAGTTTCCCTGCCTGAGAGTTTGCTTACATCAAGCTCTAAAAGCAAAGAAGAACCGCCGCGCAAGTCAAGCCCTAAATTTAAAATGCGTTTCGGGCGGGAATTTGATGCTTCAAGTTTAACCCTTTCTTCCGGGGTTTTTGAATACCACTCATAGTTGGGGTAAAGTAAAGCAACGGAACCGATCAATATTAATAATATGAGGCCCCATTTAAAAGCAAGTTTGTTCATTATTTTTTATCTCCTTCTTGTAAAGTGTTTCCTTTAAGTACGGTAACAATCCCCGACGGTAAGACGGAAAATTTCGTAGTTTCGGAAACTTTAACTTCTAAAACTTCTTGGTTAAACCCTACTATGGTGCCGATTATGCCACCAAGTAAGACAACCTTATCTCCTTTTTGTAAGGCGCTGATTTGTTTATTTCTTTCTGCATCTCTTTTCTTTTGGCTTCTGCTGGTAAGTACCATCATAATGATGAGGAAAACCGCCATCGCTAAAATGATACTGTTACCGGACATTCCGCCAGTTGCAGCCGTTGTAGCAGCTGCCGCTGTTGTTGGTTCCATAGATCCTCCTAAATATATAACATCTATATATATTTTAACATATTTAGAGAGGTTTTTTTATACGCGTTTACGTTCCGCATTATGCGCACAAACGCGCAAAACGCGCTTGTAAATTTGAGCCCTTTTTTGTTTTTATCTTCCTAGAGTACCGCAAACTCACGCAGTTCGTTTTACTTCTTGGTACACGTCGTCAGATAAAAACAAAAAATCATCTCAAATTTCCTGCGCGGCGCGATATTATTCACGTGCGCTACGGTTTTGAACTCTAATAATTTCTTTGCACTCCCCGCCCCTTTGCTTGCAAAGGCGGAGGGGTTGGGGGTGGGGTTGTAAAACTAAAATTTTCTCAAAAATACTTGCCAGGTGAGAATACTCGGTTTGCCTTTATTTTATTCGTAATCAAAGAAAAAATCATCTTAAATTTGCTGCGTCGCACAAAATGTTTAATTACGCTTCGGCTCTGCACTCGCAAATTTTTAAAAACTTTCCTCAAAAATACTTGCCGGGTTGATGTGCATGTGTGGTGAGAATAACCCCGCGCCTGTTAATATAAGCGCGGGGTTTTAAACTATCTAGCAACTATTTTTTAATGGAACCATTCATTCCATTTTTTATCTCGTGCTTTTTTCCTTTCTTGCTTTTTCTTTTCTTTCTCTTTTTTCTTTATAGCTTTTTTCTTTTCTTTTTCTTTTTTTGCTTTGTATTTATCTAAAAATTCTTGTGCAGATTTTTCATTTTCAAAAACTGTATCTGTAAAATCTTTAAAAATGGAATCATTGTAAATAATCCCAAATTTACGGATCTTACCGCTTTTAAACCTAGATTCTAACCTATACTCTTTTGATACAAAAGAATAAATAGGATACCAATGTTTTTCATCAAAAATATAATATGCAAGATATGCATTTATACCAGATTTATCTTCGCCTTCACCGGGTGTATATTGACCCCGACTAACCTCCCACGCTTTTGTAGCATCATATGCACCTTCTAATGCTTTAAGAACTCCCACAAGTGGGCCGGGAATATGCTCAATTTCTTCTTTTTTTAGATCTACAATCCATATTCCGTTAGGATAATAATGATTAATTAATCCGATAATTGATGAAGATGGATAGAAACCGGTTAAAGCTAATTCAAATGTTACTTCTGGTAAGTAAGCGAGATGATGTTTCCAAATCACGAATTGTCCAAGAAGATTGGCTTTTGAAGCTTTACCGTCTCTTTCATCATACAATATTTCCCCTAATTCCTCATTACCGCGACAAAAACTTATATATTCTTGAAGAATTTTATTTGAATTATCTGTGGCTACTTGTGTTTCAACTTCTGCCTTAACTGTTGTAGCGATTTCATTTTTTAAATCATTATCGGTTTCCGCATAAACCAGCGTAACCAAGAATAAAACTACAAGTAAACCTAATATTAATTTTTTCATATTTTTGCCTCCTAGCATCTATATATACTTTACTAGAAATTCACTATCATAACAAGGGCCTTTGGACCTAGATTTAAAGGTAATTTGGACCTATGGAAAAGTACCCAAAGGACCTATGTGTTTTAACAAATAAAAAACCCCCGCAATTGTGTGTTATGCGGGGGACCTGCTCTTAAACAGCTAGGTAAATTTTAAGCTATTATTTTTTATTTCTTTGAACTTTTTTTTGCCGGTTCCGGTTGCGGTGCCGGTGCAAGTTTTGCGGCTGAAATTGCCGCATAATAAGTTTGCGGGTAATCTTCCATTAAACTTTTATAAACGGCTTTTGCGTCTTCGGTTTTGCCGGACATTTCAAGCCCTAATGCTTTATAAAGTTTAATTTGCGGAACGGAAAAATCAGTCGGGTTTTTAGTAATAAATTCATCTGCTAAATTTACTGCTTTTTCATAATCGCCGAGTTCAAGAGTGTTTGCAATTAAAGCATTGGTTATCATAACCGCAAAATCTTTATTTGCATTTTCCAAAGCTTGTTTATAGAAAATTTCGGATTTTAAATAATCGCCTTGTTGTGATAAAGCAGTACCTAAAATAAAGTTTGCATAAACACCGGCAGGTTTAGTTTTATATTTATTTGCAATTTCTTCAAGCGGAGCATAAGAAGAAGCATCCCCGCCGTTTGCAACGGCCATTTCTGCCATAAAAACATCGGTCCATTGTTTTTGGTAGGCTTTGTCCCTTAAATTATCTACAATAGCAAAAATACCGCAGATAACAATAGCCGTAACCGCTACTGCAATAACAGTATTTTTATTGGCTTTTAACCATTTTGCCAGATTATCAATAATCCCGTTTTGTTCGGGTTCTTGTGTTTGTTGATTATTTGTCATTTAATACCTCGTCTAATTTATGGCATGTTATGCCGATTTTATTTAGGAAATTTACCCCCTCCGTAGAGCGGTCATAAAGTTCCTTAAAAATTACTTCTTTTATACCTGAAGCGGCAATAATTTTCGCACAATGTATACAGGGCGATAATGTGATATATAAAGTTGTGCCTTCCGTTGTAATACCGCTTTTTGCGGCAAACAGCAAAGCATTTTGTTCGGCGTGAAGTTCATTATCGTTTGAAAATTTGCCGTGCAAGTCATAAAATTCTTTTGTTTTAATAAATTCTTCAAAACTTGCAAATTGGTTTGCATAGTTTTTTAAATATAATTCTTTGAAATATTCTTCACAATGTTTTTGCCCTGAAGCAACACCGTTATAACCGATACTTACAATGCGTTTATCTTTAACAAGCACAGCGCCGACATGCAGACGCGTACAGGTTGATTGCCCTGCCACTAAAGTGGCAATATCTGTAAAAAGTTGATGACGGTTTTTCATAATACTTAAATCCTCATAGCGGTGGAATTTTCAAGCAAATCATAAGTATCCATATGCCCCATTTCTGCTGCGGCAATTGCCGCAGTTCGGCCGTTCCTGTCCATAATTTTTGGATTAGCACCTTTTCCAAGGAGCATAGGTACTAGAGAAGGTGCATTTTGCGCCGCTAAAAATAAAGGTGTTTCCCCTTGGTTATTTTTTGTATTTATATCGTGTTTGTATACGGTTAATAATAATTCTATTAAAGGAACATTATTCCCGCGGACTGCGTAGAATAAAATATCTTCCCCATATTCGTCTTTAACATCTTTATTTGCGCCCCTTTCTATCATATATCTTACGACATCGGTTATTTGTGCCTCGCGTCCTTTAGGGAAATTGCCTTCAATTTGCCCGATATAAATTTCCTGTAAAAATGCTAAAAGAGGTGTGCGGGAATGTGCATCTTTTAATTCCAAATCGGCCCCGCTTGCAAGCAAGGTATTCATAAGGTCTATATTACCCATAAATGCTGCTTGAACCAAAGGTAAAACACCGAAATTGTTCGGCTTATTTAAAGCTTCTTTCGGGGTTAAAGGTAAAAGTGCACTTGCTAAATCGGGTTGATTATTTATCATAGCATCAATAAAATAATTTGCCGGAAAAGTAAAATTAATTTTTTTGTTTCTCGCATAAATTGATAAGGCCTTTAAAGCTCTGTATTTACCCAGATTTAGAGCATCTATAAGAATACTATTAGGACCTTCAAAATTTGCTGAAGCCCCTGCGTTTAATAATAATATAACTTTTTCCGGCTGGTCAGCCATAACAGCTATTTGTAAAGGGGATGCCCCTGTAAATGCCTGTAAGTTTGGGTTAGCACCTTCTTTTAAAAGTGTTTTAAAAGTATCATTAAAACCATTTAAGGGGGCAAGTAAAGAGAGTAAGGTTAAATTGTCTGTTTGATAAGTTAAACGCGTAAAAATATCTACATTATTTGCATAAATATTTTTAAAAGCGTTTGCATCCGGTAACACATTTAAGTTTAGTGGTGAATCCGGATTAACGGTGTCAAAAAGACCGTTTATAGCTTGTTCATTATTGTTTAATATTGCCTGTAAAATTTCCTTTTGTTGTAATTCGGTAGCGGGAACTCTTTTCGGGGTATAGCAAGAACAATCCAATTTATGTTTTTGGCCCGGAGGGCAAGCAGTATCACAGTAGCTTGGTGTAATTAAATTGCAAGCCGAAAGTGTAAATATAAAAGATAAAATTAAAACAATGTATTTCATAAAGCCCCTTTTAAATAAAATAGCTAACAAAAATATTTTATCAAAAAATGAGTAAAATGTGATAACTTTTATTAAATACCCCACCGGCTTTTGCTTTCTTATTTTTTGCTTTAGCCCGTGGGGTGTTTAGATTATATTATCAATTTACTTAACAACTTGTTAAATGTTTGCCGGTACTTTCATTAATCGGGCAGTTACATTTCGGTGCTGTTCCGCAATAATCGCCTTCACAACATCCTGTACCGTTGTAATAAGATATAGAATTTTTACCACACCAATTTGTGGGGCTTGATATACATTTAGAACCTTCATTTATTCTAGCAGCGCGACAATCACCGGTACATGTTGATCCATCATTAATTTGTGCTTGATAACATGCCCCAGAACATTCACCACCATCGTATATTTTAGCATCTCTACAAGTTCCCGAACATTCACCACCGTAAATAGTAGCATTCTGACACCCTCCTGAACATACACCGCTTGAATAAACAATTGCTCCATAACAATTTGCTTTACATTCACCTTCATAAACTGTAGTACCGTTACAAGCATCTAATCCTTTACCGGAGCATATGCCACCGGCAGTAATTGTACTTCCGTTACAAGCATATCTGCTACCTTCTCCTATACATTCCCCGCCATTAATTAGTGAGTTCGCACAAACTCCAGAAGCGTTACTAATTATATTACTAGTAGCTATACATTTACCACCTGTATTTATAGTAGAGTATGCGCAAGCCCCTGTTACACCTCCAGTTTGTGTCAAGGGAGTCGTACAAATTCCACCATTATTTATTATGCTATATTTACAATTTTCACCAGAAGCCCGGCATTCCATACCTTCATTTATTTCTTGGCTGTTAGTACCATAATATCCGCAAAGTTTACGAGTGGTATTCCACATACTGTCATCGTACAACCCTTTACATCTTGCCTCATTATCTACATAACAAGTACTGTTACTGTTTGCCCAAGCCATACCTACTTTTTCACAAGGCACTTTGGTAAATGCACCAAGTTCTTCACATATATAATGTGTTCCGGGTGTGCATAATATTTGTTGGCTATCATAATCTTTATATAAGGTATATTCACCATTATTCCTTTCGGCGATAATACCGGTATCAAGCAACTCATAGCTATATAAAGCATTTGCGAAACTTGCATTATCTGCTTTGTTACCGTCTGCATCAGTTAGGTCAATATCAAGGTCGCTAAAGTCCTTGGTATAATCATTGTTTGTAAGATACCAACCATGTTCGCTTTTTGCTACTGCATCCATAGTGGACAAAGCATCTGCTACTCTGCTCTTTTCCACTGCTTTTCTGTACATAGGTAATGCTATCGATGATAGTATACCGATAATGAGAACAACAACTAATAATTCTATCAGCGTGAACCCATGTTTATTTTTTACTTCTTTTTTTTTCATTGTACTTCCTCCTTTAATTAAGTTTTTTCTTTATTGCCTCCACCCGTACGTTTTGTCATACGGGCGGGAGTGTCATTCGACACGTAGGTGCCGAGTTTACGAGGCAGAGAGGGGATGAATAAAGTAAATAAAATAGGAAAACTTAATCCCCCATCCGTCTTGCTTCAGGGCAAAAAACCCTTCGCAAGCCACCCTCCGCCCGTCCACGACGGGTGAGGGCAATATGGAAATCTTTTTCATTTTCAGCCAATAAAAAACGGCTCATTTTGAATTATGAGCGAACAAGTCCATAAAACAAAACAGCCGTAATCCTAATAAAGGACATTAAGACATAAGAATAAGGGTAATTAGTCCTTTTTCTTATGTCTCTGTCGGCTATTTTTGGCTTGTTCGCTATTTAAAGGTAAAACCTTTAAATGACATCTTTTCTTGTAAAAGATTCCAAAAACAGATTTTAAATTTTTAAAGAGGTTGTTACCCTCCGCATTAACTACTCAATCTCCTTATAGTTAAAGTATAACTGTTTTTTATATGTAATTCAAGAGAAAAATAATTTTATTTGCTTTTTTGGTTTTAATTAGGTATTATTTTGCGGGGCCGTCTATTATAGGAGATTTTATGACAAATCCTAAAATTACTTCTGCCCCGCCGGTATTACTTTCCCCCCATTTTACTTTTGAAGAACTTACAAAAACAAATAAAACGGCTTATAAATTGTTAAACCCTTTGCTTGCAAAAGATTATTTAGATAATTTAACAATACTTGCAAATTATCTGCTTGAACCGGCGCGCGCTATTTTGTGTTCGCCTTTAATTATTACGAGCGGATACAGATGCCCTGCTTTAAACAAAGAAATAGGCGGTGCAAGAACTTCGCAGCACATAAACGGGACAGCGGCAGATTTTATAACAACTGATAAAAAACTATCTTTGGAAGATTGTTTTTCAAAATTAAAAGAGTGTTCTTTTTTGCATTACGGGCAACTTATCTTGGAAAGAAGTTGGATACATTTATCTTTAGGGGCGCCGTTTCGAAATTTAAAAAAATGTTATGAGAGTTTTAAAATTTTATGAATAAATATCTTTTTATTTTAAATTTACTTTTTAGTTTTTTTAACGGTAGGAAATTAACAGCAAAAAAAATACTTTCCGCTAAAACAAAAAAGAATAAACCTAAAAAACGTAAATAATATTTTTTATTTTATTTTTCGCGGATGACCATATTTGGCCCCGTTTCCTTTTTAAGGGGCAATATTTGCGGCATTTCTTTATAGACGGGAAGAGACATCGAATCCCCTTGTATTACTATCATATTTGGGTCCCTTACAACTTTCTTTTTTGTTGTAGTTTTCTTCGTGGTAGAATAAGGTAACCAAATAGGATCGGGTGCTGTAAAGGTGCTTGCGAAATTTAATAAAGGTGTTGTTTCGTTTTGTTTTCGTTTGGTTTCAATTAATTGCACGCAGGCATGGCAAGAGTTTTCCAAAGCGATATCCGTAACATCTTTTTTCTCTTTGTTTATGATTGTTACGTTTGCACCTTTATCTAATAAATAAGAAAATGCTTTGTGATTGTTTATTGCTACCGCCAACATTAAAGGTGTTCTTTGAAGGTTTTTATCTTGGCGGTTAATTTCAGTTGGGTGAGCATCAAGGAGCAAATCAAAAATCTCTTTAGTATGATAGGCATAAGGCCTGTTTGCGGAACTCTCCACAACCCAATGGATTGGAAATACACCGTTTTCATCGGGGGTATTGAGCTTCGCACCGCTTTTAATAAGCAGGTCAATAATTTCCACATTACCGTTACTTATTGCCCAAAATATAGGGGCAAAGGAAGTGTCGCCATCAGGTGAATTCAACCTTGCACCCCTTGCAATTAAAGTTTTTGCTCTTTTAATATCATTATCCGCAACAGCTTGCATAAGTGCGACATAAAGACCGTTTGAATCTAAATCTTCCGGGGCTTCCATGCGCACACGGTCTTCATAATTAGTATAACTTAATTTTTTAGTAGATTTGCGTTTAAGAGCTTTTATATCAACATCCCTCGGTGGTGTTTTATAATCAAATATCTCAAGCTCGGCATAATTAATTGGTGTAGTTTTATGTATGGCAGGTGTGTTATATTCTTGATTTGGTTCAGTTGTTTCATCACTTGACGTATTCTGATACTCTTGTTGGTAATTTTGATAAAAGACATTATTTTCAATATTTGTAAAAAAATATTTTGCCGTAAAAATACATAAAACAAAAAATGCTGCGAAAAATGTGAATAGTTTTAACTTGTTTTGCATAACCCCTCTAAACCAGTATATCTCTATTTTAGAAATTGTAGAGTAAATTTTCAAGTCAAATTTTATATTAGTCTTAAACTCTATTTGTTTCCTAAATTAAGTAAATTTTGTAAAGTTAAAAAAGTCAAATTAAATTGTTCTTTGAAATAATTTTCTTCAATAAATTCATCTGCTTGGTGCGGCCCACCTTTTTGTTCTTCCTTTTCCGTATCGGTTGTCAGATCGAAGCGCGGGCCGATACCGTAGGTTGATATTCCGTGTCTTCTTAAAATTTCACTTTCACTTGAGGCGGGGCTAATGCCAAGTATAATCTCGGTTTTAGGGCCAAAAACTTGTACCGCGCTTTTGTTTAATGCTAAATAAAGTTCATCATTTGAAGTATCTTTCGGTTGAGGGAAGGGCATTTGCGGTTGTTCTTTTACTGTAAGTATAATATCCTCATCTTCTTCAAATAAAGCGGTTAAATTATTGAAGAACTTTTGCGGATCTGTTGACGGAAGTAAACGGCAATTTAGCAAAGCTGAAGCAACCGGTAATACCGTATTAGCTTCTTCTGAAGAAGTCAAAATTGTTGGTGTTATACTGTCTTGAATTTGGGTTTGTAAAAAGTGATCTTCGCTTATAATGGAAGCAGCTTGCTGAAAATATTTTTCTTCGGGCGGATTTAAAAGCATATTTATTGTGGTTTGTGCATCTTGGTCTTGTGTTTTTGCAATATTTTGAAAGAATTTTCTTGTAAACGGTGTTAATTGGTATGGCGGTTCATAATTCTTTAATTTATTTAAGGCTTTGGAAAGTTTATAAATAGCATTATCTTCCCCGCTTTGTGCTGAATTTCCGCCGCTTGCCGTCGCGGTTAACAAAACATCAAGGTACATTTTGCCGGCTGCTTCAACGAAAAGCAAATCATTATTTGGGTTTGATATTACCCCCCCGCCTTCATTTAAAGCAAGTTTAACATCTTTAAAAATATCAGGGTTTTTTTCATAAAGATATTTTAAACCCATTTGGCTACCGGCTTCTTCATCAGAAGTAAAAAGGAAAACCAAATCCCTGTCAAGCAGATGTTTATTTTTTGCGAAATAAGTAAGCAAAGTTAAATTTATTGCCGCATAATTTTTTGCATCTCTTGCACCAAGACCGTAAATTTTACCGTCTTTAAAAGTTGCTTTTACAGGGGTGACACTCCAATCCCCTTGTATGGCGGCTGTATCTAAATGTGAAATTAAAAGCAAAGCCGGTTTTTTATCTTTTTCTGCCAAAGGTGCAGTTAAACGTATTACTAAATTTGCGCGGTTTTTTTGAGGGCGGTAAATTTCCCAATCAATTTTATTTTTATTTAGAACAGTATAAATATAACGTGCAGCATTTATTTCCTGAGGGGAAGGTTGTGCTGTATCAAAAGAAATTAAATTCGTTAGATGATTTTTTGCTTCTTCTTGCAACACTTCTGTTTCGGTTTCTGCAAAAAGCGGAGTAAGTAAAAAGCAAAAAATAAATATCAAATTTAACTTTTTCATTTTTCCACCAAGGAATAATCTATTTTACCGTCGTCAAAAATAATTTGTGAACCGTTTTTTATATTATGTTTTGTTATACTTCTTGCCGGTAGTTCAAGTACATATTTTGCCATACCGCCGCGGATTGCCACTTGATTATCAGGTGTATAAACATAACTTTTCGGCACATTTTCCCAAGCTTGATTTACTGTTTTATCTTCACCTATAAATAACATATCAAGGTTAATAAAAGTATTTTTCATCCAAAAATAATGCGGTGTTTCTTTATTAAAAACAAAGAGCATACCGCTGCCTTCAGGTAAAACTTCGCGGTTCATAAGGCCGCGTTCGGCTTCTTCTTTTGTCAAAGCAAGTTCTGCTTTAACTTTAAAACCGTCGGGTAAAGTAACGGTTACGGTTTTGGGTTTATCGCAAGCGGTAAACCCAAAACTTAAAACCAAAAGTGCAAAATACAAAAAATATTTTTTAAACACTTTTAATCCTTATTTTTTGCGGTAGTTTTTGACGATATCCAAAACTAAATCGGCAGTCTGGTTGAACTCTTTAATATCAAGCCATTCTTTGACGGTGTGATTGTCATAATACCCTATACCTATAATAGGTAAAAGTAAACCTTTGGCTGATAAAATATTTGAGTCAAACCCACCGCCGCAAGATTTAATTTTCATATCTATATGATGTTTTTTAGCGCAAGATACAATATATTTTACCAAAGGCAGTTTAGGTGAAATATTAAGCAAAGGATATTTTAATTCTTGTTCAAAAGTAATTTTCGGCTTAATGGTTTTGCCGTCTACTTTTTTGGTAAATAACTTTTCTGCTTTTTTGAAACATTCCTTCATATGTTTTACTTGTTTTTCCAAAGCTGGCAAATTGCGGCTTCTGGCTTCGCCCCTGATAAAAATTTCAGGCATTACGACATTTGTTCCTTGCCCGCCGTTTACTATACCAAGGTTTGCGACGGTGAGTTTATCAATTCTTCCAAGTTTCATCATAGAAATTGCTTTCGCCGCAACTTCTAAAGCTGATATACCCTTTTCTGGACAAACGCCGGCGTGAGCAGCTTTGCCGACAATTTTTATTCTAAAAATATAAGCTTTCGGTGCATTTACGATAATTTCTTTCGGTGTTTCATCATCTAAAAGCAAACCTTCTTTGCCTTTAAGAAATGAGGCATCAAAATTCTTTGCACCGTACATACCGTCTTCTTCACATAAAGTGCAGGCAACTTCGATTGGCGGATATTCTTCTTTTGATTCTTTTAAAGTGCGTATTACTTCTAAAATTATAGCAAGGCCGGCTCGGTCATCTGCACCTAAAACGGTGGTTCCGTCTGTTACAACTTTACCGTTTTTTATGCTTGCTTTTACATTACTGCAAGGGGAAACTGTGTCTAGGTGGGCGCCTAAAATAAAGGGTTTACTCTTTGCTGTTCCGGGGAAATGCGCCATTACATTACCGTCTGCTGTTGTATCAAATTTCTTTCCGGCATTATCAACATATACTTTCCCGCCGAGTTTTTTAAGCTCGCGTTCCATATATTTTTGCATGGGTAATTCTTTGTTTGAGGGTGCATCAATTTTAGTCATTTCAATAAACTGCTTCATCATTCTGTCATAATTTACTTTCATAACTGATCTCCTGATACTTTATTTAATATCCCTTGTTGCACTAAAACTATATTTTGACATAAATATTTGCATAATGCAAGATTATGTGAAATAAACAGTAAAGCAAAATTATATTTTCTTTGCATTTTTACGAGTAAGTTTACTATTTGTGCCTGTACGGAAACATCTAAAGCGCTTGTCGGTTCATCTGCAATAATAAGCTGCGGTTTTAAGATTAAAGCGCGTGCAATATTTATGCGTTGTCTTTGCCCACCGGAAAATTGGTGGGGATACTTCTTTAAGTCCCATTCATTTAATGAGACTTCTTTTAGGGCTTGCCCCAAAATCTGTTTATTATAAGGTTTTTTATGTACTTTAAAAGGTTCGCTTAAAATACTTTCAATAGTTTGGCGTGGGTCAAGTGCGCTATATGGGTCTTGGAAAATTACGCCCACTTTTGATAATACTTTTTTAAATTGGGCCTTTTTCATTTTTGAAGTGTCTTGACCAAAGATGTTAATTATACCGCTATCTTGTTTTTCAAGTCCTAAAATTATTTTGAGCAGAGTTGTTTTCCCGCAGCCTGAGGGGCCGATTAGGGCCAAAGTTTGCCCTTGTTTTAAAACAAGGTTTGCGCCTTTTAGGACTTCGGTTTTTTGCTTATGTAAAAGTGAGTTTTTTACATAAGTTTTTTTGATATCTTTAAGTTCTAAAACAGGTGCATTATTTTGCATTTTACCCCCTTATGCCGTTTATACTTTTTGCCCAAAAACAGGCGCAATAATGTTTTGTGTTTAATTCTTCTAAAGGCGGCATAAATTTGAAACAAACTTTTGAACATTTTGTACATCTGTTTTTAAAAGGGCAGCCTATAAATTTCGGTACACCTCTATGTAAATTATTGTAGATTTCAAACAAAGGTTTACCTTTCGGTGTTTCATTTGTAATTATTGAACGCATTAGACCGTAAGTATAAGGATGTAAAGGTTTTTCAAACAATTCTTTTGCGGCGGCTTCTTCAAATTTTGTGCCGGAATATAAGACAAGTATTTTATCTGCGATTTCTTTTGCAAGCATTAAATCATGGGTTATAAAAATAACGGCGGTTTTATAAGTTTTTTGTAATTTTTTTATTAAAATTAAAATTTGTTTTTGTGTATTTTCATCAAGTGCGGTTGTTGGCTCGTCGGCAATTAAAAGTTTCGGGTTTAAACAAAGTGCAAGCGCAAGCATAACACGCTGGCGCTGCCCGCCTGAAATTTGATGAGGGTAAGAATTCATTAAACTTTCAGGTAGTTCAACTTGTTTTAGAAGTGTTTTTGCCTGATTTTCGGCTTCCTGTTTTGACAGTTTTTGCCTGCAAATTAAAGTCTCAGTTAAATGTTTACCGACGGTTAAAACCGGGTTTAAAGAAGTTAAAGCATCTTGGAAAACCAAAGCAATTTCCTTACCGTTTAAATTGCGTCTTTCTTTTTGGGAAAATTCTAAAATATTTTTACCTTCTAATAAAATTTCGCCTTGCGTTACTTTTATATTTGGCGGAAGTAACCCCATTATGGCAAGGGCTTGCATAGTTTTGCCGCAACCTGATTCGCCTACGATAGCAAGCGTTTGCCCTTGTTCTAAACTATAAGAAAGGTTTTTTACAAGCGGAATATTTTTCCCTTTTTTATTTTCCAAACAAATATATAAATTCTTTACTTCTAGCATAAATTTATTTTACTTTTTCTTTTATAAAATTGTGTATTACCTCTGATGTTTTAGCTAAATCATTTTCGTCTAAACCTTGGAAGGTGCCGAGCCAAAAAGTGTTGTTCATTATAAAATCTGTGTTTGGTAGTTTTTTATAATCGTCTTCGTTTAAGCTTTTGGAAATTTGTAATTTCCCCCCACCTATACGCAAAGCAATTTCATCTTCGGTAAATGCAGGTTGTCTGAGTAAATTACCGGCAAAAAGCTGGCGTGTACCTATTCCGTTATTTTCCAAATATTCCACAAGTTCCTGTTTTGTAAAAGGTGCTGACGGTTTAACTGAAATTAAAAACCCGAACCAAGACGGTTCAACATCTTTTGATACCGATGGTAAAATTAAATAATCTTGCAAATCTTTTAAATGTTCAAGCAAATATGCTGCATTTTTTTTGCGGCGCTCTAAAAAGGCCGGCAGTTTCTTTAATTGGCTTAAACCGATTGCGGCTTGCCAATCGGTAATCTTTAAATTAAAACCAAGGTGTGAATAAGTATATTTATGATCATACCCAAAAGGCAAATTACCGAGCTGCATTTTAAAGCGGTTTTTGCAAGTATTATCAACGCCGGGTTTGCACCAACAATCGCGCCCCCAATCGCGGAAAGATAAAATTATGCGGTAAAGCTGCGGATCATTTGTTACTACTGCGCCGCCCTCGCCCATAGTCATATGATGTGCAGGGTAAAAACTATATGTACCGATATGCCCGATAGTGCCGGCCTTTTTATCGCGCCATGTGGCACCGAGAGCATCACAAGAATCTTCAATAAGCCACAAATTATGTTTTTGGCAGATATTTAAAATTGTTTCCATATCAAACATATTACCGAGTGTATGGGCAACGAAAATTGCTTTTGTTTTTGGCGTAATTGCTTCTTCAATTTTATTTGCGTCAATATTATAAGTTTTTAATTCGCTGTCAATAAAAACAGGCACTAAACCTTGCTGAATAATCGGGTTAACTGTTGTAGGGAAACCTGCGGCAACTGTAATAACTTCATCACCTTTTTTAAGTCGTTTTTCGCCTAGTTTATGAGAGGTTAAAGCAGACAATGCAAGCAAATTTGCTGATGAGCCGGAATTTGTTGATAAAGCAAATTTTACCCCAAGCCAAGCGGCAAATTGTTTTTCAAATTCTTCGTTAAAACGGCCTGCGGTAAGCCACATATCAAGTGTGGCGTCAATCATATTTGTTAAATCCTGATCGTCTAAAACTTTACCGGAAACAGGTATATATTTGCGCGGTTTTTTTGTGCCTAAAACTTCTTTATAATATTCTTTTGCTGCTGATTTTACTTTATTTCTTAAATCTTGTTCCATAATAAATTTGCCTCATAATCTTTAATTTGTTTTATGGAAAAATCGCCCATATTTACACCTTGATAAAAATTCTTATACCATTCAACTGTTTTTTGTATTGCTTGCTCCGCCGTTAAAGACGGTACCCAATGTAAAACTTCGCGTGCTTTTGTTATATCTAAAGTCAGCAAATTAGCTTCGTGCAGATTATCTTTTTTATGAATTTTAATCTCACCTTTACCGTAGGCCTTAATAACTTGTTTAGCAACTTCTGCGACGGTCAAAACGCCTTTATTATCAGGGCCGAAATTAAATCCTTCGGCATATTTTTTGCCCTTGGTTAAAAGTAAATGCCCTAAAAGTAAATAACCCGAAAGCGGTTCCAAAACATATTGCCAAGGTCTTGTGGCTTGCGGGTTTCTGATTTCAATTATTTGGTTTGTTTCTATTGCTTTGACGCAATCAGGTACGAGGCGGTCTAAAGCCCAATCTCCCCCGCCTATAACATTACCTGCGCGGGCTGTTGCCAAAGCATAGCCGCCGTCTTGTAAAAATGAGCGACGGTAAGAAGAAGATAAAATTTCCGCACACCCTTTTGAAGATGAGTACATATCATATCCGCCGAAAGGGTCATCTTCTTTATAAGGGCGTGCTACTTCTTTATTTTCATAACATTTATCGGTAGTAATATTTACAAAAGCGCGGACTGTGTTTGCTTTTCGCGCTGCTTCAAAAACTTTTAAAGTGCCTATAACATTTGTTTCATAAGTTTTTATTGGTTCACTATAAGATAAACGCACCAAAGGTTGCGCTGCAAGATGGAAAACAATTTCCGGCTTAAAATCTTCAAAGGTTTTATTTAGTTTATTTTCGTCTAAAATATCACCTATTATACTTTTGATATTTTTTGAGACATTTGCTGCCGTAAATAAATTTGGGTTAGTGTTCGGTTCAAGTGCATAACCGCACACTTCCGCACCTAAATGTTTAAGCCACAGTACAAGCCAACCGCCTTTAAAACCGGTATGGCCTGTAACCAAAACGCGTTTACCTTTATATGTGTTTTGTAAATCTTGCATACTTGCCATATTATTTGCCTTTATTTATCTTCCCAAATTTTCCAAGGGGCATGTTTTTCGTTCCAAAGTTTATTAAGGTCAAGTTTATCTTTTAAAGTATCCATAGGCCGCCAAAAACCATGATGTTTATAAGCATTAAGTTGCCCTTCTTTTGCAAGATTTCTTAAAGGTTCTTGTTCCCAAATTGCATTTGGCTCGTTAGAAATATAATCAAGTGCTTTCGGTTCACAAACGAAGAAACCGCCGTTTACCCAAGCACCATCGCCGTCCGGTTTTTCCATAAAGCTTGTGATTTTACCACAGTTTTCAATTTCAAGCGCACCGAAACGCCCTGTCGGTTGCACAGCAGTTAGCGTAACAAGTTTTTTGCTTTTTTTATGGCAGGCAATAAGTTTATTGATATCAATATTTGCAACCCCGTCGCCGTAAGTTAACATAAAAGGTTCGCCCTTTATATAAGGTGCGGCTTGTTTGATACGGGAACCTGTCATATTATCTTTACCGGTAAATAGTAAAGTTACCTTCCAAGGTTCACAATGATTGCGGTGAACTGTAATATCATTATCTTCAAAATTTATTGTTACATCGGAATTGTTTGTATAATAATTCAAAAAATATTCTTTAATAAATTCGCTTTTATAACCGCACAAAATTATAAATTCCGTAAAATTAAAATGCGTGTAGATTTTCATTATATGCCAAAGTATAGGATATCCGCCGATTTCCACCATCGGTTTTGGGCGTAAAATTGTTTCTTCCCCAAGCCTTGAGCCAAGGCCGCCTGCCAAGATAAGAACTTTCATAAAACTTCCTCCTTTAGTTAAGTATATTATAGCACATTTAATATATGCTATAATAAAGGATATATATATTGAGGTTATATGAGCAAAGTAAAACATAAATTAAAAAAAGCTTTTAATGCGAATTTGGTTGTACTTAACTGTAAAAGGATGTGGCCTTTTATTAAACCCTTTTGGGTAAGGGCTGTTATAGGGGCTTCATTAACTATACCTGTCGGCGGTCTTGATGCTGTTGTTGCTATGGCTTTAAAACCGTTTATGGACCAGGTTATGGTTGATAAACAGCAATCATTTTCAAATTTAATACCTTATTTGATTGTTGGTTTTACAATAGTTCAGGGCGTTCTTACTTATGCTTCTGATTATCTTAACACTTGGGTCGCACAAAAAATAACTATCGGTTTAAAAAGGAAATTATATGATAAGTTGCTATCTATGGATACAATTTATTTTGACAGCCGTAATTCCGGGGAAGTACTTTTCAGATATTCAAGCGATGCCGAAACCGCTTCAACCGGCTTAATAAACAGTATAAAACAATTTTTGAGCAGAACATTTTCATCCATAGCATTAGTCGGCGTTTTAATATATAACTCTTGGCAGATGGCAGCTATTGCCGTTGCGGTGCTTGTGCTTTTCATATACCCTATGCACATTGTGCGTAAAAAAATGAAGGCAATTTTAGCTAAAACAGTTGTCAATCTTTCATCGGTAATAACTGCTTATAATGAGACTTTTGCCGGTAACAGAACAATACGCTCATTTACTTTGGAAGAAGAATTTAAAAAACGTTTCCAGCAAATTACCGATACAACTTTTTCTTTAGCTATGAAAATGGTTAAAAGTACAAATTGGCTTTCCCCGTTAATGCATATAATAATGTCTATCGGTGTGGCTTGTGTTATAGGTTTTGGTAGCTATTTAATTGTTACCGGTAAAATTACAAGCGGTAACTTCGTTGCTTTTATTGCGGCACTTATAATGCTTTATAAACCTTTGCGTTCACTTGGAAATTATTTTATTTCAATACAAAATTCTTTTATAGCTATTGAACGTATTTTTGAAATTTTGGATTTACAACCGCAAATTGTAGATAAAGAAACCCCTTATGAATTAACCGAAGTTAGGAAAGGTATTACTTTTACGGAAGTTTCTTTTGCTTATGTGCCGGGGCGCGAAGTTTTGCATAAGATTAATTTGGAAATTCCAAAAGGAACAACTTTGGCTTTGGTTGGTAATTCCGGCGGCGGTAAAACAACAATTTCCGCTTTAATACCGCGCTTATATGATATAAACAGCGGTGAAATTAAAATTGACGGCAAAAATATTAAAGATTACAGCCAAAAATCTTTAAGGAAACAAATTGCTATGGTGTTCCAAGATAACTTTTTATTCTCCGGTACTATCAGGGATAATGTTATGCTCGGTAACCCGGAAATCAGCGAAGACGGCATTTGGGAAGCCTTAAAAAATGCCTGCTTAAAAGATTTTGTTAAAGGCCTTCCGCAAGGGCTTGATACCGAAATCGGCGAACGCGGGACTTTACTTTCCGGCGGTCAAAAACAACGCCTTGCCATAGCGCGCGCTTTTGTTAAAAATGCACCTATCGTTATTTTGGACGAAGCAACAAGCGCATTAGATACTAAATCTGAGCGCGTTGTGCAAGAGGCCTTAGATAATTTGATGAAGAATAGAACAGTTATCGTTATTGCTCACCGTTTAAGCACAGTGCAAAATGCCGATAATATTGTAGTAGTAAATGACGGGCAAATCGTTGAAAGCGGCAATCATGATGCGCTTTTAGCAAAAGACGGTGCTTATGCCGCCTTATACAAAATGCAATTTAAAAAGTAGTATTGATTGATATTATGAAAAAGAAAATTTCAATAGTTTCAAGTGCTTTTAATGAAGACGAAAATGTGGAAGTTCTTTATAATAAAGTTAAAGAACAAATGGCAAAACTTGCGGATAAATATGACTATGAACAAATAGTTCTTGATAATGCTTCAACAGATAGTACTGCAAAAAAACTGCGTGAAATTGCCGCAAAAGATAAAAACTTTAAAGTTATATTAAATGCAAGGAATTTCGGACACATACGCTCGCCTTACTATGGGCTATTGCAGGCAAGCGGGGACGCGGTTATAAGTATCGTTTCCGATTTGCAGGACCCGCCGGAATTAATACCCGAATTTATTAAAAAGTGGGAAGAAGGCAATAAAATTGTCGTCGGTCAAAAAACGAAAGCGGAAGAAAATTGTTTATTTTTTACAATTCGTAAATTTTATTATTGGCTCCTAAATAAAGCAAATGATACGGGCGCGGAATTAATTTCAAATTTCACTGGTTTCGGTTTATATGATAAAGAAGTGATACAGAAATTCCGTGAAATTAATGACCCTTACCCTTATTTGCGTGGGCTTGTCAGCGAACTTGGTTATCAAAGAGCTATAATCACTTATGAACAACCTTTAAGGAAACGCGGTATAACAAAAAATAATTTTTATACTTTGTATGATATGGCAATGGTTGGGTTTACCAATCACAGTAAAGTTCCTTTGCGTTTGGCAGCTTTTTGCGGGTTTTTGCTTTCTGCCTTAAGTTTATTGCTAGCTTTTGTTTATTTAGTATTAAAACTTTTGTATTGGGACCATTTCCCTATGGGTACAGCGCCGATACTTATTGCCGTATTTTTCTTTTCTTCCGTACAACTGTTTTTTATCGGTATTATCGGGGAATATTTAGGTGCTGTTTTGACGCAGATTTTGCACCGCCCGCTTGTTATTGAAAAAGAAAGAATTAATTTTTAATATGCAAAAAGTTTTATTAACGGGTTCGGGTGGGTTTATCGGCAAAAATTTAAAACCTTTTTTGGAAAGTAAGGGTTTTGAAGTGCTTGCACCTAGAAGTAAAGATTTTGATTTTTCTAATTTAAGAACCGTTAAAAAAATAGTTGCAGGTTTCCGTCCCGATATTTTTATTTTGGCCGGGTTTTACGGCATAAGTACGCCGAATTTTCCGCAAGATATTTATGAAAAGAATTTGCAAATTTTGCAAAATTTTATATCGGCAAGTGCCGGTAAACCGGTTTTTACTTTCGGTTCGGGTGCGGAATTTGATAAAAGTTCCCCGATTGTTTCCGCCGGTGATGAAAGATGGAAAAATACCCCTCCCGCAGATTTATATGGGCGTGCAAAATATTTAATCAGCCAAGAAATAAAAAACTATCCCAATGTATGGAATTTGCGCCTATTTGGGGTTTACGGTCCGCATGAAACCGCCAATAGATTTATAACGCATGCCATAAATTGTGTGCTTAAAAATGAGCCGATTACTATGAGGCAAAATGTATATTTTTCTTATTTGGAAGTCGGCGATTTATGCCGTTTGGTGTACCGTTTTATAACGAAACTGCCAAAGCACAAATTTATAAATATGGTTCCGCCTGCGGCGGTAGACCTTAAAACTTTGGCCGGTATTGTCAATAAAATTGCCGGTGCAAATCAACCGATAATTATTGCAAAAGAAGGGCTTGCCAATGAGTACACCGGCAAACCCGAAAATTTACTTCAAGAAGCACCTGATTTTGATTTTACGCCGTTAGAAATCGGCATCAAAAGATTATACGAGTTTATAAAATCCGCGGTCTAATGGTCAAAAAGTATAACATAATGCTGCCCGACAGAATGATTTAATATTATTTTAAAGCTTTTCTTTATTGCCCTCACCCGTCGTGGACGGGCGGAGGGTGGCAAGCAAAAATTTATTTTTGCTTGACGGATGGGGGATAAATTTTTTTATTCATAAATAAAAATTGGTAAATAACTTTATTAATAATCTACCCCCACCCCTTACCCCTCCACCCACTTTAAAAAAGTGTGGGAGGGAATAAAAGGAAGTATTTTTTTATTTTTCTTTTGATTCTTGTTTCGGATCTTTAGTTAACTCTTTTTTTGAGTTTTCTTTTGAATTTTTCTTTAATTCTTTACCGCTTTTTGCACCGTGTGAGATTAAAAATTGTTTCATATCTTCCGTGTGGGCATAATCAAGGGCGGTCTTTCCATATTTATCTTGCATATTAATATCAAAACCGTTTTCTAGTAAAACTTCTATCATTTCTTTATTGCCTTTATAAGCATAATATTCTATAGCCTCATCACTTTTTGCACCTAATTTAACAAGTATTTTTACTAAACCGATAGAGTAGGAATAGTTTTCATCATGAAACATGGCCTGTTCAAGTGCATTAGGTTCTGGGTGGTCACCTTCATATTTCATGTTAATATCCGCACCGTATTTTATCATCATTTTTAATATTTGTTCTTTTTTCTTTAAAGAGCAATTATCCTGAGGCAAAGCCGCCAGGGCTATCATAGGAATACCGTTTGAAAATACATTGACTTCCGCTTTATTCTTTAGCAAAATTTCAATAGCTTTCTTGTTGCAGGATAAGAAAGGACCTTCCAATATATGGCTATTATCAAACTTTGGATGATGATTAAACTTTGTATTAACATCTGCACCTTTTTTAATTAGGTATTCCATAACTTTTGTGTGATTCTTTTTAGCGGCGAAATGAAGAGGGTTAGCACCTAAAAATTTGGCATTAACATCTGCGCCGTTATTTACCAAAAATTTAACCATCTTTAAATTTCCTCTTATTGCAGCTTGATGGAGAGGGGTTAGTTTATCAGTTACATTTAAATTTTCTAACCAAAAGTACCCAATACTATCAGCAAAGGCTCTTTTATCTTTATTTACCACATTTACATCCACGCCTTTACTGACTAACAATTTAGCAACCTCAACTTCATTATAGTATGCTGCATCATAAAGAAGCATTGCGAGTTCTTCGTATGAATAATTTTCTTTATTAATAAATTCTTTGGCCAATTTTGTTTCGCCTACTGCTATGGCGTCGCGGGCATTGTTTATTTTTGCCCCTTTTGAAACAAGATATTTAGCTTTCTTTCTATCTCTTAATTTAGTAATTAAAGATGTATTTTCTTTATCTATGGAATTTACATTTGCGCCGTTATCTATTAAATATTTGGCGACTTCTTCTGCTTTAGCGAAAAATAGAGGTGTGTTTCCCTTATCGTTTTGTGCATTAATATCAGCCCCTTTTTCAACTATATATTTTATTATGTCTAAACTACTTTGTGTATTTAAATTATTTTTTGACCAAACTAAAAAATTACTTTTAGACCATACTAAATAGTGAAGGGGAGAATTTCCATTAATACATTTCGCATTTACATTTGCGCCATTATCAATTAAAAGTTTTACTGTATCATCGTTACTTGTATAATGTGTTGCGATGCAAAGTGGCGTTGTTTTATTGCTGATTAATTCATTTACATCTGTTCCGTCTTTTATTAAAGTTTCTATTTGTTTGAGGTCTTTTTTAAATATTGCAACAACTAAAGGATTATCTATGCAACCCTTTACTACTCCATAAAGATAGTAACAAATATGATCACTGTTAAAAGGTTTATAACTGCTAAATTCTCTTCGTATCTGATTTGCCTGCACAACACCGCAAGTTATAAGACATAGAAATATAAATAATAATTTTTTCATATTATCTCCGTATATATCAACTAAGAATTTGTTTACTGATACTTTATTGTAGCAAAAAAATCAGCTTAATGGGTAAAATTATTAATAATTAGCGTTTTTGGGTTTTGGGGTCTAAAATATCGCGCAGACCGTCGCCAAGTAAGTTCCAAGATAAGACAAATAAAACTAATGCTCCGCCGGGGAAAACTATTGTGTACCAATAAGCAAATGGGTTTCCGTAAGTGCCAAGTATCCAATTGCGTGAAAGTGCAACAAGTTGCCCCCAATCGGAAGTCCCTGCCGGAACACCAAGCCCGAGGAAACTTAAAGAAGATGCCGTCAAAACAATATATCCCATATCAAGCCCTGCCATAATTATTAAAGGATTCAAAGCATTAGGCAAAATGTGCTTAAAGAATATATGCAGGCCGCCTGCACCCATCGCGCGCGCTGAGGCAACATAATCAAGTTCCTTAATTTTTAGCACTTCCCCCCTTATTAAACGTGCATAAGAGGGCCAAGCCACTACCGTCAAAGCAAGCAACATATTTGCCATACCGCGCCCGAGAATTGCGGCAATAACCATAGCAAGCACCATTGACGGTACGGCAAAAACAATATCGGTTAAGCGCATTAAAATTTCGTCTATAATTCCGCCTTTATAACCGGCTAGGCCGCCGATAATCAACCCGATTATTACGGCAAAAAATACAACAATTATTGAAATCTTAAAAGCCAAACGCGCACCCCAAACTAGGCCGTAATAAAGGTCATATTGATTTTCGGTAGTACCTAATATATGTGCTTGGCTTGGCGGCATCGGCTCAATTTCATAACTTGCTTGCGGCATTTTATAACTGTCACTTGGGTTTTGCGGTTTTGCAAGCACCGGCGCAAGCAAAGCAATCAAGGCAAATAAAATAATAAAAATCAGCCCGATTAATGATGTTTTATTTTGAAATAATTGTTTTAAAATCCTCATTTAACTTATTTTAACCTTATTCGCGGATCGCAAACCATATATAAAATATCGGCAACCAAATTGCCGAACACAAATAAAAATGCTACGACTAAAGAAAACCCTAAAATACCTGCAATATCAAGCTGCCTTGCGCACTCAACACCAAAACGTCCAAGCCCGTTATAATCAAAAACTGTTTCGACGATAACTGTTCCCCCCAGCAAGCGTATAAACTGTATGCTTGCCAAAGTTAAGGCCGGTATTAAAGCATTTCTTACTGCGTGGTTTAAAATTACGCGTGTTTCACTTAAACCGCGTGCGCGCGCCGAAGTTATATAATCTTTTGAAAGTTCTTCAATTAAGCTTGAGCGCATAACCTGCATCTGTAAAGCAAAAGAGCCAAAACACAAAGTTAAGGCGGGTAAAATTAAATGGTTTAAGACGTCAAAAAATACATAAAAATTTAGGTTTAATAAGGAATCAATTAGGGAAAACCCTGTATAATTTTTGAATCCTGGGCCGTTTATAATAAGGTCCGCCGAAAGTGAATATTCCCCCGGCGAAAATAAATGATATTTACCGTAAAAAATCATCAGTAAAAGCAGACCAAGAACAAACAGCGGCAAAGAAAATCCTGAAAGCGAAATAAGCCTAAGTATTTTATCTAAAAATTTACCTTTATTAATGGCCGCTAAAATACCGAAAAGCAGACCGAAAAATAAAACTAAAATTATCGTTACAACGGCAAGTTGCATCGTGGCCGGAAAATAACTTTTTATTGATTGGCTGACGGGCATACCGGCACTTTCGGAGTAACCCAAATCACCTTTAAGCACTTTGCCAAGCCAACGTCCATATTGTACTAAAACGGGGGCGTTTAAGTCGTATTTATCTATAACTTCCTGAAGTGATGATAATTGTTTTGCGTCTTTTACATAGAGTGCGGCGCGTGTTTCCGGCGGTAAATTCGATGCGAGCAAAAATAAAAAGAAACTAACCCCTAGCAGTACGAGGGGCAAAGCAATTAGGCGGCGTAAGATAAATTTGAACATAGTGATATATTATAATATTTGGCATAGTTTAACAAGTTATGTGTAAAAAAATTTGGTTTTTAAAAAAATAATTTTTAAACCCCTGTCCTCCCGTTTTTTGAAGATTGGCTATCGTCGTAACTAATGTAAACAAATTAGGTCTAAAGTCCTATATGCAAATAGGTCCAAAAGCCCTTGAATAAATGGTTTATAATTGTTAAAATTTAATAAAGAAAGATTTAGATGAGGTTAAAAATGCCCCGCATAAAAAGAAAATTTATAAGAAAAATAATGTGTTTAGGGCTGAGTGTTGCCTTAATTTGCGAAAATATTGTTCCTGCCTACGGGCAGGAATTTTTTAAAAACCCTCAAGGTAAGCTTGAGGGTTTTTTTGATACCCCTTTGCCGGAAATGGTTTCGGAAGGAACAAACTTGGGTGCCAGACGCGCTGAAATTAATACCTTCCTTACACAGACGCTAGAGGAATATAATAGAAACATGAAAGAACCTGCTTTCGCCCGTGCCGAAAAAATTAAAAAAGAGATTATCGGTAATCCCGGTGAAGCAGTCGCTAAAGAGATGTTTGAAACACCAATAGATTATAAAGCAAAATTGTTAGAAGATTTAAAGGAACAATATCAAGAAACAAAAACTATATTAGAAAATAGTCGTAATAAGTTTTTAAACGATATAGAGCAAGAGGAGAAAAAGTATAGAAAAGAAGGTTTTAGTGATGCGGAAATTGCTGCTTGGAAGGCTGAAAATTTAAAAAATATAGAATCAATTTTTAATGATACCATCTTAAAAAACGATACCTATTTTAATGAACAGTTAGATAAAATTACCAATCACTATGACGAATTTTTAAAGGAATTTAAATTAGAGGCCGAAGAGGCCTTTTTTGTACATGTAAAAGATTTATTTGCGGAATTAATAAACTTATATAATAAAAACCCTAAAGAAGTAAAAGACCAAATTTTAGAAGTAACCCCGGTGGTAGTATCACTGGTCAATTCAAAAGGTAGCAGGGTTTATAATAAAGAACAAAAAAATATATTACTTGATTTATATAGAAATGTTTTAGAAGAAGAAAATTCTAAATTTGCTAATAATAAAGATTATGAAACAAACCCCTGCGAAGATATGGCTTATTGCTCAAATTTGACAAATGCCATTATGGGTATCGGTGTCTTAAGCCCTAGTCATAAAGATAGCGACCTTATAATAAAAATCATAAAAAATTACGATGAAACCCCTGCATTTGGCTCAATAATGATAACCGGCCTTGCAGCTTTGCTTGCGATGGAAAATTATGATGCGGTAGATAAGTTCTTAATGCAAAAGACAAAAGATGAAGACAAATTTGAAGCTATGGATAGCTTAAATGTTTTTGATTTTGAAAATTGGGTACTTTTTGCCGCTGCAAAAAACGGTAAATATTATGGTAAAGTTTCAACAAAAACAGTATATTATGATGATACAAAAGTCCGTAATGCTTATACTGATTTGGCCCAAATGTTAGCAGATGACGGTTCCCCGCAAGCTTTAAATATTTTAAAAAAATACGGCGTAGATAAATGCAAAGTAATGCAAACTTCCGGAGTAAAAAAGGAAACTTTAGCAAAATATTCAATATCATGCCAAGGCATAAAACCGTTCTTATTGGGTGCTTTACTTAGCGGTAAAAGCGGGGCAGCTCAATATTCTTTACCTAAGCCCAGTGCCAATAACTCAAATTATAGGAATATATCCGAACATAATCAAAAATTACAAAATAATTACTATAATTTGGCAAAAAATAACTTTAACGGTGATGCAGAAGCCATGCTTGCTGCGCATTTTATGACTTTAGGCTTGGGCGACTTGCCTGCAGAAGATGAGTATAATATAGATACTGCACTTTATAAAATCTTCAAAGACCGTATACCGGAGAAATTTTTAAAATCTAAATTTATTGTTGTTGATAGAATTCGTAAAGCTCAAAAAGAAGACCGCCAAGAAGATACAACCGCAGGTATATGGATTGCAAGAGCTGCCAATGTTTACGTATTAGTCAAATTTTTAGTAGTTTTAGGTGCAAAAGCATTAGGTTTCGGTAAAGGGGTGTTTAATGCCATAAAGATGTCCAAAATCGGATTAACCGTAAAAAATATTCCTGCCTTGGCAAAAGTTGCCGCTCAATATACAAAAGAAGTTTTTATGAAGAAGAAAATAGTTGCACAAATTTCACAAATGGGCAAAAACTTTAAAGAAATTGCAAAGAATTATAAAAGTTCCGTCAGATTAACCGTATTACAAAATGCCGCACAATACACTAATGCTGTTTATGATTATACAGCCGCTTCCTTAAATACTTTAAGAATAAGTGAATCAACTAATTTAACAAAAGGTTTAACCAAAATAATAAAAGGCATTAAATATGATGAAAATCTTGGTATTTTCCTTTTAAACAGAAGTTCACAAATTCCTAAACAACTTTTAGAAGTTGTTGATGATATTGTAGCTACCGCAACAACAAATGCAAAAACAAAATACAGAGTAGCCAAATTATTTAAAAAAGGTGCAAATTTTAAAGAAATGTTCCTTGAAGAAGTTAAAAACTTAACGGCATCTTCCGCCTTGCGTTTTGAAGATCAAAAATTTTTAGTTGAATTTTTTGAAGGTGCGGATTTCGGGCTTGAACTCGGTAAAGCCGAATCTCATATCAGTTCACTTGGTTTTGTGAAAAATGCGGTAAGAAATTTTGCTGAAAAACCTTTAATCTTACAAGGATTTTTCGGAACTCAAGAAGGTAAAGGTACACCTATTGGCGTTGAATTTTCAGTTAGAGATAAAATGCCAACATTTGCCGAAAGTAACCCGGAATTTGCACAAATAGTTCAAAAGGACGGTAATTTCCTTTTAAAATTCTTTAAAAATGAAAACGAAATTATTGACTTTTCCGCTTTTAAATTAGGTTTTGAAAATACAGAAAGTTTTGTTGATTTCGCCCGCGCTTCCGCGAAGTTATTAGCTGAAGGTAAAAATGCTCCTAAAATAAATATTAAGTACATTCCTAAAGAAGCAAATACTTTCTGGAATAGAAATTTTAGGAATATTTTTGCAAGAGATAAAAGAGCTTTATTCGGCGGAAACGGTACGGTAGCTATACTTGGTAAAGACGGCGTAACATTAACCGAAACCGGTATTACTTTAAAAACTTATAAACAATATGACGGTATACGTCTCATTATTAATGAAGCTAAAAACGGGGCAATAGATGTCTATAAAGGAATAGATGCCTTACCTTTAACTACCGAAGGTGCTTTCTTTATACCTAAATACCAGCTCGGTCAATTATTGGAATTTTCAAAGTTGAGAAGTGTAGATGCGCCTTATAAAATAAGGCTTACCGGTGGTATGAATAAAGTAAATTCCTTATACTTACAATCAATGGTTTCTTTGAGTGTAGCTTCTACCGGTTTAGTCAGGCCTTTAAGTAAAAATTACCCTGATATGGATATGGGACAATTAACATTTATTTCCTTAATTTTTCCTTATTTGCTCTCAGCTGCAACACCTTTTGTTACTCCTTTTGTTAAAAAATTCGGTGCTATCAAGGTTTTAAAAACTTCTATGGGTTTATCTTTGGCCTCTTTGGCATTACCTATGATTAGCGGCTTCCACGGTTTTGGCGGTATACAAGCTGATAATCCTTTTGATAAACCTTCCCCTTCGTTGCTATACCCTTCTGCTTTGCTTATAGGTTTAGCGACTACTTTAACCCGCGGTTCATATTCACCGTTAATACAGTCAATCGGCGGAGGTAGCGGTACTTTAAAAGCTAATGCTTTTAAAAGTATTGCCTCATTTATGTTGATTTTACCGCCGGCTATTGGTGCTGGTATTGATTATATATGGCCTAAATATTTTAAAAACCCCGATGGTTCTCTATATTTGGATGAAAATGGGGAGAAGGTAAGAAAACATTGGTTTGACTTCTCCTTTTCCTACCCAGTTTTATTTACTATAGCTGGTGCTTCGTTATATAAATTACAAAAAGCTCATTTTAATTCAGGTATCGGTAGGGATGCAAAAAGTTTCAGTAACGCAAGAGAATTCTTTAAAGATGTCGGTGCTTCATATAAGCTTTTGGGTAGGAGAGATTTATTACCTTTAACTTTATCAAGTGCTTTATTTGCCGGTGCGGAATCTTCATTTTTGTATACTTATGCTTACTCTATGGCAAGTGAATATGTAGGTAATACGGTAGATATAGAAGCCTTGGTACCGGTTCTTGCATTAATTGCCTTAAATGCCCCTGCATTTATTACGAGGATGAATTCTAAACGGATTTTAAAAGCTCTCGGTGGGGATAATATGATGGGTTATAGAAATTTATTGACCACAAGTATTATTTCATCCGGTATAGGTGGATATTTACTTGCGAAACAGGATGATCCTATTTCTTTCTCGCTTGGATTAATTTTGACTTCAGTAGGCTTTTCACAAATAACAGGCAGTATTTTAAGATATGGGCATAAAAAATTGGAATTTGAAGTATTAAAGCAATTAGATAAACATATTGTTACGAGCTGGGATGTTTCTTATCCGACGATTTTTATCGGCATGTCTGCTGTACCTTATTTATTCGGCGAAATGGCAGATAAAAATATTGCAGGCTTCCAGACTGATAACAAGAGTGATATGGTAAGTTTGAAAAATACCTCTTGGCAAGAAATGATGTGGGTACCAATGGCATCTTCGGTGATAGGTAGCGGTTTATTATATTTAGGTATGCGGTCAAAAACATCTTTGGGAGTCTTAAATAAAATACCGTTAATTGCCCCGTTAGGTTTGGTTTCAAGAGTTAATAATCACGGTTTCACTACTTTGGCCTTCCCTAAACCTGATTTTGCACAATCTAAAATACAACAGCCAATAGATAATTTTAAACTTAATTTTAATTATAATAAGGATTTGATTATTCCAAATGGTTTAAATGTAACACCGAATTTCACTATTCAACCTTTAACTAGCGGGAGATAATATGGAAAAAGTTTTAGATTTAATTAAACAGGCAAAATTTATTACGGCTTTTACGGGGGCCGGTATTTCCGTAGAAAGCGGTATACCTTGCTTTCGCGGTAAAGGCGGCCTTTGGGAAAAGTATGACCCTAAATATATTGAAATTGATTTTTTTAATTCGCACCCAAAAGAGAGCTGGGCTGAAATCAAAAAAATCTTTTATTCTATGACGGAGCAAAGTAAGCCGAATAAAGCGCATGAAGTCCTTGCCAAAATGGAAAGGTCCGGTTTGATTAAAGGTATAGTTACGCAAAATATTGATAATTTACATCAAGAGGCCGGCAGTAAAATCGTTTATGAGTTTCACGGCACTTTAAGTTATTTAACTTGCCTTGTTTGCGGTAAACGCCATAAAGTTTCAGAAGTAAATTTAAATGAAGATTTACCCTCATGCCCGTCTTGTAAAGGTTTGCTTAAACCTGATTTTGTTTTTTACGGGGAAGGCATCCCCCCTCAAGTTTATCAAGATTCCGTCGCCCTTGCGCAACAAAGTGATTTAATGATTGTTATAGGTACTTCCGGTGAAGTTATGCCGGCTTGCGCACTGCCTCATTTAGTAAAACAAAACGGCGGTAAAATTATTGAAATTAATACTTTACCGTCGGCGTATACTCACACGATTACAGACCTGTATTTTGAAGAAAAGGCCACAGCGTTTTTTACCCGTCTTGAAAACGGTTTGGAATAAAAAATATCCCCAGTTTTATAACTGGGGATATTTGTGTATAAATTTTTTACAACTTTAATAATCCGCTGGAAAAGGCATAAATGGCAGAGCAGGCAATAAGTAAAATTAATGCCATTACAATCTTTTCGCTTTTACTAAAGCAGGGTTCTTGCGGTGCATTTTGGCGTCTGGCAACCATAAAAACAGGTATACCAAGTGCCAAAAATACAAAGGCCATAAATAAATATTGTAATCCGGCGGCGTATATCAGCCATAAACCAAAGGCCGTACCGAGCATACCGCTGATTAAAGCAAAAAATCTGCCATGTTGGGTTATTTTCTGATATTCACCGTCTTCGGTCAATTTCCACAAATAAAGTGTGCTGAAAATGTAAGCCGGCAAAACCATAACACCGGTAATACTCAGCATAGTGTTCCACGCATTATTTGAGAAGTAAACAAGTAACATAGCAAGCTGCATAATTATGCTTGTTACCCAAAGTGAAACGGACGGTGTGCCTTTTGAATTTTCGCGTGCAAATATTTTCGGAAAAGTACCGTCAAGCGCGGCTGATTGCGGAATTTGTGCGGCAATCATCGTCCAAGCAAGCCAGCTAAATAAGACGGCAATTAAAAGCCCGATATTCATTAAATAGCTGCCCCATGGGCCGACTAAATGTTCCAAAACACCGGCAGTTGATGGATTTGCGATTTTGGCAATTTCTGCCTGTGTCATAAAACCAAAAGGCAGTAAAGAAAGCATTACATAAATTACCAAACAACCGCAGAAGCCCAAAAATGTTGCCCTGCTTACTGCTTGTTGGCTTTTTGCGCGGCTTGATAAAACCACTGCGCCTTCAATACCGATAAAAGCCCAAAGCGTTACAAGCATTGTGCTTTTTAATTGCGTACCAAAGCCGCCTAAACTCTTTGCATTTGCGCCGAGGTTGCCCCAAAAATCATAATTGAAACTTCCGGCGTGAAAGGCAAAAATACAAATAATTATAAATAATGCAAGCGGCACTAATTTGGCGATAGTACCAATAACGTTCATTATGGACGCTTGTTTTACACCCCGTAAAACAATAAAATTGAAGCCCCAAATCAGAAAAGAGCCGCAAATAATTGAAAGCAAATTATTCCCCCCAGCAAAATGCGGCGGAAAGAAATAATTTAAAGCGTCCATCGTAATAACGGCATAACCGACATTCCCGAAAATCTGGGAAAGCCAATAAGCCCACCCGATGGAAAAGCCCGCATAATTCCCAAAACCGTTGCGGGCATACATATAAATACCGGCGGTTAAATCCGGCTTAACGCGGGCAAGTACACTAAATGTATTTGCGATAAAATACATACCTATCCCGGTTATTACCCATGCCGCAAGCACAGCCCCTGCCGCCGCGCCTTGCGCCATATTTTGGGGGAGGGAGAAAATCCCGCCCCCTATCATAGAGCTTATAACTATTGCCGCAAGCCCGATTACGCCGAGCTTGCCATTGTTATTTTGGTTGTTTTCCCCCATAATACCCCCAATTAAACCCTACTTATGCAACACCACAGGTGCGGCATTTTGGAAGTTTAAAAATCCCATAACAGTTAAACAATACGCAAAAGGTTGTGTAATGTTTATATAGTTATGCCAAAATTGGAATTCGCTGTGTTTTTGTACACCGCGGATTTCAAGTTCGTGGTTTAAAGATTTATTGAGCCACATTTCCGCATGGCCTTTGGCGATATCGTCGTCAATATGGGTATCAAAATATTCAACATATTCCGCTGCCCATCCGCCGATTAAGTTGCCGGCAGAATCTTTACCCCAGCAAATACCGATACCTGTTGCAATTGCTTTATGGTCTTCAATTTTTGCACCGTTGCCGGCAATAATAGTTTCAAGCACTGCACCGTGTTTGAAATCCTTGCAAACCTGTTCAACAGGTACGATATTGCCAAATAATTCCTTCGGTAAAACTGAAGTATATGGCACTACATTGAAGTTTTCAATTTTTGCTTGAAGTAAAGCACTGTCATAGCAAAAAGTTTCAAACGGTTGCGGCGGTATACCGTCGTTTGCTTGGCCTGCACCGCCTGAAATAAAGGCTAGTGTAGGATATCTTGTTCCATATTCATTACTCATTTATTTTCTCCTTAATTATTAACTAAATCATTAATGTAGCTCTTAATGTAAAGACGCTAACCCAGCCGCTGTCGGCTTTAAAGGCTGCGCGGTTATACATCTGTAAGTCGGGCGTAATGGTTAAGTATTGGCCTAAACCCCAAACCCATTGTGCTTCAAAAACAGTCTCGCCTGTGCGGACATATTCAGGGGCGAAAACATCCCTTGAAATTCTGTTATAAGAAACACCGACGGTGATTACATCTAAAGGATTTCTATGCAACGGGTTTAAATAAGATAAACCGAGCATATAAGAATTCTTTATCGGCGCAACATTATTTGTTGAACCGTTTGCACGCCCAAACATTACCATATTTTTGCAAAGGTTTTGTTCCATATTGAAACTCCATCCCATAGAGTTACCCGGTTGTTTTTCAACTGAAGGTTGATAGTAAACCAAACCGGAATATTGCCCTTTACCTAAACCGAAAACATTATTAGGTGTATATGTTACGGAACCAAAGCCGGTATATTTACCGTCAAAGGCGGTATTCATACGCATTACAGAACCGCTGACATTTGTTGCATCTTGGTAACCGCCTGCGATTGTGAGTTCTTGCATAGGCGTAACTTCAGCATAAGCACCGACGCTTGCATTTGGGTAAGTGGCGCTTGCATTTTGGGACATTGAATAGTTTATTAACCCCGTTTGTTGGTTGGAGTTATAGGTCGTACCGTCAAAGTTATATAACGGATATTGACCGATGGCCCAAGATAACCAGCTTAATGCACCGCCCCAAGTATGGTTAAATGTTAATTGGGAGAAGATATTTTGCCTGCCGGTATAATCATTAATACCTGTAACAACGCCGAGGTTATTATCAAGTGTATTACCGGAAATCCCCCAATACCTTACAAGCGTATAGTTGAAGTTAATTTGCGCTGAACCCAGTAAAGAATTTGTGTTAAACAAATCAAGCTGCGCATAAGGGTAATAAACATTTTGTAAAGCTGTTTTATGCCCGTTCGGTGCGCCGCGTTGCGCTGTTAAGGACCAATCAAAACCATAGGTAAGACCGATACGCTCCTTTAAGTCCTTTTTAAAATTGGAATAAAAGTCATCTACCTCATTAAAATAAGAGGTAAACATATTTGCCAAACGCCTTTCGTGGCGGGCAGGGACTTTTATTTCAATTAACTCTTCATACGCATATTCGTGAATAATAGGCATACTCTCTGCAAGAGCATATTGTGCCTGCATTTCACTTTGCATATTTAGGTTATTTGTCATTTGATTGCCTAATGCATAACCGGAGTTGCTTTTATGTGCTGCATTGTGATGCATAGCGTGATGTGTTTGGGTGTTTTGAGTTTGAGCTACGGCGTTAGCGGAAACCCCCAAACAAAACGCAAACGCAAACACCGCAGTTATTAGTTTCTTCATACAACCTCCTTTAGTTGTAATCAATATAAGCTAAAATAATTAGCTTATATAATATATTTGCATTATTTTATAATAATGTCAAGGTGTTATTTTAAAATTATTTTGTGTTCTTTATTTTCTGTGATATTTTGTATTGTGGGTATTATTTTTAAGGTCCTATAAAATATAGGCCTAAATTGTATTTTTAGATTTGTAATAATAACGTGAAACATAAGATAAAAAAATTGCTATAATAGTTAGACAATAGGAGTATTTATGAAAATTTCAAAAACGGTATTAAATAAATTATTAAAAAAAGCGAAAGAAATGTTTAAAAATTCTTATGCGCCTTATTCAAATTACCGCGTTGCGGCGGCGGTGCTTGCCAAAAGCGGGAAGATTTACGGCGGAACAAATGTTGAAAATGCCTCTTACGGTTTATCTATGTGCGCGGAACGTTGCGCCATTTTTAAAGCTATCAGCGAAGGCGAAAAGGAAATAAAAGCACTTTATATTATCGTCTCACAATCTCCGTCTTTACCTGAAGCTACCCCCTGCGGTGCTTGCCGCCAAGTTATTGCGGAATTTGCCCGCCCTGATACACCTATTTATACTCTTAATTTACAGGACAAAAAACCGCCTGTAATGCGCGAACTTAAAGAATATTTACCTAATGCTTTTACGCCTAAGAATTTAGAGTAAATTTTTTATATGAAAAAGTTCGTGTGTTTTGTCGTATTGCTTTTAGCGGCAGCTTTTATTAATGCCGAAGTGGGAATTGATTATGAAGCAAAATTTACTTTAAAAAAAGATGCTTCCGTCGTAGTATCTGAAAAATTTATTATTGATTCCAAGCAAGAAAACACTTTACCCAATTTTAAACGCAAAATAAAAACAAACGATAATTTAGAAGAAATTTCCTTATATAAAGGTCATAGTTATAAGGGTTATTACAGTAACGGAAATATAATTATTCCAAAAGAAATAGAACTTACCGAAGGAAAAAATACTCTTGTATTAAAATATACAATTCCAAATGCAATTTATGCTTTTGGCAGTAAAGATTATTTTAAGTGGGATTTAAATTTAGACGGTTTACCTTATAAATTTGAAAGCGGAACAGTTATTTTTGATGCAGATATCAGCCACATAATTAATAAATCCCAAATAATTTTTAAACAAAAAAACTCTAAAACACCGTTTGAAATTCAAGAGGGCGAAAGCTTCCCTATCACCGATGCTTTAAATAAAAATTTTGATGTTTCTTTGGATCTTATTTTTGAAGGCGGCAGTTTTGAAAGTTCTACTATCGCCGCAAAAACATTTTTCAGATTAATTAATATTCTGCCTGTATTAAATTTATTTTTGTTAATTTTATATTCATATATTTTGTGGGACAAATACGGTAAAGACCCTAAAGGCCCTTTCGTTACCGAATATACCCCCCCTAAAGATATTACCCCCGCCTTTGCAAAATATATATTAAATAGACGTGAGCCGCCGAATTTTTATTATTTCATCATAACTTTAATCAGTTTGGTAATGAAAAGATACATAAAAATTACAGAAGTTAAAGGCCAAGTTTTTGTTACTTCTTTAAAAGGTTCTGATTCTTCCGATCTAGTGGAAGAAGATAAAATAATTTATGACAGTTTATTCGCTTATTCCCCCGAAATAGTTTTAGATAACAGAAATGCCGTCTATATTTATAATGCAATATCTGCGCTTTTTAACAGAATGGAAATTAAGAGGGAAAAGTTTTTTGACCACAATATATGGTATACAATGATTCCAAATTGTTTGCTTTTAGTTTCCATAGGTTTGCCTTTCGCTTTTAGCGGCGCTATGAGGGGCCTTGCGATAATATGTTTTTTTATATCTGTTGTGGTTTATGCTTGTTTTTTGGCAACTATCGATAATGTAGCCCCGCAATATCAAAAATTATATTGCCGGATTATGGGCTTTAAACAGTATTTGGAAATAGCGGAAAAAGGGCGTATAGCCCTATCAAACCCATTTGATAAAGAGCGTTTGTTTTGCGATTATTTACCTTATGCTTATGCTTTTGGTATCGGCAAAGGGTTAATTAAAATGTTCCCTGCGCAATTTGATTGGTCTTTAGTTGCAAGTGTTAATTTTATTGCAAGGGATAAAACAAATATAATGCTAAATGATATAATGGGTTTTTACAGTAAAAAATATCTCGGTATGAACCCGAAATTCAGTATTATAGACGATATTTTAAAATATAGTAACAAAAAATGGTAGGTGTTTATGAATAAATATTTTACAGGTTTGGTTGAAACTTTAAAACAGATTGACAGTACTCAAAATGCGGCTATGGAAAGTGCCGCACAGGTTTTGGCTGAAACCGTTTTGAACGACGGTCTTATTTTTACACTCGGTAATGGGCATAGCCACAGCGCGGCTTTGGAGGGTTTCCACCGTAGCGGAAGTTTAGCGTGTATAAGCGCAATTTTAGATGATAGTTTTAACTTCCGCCCATCTGCCCATAAAGCGACTGACCTTGAGCGTAAAGAGGGTTATATTTTACCAATTCTTGCAAAGCATAAAATGACCGCTAAAGACACAATTATTATTATTTCAAATTCCGGCAGGAATGCGGCCGGTATTGATGGTGCAATTTATGCAAAAAGCAAGGGTTTAAAAGTGATTGTGATAACCGCAGTTATTGCGCATAAGGAAACGAAAAGCCGCCACTCAAGCGGCAGAATGTTGCGTGATTTTGCTGATGTTTTAATTGATAATTGTTGTAATAAACAAGAGACGGTTTTGACTTTAAACGGCAAAAGTGCAGGGCCGGTTTCGTCTTTGGTAAGCGGGGCAATAATGAATAATATTTTATTCCGAGCCGCTGAAATTGTTGAGGAAAAACAACCGAATTTCACCATCCCTTTTTACCGTAGCAGTAATGATGTGGGCGGCGACGAAAACAATTTAAAAGTTGCCCAAAAATATAAAAATAGAATTTTATTTTTAGATTAGGGAATTTACATAATGTTATAAAAAAAAGGGTTGCTTTGGGCAACCCTTTTTAGGTAAGTTCTATTAAATGTTATTCTGCAGATCCTACTTATTTAGTTAATCGGCGCTATGATTAGATTTTGAACCATGATATGGAGGTTTAAGATTGTCGGTTGGGACTTCTGCGGCATTTTTATTGGTTTTTGATCCGTGATCAGGTACGTTAACAACGCAAGTAATAACTTTATTTTCAGTCTGTTCGATTGTTCCCTTCCTTGAAAAACCGGCTTTTAATAAAATTTCTAAGATATCTGCGTTGTTATACATAATACATAAATTTATCAATTCTTCCTGTTCGTTGGCAGCTATTTTTTTATCTTTAATACTGTTTTTGGCGCGTTCTGCTAAATCTTCAGGAGAATAAGATAAATCTTGACTAATACAATCTCTTAAGTAGCTGATATCCAAATATTTTTTTTGCGGAACAGATGCTTTAACAGGTGTCTTAATCGTATCGCTTACATGTTGCGCTAAATCAAGATTTTCCAAGTCATGATAGTCCCAATTTTGTGCAAATGCAGGTGCGGCAAAAATTGCAAGTGCAAGTGCCGAAAGTAAAATATTTTTTGTTTTCATAAAAATCTCCTATTGTAATTTCTTACTTATAGTTTAGCAATAATATAAATTTAAAACAAGGGCAAAAAGACCTATAAAAAAATACCCAAAAGTCCTATTACTAGATATTTGTGTTTAAAAATGCTAAACTAAACTTTTCGGTAGTACTATATAAGAGGTGTAATTATGAGGATGTTAGATTTAATTATTAAAAAAAGAAATAACTTGGCTTTAACTCAAGAAGAATTTAATTTTATTGCCCAAGGTGCGGCAAAAGGAACTGTGCCTGATTATCAGTTATCTGCATTTTTAATGGCTTGTTTTTTAAACCCTTTATCAAAAAAGGAAACTGCTATGCTAACAAAAGCTATGGCATTTTCCGGCGATCGTTTAGATTTTAAAAATATCAAATTGCCGACGGTTGATAAACACTCCACCGGCGGCGTTGGGGACGGTATCTCTTTAGCACTTGCGCCGCTTGTTGCTTGTGTCGGTGTGGCTGTGCCGATGATGTCCGGCCGCGGGCTTGGGCATACCGGCGGCACGCTTGATAAACTTGAATCAATGAAAGGTTTTGAATTGCGCGTTAAAACGCAAAATATTTATAAGCAAATGAAAGCGCTTGGCGTTTGTATGTTCGGTCAAACTGCCGACCTTGCCCCTGCAGATAAAAAACTTTATGCCTTGCGCGACGCGACAGGAACAGTTGAAAGTAGACCTTTGATTACGGCAAGCATACTCTCAAAAAAATATGCGGAGGGTGTAAAATCTTTATTTATTGACGTTAAATATGGCTCGGGTGCATTTATGCAAAATTATAAAGATGCAAAAGAGCTTGCCAAAACTTTAGTGGAAACTGCTAAAATGCTCGGCTTAAAATGTTGCGCTTTACTGACGGATATGGATACACCGCTTGGGCGCGCTGTGGGTAATGCAAATGAGCTTCGCCAAAGTATTGAAATTTTAAAAGGCAATAAAAATATTGCACCTGATTTTTATGAACTTTTGCTTGATAGTGCGGCTTATATGCTTTTAATTTCGGGTAAAGAAAAGAATTTAAATAAAGCGCGTGCCGTTATAGAAAATGCTTTATCAAGCGGTGCGGCTTTAAAGAAATTTAAAGAAATGCTTAAATGGCAAGGTGCAAACCCCGATATTGCGGACCATCCGGAAAAGTATTTAAAGGACTCAAAACTTTGCACTTTAATTAAGGCGGAAAAGGCCGGTTTTATTACGCGCTTAACTGCAAGGACCGTTGGTGAAGCTGCCGTTTTGCTTGGCGCGGGCCGCGGTAAAATGGAAGATAAAATTGCCTACGGTGCAGGAATTTGGCTTGATAAAAAACTCGGCGATAAAGTTGCAAAAGGCGATATTATTGCCCACATCTATGCTGATGATAAAAAGCGTTTAGCCGATGGTGTTGCCTTATTTAAAACGGCTTACAGTATCGGTGCAAAGAAACCGAAACTTTGCCCGCTTATCGCGGAAGTTATAAAATAATTTGTGTTTTAAAGTAAATAAAAAAGGGCTGACTAATCAGCCCTTTTTAGATTATTTCACTTTTGCTTTGCGTTGATAACCTACGGCGGAAGTAATCTTTGCCTTAAAGATTTTGCCGGGTTGCACTTGTTTGTCAAAAGTAACTGTACCGTCAATATCCGGGGCATCCTTGTAGGTGCGGCCAAGTAGAGGTGTATCAGCAATAACTTCAATGGTTTTGCCGATTAATTTTTTGTTTATACCGTCAATAACGCGGCTTTGCACTGCCTCAAGTTCAAGCGCGCGGCGGCGTTTAACCGCGGCAGTAATTTGATTTTTAAAATTATAAGAACTTGCGCCCTTTTCCCTAAAATATTCAAAGACGGCCACGTTTTCAAATTTAAAATCGCGCACAAAAGTTTTAAGTTCTTCAAATTGTTCTTCCGTTTCCCCGGGAAAGCCAACTATAAAATTTGTGCGTATAGCGATATCTTTAACTGTCTCGCGGAGCATAGCCAAAACTTCTTTTATTTGTGATGGCCCCGAGTGGCGGTTCATCGCTTTTAAAATAGGTGCGGAAATATGCTGGAGCGGTAAATCAAGGTATGGGTAAATTTTTTCTTCCCCCGCCATAATTTTTGCAAGTTCTTTTGTTACGCGGTGCGGGTAAGCATACATTATTCTAAACCTCTCAAGCCCTTTGATTTTAACAAGTTTTTTAAGCAGTTTTTCAAGTTGAGGTTTACCGTATAAATCTTGCCCGTAAGAAGTGGTATCTTGCGCAATTAAACTGATTTCTTTTACACCTGACGCAGCCATAATTTTGGCTTCTTCAAGCACTTCTTCAAGTGGTTTACTGCGGTAAACGCCGCGTATAAACGGAATTGTGCAATAAGAACAGCGGTTATTACAGCCGTCGGCAATTTTTAAATATGCGGTATGCGGTAAAGTTAAACCCATTTTAAATTCGGGCGCATGTAAAGTTTTTGAAATTGACGGCAAAAGTGCGCCCTTTTTACCTAAAATATTTTCAATATTATCTTGTGCTTTAATGGAAAAGGCAAGGTCAATTTGCGGGAATTTTTCCGTCACAATTTTGCCAAGGCGTTCCACCATACAACCGGTAACAAAAACCTTTTTAATTTTGCCTTGTTTTTTTAGTTTTAAGGCATATTTTATATTTTGCTCCGCCTCTTTAACCGAGCTTGCCAAAAAACCGCAAGTGTTTATTAAAACTGCGTCGGCATCTTTTACATCAAAAACCATATTATGCCCATGGGCAAGAAGGCGGGCGCAAAAATCTTCAGAGTCCGTTAAATTTTTGGGGCACCCTAAACTGATTAAAAAGAAATTCATTTTCCCTCCGTTAGCGCGGTATTTAGAAGTTCAAGCAAAGCTTTATTTCGTTTGTCTTTAGAGCTAAAAGGCACAATTTTAGAACCGTTTGTATTGCTTACTTTTACATAACCGTCTTTTATATTAAAAACCGTATGCGGTTGATTGTCAAAAATACTGCGCCCGAACATACCGCGCGGAATATCAAGACCGGCAAGACCTAGAATCGTCGGTGCAATATCTTGCTGAGACTTAAATAAATCGCCTGAAATTTCTTCTTCAATCGGTTTTTTTGAGATAAATATTATCGGCACTTCATTAAATACCGGGCGCACACCTTTATATATTCCCCCCCCTTCAAGATTGGCAAAAAACGGATGGTCCGCGGTAATTATTAAAAGTGTGTCTTCGTCAAGCAAATTTTCGTCTTGCAAATTTTTGAGAAAGCGGCCCAAGTCCTCATTATGCCTTGCAAAAGCGCGCGGCATATTAGGTTTTTTATAAAGGGCCTCAATTTTTGGGTTTATATCGGTAATTTCCATATACTCTTGCCCCAGATAATCGGTGCGGCCGGTGGGAACATGGGTATCAACATTTAAAATATCAATAAATATTTTTTCGTCGTTTTTATGTTGTTTTAGATACTCTACAACAAAGTCAAAAAGTTTCCTGTCCGTTAAACCCCACCATGCGACGGCTGCGGCATATTTTGGATTTCTTTCAAAAGTGGCGGCACCGTAAATTTCGTCAAAACCGGCCTTTTTAAAGGTTATATGTTCGTTCATATATTCTTCATTGGCACCGCGGATAAAAACCGTTTTAAAACCATCTTTTTTCAGAAGTTTGACAAATGAAAGCGGATACCCGTTTTTAAAAGAAAGTTCAGCATTTGGATGGCCTGAAAATATTACGCTTAAACCGTATAAGGTAGAAAGTGTTACCGGCTTTAAAGAAGCATAAGGATAATAATATAAAAGCCCGTCGTAAATTGAGCTTGCCTCAGGTGGAATATTCGGGTTAAAAGAAGAAATGAATTTATTTGAAAGTGCCTCTGTCGTAAGCAAAATAATTTTTTTATATGTGTTTTTATTTTTAAAATTTGTCGGTGTAAACAAATTATATTCTTTGGCAATTTCCTCAAGTTCCGGCGGTAAATTTTGAACAATTTGGTATTTCGGCTTATTTGAAGTAAGGTCTTTTGCAAGGTTAATTATCGGTGTATCCATTAAAAGATTGGTATAAAAGGCCTGTTCGGTTGCAATATGTTTTAAGGGACTAAAGCAGGAAATTAAAAGCAAAAGCACCGCCGTAACGGCAAGTTTTTTTGTGCTTTGTTTAAAGCTTGTTTTAACCCATAATTTTTTTATTGCAAAATAGGCAAATGAGTATAGTATTAAAAAAATGGTTAGGAGACGAATGTCTCTCATAAATTTATAATTTGCTCCGCCCAAAGTCATCAAATATTTTGAAACAAAACGTTCTTTAAAATAAATTAAAATTGCAAGGTCCGCGCAAAGTGTAATGTAGTAAAAAAATATCACAAGTGCCAAAGCCCAAATGCGTTTAATACCCAAAAAATGGAAAAAATAGAAAATAACCGCCAAAGTCAAAAATTCGCAAATAAACTTGATTATAATACCCAAAGTTAAGGAAAGTGCGCCTATTGCGCTAAATTGGTTTAAACCGATTAAAAACATTATCATTCCGGGTAAAGCCAAGACGGTAAAAAGTAAAATATCTTGTTTTAAAGGAAATAAATATTTCTTTAAAAAGTCCTTCATATATAGTATAACCTCTCAAAAAATGCTAAAATAATTATACCTTTTTAAGAGCAGATTTGCTTTATTAAGGTAAGGAAATTGATATGGAAAACATTGACTTAAACAAAAAACGCCACAGCGCATCGCATATTTTAGCGGCAGCAGTACAGGAACTTTTCCCTGATACTAAATTCGGCATCGGCCCTGCTATTGAAAACGGTTTTTATTATGACCTTTACACTACACATAAATTTACACCGGAAGATTTAAAAACACTTGAAGATAAAATGAAGGAAATTTGCAAAGCAAAACATCCTTTTGTCTGTAAATCAATTTCCAAACAAGACGCTTTAAAATATTTTAAAGACCGCGGTGAAGTTTTTAAAACTGAACTTATTGAAGAACTTGAAGACGGGCAAATTACCACTTATACCGTCGGTAATTTTACCGATTTATGCCGTGGCCCGCATGTGGAACACAGCGGTCAAGTTAACAGTTTTAAACTTACGCATATTGCCGGTGCTTATTGGCGCGGTGATGAAAAAAGACCCCAAATGCAACGCATTTATGGGCTTTGCTTTAACGATAAAGAAGAACTCAAAAATTATATTCACCAGCAAGAAGAAGCCGCAAAACGCGACCACCGCAAACTCGGCGTAGAACAAAAACTTTTCACTATTACAGAAGATGTCGGCCCCGGGTTAGTTTTATGGCAACCGCGCGGCGGTATGCTCCGCAAAATTTTGGAAGATTGGATAAGAAATGAAAATCTTGCCCGCGGTTATGATATGGTTTATACCCCCCATATTGCTCACTTGCATTTATGGGAAAAATCCGGCCACGCAAATTTTTATAGCGAAAATATGTTTAAACCCATTGAAGTCGACGGGCAAAAATATCAGTTAAAACCGATGAACTGCCCTTTCCATATCGCAATTTATAATGCGCAACTCAGAAGTTACCGCGATTTGCCTTTGCGCCTTAGCGAACTCGGTACAGTTTACCGCTATGAACGTTCTGGCGTAATGCATGGCTTGCTACGCGTAAGAGGGTTTACCCAAGATGATGCACATATCTTCTGTACTTCCGACCAAGTCGCTAGTGAAATTGAACAATGTTTTAATTTCGCTTTACACATTTTTAAGACCTTCGGTTTTAAACAATATAAAGTTGAACTTTCTACTTGGGATGAAGCACATCCGGAACATTATACAGGTTCTGCTAAAGATTGGCACCAAGCACAAGAAGCCCTTGAAAGCGTGTTAAAGAAAAATAATATTCCTTATACATCACACGCAGGTGAAGCAGCATTTTACGGACCTAAAATTGATATTAAACTGATTGATGCAATAGGCCGCCCGTGGCAGCTTTCAACAATTCAGTTTGACTTTAATTTGCCCGAACGCTTTGATTTGACTTATGTTGCCAAAGAAGGCAGAGAAAGACCTTTGATGGTCCACCGCGCTATGCTTGGCTCAATTGAAAGGTTTTTAGGTATTTTAATTGAACATTACGGTGGTTTATTCCCCCTCTGGCTTGCGCCTTTACAAGCAAAGATTTTGACTTTAACCGATGCTCAACTTGATGCGGCAAAGGCCTTGCAGGCAAAAATGAAAGCAGCAGGCCTTCGCGTTGAACTTGATGCAAGCCCGGAAAAGTTAGGTGCAAAAATTCGCGCTGCACATATAGAGAAAGTGCCTTATACTTTGATTATAGGTGCTAAAGAAGCGGAAACGAACACAGTTACCATCCGTTTAAGAAGCGGTAAGAATATAACTGTTTCCAACGACGAGCTTATTAAGACAATGACTGAAGAGGCAAACACCCGCTCCTTAGAAAACTTGTTTAAATAAGCAGTAAAATTATTTACCAATTAAAAACCCCCGAGATATAGTTTAATCTCGGGGGTAAATTTTAACTATTTATTAATACTATTTGTCAGAATTTGCATTGTTTTGAAGATCGTTTAAAAAAATTTCTATGAATCTACTGAATTGATTTCTTTGAATTATTTAGCATTCAATAAAACTTTAATACCTTTCAAACCATCCCAGTAAACGGATTTTACATTTTGTTTAGCAAATTGAAAAAGATCTTCAAGTATATAAACTTCATTGTTGTATGCAAAGTAATATCCGATAGTATTGAGAGTTTGAATATAAAGGTCTTTAAATTCGCCTTCATCAAGGTCATTTACTGCTTTACCTAAATCATCAAGTGCAATTATAATATTTTGAGCAACCATTTCGTTAGGTAATTTTTGTAAGTTAGCAGAATTTTTTATGAAGTTTATAAACTTACTATGTTCCTTGTTTAAATCTATAATTGCATTTTTATTAATGGTTTCTATCGGTTGAGGAGTAGATTTAGCAATAAATTCAAGACCATATGGAGCAGGGGATTCATCATTAAATGACAAATACATTTCCCATAATGACAATTCTTTACCTACTGATACGTGATAATATATGCTATTAACTATATTCTGATATGCATTCTGTATAGTTGGATTTTTAATTTTCATTACTGCTTTACCTAACTCATGAAAGCTTCTAAGATAATGTGATTTAGTGGTGTCTAAAAATATGTTATGTATTTCATTAAGGTTCTTAATTGCTTCCATATCTGCTTTTACATTTTCAGCTTGAGCATCTGCTTTGACAATTGTTTGTATTTGTTCTATTGAATTCTTATCAATGTTGTAATTACTAAGTTGATGCGCCATTAAAGTAATGGCGGGAATGGCAATTATTGCCAAGGTTGCGACTAGATTTTTCTTTTTCATTTTTTTATTCTCCTTTAATTTTGGCTTTTTAAAACTACTTAGCGGTGTTAGCTCGCCTTATCTATAAATATTCTATGAGTTATTTAAACTGTTTGCAAGGGTATTTAGTCCTATATGCAAATAGGTCTTTTGGGTACTATTTCCTTGCACCGAAACGGCGGTCCCGTCGGGAAAAGGCAGAAATTGCTTCAAGTAAATCCCCCCCCTTAAAATCGGGCCATAAAGTTTTGGTAAAATAAAATTCGCTGTATGCCGCTTGCCAAAGTAAAAAATTTGAAAGGCGTTCTTCCCCGGATGTTCTTATAATAAGGTCCGGTTCCGGCAAATTTTGATATAAATTATTTGTAATATCTTTTTCGGTAATTTGCTTTTTATTTTGGGCAAGTATTTTGTTTATCGCGTCGGTAATTTCTTGCCTTGCACCGTAGTTTAAGCAGAGGTTTAAAATTAATTTTTTGTTGCCGGCAGTTTTCTGTATAACTTCATCAAGTTTAGTTAAGATTTTATTTGGCAGACCTTTCCTTCGGCCACTAAAAACAAGGCGGACATCTTTATATTTATCTTCGGTAAATTTATTTAATGTATCGGCCAAAAGTTGCATTAAATAGGCAACTTCGGTTTTGGGGCGGGCCCAATTTTCCGTAGAAAATGCATATAAACTTAAAACTTTTATACCTTCTTTTAATGCAGTTTGTACGACGTCTTCAACAGAATTTGCGCCTTCTTTATGTCCTTCTTTACGCGGGAGCTTTTTGAGTTTAGCCCAACGGCCGTTACCGTCCATTATAATTGCGATATGTATTGGTTTGTTCATATATAAATTTTAGCATTTTTATAAGGTCGGTTTGCATTTTCCATTTTTTGTCGGCGGCGTATTATTGGTAAATTTTATAAATAAAAATTGCCCAGTACAGAGGGATTTGGCTTCCGTCAAATTCCTGACGGAATTTGCTTCAGCCCTGGCTCGCGGTACTCGCCTTTGCCTTCGGCAAAACTCGTACATCGCTCCGCCTTCAAATCCTGCCGCAAGCAAAGCAGTTTGCTTGCTACTGTGCAATTTTTACAAATAAAAATTGCCCAGTACAGGATTTGAACCTGTGACCTTTCCCATGTCAAGGGCGTTCCGCCACTTGACTGGGAAAGTTATCGTCGAGAAATTTCTCCTTCCTTTGCCTTTTTTTGCCATTGCCAAAATATTGACAATAACGGTTATTTGTGCATTAATTCTTCTATAAATAGATACATATTAGTATATGGATTAGCATCCAATAAATTGGTTTTCTGTCCAATATGATGTTGCTCAAGTTTCTTTGCATTTTTAATAGCAAAAACTTGATTTGGGTTTAAAATATCATAGTAATCTTTTTTCTTCTTATATGGTAGTCCTAAATGTAAAGATATCTTTTTTATTGTTTCTATAGGGGTCATTGAAGCTGATGTATAACAAAAATGCAGAAGAAACCATATTTCAATACTTGGAATTGAATAGATAAATTTGTATTTCTTAGTTTTTGCAAGAGAGGCAGCCTTTTTAATTGGGAAATCATCTTTATCTACTACAATCCATACTTGAGGAATTCTACCCAAATGAATCCCTTGAAGAATATTAGGAACCTTGTTTGGTAAATCCTGGGGAGCAGAATTAATATAACGAATATGAAGAACATAAGAAGAGTCTTTATCCTTTAACCCATTAAAATATATCTCTTCGGTTTCTCCATTCGTAATAATAACTATGGGAGTTTTTGTCTTTCTAGGATTTATTCTCCTAATTAAATATCTATTCTTTTTCATTTGTAAATATTCTAAACTTCTTTAATACAGGAACAGCTCCGTACATCCCACTTAAATAACGGTCTTCCCAATTTACATCTTGTCTCGCTTCTTTTGCATAATCTACTAATGAATATAAATAAGATTCTCCAAATTTATTTTTATCAATAAAATAAATTTGGTCTTTTCTAAACAAATGTGGATTTAACAAATTTGTATTATGTGTTGTAAAAATAAGTTGTATATTATTATTTATTGAATCATTGCATTTTTTTATTAAATCTTCAACCAATAATGGATGTAAAGATTGTTCTAGTTCATCTACTAAAAGAACTCCACCTGTTTCTTTAAGTTGTAACAAAGACCTTACTAAATCTAAATAATGCATTGTCCCTTCAGATTCTTCATATCTAGAGAAAGTAATTTCGCCCATAGGCGAAAAATCTTTGTTATACTTAATATGTTTAAACTGCAATGCAAACATTTCTTGTTTTGTATCTGTGGACTCTGGTAATGTTCGAACACCTAGACCACAAACTCCGATGTCTGCATTTCTGATAGCCAATGATATATTTTGTAGTTCAGTTTCACTAATTTTTGTAGTTAATCCTCTACCTAAACTTGTACGTCCAAAATGTATTTGTCTAAAGAATTTTATTATTTCTTTACTTATAGAGCCATTAAGTAAATAAGATATAGATAATACCGATACATCTTTACGTAATAATTTTAAAGATTTTATTTTACCACCTTCTGGAAATTCCTTAGTATCAAAATCTAAAATATTTTCTTTTTCTCTTTTAAATAAAATAATATCTTCTTTTCCTAATACACTAAGGGATTCTGAAACAATTTCTTTATCTGAGATAGAAAATTCATAGTGAAAAATTCTTTTTAATTTTTGTATATAAAAATCTACAGAAAATGAAGTAGGAGAATTTTCTGTTTCTGTTGAGAGTTTAAATGGAAAATATAATTTAGTTAAAATTGGAATATCTTTTTCTCCTACACTTCCCAAAATAGAAGCCAAGCCCTTAAGGCTATATATAAGATTGCTTTTCCCACTAGCATTAGCCCCATAGATACATGCTGTTTTCAAAATATTAATATCATTAACAGCTACAAGACCATCTCGGTGGGTTTTTAATTTATTATAGGCTAACAAGGAAAGCTGCGTTTTCTCTTTAAAGGAAGACATATTTTTAATACTAAAATTTATTAACATTTCTATCTCCTTATTTGGGTGGAAAAACCTCCCGAATAGATTTTATCATATACTAACAGTATTTGTCAAGTTTTTTTATTTCTTTAATTTATAATGTGTATTTCTTCCCGCACCGATTTGTTCTAAAATTCCGCGTTTAACTAAATCAACTATATCACGGCTTGCACTATCTTGGGAGCATTTGCATATTTTAGCCCATTTGGTACTGGTTAAATTACCACTAAATCCATCAAAAAACATATTAAGGATTTTGCTTTGGCGGTCATTAAATGTTTCACCTTGATGTTGTTTCCAAAAGTTTGCTTTGGCTAAAACCGATTTCAAAAGTTCGTCGGAATTTTTAATAGCATTTTCTAAAGTATTTAAGAACCACTCAAGCCACTCAGTAATATCTAAATCGCCCTGTTGGGTAATTTCAAGTTGTTTATAATATTGCTTGCGTTCCCTTGCTATTTGGGAAGACATAGAATAAAAACGATTAGATGAATTTTCACTCCTTGCCAGTAATAATTCAGATAAAGCCCGTGCGATACGCCCATTCCCATCATCAAAAGGGTGCAAAATAACAAACCATAAGTGAACAATAGCCGCTTTAAGAAGATTATCTATTTCGTCTTTATTTATAAATTCAAACATTTTATTTAGTTCGCTATTTAAGACGCTGGCATCTGGTGCTTGATAGTGAACTTTTTCTTCTCCCATAGGGCCTGAAACAACTTGCATAGGGCCGAGTTTATCATCACGATAATCACCTACTTTGATATTGTAAAAACCGCTTTTACCTTCGGGGAACATATTTTTATGCCAAGCACATAAACGTGCTTTTGTAATAGGAGCATTATAATTTTGAACAGCATCAAGCATCATATCAACAGAACCTTCAATATTTCTGGAAACTGATATGTCTTCGCTATGTAAGCCAAGTTTTCGGGCAATAGAAGAACGAACTTGTTCTATGTCTAAACGCTGACCTTCAATTTGATTGGACTTTAATATTTCCTCAGTAAGTGCCTGAAGCAAAGCATTATCTTGCATATTAAAACCGATATTTTGCATTTTACCAAGCAATAAACCTTGCGTCAATTTAACTTGTGCAAGTAAGTTTAAAATCTTTGTTTCATTCCACGTAAAGTGCGGCCAATTTTTATTTTGATATATGTACATAATAATTTCTCCTATGCTATTATTATACCATAATCTCCGCAAAAAGTGCGGAGATTGTGCGGAGATTATGATATTTACTATGGTTTACTTAATGACATTAATAGGAATTAACCCATCCATTACTCTCATTTTACTTGCAATTTCACCAGTTTTAAATTTTAAATATCGTTGTGTAGTGGTAATTTTACGGTGTCCAAGTAAGCCTTGTAAATGCTCTAAACTACCGCCGCGATTCAAGAAATTAACAGCAAATGAATGGCGGACGTCGTGCGGACGAATGTGTCCGATGCCAGATTTTTCAGATGCTTTGTTAAGTTGGTATTTGAGTTTATCTTCTGTTATTTTTTCAAACACAAGTCCATTTTTTTGTGGATTTAATGTTTGTAAAATGGATTCAATATCAGCATTTAGTCCTAATGTGCGCGGACGTGCTGTTTTTGTTTTTGGGATATAAATTGTTTTACGGTTAAAATCAATATTTTTCCAACGAAGACCCAATAATTCCTGCCTTCTTAAACCTGTATAAAAACCAATAATTATGCAAGGGCGTACTTCATCGCTGATAAATGGTAAAATTTTTTGAATTTCAATTTCATTTATCGGATGTGGATTAAAAGGTTCTTCAGGTTTTTTCTTGGCTTTCTGGCAAGGATTGGGCCCGCTATATTTATCCCAATCATTTAAACAATTAAAAAATTTACTAATGATTGCGAAGTACCTATTAGCATTTGCATAAGAAGTTTCCTCAGCTTTTTGATTGTAGAATGTTTGTACTTCCAATGGTGTTATTTCTTTTAATGTGTAATTGCCAAAATGCTCTACAATTTTGTTAAACATAGCCGAATATGTTTTTTTTGAAGGTAATAGCTCTATATGATGCTTAATAAATAGTGGAGCCATATCTTTAAATAACTGGCTTTCTTGCATTAAGCGAGGGTCGTTTTTTGCTTTATAAAACTCGTCCATACATTTGGCTAATTCTTTTTTAGCGGCAGATTCACTCATACCAACAATATGACGGCGTCTTTTTCCCGTCCTATCGTTGAAATCAATTCCATAACGTCCTTTCTTATCTCTATAAATTTTCATATTCAATATTCTCCAATATTATATTATAATATTACATAATAATAGGTATTATTGTCAAGTATTATGTTTTAATATTCAATAAAATTTGCTATTATTTATATATGGTTCAACAAAACAGTGAACAACAAATCAAAACTATAAGTTTTACTCTCCCTGAAGAGCTTTTAAGCCAATTGAAGGTTTATGCCAAAAAGGAAGACAGAAACTTATCGTCGGTTATTCGGTTAGCAATAAAAAGATTTTTGGAATCTGAGCGAACCAAATAACCAAGTTTATATTAAGAATTACCGAAGGAAGTTTCTATAGAATCTTCCACCAGTTGTTCTATCTTAGCTCTGTTAAACAACAACTTTCCACCTATTTTAACAATACATCCTTTTGGGAACTCTCCACGTGTTCTTTTGGAATATACTGTTGCAGGTGAGAGATGTAAATAAGTTGCTACTTCTTTAACATCCATTAAGGGACTTATATTATTTTGCATTGTCGGCCCCCTCCAGATTTTCAGTTTCTTGTATTGCGGTCGTTTCATAGGGTATAAAATTACTATTTTTATATCTATTTAATGTTTCTATAATACTATCTTTCGTAATATAATCTTTAGAATATAAAGAATGTAATATTGTTTCTTTGAACAATCTTTCTTCAGGCATCCTAGAAAGATTAAGTTGTTTAAGGATATTTAGATTATGTCTTACTTCTTTTGGTGAATAATGTTGTCTTAAGTATTTACAATAATCAGCATAACCTAATGTAATAAACTTACAAACAGCACCAAATAATGCATTTCTTTTCTGTAAACCATTATATTTTTTATGCATATCACAAAATTCTTCTATAGATGCTAAGTGTTTTATCATATCATTTGAAATAGTAAAAAATTTTTCAAATATACCTAAAGTTCTATACTGTAATATTTTAGAACAAACATCTTTATTAAATGCTATTTCAAGAGTGTTAGGCATAGAAGTTTTTATGAGTTTTAGTTCAGAATCAATAGCATTCTTACCATTCATTGTATACTCTAAATTAATCAAACAACTTCCACTTTCTTTAAATAATGATACTAAGTCTATAGGCATACAACCATATTTCATTGCTTCTGCTATTTTGTCATACATTTTGATACATTTTTCTCTGAAATTAAAATGTACACTCCAACCATTCGAAGTTTCATATATGGAATATCCTTTTCTTGATTTACCAGGTTGAGGTATATTATGCATAAAAAACATTCGTAAGACAGATGAAGTAAATGGAATAATGGCAAGTTGATTCACATCCCAACCTGATAGATAATGATGGCGGAGTATAGATTCATCCGTTAGAATACCCGCATATTCTAATCTTTCCACTATCAGTTTTAGGAAACGTTCCAAATCTTCTTCCTTAGTTTCGTAAATATTAGTGCCATATAAGAGTTTACTTGGACAAACTTGAATTGTTGTCCCTGTAATTCCTATTCCTCTATTGGCATATACGTGAATATTTGGCATATAATCATCAGAATCCTTATGAATATATGTTTGTTTAAAGCCTGTATCCTCGGCTTTATTTAGGTAGGCGTGTCTAGCAGTCCGTCCTTTTGAGAGTACGCCAAACTCTCCGTCAAATAAATTTAATACTACATTGTCACTGGACATTTGAAGTCTCCTTTAATTTGCATCAGGTTTTGTTCTGATGTTAAGATTTGAGTGGGTAAAAAATTCTTTCCCACTCTAAACAATAATAGAGTGTAAACCTTTTGCCTTTTTTCGACGGGGATAAAATTATTTGTAAAATCACAAACTGGGTATTATTTTCCAAAATGACGTTATTTTAGATGCAAAACCGATAAAAAATGGAACCTTAATGGAAAAGATAATTAGATATATGTTATGTTATAGAAAAGAGTTTGCTAAATATGCTAATATATAAATGTATTTTAGTTTTAATTTTAAGGAGTAAAAACAATTTCAGTAGGTCCAAATAAGAAGGACCTGCTTACAAAATTAGTACTGTTTTTGGAGAGCATTTAGCTCGGACTTTTGCAAAAAGCAAAAGGAATTACAAACCAGAAATAGTCGCCATTTGCTAGTTAAAAGGCTTAATTACCCTTTTAATTGGCAGAAAAACCTATAGCCGATGGAATATCGGTATAGGTGGGCGACTTTTTGTTTGGGTCCTTGTAATTCCTCAAGCTGAAGTCGCCTTTTTATTGCTCTCCATAAGGTAATAAAATTTTTGTGGAGACAATAAAATGAGCTTCTTTATAACCAATCAAAATAAATTAATAAAAGATACAATTAATGATGTTCTGCCTTCTAGTGACCAATTATTTTTTCTAGTCGGATATTTTTATTTTTCTGGTTTTCAATTACTTTATAAAAATATTACTTTAGAACAGAAACTTAAAATCTTGGTAGGTTTACAAGCAGAATCTAGAATCTCCAATTACATTGAATTTTCTTCCAGTAAAGGCTTCCCAGATGCCCAAAAACGGAGGCAATGTTGGTATCAGTCACTTTGTGATATTCTTGGTCATAATAGAGAGTATGATAACCAAGAAAGTTGGGATGCTTTTAATTTGTTTGTAAATAAACTTAAAAATGGAACTTTAGAGGTAAGACAAACCAAAAATCCTTGTCACGCTAAGATGTACATTTTCCACAATTCCCCGAAACATAGTCAGAATGGAAACTTTTTAGGAACAACGATTGTGGGTTCTAGCAATTTATCAGCAAATGGTTTAGGGCAAAACTTTGAAATTAACGTGCAACATAGAGAAAATCCATTTGTAGAAGAAAGTATAAGAATATTTAACGAATTATGGAAGGAATCACAAGTATTGGCGGATGAAACTACTTTACAAGAAATACAAACAGAATTGTTTAGTAAAATTTGGCCTTCTACTAATCCAACGCCTTTCTTAGTTTATTTAAAAGTACTTATTGAGTATTTTGATGTGCACAAGATTGAAGGATTAAAAACTCCGAGCCAAGTATTGGGTGAAAACTTTAATGATTTGCAATACCAAATTGATGCGATTGAACAAGGACTTAGAAGCCTTAATGACCATAATGGGGTTATTGTGGCAGATGTAGTAGGTTTGGGTAAATCTATTATAGCCACTACTATTGCCGCAAATATTAATTTACCTGTATTAGTGATTGCTCCACCACATTTGATTCCGCAATGGAAAGAATACTGTGTTCATTTGAATGTTAACAGTCAAGTATTTAGTTCTGGAAAGATTGAGAGTGCTCTACAATATGCTCAAAAACTTAATCGTCACTACTTAGTAATACTCGATGAAGCACATAATTATCGTAACCCTGATACACAAGATTATAATAATCTAGAAACGCTTTGTCGTGGACATAAAGTAATGATTTTATCTGCTACGCCATTTAACAATAAACCAGAAGATGTTTTTGCATTAATTAATTTATTTCAAATTCCAGGATATTCAACCTTAAAATCGGTTAACAATCTTTCTAGTTCTATGCATAGTATTATTGAGGACTACAATAAAATCAAAAAAGATGATGCTGATAGTGCAAAAGAATATAAAAAGATTTCTGAAAAAATCAGAAATATGATTAAAGAAATTGTAATAAGGCGCAATCGTAAAGATTTGGAATTCGGGTCATATAAAGACGATTTAATAAAAAATGGAATTGATTTTCCTAATATTTCTGACCCCAAATTACTTGAATATTCTTTTGGAAAATTTGCAGACAAGTATATACAAACTCTTGAACTAGTAGCAGGAGAACAGAGTAAATTTAAAGCGGCAAGATACAGAGTAATCTCTTATGTTAAAGATGAGTTTAAATCTGATGTAGCAGAATACCTATCTGTATTAGGTGACCCACAGAAAAACAATGCTAATTTTTTAAGACGTTTATTAGTTCGTCGCTTAGAAAGTTCTATTTTGTCTTTTAATGAAACCCTTAATAATATTATTGATGCTACTGAGAAAACTTTATCTTTCTTCCAAACTAAACATAGAGCTTTGGTTTCCAAGAAAACGACACTAGATGATTTGGAAGATTTACCTCTTCAGGAACTTAAAGAAGGAAATACTGAATACGATTTAGCATCCAGTTCATCAGCGGGCAATTTGTTTGCTAAATCAATTAGTCATTTAGAACCAACTCAAGAAGAGAAATTGGTAGAAGCAGGCATTTATTTAATTCATAAGGATTTGTTAAAACCCGAATTTGAACAAGATTTAAAAAACGATATTAGACTTTTAAAACAACTTCAAGAAGACTGGAGAGGATTAACTGCTAAAAATGATAAAAAATTAGCACTTCTAAAAACAGAATTATATCGTCAATTACAAAAGGACCCTTCTAGGAAAATTGTATTATTTTCTGAATTCGCAGATACTATTGCCTATTTAGAAGATAACTTGCCCAAAAATGATGGCATTATAAAATCAATTGCCTATGACGCGTCACGTTCTAAAAAAATTAAAGAAGAAATTCGTGCCAATTTTGACGCCAGTTTCGAAAATAAGAAAGATGACTATAATTTATTACTTACTACAGATGCCCTAAGTGAAGGTATTAATCTTAATCTCGCAGGAACTATATTTAATTACGATATTCCATATAATCCGACTCGAGTAATTCAACGTGTGGGACGTATTAACCGTATCAATAGAAAAGTATTTAATGAATTACATATCTATAACTTTTTTCCTACAGAAATAGGTGAAGCAGAAATTAGAATTAGGCAAATTACCAAAAAGAAACTTACTATTATTGATGAAGTGTTTCGTGAAGATACTCGATATCTGACATCAGAGGAAACAATAAGAGCTTCTCTATTGCACAAAATTGAAGATAATACAGAAGAAATTAGTTGGGAAAGAAAATGTCAGGAATTTTTAAATAATATAAGAAAAAATGCTCCTGTATTATATCAACAAGCCAAAAATTTACCTTCGAGAGTACGTATAGGTCGTAAAATGAAAGAAAATCAACGTAATGGAGTGTTAGTTTTTGGTAGAAGAGCAAATGTAGGCGTTTTTAGTTTTTATGATTTGGAAGAACGGAATACAGTTCCTATAACTGATGAAGAAGCTATTAAAATGTTTGAATCCTCACAAGAAGATAAATCTATTCCTGTTACAAACGCTTTCTATGAGCAATATGAGCAAGCTCAACAAGGATTAGATTTTAATCTCGATAATGAACAGACGGATAATGAAAGGTTAATAAGAACTGCTTGGCAATCTCTATCACAATATTCAGATTCTATATATTTAAACAAATTGTTAAATTGTACAAGTTTTTTAAGTAAGGCCAAATTACGAGTGATAAGTAATGCTTTTAAGCATATAAAAAATATTGAACAAATTGAAATACAATTGAAAAAAAGTATTCCACCTGAATTTTTAGACACACTTATTAAACTCAAAAATCAAGTAGAAAAACAACAAAAAGAAATCACAATTATTCTATCTACAGAATTTATTAAATAATCTAAACGGAGGAAAATATGGCTTTAAATAGTTTGTCTCACAAATATAATAGAAAGGATGTATTGTATGACTTAAGTTCTTTTTTTGCAAATTTTACACAACAAGAAAGAGTTGTCAATGTCGACAAGAAAAAATATGAATATATAGATACTGCTTATTACTTAGGAAAAAATAAGTTATTTTCTATATTTGAAATTCATCATCATCATATTTCAGATGCTCGTGTAGGACTTACTAAACAAGCTGTAGAAATAATGAAAAGTCGTCGTGATTTTACACAAAGAGCAATATTCTTTTTCGTACCTAAATATTCTAATACTTTTCGTATATCTTTGGTAACTTTTGATTGGGCAAATAATAAACCAAATAATCCACGCCGTTATTCCTTTTTAGTAGGGGAAGGCCAAAAGGTACATACAGCTATTAAACAACTCTCTAATCCTGTTACTAATGAAGAAGATTTATTAAAACGATTTTCTATAGAAGTTGTTAATGATACATTCTATGGAGAAATATCAAAGCATTTTAATGAATTAATTAAAAATGTTAAGCATCCTACAGGTGTAAATGATACGGAAGAAGGATTTAAAAGACTACAAAATTTTTCAGTTCGTTTAATAGGACGTTTGGTTTTTTGCTGGTTTTTGAAAAAGAAGTACCGCAACAATGGTACATCTCTTATTTCAGATGATTTAATTTCTTCTAAAGCAGTTAAAAATTGTAAAGGTAATTATTATCACGATATATTAGAACCATTATTTTTTGAAACGCTAAATAAAGAATGTAAAGATAGAATCAAAAAATGTAAAGAAGGTGAATATAAAGATATACCTTTTCTAAATGGCGGATTATTTAATCCAGATAGTGATGATCGCTATGAGTTGAATGATTTATATATATCAAAGAATTATAATACTTTAAAAATAGAAAATTCTTGGTTTGAAAGTTTATTTAATGTTTTTGAACTTTATAATTTTACTATTGATGAAAATACTTCTACTGATATCGATTTAGCAGTAGACCCAGAAATGTTAGGTCGTATTTTTGAAAATTTACTGGCCTCTATTAACCCCGAAACCAAAGAATCAGTTCGCAAGGCAACAGGGTCCTACTATACTCCGCGTGAAGTTGTGGACTATATGGTTACCCAAAGTTTGAAACAATATCTTTATACAAAAACAGATATAGACCACACTGTTATTGATTCACTATTTGAATTTGAACCAAAAGTAGATAAATTGACTCTAACACAAAAACAAAGACTCTATACTGTATTGTCCGAAATTAAAGTGTTGGACCCTGCTGTAGGTTCTGGTGCGTTTCCTATGGGCATATTACAAAAAATAATGTCAATTATCCATATTATTGATGAAACGGGTGATATTTATAGGAGTTTACCAGAATCTAATATAAATATAAGCCAAAATTTAACTTCTAAAACGTTAGACTATGCTAATAAATTAACTCTTATTCAAAAGTGTATTTATGGTGTTGATATTCAACCAATGGCTATAGAAATTTGCCGTTTGCGTTTTTTCCTAACATTGATTGTAGAAGAAGAAGCAGATAATCCACAAGCCTTGCCTAATTTAAACTTTAATTTTACTTGTGCTAATTCTTTAATTGGACTCGATAACAACAATACTTTAGAACTCAAACAAAAGAGGCAAAGTATTATTGAAGAAATTGAACGCAAGAAAAACCATTCATTATTAAAAGACAGAAATATATGGAATTTTTCTAAAGAACAAAAAAATCAAGTAAAGGCAATTACTAAAGAAATTTCAAAATTGGAAAAAGAAAAAGATATTCTCAGTAAACAAATAGAAGAAACCAATGTAAATAGTTTCCTCAATGGAGAAGATTATATCGCCCAATTACGTGCATACAGAAAAGAATTCTTTGCTGCTTCTGGAACACGCAAAGAAACTTTAAAGAAGAAATTTATAGATACCCAATATGCAATGTTGGAAGCCTTACAAGCAAATGATTGGGGAAACGAAAAAATTATCAAACTACAATTATGGAAACCATTTGATAATCTTTCTACAGAATGGTTTGACCCTGTTTGGATGTTTGATGTAGAAGATGGCTTTGATATTGTTATTGGTAATCCTCCTTATATTAAAGAAAAAGGAAATAAGGAAGTATTTCAAGCAGTAAAAAAGAAGAGCAACTTCTTATCTTGTTTCTATCAGGGCAAAATGGATTTATTCTATTTTTTCTTTCATTTAGCACTTAATCTTTTAAAAAATAAAGGGATTTGTACATTTATCACTACTAATTATTATATTACTGCTACCAATGCGACTAAACTAAGAACAGATTTTAAACAGCGAGCTTGTATGTTAAAACTTATAAACTTCAATGAATTTAAAATTTTTAAATCAGCACTAGGTCAACATAATATAATAACATTATTACAAAAGACGAATATTCCTTCTCCTAAAACTATCTGTAGAACTTGTATCACTTCTAGGAAGGGAAATGCTAAATATAATGACCTAAATCTAATAATTAGTTGGAATGATAAAGAAACATCTTATTATTCTGTTCCACAGTCTGATTTATATGAGACCGAGCAAAATTATATGCGATTAACTAATGATGATAATAGGCCACTTAATAGAATACTCTATAAAATAAAAGAGAATCATCAATTATTAGGAAATATTTGTCATATCAATCAAGGAATTGTTAGTGGTGCTGATTCTATATCAAATAAACATATAAAGAAATATAATATTGAAGCCCAAAAAGGAGACGGGATTTTTGTATTAGACAGCAATAATATTAGAGATTACAAAGTAATCATTAAAATACAAAATAATCAGGATAAAGAATTATTAGTTCCATTTTTTAAAAATTCAGATATATCTAGATTTTATACTAATAATTCTTGCAATAAGTATATTTTGTATTTAGATAAACAAAAAACCGATATTGCTAATTATAATACTATTAATTGTCACCTCCAATATTTTAAGAAGATAATAGATGTTTCTTCTCATAATTCGCCTTATTTACATAGACCTCGAAAACAGGACATTTTTACTTCATCTAAAATTGTTGTTCCTCAAAGAAGCACTACAAATACTTTTGGGTATAATGAAACTGAATGGTATGCCAGTGCTGATGTGTATTTTATTACTGCACCAATAAATAATTATAAATTAAAATATATTCTAGCACTATTAAATTCAAAGTTATATTACGTATGGTTATACAATAAAGGAAAAAGAAAAGGTGATAATTTGGAACTCTATCAAACGCCATTATCGGAAATTCCTATTAAAAAAATAGGAATAGATATTCAACAGCAATTTGTTGCAGTTGTTGATAAAATCTTAGCTATTACACAAACTAAGGATTATTTATCTAACTCCGATAAACAATCTCGTGTTAAAGCATATCAAGATGGAATTGACCAAATGGTTTATAAACTATATGGTTTAACAGAGGAAGAAATCAAAATAGTAGAAGAATCACAACCTAAGAAAAAATCATAAAATGCTATACTAATACTATGTCCAAAGATATTACGGTAAAATTAAAGCGTTTGGCAATCATTTTCAAATGTTTGACTGACGAAAAGGGAAAGGAATTTACAGCGGAAGAGTTGGCTAAGAAATGTAATACGTCTTACCGCACTATTTTACGTGATATTTCGCTTATTAAAAAAGCTGTTATTGAATTAGATTCGGACAACGGTAAATACAGTATTGATAAAGACTGGTCTTTGGAAAAAATAGGACTTATCCCTCAGACAGCGGCTAGTTTGTGTATAGCATATGAAGACGCTGAACAAGCAGGGGATGATTTCATTCCTGTTTGCAAATATATACGCCGTTTATTTTCTCCCGATAGAGTGTTTTATGAAATTAATCCAAAATTGCCAAAAAGTCCTCTTATATCTAAGTTACAAAAAGCCATTAAAGAAAAACATTACATAAAAATTGTATCAGATGGCCGTCAGATATCTGCAAAACCTTATTGTTTAATCCGCAAATCGAAAATGGTTTATTTAGTTTTTGCTACTGTTTATAAGAGAAGTAGTGTGTGGGGTTATGGATTGGAACGGATTAACGTAGAAATGATAGAAAGTGTTAGTTTTAGAGGAAAATCCCGTCGTATTAAAAACGGACATTTTGCTTCTTTAGGAGTTTCCAAATGGCAAATTAATGAGTTTATTAGGTTCAACTTTTCAAGATTTTAAGATACGCAAGAAAAATTCCTCAATTTTTTAGAGGTGTCAAGTTAATAATGACACATAAATGACATTTTTAAAGAGACAAATTAATCATAATATGCAATAATAGATATAGAAGGTTAAACAAAAGATTAAATTTAAGCAGAAGTCTGGCTAAATGTCTTTTGTTAATCTAAATTCCATTAGGAGTGTACGAGGGACAAGCCCTATGACTACACAGCAACCTACCATAAGGCAAGGTGCTAATGCTTGAACGATGGGAGCAACAACAGATTTGTAGTAATTAGGACCCATCGGAGACGATGGGTCTTTTTTTATCCTCTCCGATGGAATAATAAATAAGGAGAAGTCTTATGACAAAAAAATATATGAATAGAATATCTTGTATGAGTGCAAAAGCGTATTATGTACCTGTAGCAAATGGTTATCCTCATTACAATTACGGACACGATGAAGCACTCATTGAAGGTAATGGCGATTATTAAAATTGGATGTAAACGGTAAAAATTAATAAGGAGAATAATTATGGAAAATAAAACTAAAAAAGTTACAAAATATACTTCCCGCGCAGAGTTAATAGAAGATATAGTACATTGGAACGATACCCCTGTTACTGCCTGCAAGGAAGCGCAATATGTTCAAAATCTTAAGGATATTCACACGCGTTTATTGCGTTCTGATGCAAGCAAACTACCACTGGCAGATTTTGTTCAAAAAAACAATTTATCAGATGTGGAACTGTTTTTACTACTTCGTATATCAATATTACATTTACAACGTGTGCTTAACGCAAGTTTCTTTCAGATATCTACTTTGTTAACGAAAGGGCAAATTTTCGGAACACGTCAAGAAGTTTTGTCTATTTTATTAGACCATAAAAGTGTATTATTTACAGAAGGCATTTTTACAGGTGTTGGCGATAGAATAGATTTAAAAGTTAATTTTCTTACTGCACCCGCTTCAAGGAAACGCAAAGTTAAAAAACGCACCTTAAACCCAAAACGAGTTTTAGCCGAACTTAATAAATATGTAGTAGGGCAAGATGATGCCAAAAAGAAATTAGTGGCAGGTGTTTTTGAGCATTTAACTAAATGTGCTAATGCCAAAGACGGACAAGTGTTTAATAAAAGCAATATTTTTATCAGCGGGCCGACTGGAACGGGTAAAACTTATATGTGCCAATGCTTAGCAAGAATACTTAAAATACCTTTTATTCACGCAGATGCCAGCCAATATACTCAAACTGGTTATGTCGGTATGGATGTAAGTGATATTTTACGGCCTCTTATTCCACACTCTTCAGCAGGTAAAGTGCCTATAGCCATAGTTTTTATTGACGAAATAGATAAAATACGCCGTGGAAGTGAAGGATATGGCGGAGCTGCTTCCACAAATGTACAAGTAGAACTTTTGCGTCTTATAGAAAGTAGGCGTTATCGTTTTCAGGAAAAAAGTTTGCTTAGAAATGTTATGAATTTTGACATTTCCCAAGTGCTTTTTGTAGTGGGCGGTGCATTTGAAAGTTTACAAGTTAATCATACTGATAAAAGTGTCGGTTTTACACACGCACCTATTGTCAAAAAGGAAACTTTGACAGCAGATGATTTTATTGCCTATGGTATGTTGCCTGAATTAATAGGCCGTTTTTCATACTTTGTACAGTTAAAAGGGCTTGAAAAGGAAGATTTACGCAAAATATTATTTAACCCGCATAACGGGCCTTTGCAACAGTACAAGGACTTATTGCATACATCTAACAAAGTATCTGACGAAACCCTTGAAACCTTGCTAGATAATGCTTGTGAGCGACATTTGGGGGCAAGAGGGTTGCATCAGCAAGTCGGGCAATTATTCCAAACGCAATTTTTGGAAAAAGCAGTTCAAATTGAAATATAAGGAGAAGAAAAATGACAGGAATATTATTAGTTGTTGTACTCTTAGTAGTATTTGCAGTAGGATATTTTATTTCCGTTAGCAATACGGAAATTCGCCTTCGCAATCTTGTTAAAGCACAGCAGGAAGTGTGTGAGGCCAACTTCGATAAAATGTGGAAGGTAATTAAGCAAATTACAAATGTGTCTGATACATATTTAGATGCATTTAAGGATGTTTACCCTAAACTTATTGAAGGGCGTTATCAGGGCAAAGATATTTCATTTATAGTAGAGCATAACCCACCTTTAGATACCTCAGTTTTACAGCAACTTGCTACTGCTATTGAAATTAATCGCGAAGAATTTTTCAGTCATCAAAGATTACTTGTCGCCCGATATAATGAGCATAAAACATTTATTCAAAGTTTCCCTGCAAATATTTTATTGCCTAATGCTCAGGAAATAAAAATTACAGTCATTAAATCGGACCATACTGCTGATGTTTATGCCACAGGCAAGGAGAATATTTAATGGTTATTGCATTTTTATATGCCCTTTGTTTTTTACTGATAGTGCCGCCTTTAATGGGATGGGAATCACTAGGTATTTTAGGTATTGTGGTTGGTTCTATCGGTGCGTGGATTATTATCGGGATTGCTAAAACTGTTGACTCGGAGAAAGTGCAAGATGAAGAAATACTCGGCACTTATGTAACCGAAGCACGTTATTATGAACCTTGGACTGAAAAAATCAAACACGAAGACGAAGAAACAGGAGAAGTCACTTATGAAACAATAGAACACGATGAAGAATGGGAAGTTAGCGTAGCCGAAGGTGATACTTTTCCTATTGATGAATATGAATATAAAGAATATATTAAATCGTTTAGCAATGAGGAAGAAGAGGAAGCTGACCACGAATGGGAAGCCGAAGGCGAGATTATAGAATCAGGTTCTTGTTTCGTAACAACTTGGCCAGGCACTTTTGATACGGCCTGTTATGAATATGTTCATCATTCTTATAAAAATCCTATCTTAAAGGGTTCTAATGTGTATGAAAGCGAGAAATTAACTGAGGAAGATATTAAAAAATATCACTTAGTTAAATATGGTGAAATTTCTATTTATGGCCCAGCCCGAGATAAAGATGATGCTTGGGAATTAAGCGGTAAACTAGAGGACTATAACTGTTGGTTCCGCGAAAAGAATATAAAACTTAATTTTATTCTGCTTAAAAATGCTAAATCTAGTGAAGCTATGTTTTGGCAGCAATATTGGCAAAACGGTAAACGAAATACCATTAATGTCGTCGTAGGAGTTAATGATAAACGTGAAATTGAGTGGGCGCATGTCTTTGGTTGGCAAAATGAAGAGACGTGTATCAAACTGCGTAATTTTATAGTAGGATTAAAAAATATATCTGATATTACGCTTAATTTTGACCAGATAGAGAATATATTAAAAGATAATTATAAAGTGCCTGATTTTAAGCAATATGATTTTGTGCAAGGTCAATTTCCTATAAAGGGTGTGATTATTGCTTTAACTGTATGTCTCGGTATATTTTGTGGGTTGTTTTGCAGACCACCACAATATAATGATCGGGCTTGCCGCCATATTGAAGAAGGGAATTATGAATTGGCAAAAAATGAATTGAGGAAACATCTTTCAAAATATCCCGAAGATGCTATTGCCCTTAATAATTTGGGAGTATTGCATTTCCGTAATAAACAGTTTGAAGATGCAGAGCCCCTTCTTTCTAGTGCAGTAGAAAACTCAGAGCAAATAACCAATGAAAATGCCGCCAATATATATCGCAACCGAGGGACTTTGTATCGTGAAACAAATCGTAATAAAGAGGCTATTGCAGATTATAAAAAAGCTATTGAAAAGTATCATACTACTAAATCTTATTGCATCCTTTATCGGTTATATAAGGACTTGGGGTATAAGAAATCAATATGGGCCTTGCGAAAAAAATACGAAGATTATACCTATAGAGAACTTAAAGAAGATTGCAAAGATGACGAAGACCAAGTAACTTTTATAATGGATTATTCAGACATAATAAAAGACCGTGGTTTTGTTAAATTATTTCAGAAATTAACACATTAAATTAAGGAGGAAATATGTATAAAGTAAAAATATCTGTAGATGAAAAAAGAACTGTCGCTTCATTTTATGAGGATGAAAATTTATTATATCGTACCCTAGTTTCTACACCGTATCATATTACCGAACAGGACTCGCTTGTACAACGTAAGAAATTTAAAGAACATCCTACCGATACACCACCCAAAATTAAAGTATGGGTTTCTGGTCAGTATAATGTTAGGCCTTGGTTTCGCTCTGTATTTGCACGCGTTAAAGAATTGGTAAAGATAATGCCGTTTTACGATAAGGAGATACAATATTTTATTCATACCCCTTATAGTAATCAAGTGCCTAACACGGTTTATAAGGCGATGGAAGGTTTTAAGTCCGAAGAATTTGACCCTTATACTCTCCCTACTCGTGCTATTAGGTCTATTATTTCTTCTTTTGGTGATTATCCTTTATTACCAAGTAAAGAAGCCACTTGGGATATTACAGTAAAGCCCGCTAAAACGCGTAAACAGGTACTATATCTAAGGGCAAATTACTGTAATAAACACGTGCTTGTATTTTTAGCGAACTTATTAAAACAACAAAACTACTCTGTAAAAATTAGGCCTAGTTTTACAATGGATAAACATAAAATAGAAATATGTACTTCATCCTTTGATTTTTGGTTAGAAAAAGAACAATGGGCCAGTTTAGATATTTACTTACAAAACCCAAAAGCATATCAAAAATCTTGGTGGCAGAAATGGTTTAAAAAGAAAGGCAAAAATCAGTATGCGTATGAAGATTCTATTTGGGGTTGTTTTAAGAGGTAATTATGAATGAAATTGAACGTATTTTTGATTGGCTACAACATACCAATCCAAACAGCAATTCTTTGATTTTGGCGTATGATTTGATTGCAGGAAGATTAATGTATAGGATATTAGAATCTGCTAAACTTATACCACAAGACGATTATAAGAGATACTACAATCCAAAAGGTATAAAGTTCCCAGTAGAATTGAGTGTAAAATTAGCCCGTGCGCAATTAGAGAGCGTTAAGGAGTATCTATCTAAAAACGGCACAAAGGATATGTATTATTGGTTAGACGATAGATTAAACGAGGCTAAGCAATATCAGGCATTAAGGCAATATTATTTAAATATCCTGCTAAAACAACTAAAGGATATTCAATATAAGAAGTGGAAAGCAATTGATAGGTATTTAAGTTTTATGAGTTTTAGAAATAGTCTATAATTACTAAAACCCATAATCTGTTATACTAAATCTGTAGGTAAATATATGTCGGTAAAAAAGTCCTAAAAATTTTTGAGCAATTTTAAAGAGGTGAGCTTGTATAAAAATTTCAGAAAAAATTTTACCCTAGTTATTTTTTCTAAAATCTAAATTTTTATTTTTGCAATGTTATCATCTGGAAATGGCCGCTAACCCTCGCTATCCTTATTTTTGGCAAGCGAAACCTAGCCGCCTATAGTTATCAATATTTGCCAAAATTTTGGATACAAGATTATATTGTTGGATTTTGTTGTATGAAGGCACTAATTAATTGTTTTAGTGCTTTAATGATTGTTAATATTTCTATCTGATTGGAATCATTATCCCATAGTTCTGCTGAAGAATGAGCCAGTGGGTTGGAATGTCTCAACTGCCAAGCCTTTGCAATGATATCTTGACTTCCGTGTATTTCCTTATAAACAGATTGAGCCTCATTCTCTTTGTAATATGTTTTGAAATGAGGGCGTTTGCCTTTTTTCTTGTCCTTGCCACTTTTAAAGGCTAAAATGGCAGTTATTCTGTCAAAAAAATTCTTAAAATAAGCAAATGCTGTAATTATATTATGTCTTTTGAGTTCTGCTAAATACATAAAATAAAACAGGCAAGATTTGAAATCGTTAAAAAGCAACTCATAGTATAAATTTAGTTTGTTTTCTAATATTTTTAAAAATCTTTGTCTGCAATTTACTTCATAAAAAGCATATAATTCTGGACATCGAATGCGTATTATTCTTAATAAATCGATATGTCGAAAAAAACTTTGAATAAAATATACAACAGCAATGATTGTATGGTATCTATTCCACGTATCATTCTTATTTTTGGTAAATAAGTGATTTAAAAGGGCTTTGATTGCTGTTTTATCTTTTGTTTTCATAATCATTACTGATAGGCGTTTGGGGTCTAACGCAATGAATGAAATGTCATAGGACAGTATGTTTCTAATCTTTTGTATAAGAACTTGGGTTTGTAAAGATGAATTGGAATTATATATACAATAGTTGAATATTTCGTTAGGTGTATATTCTAGTTTGGCTACTGAAAAAGAATCTGAAATACAGTCATTATATTTTTCTACATCTAAATTCCCAGCAGTTATCAGAGAAGACAAGCAGTTTAAAAAATTTTCTAGAGAAGGTCGAGCTATTTCTTCAATAGAAAAATCTACTCCATCAACATATTCGTCATACAATGATTTTTTTAATTCCTCATTAATATCGCTAGTTGGTTTGAAGCAAAATTTTTTTGTATTTAGAGTAAGTCTAAATTCTTTTAAAATGGAAGAGTACTCATTTCGAATTTCGTTTACTGCGGAGAGAATTTGTTGTTGTGTGCTATCGCTAGAAAATAATATGTATAAATCGTCCACATAACGAAACATCCTAAAATGGGAGAAACAATTAATCTTTTCGGAGATGTATTTGTATATTTTGTAGTCTACAAGGTCTAAATAAATAATGGTAGATAAATAAGAAGAGGCAACGCTATTTTCTATTAAGGGGAATTTGCTGTTTCCACAATAGGATAGAAATTCTTTGTATATAAGGAGTTGAGTTTGGGAAAAAATTACATTCTTGTCATTACATCTATCATTAATGCGCCTTATCAATAAATCTAAATCTATATTGGCGAAGAAATTCGAAATATCTGTTTTAATGAAATATTGATAATCTAGAGTAGCCACATTAATTTCTTTGTAAAAGTCATTATAATCTTTTTTATAGTATGGTCTGTTGTATTGGTAATTCCCTGCATAATATACTGAAATTTCTGCTGGGCGTTGAGGAATATAATTATCAGCAATCAGTTTTCCGATAGACTGTAGCATTAAATAAAGTACGGGCGATATTAATGAAGCATCTCGAAAACTTCCATCTGATTTAGAGAGATAGTTTTCCGATTGGTGCATTAACTGGGGAAAGAAAACAAAAGCACCATTTTGAATGTAAGTTTTGAAAAATTGAGGACTAGATAAAAATAACCAGTCATCATCATTAAGAAGACTGAAAGGAAACCATTGTATGTAGGCTTTATAATATTTCTTCTCAATTTTTGAATACATCTGACATACAGAATGCCAGGTTTCATAAGTAATACCAAACAAAATAACCCTCCAAATAATACATACATTATCATTATATTATTTTTTACTCACCTTTCCCGCGGAAAATGTCATTCTTAGAAGTATAAACTTTTTTAAAATTGCCAAATAAAGAGCGTAGAAAGATGTTTTTGTCCTCATAAAATGCATTGCCAAAATATTGACAATAAAACTACAAAAACCTGCAAAAACGCACAAAAAATGGCCTTTTTAACGATTAGGTCAAAAAAGCCATAAAATAGGTAAGAAATGAAGAATCTTCGTCGTAAAATGAAGCCAATAAAAATTGCCCAGTACAGGATTTGAACCTGTGACCTTTCCCATGTCAAGGGAACGCGCTACCACTGCGCCAACTGGGCTTAAAACTAATAAAATTATCAAATTCCTCGTCGCAATTTCTTGCAACACATATATTATACCAAATTTTCAAATCAAGTGCAAAATTTAGAAATTCGACAAAAATTCGACACGCCACCACCATATCGCCCTCTTTATACCCCTGAACTCGTTCCTACTGTTGCATAGTTAGGGTTACTTGAAGGGTTTATGGCAGTATGGTTTATATCATTATTTGATATGTTAATTACTTCCGGAGAAACAAAACCATCCATAACAAGCATATTAACTGCTATTTCGTCTTTCTTAAAACGCAAATACTTTTGGGTTGTTTTTAAACTTCTATGACCAAGTAATCTTTGTAATATTTCAATTCTTCCGCCTTTATTAAGAAATGTTACAGCAAAAGTATGCCTCATATCGTGCGGACGGGTATGTCTAAGACCTAGTTTCTTGCAAGTTATATCAAATTGACTTCTGAGTTGTGAGTGTGTAATAAAGAACACATTACCCTCTTTTTTAGGACCTATTTTATTTAAAACTTCTTTTATATCTTTTGATATGCCTAAAGTTCTTGGTAATCCGGTTTTAGTTTCGGTTATCCTGATGGTGTTACTTTCCATATTTATATATTCCCACCTAAGGTTAAGCAATTCTTTACACCTTAAACCTGTATAAAAACCTATATATACACAAGGTCTTATATAATCTGCCACAGTTGCTATAAATTGTCTTGTTTCTTCTTCAGATAATGGGTTTGGTTCATAATTTTCCGGTTTCTTCTTTTTTACCTTAAGGCAAGGGTTATTACCTGAAAATAAATCCCAATCTATCATAGAATTAAAGAATTTACTGTAGACACCCATAATTCTGTTAGCATAAGAATATGAATATTCCCTTCCCATTCTATTATAAAAACTATTTATACTAAGTGTACTTATATTGCATAGTTTTATATAGTTAAACTCAGCAGCAATTTTATTTATCATAGATGTAGTACTCTTTTTAGAACCAAGGTTGTTTACATGATTTTCTATAAATATCGGTAATGCTTCCTTGAAAGTTCTGGTATCGTAAGAACCTGAAATTTTTCTTTTATTATTTGCAATCTCCGATAATCTTGTTTTACGTTGTTTTACTGCATGTTCGTAGGTGCCTGCTATTTCTCTTCTTCTCTTACCGTTAGAATCTGTATAGACAAAGCCCCACTCTCCTTTCGTATTGATATATAAACCGTTTTTTTCAGCAAATGGTTTTCTTATTTCTTTACTCATTGTAAAATCCTACCTATAAATTAATTTTATAATTATTTCTGACGTAAAGCCAGCTGTTTTTGCCCGGTAAATCGACGTAACGACCTACCGGGCTAGTTTACTTCCTTATGCGTTTGCTTCACCGTTTAAGTCAATTATCCATTTATCGACCTCAATGATGTCAAACCTGAGAGATTTGCCACGTTTGATGATGCAAGCTTTGGGTATTTTCCCTTTGCATTTTTGAGTGTAAATGCTTTTGGGGGTTGTACCCATGTATTCCGCTAACTCATTTACAGTCAGCAATCTTTTTGTGATTTGTTGAGTTTGTCTTGTATTTTCGGTCATATTTTTAATGTTCCTTTACTTGATAAATTTATACAGGGAACTTAAACCTGTATAGAAATATAAATGAAAATTGCTTAGTTTTTCCTGTTTATAATTGGTATTTTGTGTTATTTATCGTCGTAAATTTTTTATAAATAATTTTATTACAACGCATATTTCACCTTTTTGCTAATGTAAACTTTAAAACACATCCTCTTTCGTTAATATTCTTTTTCTTTTTATAGTATCTATATTATTATCCCTTACATCACATAAGTTATTACAATTGTATAAGTAATATTGAAAAGGGTAAGTTCTTAATAACTCTTTTTCAATAACAGAGATAAGATTAAAAACAGGAACATTAAAGTGAGTCATAATTTCTTTATACTTGTGTATTACAGTACAAGGAAAATTCTTTGAATAAGTTTTCTTTAAAGAGTTATAAATATCATCAAAAGTAATATTGTTAATTAAACCATTGATAAGTTGTAATAAAGCAGATTTCATTTTTGTACTTAATTTTGATTTATTAATGTAAGAGATAATTTCTTTAGTATTAGCTTTAGTTAAGTCAAAGATATTCATATGTTCTTTATGTTGTCTCCAAACATCATTAAGTATTTGTAAAAGAATATCAGTAAACAATAAATCTTTTAGAGAAAGACAACTTTTACCTAAATACTTTTCAGCTAACTTTTTAATTTCTTGTTTATTAGCATATTTCTGTTCAATCCTTATTACAAACTGTTTGGTATTATGTTTTTTTAATAAAGGAAGAACATAGTTGTTAGGGTCATTATATTCTACTTCAGCTATTTTATTGTAGTAAGATAACTTTTTGTGTAAGTTTGATATACCGAAACTAAACCCACCATTAGGATAGGTTTTAGTTTTTATTGTATTGCGCCAAGAACGAGTATTTTTGTACAACAAACCAATACTATCGTTTGCATTTTCAACAATAATATTGATAGCTATTTCTAAATAAGCAATGTCTTGTTCAAATATTTTATTAATATCAACTATTTCGTTTAGTAAAGAGTTAAGTCTATACACAGCATTTATTAAATCCTCATTAGTTGATTCATATACATTGTTTCCGTGTATTAGTTTGGGAACATTAAAGTCTATTTCTAAGTAGTTACTGTGCTCATAGTTTCTATCTGAATCTTTACTTGAATGTTTTATTTTAAGGTTAGTGTATTTATATACACTTTTAACAAACTTATATGTCACAGAATATAAGTCTTTAGTCGAATTAATATATATTCTACTTTTCTTAAAATATTTGCTATAATTAATCTTTAGAAGGGTGGTAGGAATCCTTATTTTGATTCTATCTATGCCCAAAAAATGGTTTATATTTGAACTATTACTTGTGTGTATGTCATAGAACATTGTATCGGTAGATTTGTTATTACTGATATTAAGTTTAGACAACTGACCGTATTTAATTTCGGTTGCTCTTGATATTTGATTTTCATTTATGAAGTTTGAATTATTAAACATTTTATTTAACCTTCCATTTTTAAATTTATAACCCAAAGGGCTATATCTATTTAAATGAAAGTTTGTTAAACCATCCTTACCTTTTTACGCTTTTTTAAACCCCAAAATGTTTATAATCTACGACGTTAAAAGATGCGTTTATGTTCCAGACAGAAATTACTGTTTTTAAATGTTAAAGTTAAGGAAAGATAAGGTTGTTAAAATAAACCTGTTGAATTACATTTTTAAAGTTTTAGTGAATTAGTTAAAGACTAGGTATGAAAGGTTTTACAGGTAAGTAAAGATTAGTTGTGAAGTATGTGTAGAAATTGCATTTATTTGCTTAAATTTGCATTATATGAAGTTTTTACAGGTTTTTAATACCCATGTAGCCATGAGGTATTTTTTACATTTTCAAAATCACAAAAAATTTATTTTTCAAAGGGTTTGTATAGGGAATTGTTATTAAAATTTGAGTAAAGAGTTTAAATAGACCCCATAAGATTTTAAATAAACAGTTCAAAAAATGCTTTGAAATACTTTTACTAAAACAAAAAACCACCCATTAATTAGATGGTTAGTTGCTAAATAGTTTTTAAATTAAGTTACATTAAATTTGTTTTAGTTTCATAGTCAAAGGACTGTTTTGTTCCTCCATCGTAAGGTATAGCGTGACCTGCCTTGATTAATTCCTCACCTAAACTTTGTCCGTTAACTTTTACTTCACATAATAAGCGAAAATATTTATCTCTTCCACAATTACGCAAGAGTATTTTACCGCTATTAAGAAAATTTTTAGTAAATTCTTTTGCTTGCTTTGCTAGTGCTTTCGTTTCATCAGAACCACTTTTAATTTCTGGGCAATCTACCCCACGAACACGAATAGGTATAGATTTACAAAATATGCGATATTTACAATTAAGGTTTACCCGGAAAGTATCTCCGTCATAAATCGAAACTAATGAAACCTTATTAAAATTCTGTATAAGGTCATTTTCTTTGGCTTGGCATATTACAACAAAGCCAAAAAATATAATTAGTCCATATAAATACCGCATATTTGGTTTTATTTACAAAACATTAAATTATATTATGCCATCTAATTCTTGCTGTTTTTGTTCTGCTGCTTGTATAGTTTGTTTTAAGTTACCTAACGAGTCTGCTTGTTGCTTTTGTTGCTTAATACCTAAATCGGTATATCTTATAGTTAATGTTTCCCACTCAGCAGAACCATTATTGCGAATATCACCAAACCAGCCACCCAAATCCCAATACGAAAGTACAATTTCTTTATCTTTAAAAGACCATTTGTAATATTCCAAAGGTTGTTCAAAGAAGCCCATTGCTAATACCATATTGGGAATTTGTTCATATTCCCCGTACTTTAATACAAGAGCATTAATCGTATTTTGCATATCTTCTGTTGCTGGGCCATGTCCAATACGTTGTTTTTTTACATTTGGTTTGACTTCTACTTCATAAAGAGCATTATTAAAGAACCAAAATACAATTTCTGCTTTATCCTTGATGTATTCCAAGTATTTTTCTTTACTTTGTATCAATTTCCCGGCAAAAAGTTCTTTTACTTGTTCTTTACTCATACCGAATTTAATATTTTGGTATCCGGAAAATAACTTCAATTTTTCATCATCTTTTTGTTTTTGTATTTCTTCTTGACAAGAAGTTAACTCTTTAACTGCGGAGATAGCATAAGAACTACTAGGGTATTTATTCAGTATTTCTTTGTATATCTCCATAGCACTTGTACAACCTTGGTTTTGTTTTATTTCCAAAGTTGTATTATATAGTTCTTTTGCTTCCTGTTCATTGTTACAGGCACTTGCAATAATGCAACACAATGTTAAAGTTAATATTTTCTTCATTGTCTTGTTACATACACAGTTGAATTTTTATATTACCAATTTCTGCATGTTCGCCAACTAGTGTATGATATTTAAACACTTTATTGGGATACCAAGCATCTAATGATACAACGCAGGAAGAGTTTTCCCTTAACTTATTGAATAGTTCTTTACAATTGGTATTATTTTTATAACAGTATCCATTTATTTCTGCTCCCATACTACTGTCTCTCATTTTAAATGCATACATTGTTTTAGCATCATTGCTGAATGAATAGTTGTAATAGGTACTAGGTTTGATTTCTACGAATAAAGGATGTTTTTGTTTATCAACATCCAAGTACATTTTTTTAAGGGTATCACCTGTTGGCGAAGTATTACCCATAAATTGGGATAATGACCATGCTATTTTGAACGAATTTCCTTCTTTGAATAAGACATAGGGAGTAGGAGTTGAATAGTCCTCTCTTTCTACCAAAACTACTGCTCCATATGGTCCACTCTTTTCTGAAGTAAATTTAAATTTTGCATTTTTCCAACTAACGTCCCTATCTCCGTACAGTTTTTGCATACGTGGTAATTCTTCCTGCGGGTTTAAAACATAAGGAGCACGTGTTTCAGGTGTTCCAGCAAGTACATATTGCAATACAACTTTTTGTGCTTCTGTCTTTGCACCGTGATTATCCGTGCATGCACTAAATACGATACAACCTACTAATAAAATAAATAATTTTTTCATAATTTCTCCTTTAATTTTATTTTTAAATTGACTTTTCATAGTGTGTGCATGGTTTTCCAAGTTGTACTAAACATGCTTGTTTAATAGGTTTATTGGGATAAGTACATTTTCCTTGCACATAATTTCTGTTTTCGTCTTCAAACACGCAACATTTACATTTTTTCATATTATTTATCTCCTAATAATTGCTTTTTTTGTTTTTCAAATTCTTGTTTTGTTAATAATCCGTCGTGATACATCCTACTAAGTTGAACTAAAGTATCCGAATCATTTTTTACAAATTGTTGTTGAACAACCTCTGTTGTATTATTTAACCAACAACTAATCAAATTAACTATAAACATGATTACAGATATTATTAGGCCCAATATAGAAATTATGAAACCTGACCAGAAAACTATATAATATGAAGTGCCTCTATCAATAGTGTTGTCAATTAATCCTTCACTTAATCTGTATCCCATAATTTGTGAACGATTATATTCAACAATTATGGTATCAATACCATATAACACACCGAATAGCACTACACATCCTAATCCTACCAATAACCACTTTATTACTTTTTTCTTTCTATCTTTATTTGTCATTTAAATTCTCCCTTAATTAATCTTTTGTAGTTTTACAGTTAAATTGTTTATATTAAATACCTCCTTAAAATTTATTAACCAAATAAAAAACGACCGCTATCGGTTATGTCACATACGGGTATAACCAACAGCAGTCGTAGTCGCCAATTCTCATAATAGAAATTAATCTAAACAAGAACATGCAACACTCGGCAGATAACATCGGGCTCATGACTTCCCTTATTTACCTACCTATACCGACTGCTTTTGGACGTATGTGACTATTGGGTTTTTCCAATAACCATCCTATTCTTTCAATAGGGTTCCAAAAACAGACAAATTTTTGTTAAGTCGCTTTTTGCGGCTTAATTTACAACTTTCACAAACTCCTTTTACAACTTATACTTTAATTATAGCAAATAATTAAATTCTCACACTGATATCATTTAATCTCTTCATAACTTATTTCGTGACCATGTTGAAAATATTTGTATTCTACTGATGTATGTTTCAAGCGAACAAATACCCCTAAAGAATAATTATATATACTATCATTAGTAAAATCTTCTAATTTAATAAAATCTTTAATTTTGTTATATCGTCTATCTTTTTTACATTTACCAGTATGAGATTTAAATTCTACCACCAATAAATTGTTCTCATTACTATTTCGTTTATGGAGAATTAAATCAGGAGATGTTCCTCTTGAGCAACGTGGAGTAGTCTTCATATGTTCACCATTTTTATTATACTCACAATCCAAATTATATTCTTTAAATTCTTTGAAACGAGAATCTTCGTTAATTAATTTATGTATGTACAAAAATATGCGAGAAACACTAGCACGTTCCATATTACGTTTAATCAAGCAATTATCATTTTCATAACACCTCTGTATAGCAGATTGCAGCAATAGAAGTAATAAGTTCTTATTATATTGTGGCATATATTCCTCATACATTTAATATTTACAAATCATTTTATAATTTTATTTATAATATTCCAAGCAAATCGATTATAATTACTTTATTCTCTATGGTATATATAGGAAGATACTAACAAAATGCCTTCTTATTTTCTTTTTATTATTAAATCGTTTTAAGTATCATTAAATTGAATAGTTTTTAAATACTTGCGTATAATTTGCTACAATAAAATATAAAACAAATTTTGTTTTGAGTGTATACATGAATAAAGAGGATAAAAAGAAAGGTACAATTTATCTTTTATTAAAAATATTATCTACTAATTACCTAAATAGACAAAATAAGGAGAAATGTTATGAGCGACGATACTAAATTAAAATCTATTCCCACATTAAATCTCAAAGAAAATAAAACAATCACAGAACCAAAATTGCGTGATTTTTTATATGAACATCCTGAAGTGTTAGGGAAAGTTATAGGTGTTAAAAATTTGCAACCAATTCAAAAAGAAAAAAAGCAATTTACTGGGGGAAAAATAGATTTATTATTTGCTGATGAATCTGATAATAGATATGAAGTAGAATTACAGTTAGGTGAGACTGATCCTAGCCATATAATTCGTTCTATAGAATATTGGGATATAGAACGAAAAAGATATCCTAAATATGACCATATAGCTGTATTAATCGCTGAAAATATAACAGGAAGATTTTTTAATGTTATTTCTTTATTCAATGGGGCGATACCAATGATAGCCCTTCAATTAACCGCAATATCTTTACCAGAAGGGAAAATCGGTGTATCTTTAACCAATATATTAGACCTTACTGTTAATAATTTAGAAGAAGAAACTGACCAGTATTTAGAAACAAATAGAAAATGGTGGGAACAAAGGTCTAATACAGTTATGATGACTTTGATGGATAATATTTTCAAAAAGATTGCACATTTATGTGAAGGATTTTCACTTAAATATAATAAATTTTATATAGGTTTAGTAAATAAAGATGATATTCCTAAAAATTTCATAACATTTGTTCCACAAAAGGGGAATGTAATATTAAGAATTTATTGTGAGGAAAATAATAACATAGAAGAGAAATTGTCTAATAATCATATTGACATTGATAGAAAAGATAGACTATATTATCAAATTTACTTTCCTAATCTTGAATTGTTTGAAAATAATAAAGAAGAAATATGTGAACTAATTTCTTCTGCCAAAGCGAAACGCGGTATATAATTAAGTGTATAGTTCCTATTTTCGTAGCATTATTTTCTTTATTTGTTCAATAATTTGTTCTTCGTGTTTTTGGTCTAACCCAGTGGCAAGTCGAAATAGAAGGTGAACATTTACTTAATATCGAAATTGTGTGCTGTCTATTGGAATTATCATAAGGAACTAAGTCATAAGCAGGCAAACTGTCATCATGAATAAAGTAAAAGTTATTTATTCGTCTTTATTACCAATCATAACATTAAGATGTATTAAATGAAATATCTTTTCCTATTTAGTTATATCGTGGATCAAAATGATTGATGTAGTTTCAATAATCAAGTGACAGTATACGGAAAACAGCAGTTAATCCCTACTGCTCAAGAGCCATGGAAATGGCACATGGGGTATAAATAAACAGATTCTACTCGAGTCTAGTATAATGTTTCGCATAATTAGGTAAAAGTGTGGGTATAATACTAAATATGCTACAATATAAAAAATATCAGAGAGGTATTTATTATGTTTGGATTGATTTTATTGTGTGTTGGTATTTATTTTTTTATTAAAGTAACGAACGAAAAAAGGGATTTGGCTTTAGTGTCGGCTAGTTCCGATGGGAATCTAGATAGAGTGAAATATTTAATAAAAAAAGGTGCAGATGTTAATGCCAAGAATGAATATGGTTGGAATGCTTTAATAAGTGCTAGTGAAAAAGGGCATCTAGATGTAGTTAAATATTTAATAATTAAAGGTTCAGAACTTAATGCAAGAGATAATGAGCATGGTATGACTGCTTTAATTTGGGCTAGTGAAAGAGGCCATCTAGATGTAGTTAAGTATTTAATAGAAAATGGAGCTTATATTAATGCAAAAGATAAATCCGGTGAAACAGCTTTAATGAATGCTGACAGTTTTGATATAGTTAAGTATTTAGTAGAAAAAGGCGCAGATGTTAATGTTAAAAATGATAATGATAGGACTGCTTTAATGGATGCTAGTTACCAAGGAAATTTGGAAGAAGTGAAGTATCTAATAAAAAAAGGTGCTGATGTTAATGTTAAAGATAAATACGGAGAGAATGCTTTAATGATTGCTAGCCGAAAGGGGAAGTTAAATGTAGTTAAGTATTTAATGGAAAAAGGTGCTGATATCAATACTAAAACTAAAGACAATTGGACGGATTCATTAGTACCTTATGATGATTCAGGTACATATGAAACTAATAATGGTTGGACTGCTCTAATGATGGCCAGCCGAAAGGGGAAGTTAGATGTAGTTAAGTATTTAATAGAAAAAGGTGCTGATATTAATACTGAAAGTAAGTACGGAGAAACTGCTTTAAAGATGGCTAGTAAAGGAGGTCATTTAGATGTTGTTAAATATTTAATAGAAAAAGGTGCTGTTGTCAATGCTTATTGTATAGGTTGGACTGCTTTGATTTGGGCTAGTGAAGAGGGCCATTTAGATGTAGTCAAGTATTTAATAGAAAAAGGTGCTGCTGTAAATGCTAAAGGTAAGTATGGTACAACTGAAACAGCTTTAATAAGGGCTAGCAAAAGAGGACAGTTAGATGTAGTCAAGTATTTAATAGAAAAAGGTGCTGATGTTAATGCTAAAGATAATTACGGTGACACTGCTTTAATGTGTGCTAGTGAAAGGCATATAGATGTGGTCAAATATTTAATAGAAAAAGGTGCTGATGTTAATGTTAAAAATAATTACGGTACAACTGCTTTAAGGATGGCGAGTCTACATAGCGAAATTGTAACAGAGCTAAAAAAAGCAGGTGCAAAAGAATGATTTTACTTTTTATATTAAATTGAATAAATACTGATATATAAAATGTATTTGCTTTATATTTAAGAGATAAAGGATATTATAATGTCAAAGAATGTTAATCTGCAGAAAGAATTAAAGATTACCAAATCAGAGATGAATTTATTAATTGTAATAACATCTTTAGACACATTATATAGTTTATTATGTAAATGGATTCTACGTATAACTGATACATATGTTTATCCCCAAAACGAACATGCTTATGAGTTATTTTATATATATCTTATTGATTTGTTGTCTAAAATAGAATCAACAGGTAAAAATTTATTGGAAAATTTAATGGATGTTAAGAACATAATTCCAATTGACAATTATGATTTATCAAAAAAAATTATTAATTTTAATAAGTATTTGAATGAAAGGCATAAATGTAAAATTTATTTGGCAGAATTTAATTTAAAACTTAAAATTGATATTTCAATTTACGAGATGATATATTTTATTGGAAATCAAAACAAACATCATCCTTTGAGGTTACGAATTACTTTTGAAAAAATACAAAGAAATAATCCTAAATTATCCAAACATCTTATTTTACTTTGTATAGACAGTTTCACTGAACACATCAAACATAATTGGATGCAAGCTCAATTCCCTATAATTGTTGAACATTTAGTAAACATTTATAACTCTCTTTGTTCTTCGTTATCAGATGAATGCAAAAAGTATTATGTCAAAGATGGAGATATAAAGCATCATGATACAAAACCTGAATATATTAAACCAGAAGATGAGTCCGAATTATTTTGGTATATTATGGACAAAGTCAGAGAATTCAAGTCAATAAAATTACATTTAAACGACACAATAAGAAAATTACGACCACAGTAATAAATATAAACTTCTCTATGCACGCAAACGTAATAATCTGTTGGCGTGGAAATTTGCTATCATGTTAGCTACCTGGGTAAGGAGGGATTATGAAACACAAAACAAATTTTAAAGAAGTTGAAGTCGTTTGCAGGAATGTAATTAGACTTGAGGACGAAATAATAAAGTATACACACTTAATTAAAGAACATCCTGATATGAAAGAACTTTATGAGGAAAGGGGTTGGGCGTATTTCGTTAACCATGATTATAAAAAAGCATTAGCGGACTATGCAAAAGCCCTGGAATTAGACCCTAAAAATACTTATTATCTGTTTTGTCGTGCTGATTGTTTTGCAAAGTTAAATCAATGGGATAATGCCGTTAAAGAATACAAAAAGATACTAGAAATTGATGATAAAGATGCAGATGCCTATAGAGGTATTGCCGAAATATTTGATATGCAGCAAAAAGATAAAGAAGCAGAGGACTTATATACAAAAACACTATCTATAAGAAACAATGTTGAAAACTATTTTATTCGTGCATATCACTATATGAACAAAGGCGAGTACAAGAAAGCCCATTCCGATTTAGAAAATGCCCTAAAACTTGACCCTAATGATGAAAGTATTTTATGCCTAAAAAACATTGCTTTTAAGAAAATGAAAACGAAGAAGTAATAATTAAATTATCAGCAAGAAACAAATATTATATGGTATATGAAGCATAAATTTTGCTCATAATGTTTTAACAATATAGAAATTATTTATGCTTTTTACTTTAAATTAAGAATACAAATCATACAAAATATACACTAATTTACTAATATTTAAATTTAACTTCGTTCCAAAAAGTGTAATAAGGGTTATAGTTCTTTCAAAAGATATTAGGTGTTTTAATTTACCTAATAAAAATTAGTATAGTATGAAATAAAGACCGAATATTTAAAGAAATAAAACGAAAAAAGAAAGAAACTATATTAAAAAAACATTAAAGCAAATCTCTTACAAATATTACAAACTGATACTTAAATGTATTTTGTATTTTTATTCACGATTACGCAGAGTTATACTTCCATACCATTGACAAACCATTTGTAATTTAATAAAAAACTCATTAAAGTGTGAATATGAAAATTTAATTTTGTTATGCTATTTTTTTCATTTATATTTATATAAGTGAGGTAAAAGTATGACAGATTTTAAAAGACTATTGACAGTAAAGGAATTAGCAATTTATTTAGGTTTAACCACAAGAAGCGTCTACACCAGAAAGAGCAGAGGCACTATACCTGCAGATTGTATAGTTAAATTAGGTGAATCGGTAAGGTTTGACTTAACCGAAATAAACAAATGGATAGATGGCTTAAAATTAAAGATTTAAAATGCTTTTAATAAGATATAAGTTACAATTTGACGTTAAACCCAGTATTTTTAAACAACTTGATAGTTAATTTCTATTTTTAAAAGCGGTTTTGTAAAATTTGACAAAAATTCGACAGTCCAACCCAAAAAGTCAGCAAAAATCAGCAAAAATCAATAAAAAAAGCCCTGTTTTACAAGGCATAAATTCACTTTATTTTTTAAACTTTATCGTCGGAGAGTTAGTTAAAACTAGGTTTTTTGACATTTCCGTCGCTTCCAATGTCAAGGGAACGCGCTACCACTGCGCCAACTGGGCTTAAAACTTAAAAAATTTTCAAATTCCTCGTCGCAATTTCTTGCAACATATATATTATAGCAAATTTTGTCGCTAAGTGCAAAATTAAAAATTCAATAAAAATTTAATATAAAAAATACCCCTGCGTTTGCAGGGGTATTTGTAACTGTAAAAACAGTTTAGAATTTGATGTTCATACCAAGTTGGACTGCAGTCGGTGAAGCGGTAAAGTGTTTAACATTGCTTAATACTGCACCGGTTAAGTGGAAAGCAACATATTGATTATGATTATAAACAACTTTTGCTTCCCAGCTGTTACCGTTCCATTGGTCATTTCTTTCAACGGTATAAAAATCTAAGCCGAAGCCCCATTTTTCAAGGCCTGCAAATTTTAAGCAAGCGCCGACATTGAGAATATCCCAATCTGCGGCTGCGCCTCTGTTAACAATACCTAATATGGTACCGAACATTAAACCGGGGCGATAGTTACCAACTGCTCTGAAATCTTTTTCAGATTTTAAATATGTTACGCGCGGTGTAATTGTGGTTTCATCTAAGCTGATAGGTAAAGCTAAATCAGCTTTAACTTGCCAACCTTTTTCTACATCGCCATAGTTTCTTGCATATTCAGCACCTAATTTAAAGTGTTCTGTTTCAATGGTAGGTTTAACACCCCAGAAGCCCCAAGCAGCAGCACCAGTTTGTCTTACGTCATAGACATAAGCATTGGCTGAAACTTGTTCGCTGAGTTTTAAATCTAAATCTAAACCGCCGAGGTTTTGATCAGTTGTAGGAACAGGATAAGGTAATGCAGGAGTATTTGCTACAGAGAAATAAGCTGCAGTTAATGCAAAATTTTCCCCATTATATCTTGCGGTTACACCGTCAAGAGAGAAATAAGTGTTGCCGACTGCATAGCCATAATCGGGACCGAAATACATTACAGCGCTTTTTTCATTGCCGTAAAATTGGCGGCCGACTTTGACTTCCAAAGCATCAAAAACGTTTGCGACTTTAACATAAGCTTCTGCTAATCTGGTATTATCCCAAACATTTTGAACGGTTTCACCTATTACGTTATCTTGACCAAAAGTATTTCTATGTGCAAATGTTACTTTTGCTGTAACATCTTCAACGAGATCAGCACCAATGCCGAGTAAAACGCGGTTTGTTGTGCCTCTCATATCAGCACCAACGACAGGAACGTCTTTATCGTTGACGTTTAAACCGATGGTTTGAATATCACCGGTGACATATACATTTTCAACAGCAAAAGCAGGTGCAAATAAAGCACACACCATTGCTACGATAAGTAGTTTTTTCATTTTCCCTCCTTTTTGGAAATAAACTAATTAACTACATAAACACTTTATATCTTTTTTAAGCCAAATGTCAAGTACCATTTTGACATACAATAGGAATTATATATAATATAAGTATGAAAAGATTAATATTACTTTTTATAATTGTTGTTTTTACTTCTGTGCAAGTATTTGCGCAAACGGCCCTTATTGTAAAGCAAGAAGGGGCCAAGGTTTATTTAGATATTTCCGAATTTAAAGAAAAACCTAAAGCAAACGATAGCTTTACCGTAACTTTTTGGGGCGGTGAAATTAAAAACCCCAAAACAGGTAAAGTTCTCGGCAAAACCATTGAACGCCGATTGAACGGTATAATTACAACGGTGGAAGAACTTTTTGCCGTCGGCAATATTACCGATTTTAATAAGCAAGATAAACTTGAAGGCCTTGATGCAAATATAAAGGTTTCAGCAAAAATTGTGCCGCAAATTGTACCGCAAGCCGTAGTAATGCAACAAGAGCAAAACAGTTTATCCCCCCTTTGGCAAAGCAAACCGCTTGACGGTAAAGCCCTTGCTTTTACCGCCGGTGATATTATCGGCAGCGGTGAAAACGGTTTAGTTATTGCTTATGAAGATAATAATATTATTACCTATAATTTGCAGGACGATAAATTAAATAAAGTTTCCGAGTTTAAGTTTAACCCTTTGCATAAAATTATTTCTTTAGATAACGGTGATTTAAACGGGAATAATAAAGCGGAGATTTTTGTTTCTTATTTTGATACAGCAAGGAATCATTTTAACACTTCCGTTTATGAATTTGAAAATGATACTTGGGCGGAAAAGGCAAATTTCCGCGGGCTTGTTAAAGGTATCGCGCCTTATAATAAGGAAAGGGTTTTATACACGCAAAACCTTAATAATATGTCCGGCCAATTTAAAGCTTTAACACCGGCAGTTTTAGTTTATAAAGACGGTAAATACCAAGCAGGTGCGTCGTTAAAAGCATATAAATTTGACAGCATTTACGGCTTTAATTTAGCCAAATTTGACGGTGAAAAGGACCAAGTAATTTTTACCCAACCAAGCGGGAAATTGCGCTTGCAGTTTGATAAAAGAAATTCTTATATTAACAGCCCTTCAGATTTAGATTTTGCATCAACGCCAAACAGAATAAAGTTTGATAATAATATACTTAAATTTTATTCTTCCCTTGCTTTGTATAACGGGGACAATAATATAATTATTGCAGGGCTTGAAAATGAGGCTAAACTTGGTATTTTATCAAGCACTTTCGGTTCTTATCAGAGGGCAAAACTTATTTTGATTAAATGGGATGGCTCTACCCTTGAAAAATATGCCGAAGCACCGCTTGGCGGTTATACGGTTGATTTACAGCAAGGTGCTTTGGGTGCTTATCAGGATGTTTTAATTGTTCCGTTTATAACAAGTGCAGGTAAAACGACAGTTGTTTTATACCAAGCGAAATAAAATTTATAAATAGGCAATAAAAAACCCCGGCTTTTGTAACATTTAGCCGGGGTTTTTGTTATTTGTATGCGAGTAAATCGTCTAGTATTTTGCCTTGCATTTGGTCTTGAATTTCGTTAAATTTTTCTTCTATAATTTGTTTTGCCTGTTCGGTTTGCGGTGCTTTATAAAAACCATATTTTTTTGCACCTTCTTCAAAGGCAGAACAAACTTTTTCATCTTTTAATACACGGCGGCAGGATTTAACATTTAAAGTGATAACATGTTTTTGCCAATCAGTTGGTACGAAGTTGCTTGCAAAAAACTCCCACCCTTTTTCATTAAGAGTTGTATACATACATTTTTGTTTTTTACCCTCATAAAATTCTTGTTCGGTTTTATCCCATGATTCCGGGGTAATGATGGAATTAAACCAAGAGTTTAAAACTTTAGCCAAAAGTTCTTTGGAATTTAACAGTTTGGATTTGCGCTCCATTTCTTTTAATATACTGTACAATCTTTTGTTTCTGTAATTAAAAGAGTTGATGTCCATAGCAATTTCACCACTTACATACTTAAATATATTATCCAATTCTAATTCTTTGGATAAATATAATGTAGTAAAAATACTTTCACCGGTCATGCTATCGAAATTTGTATATTTATTCATAAAAGAGCCTTTTTGCCAAATTCCGATTAATATTTTTTCTGCGTTTTCGGATAACCAAGTGTTGCGGAAACGATTATAAAAGTTTTTGTAATTGTGTATATTGAGTTTTGCAGGAAGATTACCATATAAATTAAGATATAAAGACTCTAATGCTTCATATATTGAGGCATCTATGGAAACGGTAATAAAGTTATCATATTCCTTTTTCTTAAAACCTCTTTGCCAAATGTGAGTAATAAACCCTTTTCTGTCAATACGGTCTAAAGTACAAATAATGGGGGATTGCAGTTGTTGCGAATAATCACAATCCGGTACACTATCTAAATATTGTTTTAAACGTTCGAAATCATTTGATTTAATTAAGCTAAAAACTTTTGTCTTAAATTCTTTTTGCATCAAATAATTTTCATATCCGGCTTTTGCAGAAGTCGTAAATATCAATATGCTAAAGATACTTACGTATAATATTTTAGTCCATTGTTTCATTTTTTTACCTCTCTCACTGTTATATTGTATAGTTTTATTCTATCAATTATTTTTAAGTTGAAAAAGGGCCTTAAGACCTATAAAGCAAATAGGACTAATTGGAAGTATTGTTTGTTTGAAAAGGCTTTTGTATTAAAAATAAACCGGCAAAAATTATGCAAAGGCCGACGATTTCATTAGATGTCGGAAAGCGGTGCAAGGCGAAAATATCAAGCACCATAGCGATTACGGGGGTTAAATATGTTACTGAGGCCATCCTAGTTGCACCCCACCTTTTTATAAGTTCAACCATCAACAAAAATGCTATCGCAGAAGAAAATACCCCCGCGCAAATTATTGAAATTATAACTTTTGAAGAAAATTTTGCAAGCGGCGGGAAAGGTTCAATAATAAAGGCAAAAATCAAAAGTATCAAAGCGGAAATTAAATATTGGTAAAAAGTGTTTGCCTCTAAAGTAGTGCTTTTATTGTCTACCATAATTTTTTTGGTAATAACATTTCCAAACCCGTAAGACCACGCCATAATTAAAAGCGCAATATAACCGTAAATTTCAGCGGAATTTATAGCATGGAAATTTACACTTATTTTCGGCCAAGTAATGATTAGCAAACCCGCGATACCAAAAAGTATACCGAGCGCGCGCCGCCAAGTGAAACTGTCCTCCCCTTTTAAAATTATTGCACCTGCTATAAAGGACCATATAGGAACTGTACCGTTAAAAATCCCCCCCACCGTAGGTGCAACAAAGCGCTGCCCCCAAGAAAGCGCGGCGAAAGGTAATAATATAAGTAGAAACCCAATAACAAAAGGGCGCCAAAGTTGGTTAAAGTCAATTTTAAGGTTTTTATTTTGGAGTTTATAGAAAATTAAAAAGAATATTAAACCGGCTAAAACCCTAAAAAATGTGCTCCAATAAGGCGGCAGGGCGGTAACGATATTTTTTGTTGCCAAAAAAGCCGTGCCCCAACAAAGTGCTAAACAAAATGCTAAGAAGTAAGACATATTTTATATAAGAATATATTGTACTATTAAAATTACCCCCATACAGAATCGAACTGTAATCCCCTGCTTAGAAGGCAGGTGCTCTATCCATTGAGCTATGGGGGCGAAAACAAAATTTTTACTACCTATATATTTTAGCAAATTTGAAAACGAAATGTAACAAAATGTACAACCTTTTTTAAATTTGCTATAATAAAAGTATGCAAAAACTTTATAAAAGTTTTAATTATTTTAAAGCGAGTGGCGCTTTCTGATTTAATGGCAGATACTTATGTGTCTGCCTTTTTTATAAGTTATAGGAGAAATTATTATGTTCATGCCAAAAGAAACAAAATTTTTTGATTTATTTGACCGCCAAATTGACAATGTAGTAAAAGGCGCAAAACTTTTTAAAGAAATTATTATCAACCCTGCAGTAACATCTGATAATATTGATAAAATGCACGCCATTGAACACGAGGGTGATGAAATCAGCCACCGTATTATTGATAAACTCAACGAAAGTTTTATAACCCCCTTTGACCGCGAAGATATGTTGGATTTATCTAATTCAACCGACAATATTATAGACGGCATTTATATGATTGCCAAACGCTATTACATTTATAAACTTTCAAAACCGGGTGAATATAGCCATAAATTTGCGGATTTAATTGAACAATCTGTTTTGGCTCTTCAAAAAGTTGTCCATGGTCTTAAACACAGGAAACACTCAAAAGAAGTTATGGAACAATGTGTTGAAATTAACCGCCTCGAAAATATGGCAGATATTTTGCGCGATGAAGCCATTTCCACTTTATTAAATGATGAAAACGCAAACCCTATCGTCGTAATTAAAAAGAAAGAAATGTACGAAACTTGCGAAAATGTAACCGATTTGTGTGAACATACCGCAAATATAGTTGAATCAATTTTGGTAAAAAATAATTAATTATGATTTCAATAATCTTACTTATTGCTTTAGCCCTGTTTTTTGATTATCTTAACGGTTTCCACGATGCGGCAAATTCCGTTTCCACCGTTATTTCCACGCGTGTTTTAAGCCCGCGTGTTGCGGTGTGGTCAGCGGCATTTTTTAACGTTATAGCGTTCTTGTTTTTTGAAATGCATATTGCAAAGACAATCGGCGGCGGAATTATTGATATAAGTATCGTTGATAATGCCGTTATTTTTGCGGCCCTTTTCGGCGCTTGCGGCTGGAATTTGATTACTTGGTTTTTTGGGCTTCCGTCAAGTTCATCACACGCTTTGGTGGGCGGGCTTATAGGTGCAGGTGTGGCAAAGGCAGGTGTTTCCGCTTTAGTAACTTCCGGCGTTTTAAAAGTTATTGCTTTTATTGTTATTGCGCCGACGGTAGGTATGTTGCTTAGTATTGCTGTTGCAAGCATTGTGTTTAGAATCGGCGCTTTATTTAAGTATAAAAAAGTTGATGCATTTTTTAGGAAAGCGGAACTTTTTTCCGCCTCTGCATTTTGTTTGGGTTATTCCGGTAACGATGCACAAAAAACTATGGGTATAATCGGTATGATTTTATTTAGTGCTATTGCCGTTAACCCCGACGCAATTTTGCCTATCGCAAAAGTGATAATGACGAAGCATGAGTACGCACAATTTATCGTTCCGAACGCCGAATTATTTATCCCGCAAAGTGTAAAGATTGCCTGTTACAGTGCTATTGCTTTGGGTACACTTTCAGGTGGTTGGCGCATTATTAAGACGATGGGCCAAAAAATCACGCGCCTTAAACCGATTGACGGTTTTTGTGCGGAATCGGGTGCGGCGATGTCCTTATTTATTTCTTCAATACTCGGTATCCCTGTAAGTACCACGCATGTTATAACAGGCGGTATTGTCGGTGTTGGTATGTTTAAACGCATGACGGCTGTTCATTGGGGTGTTGCGCGGCGCATTGTTTGGGCTTGGTTTATTACGATTCCGGCGGGTGCGATACTTGCGGCCATAATGTTCTTCATCGAAAGTTTATTTTAAATTTTACTTGTTTAATTTCCGCATTACGCTAATCTAGGCGCGAAACTTGCTTACAGTTTTTTTGTTTTCTTTTTTACGGCTCAAAACCGTGCAAAATTAGTTTTTTATATCTAAGCCGGCAACTCGTAAAAAGCAAGATTTATAGGTACACCCTTGCTTTTTACTCAAACAAACCGGCTTATTAGAATATAAAAAACTTTCAATTTTGCAGGCACTAATATCGCCGTAAAAAAGAAAACGTGGAAGATTTAACGACAAAAAAAGAATATTTCTTCTGTTCCCCGCGAAGATATCGGGGTTGTAAAATTTTTCTCGAAAATACTTGCCGGGTTATTATTTCGATAGAGATTTTTTCGCATATAGGTCTTTTGGATGCTTTTGCTTAGGTCCAAATTACCTTTTAATATAGGTCCAAATACCCTTGTTTTATCATGCCAAAACTTATAAACTATAAGAGAAATCTAACACAAAAAGGAGATAGTTAGTATGAAAAAATATGTAAAAAAACTGCTCGGATGTGCATTAGCTTTGTTTTTTGCATACCCTGTTTTGGCATATGCACCAGATGAAGCAAAAAAATTTAATGAAGAAATATTAAATCTCTTAAAAGGAGGTCAATATGAACAAGTGAAAAAAACACTTGAAAATATTCCTGTTTGTCCCAAAAACGGTGAAGCATATGGTGATGATATCTCTGATAAATATAGATGTACTTTACGTAAATTTACTACGAATCCTTTTAAGATGGAAGCAACAGATACTAACTGGATTAACGTCGTAGTCAAGTCTCGTAAAGATCCGGGCTATACAAAAAAGATTAAAGTACTTGCAGTTAATCCGGTAGGGGCATTAAAAAATGCTTTAAACGAATACTATAGATATAGATTTGGTAAAGATATTAGTGAATATGATTCGTACTTCTATTTAAGATTCCAAGATAACTACAAAGGTTCTTGGTTAGAAAATGTCATACCGTCCGTACTTGTTGAGCAAATATGGAAAGCAGCTATGAAGGACGAAAGAGATTCAAAGTTAAATGGAATCGCATTTTATAATGATGCAAAATGGCATGAAGCACAAGGGTATGATTTAAATAAACCTGAAGATTATGATGCAGTTTCAGAGTTAAAATACGGGTTTATAGACAAAGACGTTAGGTATAAATATTATAAAATGGTTGAATATTATGTGAAATCTAACAGCAGAATTTTAAGTATGTTCTTTAATTATGTAGAATATGATATAGATTCACTTTATGAAGGTATTAATGAGGCAGCGGCCAAAAATAAAGATAAAGAATTCTCTATAAAATATAAGCAAAGAATATATCACGATATATTTACAATTTACTTAAATACGAAACAAGAAGAAGATTTTTCTAAAAAAGGGTATATTACAAAAACTATGTATAATTTTTATGATAAACCTCATGCATGGGAAAAAATTGCTATCGAGAATATGCCGGAAGATCTTTTAACAGAAATGCAAGCAAATGTAGCAAGAGATTTCGTCACAGTTTGCAATACATCTAAAGGTGTTTACGCGACTAATTATTATACTGATCAAAGAGAAACAGAAGAAATAACATATAAACAAATATGTGAAGATTTCATCAAAAACGCGAAAGAATATGGCCTATGGAGTAAAGATGCAGAAAGTAATTATCGTTATCCACACTTAAGAGAAATTCAAGAAGCTTTTGATAGAGCATTGTATCATCCTTCATATCATGTTGAGAGTATGTTGCAAAATCAATTAGAGAGTAAATAAAAATTATATATAAAAATGAAATTTTCCCTCGGTAAAAATTTACCGGGGGATAATTTTTTAACAAGTAATTGTGTATGGTTCTTCGCCGTAACTGTTTATCCGGTTAGAGCCGGGCAATAAGTAAAATAAAATCAAAATAATATGAAATGGCGGAAATAATGCTAAAAGCAGCCACCATGCACTAAAGTCAATATCGTGCAAGCGGCGCGCGCTGACGCTCAGCATCGGGAAAAAGCATAAAATAGACCAAAGCGCAAGCGGCGTGCTTCCGATAGGTCTAAAGAGCGCAATATCAGGCGCAATTAAAAATTCAGTAAAAACAATGCCTAAAGCAATAGTAAAAACAAAGAACACAAAACTCCAAAACTCACGCCTATTTGCACGGCCCGAAAAGCAAAAATACATCCCAAAACATTTCTTTACATATCTCATAAATTCCCCCCACTAAATATAATTATAATAGATTATTTAAAATAACCTTTAATAATTATAACACAAGAAAACAAATTTGTCAACAAAATTTGCAAAATGATATAATTTTTATATGGAAAAAAAAGAGAATTTATTTACCTTTATTCTAATTAACGGTTTTTTGTGGTGTTTGATTTCTTTAGGATTTTTTAAAATTAACGGTATTCCTGCAGATTTTACGGGTATCAGTTTTGCTGCCTTATTCTTATTTTCACATATTTTTATGTTTGCTTGGGTTATGGGGCTTTTGTGCCTTCCGTTTAAATATATTGCCAAGCCGGTATTAAAATTTGCTTGTGTGTTTTGGGGTTCTGTATTTTGTTTATTTTTGTTGATAGATTTATTTGTGTTTTCCCAATACCGTTTCCATATAGGGCTTGCGATGCTGGAATTATTTTTCGGTCCTGCAGGTAGTGAAATATTTGTCTTCCCCACAAGTATGTGGTTAATGACAGTTGGAAGTATCGTATTGCTTATTGGCTTTGAAATTGGTTTTTTGTTCCTTTCAAGGCGCATATCTTTAAACAGAAAATGGATTTTAATTTTTTCAACTTTTTGGCTGCTTTGTTTTTTAAGTTATAATTGCTTTTATGCTTGGGGTAAATTTATGTTAGTACCGTCTGTAATATCCCAGCGCAAAGTTTTACCTTTGGCTTTCCCGATGTCGGCAGACCGTCGGCTTGCCAAATGGGGTTTTAAAGCTAAAAAAGACCCTTATTCCATACCAAAAAAAGGCAGTTTGAATTATCCGCTTAACCCGATGAATTGCGGAGTATCAAACACAAATATTTTAATTCTTGCGGTGGATTCTTTGCGCGGCGATATGCTTAATACACCTGCCATGCCGCTTTTATCCGCTTGGGCAAAACAGCCGGGGATGACTGTTTTTAATAATCACATTTCCGGCGGTAACGGAACGGAAACGGGCATATTTTCCTTATTTTATTCTTTGCCGCGTTCTTATTGGGATGATTTTACAAGTTTAAATTTGCCGCCGGTATTAATCAGCAAAGCATTGGAAATGGGTTATGAACCTGCAATATTTGCAAGTGCCGATTTAAGAAGCCCTACATTTTACCGTAATGTTTTTGCGCCTGTCAAAGATTTGCGCATCGGTTCTAAAGGTAATACTACTGTGGAAAGAGATATAAATTCCGTAGAAGATTTTGAAGAATTTTTAAATAAACGCAACGCAAATAAGCCGTTTTTCGGTTTCATATTTTTAGATGCTCCGCATGCTTTTGAGTATCCTGCCGAAGATGAAATATTTACCCCCGCTAAAGAGCCTAATTATCTGCTCTTAACAAAAAATACGGACCCTACCCCATATATGAATAGGTATAAAAATTCCGTATACTTTTCAGACAAATTAATAGACCGCGTGCTAAATGATTTGAAAAAACATAATTTGCTTAAAAACACATTTATAGTTATTACAGCAGACCACGGGCAGGAAATTAATGATTCCCATAATAATTTTTGGGGGCATAACGGGAATTTCAGTGATTATCAAACAAAAGTCCCTTTAGTTATTTATCATCCGCAAAAAGATGCACCTGCCAAAGTTGATTATCTTACTTCGCATAATGATGTCGCCACCACAATTATTCAAGATATTTATAAATGTTCTAACCCGTCAAGCGATTATTCAATAGGTCAAAATTTGTTTGATGATACGGAAAAGCCTTTTATTATACTTTCAGGATATAATGATAAAGTCGTGCGCGTTAATAATGATATTATGGTTTTTGACGATTTCGGCTCTATTCAAAAATATGACAATCATTACCAACCTGTTAAAAAACCGCTTGATTCCGGCGTAATTAAGGCCGGTTTGCAGTCCTTTAGGCAATTTTATAAATAAAGTTAGGTAAATTGCGGCTGGTTAAATACCCCTGTAAAATGCTATCATTTATATATGGCACAGTTCTTCTATTCGCAATCAAAAATGGGCCTCTACCGCGAATGCCCGCTTAAATATAAATTCCGCTATATCTTAAAAATACCGGAAAAACCAAAATATTTCTTTTCCTTCGGTACAATTTTGCATAGTGTGATGGAATATTTATACTCTGCGCCGCAATTCCCCCCCATAGAAGATGCTTTGAAATTCTTTAAACAAAAATGGACCGAACAAACTTGGCAGGAAAAGGGCTACGCAAGCGCGGAAAAAGAGCAAGAGGGTTTTTTAGAAGGCCAGGAAATTATAAAAAAATATTATGCAAAGCATGTAGCCGAAAATTTACATCCGCTTTCAACCGAAATGAAAGTTTACGCCGATATAGATGGTTTAACCGTTATGGGTATTGTGGATAGGATTGATTATCTCGGCGACGGCAAAATTGCAATTCTTGACTATAAAACCGGCAAAACATTAAAGCGTGAGCCGGACCAACTTATGTTTTACCAAAAGCTTTTGGAAGACAGCCCAAAACTTTTACCTTTAGTGCAGGCACGCGACACAGAAATACAAAAAATCAGTATAGAAAAAATGCTTTTTTACCATCTCCCAACTTTAACGGAAGATAGCTTTAAACCTGTTTCTTCTTCTGAACTTGACGTTTTTTGGAAAGGTGCATTAAAAACGGCTGAAAATATTTTGGCCAAAAAATTCGAGCCGACCCCTAGCGAACAAGCTTGCCGTTGGTGCGATTATCGCGGCAGTTGCCCCGTCTGGAGTTTAAACCAAGAGCCTAAACCTGAACCGGAAGAACCGCAAGAAACTTTGGCTGATAAAATTGATCGCCTTGGCCAACTTTCCGCAGAAGGCCGCGCCTTAAAAGCGGAAATTATTAAACTCTTAAAAGAACAAAATTTGAGTTTAAGTTTCGGTACCTCTTATAAAGCGGAACTTAAAGAAGAAGAAATTTTAACTTTTAAAGACGAAGAGAAAACTTTGGAATTTTTAAAACAAAATAATTTACTTAACAAAACTTTAAAACCGACGGTAAAAAGCATTTTGGCTTTGCTTGAAGATAACACAGTAACCGAAGAACAAAAACAACAATTACGTGCTTTAGCAAGCAAAGAAATAATTACAAAATTAAAGTGTGTAAAGACAGAGGATTAAGATGTTCAAAATATTCAGGCAAAATTTTAATTTAAAGATTAGTGTAATCTTTTTTTTATGTGCGGTAGTTTTATTTTTCCTTGCACGTTTTTCTATATTTTTTATTTATAACAGCAATTTCGCGGACCTCTCTTTTTGGCAAATTTTCAAA
>JAZOVE010000035.1:0-1384 GCA_045658545.1 Elusimicrobiaceae bacterium
TTCTTGCCGCAAATGTTTATGATAAGAAAACAAACTCTTTAATAGACGGCGTAAAACCTTATAATATTTATGAAGTTGACGGCAAAAAAATTGCTGTTATCGGCCTTGCAAAAGATCCTTTGCCGGATTCTAAAAGAATAAAAACCAGCAAAGGCAGAAAAGAACTTAAAAAAGCCTTATACGAACTTTCCTCAAAGCCACATGATGCAACAGTTGTTATTATTCACAATTCCATCGCCGATGATAAACACGAAAAAGAAACCGCAACCGGCAAAATTATTTACGGCTTAGAAGGCATTGATCTTGTTTTAGGCGGACACGCACACAAAATTTTGCAAAGGAAATTGGACGGCATTACCTTTGTTGAAAGCGGAAGCGAAACAAAAGGTTTAAGCCATATTATTTTAGATTTTGACGATAACACCGGCAAATTAAAAGATATTAAAGCAAAATATGTGGAACTTAACGCCGCTTTAATTAAACCGGATCAAGATATACAAAATTTTGTTGAAACAAAAAGAGCCCCGGGTGTTGATACCCCCGTTGGCAAAGCGGCCGAAGATATTAAACTTAGAAGCGCCAAAGATGACGAGTTGGATAGCCCGCTTGGCAACCTTTTTGCCGATATTATTAAAGAACAATCAAAAGAGGCTGACTTTGCTTTGCATAATACCGGCGGCGTGCGTGTTGATATTATTAAAGGCGATATAACAAAAAGAGATATTATAAACGCTTTTCCCTTCCCAAACAAAGTTATGCTTGTGCGCGTAAACGGGGCTTTTATTAAAAAATTAGTCGCAAAATCACTTTACGAAAAGAGATCTCTTTTTCAATTTTCCAAAAATGTTCAAGTTATCTTCCGTTGGAAACATAACAGAGCGGAAGTTATCAGTATTAAAGTGGACGGCAAGGAAATTGATAAAGATAAAATGTATTTAATTGCAGTTAATGATTATATAGCAGAAGGCGGAAGCGAAGGCTATATGTTCAAAAAAATTACCGATAAAAAAGTTATCAGCGATAAATATTTAAGCGATTTATTTACCGACTATGTTAAAGCACATCCGCAAGGTATACAAGCTGCTGCCACAGGGAGAATTAAAAGAGTTAAATGAAGAAGTTTTTCCACTTTTCCTTTTTAATATTAGGCCTTTTACTCTTTAGTGCTTGCGCTAAAGAGCAAAAGACTTTTACCTTCTACCATACTAACGATATTGAAGGCTTTTTTTGGGCCAGAAACAACCCCGCCATTGATAATAAACTTGCAGGCGGTATGGCTGTTTTAAAAAATTTCTTAGATAAGCAAGAAAGCCCTTATTTGGTTTTTGATAGCGGCAACACTTTTGCCGGCACGCCAGAAGGCCAACTTGGCAAAATGCAAAAT
>JAZOVE010000036.1:0-1085 GCA_045658545.1 Elusimicrobiaceae bacterium
GCCGCTTTTGCCACAGATAACGGGCTTACCGTCCTTGGCGGGCAAATACAAGAAGTGGACGCCGCCACTTTTACCCCCCTTGCAAAGCGGCAAGTGCCTTTAAAACATGCGGAAATTTGCAAATATCTTAAAACAAGAATGCCGTTTAATAATCAAACAATAATGTTTAAGAAACAGGCGGTTTTGGATAGCGGCAATTTTAAAGCATTTGGCTTGCTGGAAGATTACTATATGTGGGCGCGCGTGATAGCAAAGGGCTATAAAGCGGCAAATTTGCCGGATATTTTGGTGGATATGCGCGTGAACCCGGCAATGTATGGCAGGCGCGGTGGATATAATTATTTCCACATGAATAAACTTTTGTTTAAGGAAATGCGCAACCTTGGCTTGCTTAATTTTTGGCAATATTATTACACCTTATGGGTGCGTTTTATTGTGCAAGTTTTAATGCCAAACAAAATGCGGGGTTATTTATAATAGGGAATTTTGAATAAAGTTATATGAAAATAGTTATCCTTGCAAATGATACAACAAATCTTTATAATCACCGCTTTGAAGTGGTTAAAGGTCTTGTGCAAGCAAATTATAATGTTGAAATTATTGCTGAACAACAGCATTTTACTAAAGAATTTGCTGATTTAGGTTGCAAACTTACAAATTTAACTATTAACCGACACAAAAAAAGCCCTATTAATGATTTTCGTTTATTATATACTTACTTATACCTATTAAAACAATCTAAGCCGGATATTGTGCTTACTTATAATATAAAACCTAATATTTATGGCGGTATGGCTTGCAGATTGCTAGGAATTACTTATTTGCCCAATATAACAGGGCTTGGAACAGCGGTTGAATATCCCGGTGCCATGCAAAAATTGACGGTTTTTATGTATCGCTTAGCTGTAAAAAAAGCGAATACTATCTTTTTTCAAAATGCTGAAAACAGAGGTTTTTTTGAAAAACATAAATTAATTGGTAAATATACAAATAGCATTTTACTCCCAGGTTCTGGTGTAAATTTAACAAAACATCTGCCTATGCCTTATCCAAAAGAAGGCCAAACACACTTTTTATTTGTTGCC
>JAZOVE010000037.1:0-1328 GCA_045658545.1 Elusimicrobiaceae bacterium
CCTAAAAACACAGGCCACAAATCATCATTACCGCAAATATATGTTATGCGTTTTTGATTAAATTTAACAGACATTTCCGTTAAATGTGCAATATCATAACAAGATTCTTTTACCGCGGCAATTTGCGGGACATTATTAAAAAGTTCCTCAAAAAATTTTATGGAAAGTTTTTGTCCTGTTCTGCCGGGGATATGATATAAAACTATCGGTTTATTAAATTGGGAAGCAAGGGTAAAATGCGCTATCATACCACTTAAATTTGGCTTATTATAATAAGGTGTAACAATCAAAAGTCCGTCAGGATCATACTTGGAAGCAACTTCGCAATTTTTAAGCATTGCTTGCGTATTATTGCTGCCTGTGCCGATAATAACTTTTGCTCTTTTATTAATTCTTTGGGTGCAAAATTTTATTAAATCTTCCTTTTCCTGCTCGTTTAAGGCAGGGGTTTCTGCCGTAGTGCCAAGCACAACAAAACCGCTAACACCGGCGGCAAGTTGTTTTTCAATTAAAACTTCCAAAGCGTGAAAGTCAATTTTATTATCTTTAAACGGCGTTATAAGTGCCGTCAAAACACCTTTAAACATAAAAACCCTCCCATTATCTAACAAGATAATTGTATCATTTATTGATATAATTAAGATAGGAGGATTTTTATGCAAGATATCAATAATCAAAATAATCAGGACCAAAACCCCGTCCAACAGGACTTAAAACAACCGGAAGTAATTTTTGAAAATCAAAATTCTTTTAAAAGTGCTTTTTTTACAAACACTTTAATAACAGCTTTAATTTGCGTGTTTTCGCTTTCTTTTATAAGTGCGGCTTTTATTATTTTTAGTCCAAAGCAAGATTCAAACGCAAAACAAGATAAAACCGAAACGGAAATTGTTAAAACATTTTCTAAAAAGGAAAAGTTTAACGAGCCTGCCACCGCTTTAATAAAAGTGCGCGGCGTTATACAGGAAACACAAAACTCCAGCCCCTGGTCTTCTGCCCAGAACCCAAGCCAAATGGCAGAAAAAATAAGAACTTTAGCCGAAGATAAAAATGTTCATTCTTTATTATTAGATATAAACTCCCCAGGTGGAACGGTGGCATCTGTGCAGGATATTTATAATGCCCTTATGTATTTTAAAAGCAAAGGCAAACCTGTGGTTGCTTTGTTTAGGGATGTTTCCGCAAGTGGCGGATATTATATTGCAACCGCAGCAGATAAAATTGTTGCCCAACCAGGCACGATAACAGGCTCTATCGGTGTAATTATGCAAGGTGCAAATTTTGCCCCATTACTTGAGAAAATCGGCGTTTCTTTTAAACCTATAAAA
>JAZOVE010000038.1:0-1023 GCA_045658545.1 Elusimicrobiaceae bacterium
CTTCTGGGGTTGCAACAAAATTTTCGTTCACAGATTCGTTTACAGATTTTACTATCTCTCCAAACACCTGAACGAAAGCCTTATTAATAATGTCCTCGCAGTCTAGATGATACAAATTATAATTACCGTGATTTCTATTCACCGATTTATAACAATCAAAAACTGCAGTTGAGAAATTTGCAAAGGCAAGTTCATAAAACTCGGTTAGTTTATCGTACCTATTTGGTACACCTTTGGTTTCTAACTTTTTATCTTTAATAATTGATACAAAGCGGTCGGTAGCCATAGACAAATATCTGCGGTGAATGAAAAATGATGCGGGAGGCAAAGCCTTACTTTTTTCTATATGACGGCGGATTATTTTAACAAGAGTTGCTTTATATTCGCCTTTGGGAATTTTCGTTAGGAAACTCAAAGCGGCTTTACTTCTGAAGATGAGTCGGCATCTCAAAGGTTCCACTTCATTTGTGTACGAAAATTTATTTGAGTCGGCAAATAAATACCTTTAGCGCAAAAAAATATAAAAAAGAAAGGATGCTACAACAATGAAAAAGAAATATCATGTTGTGCTAACACCAAATGAACCCGAAATAATCGCGTTCAAAAAATCTCTGCCCCAAGGCATCTTTAGCAAATTGGTTGTGATTATAATGACCGAGTCGCTAAAAGATGAGGTTGCTGAAATCCCTATGGATTTTAAAATCGAGCCAGTCATTCAAGATGTGCATACCAAAATCACTCTGCCCGAAGAACTGGTTCAAAAGTTTTGCAAGAAGTTCGGATGCCAAAAAGGCAACCTCACCTCCTTTATAAAAAGAGAGGTTAAAAAATGCATTCGAAAGAATTTAGAAATTGAGCCTGACAAATATTTTTCGTCAACAGATGTTAAGGCGGTCTTTGACCAAGTCATCAATCGTGTGAACGAAAAAAGAGATTCTCTGGACGCCGGTAGCGAAAAAATCAAATTAATAGAAAAAGAATGGTTAAATACTTTCTCTAAAATGCAAGACACGCTAAAACAAG